>CAZKKI010000072.1:0-86372 GCA_964553325.1 uncultured Melioribacteraceae bacterium | reverse complement strand
TTAGATGCAATACCGAAAAACGTCGATAGAGTGGCAATTGAAAAATACATATCTTCTCTTCCGGAGGTTGAAGAGTTTCACGATTTGCATATATGGGCTATGAGCACAACGGAAAACTCTCTCACAGTACATCTATCGGTTCAGGATGTTAATGCAAACGATGATCTTATTAAAAAGATATCGAATAAGCTGGAAAAAGATTTTAACATTTCACACGTTACGATTCAAATCGAACATAAGTATTCCGACGAATGCAAGCAGAAATCGGACGAAATAGTATGAATTAAAATAATATAATATTAAGATATCATAAATATTTGCATAATTAAATTTTACCGATTGGGTATAGGTCATACTTTGATCCCCAACTTTTCTGAACATTAATCCGATTATGACGGCTATAAATATTCCGAGGATTATTAATTCAACCATTATTCCGGTGTTCCGTTAATTTTACCTTTTTCGTTTGAATTAAATTCGGGTAATAATTTTTTCAATTCTCTTTTCTTTATTATGTAGAATATTGCGGGAAAGAGAGTTAATTCCATAATCATACTTGTAATTATACCGCCGACCATAGGAGCTGCAATTCTTTTCATAACATCCGAGCCTATTCCCGTTCCGATTACGATTGGTAATAAGCCCAACATTGTTGTCATCACGGTCATCATTTTGGGTCTGATACGTTTAACAGCTCCTTCGAAAATTGCTTCTCTTAAATCCGATAAAGATTTGAATAAGCCGTTCTTTTTGAATTTGTCGTATGCAATATCCAAGTATAAAAGCATAACAACGCCGGTTTCGGCACTTACACCAAGTAGTGCGATAATGCCAACCCAAACGGCAACACTGATATTAAAATCCGCGATGTACAAATACCATACTGCACCAACCATGGAAAAGGGAAGGGCCAAAAGAATTATTCCGGTTTTAATCCAAGATTTTGTATTAATGTAAAGTAGTAAGATCACAAGTAATAACGTGATTGGTATAACCATTGCCAAACGTTTGCTTGAGCGTTCCATATATTCATATTGACCACTCCAGATTAACGAATAACCTGCCGGGAGCTCGATTTTTTCGGCTATTATTTTTTTTGCATTTTTCACATAAGTGCCAACGTCAATGTCTTTAAGGTCGATGTAGACCCAAGCATTAGGTCTAGCATTTTCGGATTTTATTGCGGGCGGACCTTTTTTAATTTCCAAATCGGCCAGTTCCGAAAGCAAGACGTAACCTCCATTATGAATAGGTACACGAACTCTTTTAAGTTCTTCAATGTTTTCCCTGTAATCTCGTTGATAGCGAAGATTTACCGGATAACGTTCCAAGCCTTCTACGGTTTTTGTTATGTTCATTCCTCCTATAGCGGACATGATTACATCTTGCACATCATCAATGGTTAGTCCGTAACGGGCAATCACATCACGTTTTATTACAAAATCGATATAATTACCACCGGCAGATCTTTCCGCATAAGCCGAACGGGTTCCGGGAATTGTTTTAGCTACTTGTTCAATCTCTTTACCGATTTTTTGCAATACTTGAATATCGGGACCGGCAATTTTAATTCCGACTGGAGTTTTTATGCCTGTTGCCAACATATCGATTCTTGTTTTAATTGGCATTGTCCATGCATTGGTTAAGCCGGGGAACTGAATTGCTGCGTTGAGCTCTTCGACCAAGCTTTCGGGAGTTACACCGGGGCGCCATTTATCTCGTGGTTTAAGTTGAATTGTAGTTTCAATCATAGATAACGGTGCCGGGTCAGTTGCAGTTTCGGCTCGTCCTATTTTACCGAAAACAGATTCGACCTCTGGAAAAGTTTTTATTATCCTATCCGTTTGCTGCAAAATCTCTTTTGCTTTTGTAATTGAAATACCGGGAAGAGTTGTTGGCATATATAATAAGTCACCTTCGTATAATGGCGGCATGAATTCTGAACCTAATTTAGCGTAAGGGAAATAAGTAATGACCATTATTAAGAAAGCAACAATTAAAACTGCCCATCTTTGCTTCATCACGAAATCGACAACCGGATGGTAAATTTTTGTAAGGAATTTTGTAATCGGATTGTTTTCTTCCGATCTCATTTTTCCACGAACGAAGAAACCCAGTAAAACCGGTACTATAGTTACAGCTAAAATTGCAGCGGCTGCCATCGAATATGTTTTTGTATATGCCAACGGTTTGAACAGTCTTCCTTCTTGTTGTTCCAAAGTAAATACTGGTAGGAAGGAAACAGTTATCACTAAAAGAGAATAAAATATTGACGGTCCGACTTCCTTGGCCGATTCTAATATTGTTGCCCAGTGTGGTCGTTGTTTTTCTTTGGGCAGCTCTTGTTCTCTCGCCAAATGAGTATGTGCATTTTCAACCATTACAATAGCCGCATCAACCATCGCACCTATGGCAATGGCAATTCCACCGAGCGACATAATGTTGGCATTTATACCTTGCAAATCCATAATTATATAGGAAGCTAGCACGGCTGTAGGCAATGTGAAGATCGCTACAAGAGAACTTCTTACGTGTAGTAGAAAAATCATAATTATGATTGCTACAATAAGACTTTCTTCCGTTAGCGTATTTTTCAAATTGGCTATTGCCGCATTAATCAAATCCGACCGGTCGTATGAAGTAATTATTTCAACGTCATCCGGCAGCGATGTTTTTAATTCTTCCAAACGTTCTTTTACTCTGTTTATAACATCCAAAGCGTTTTCACCGTATCGCATTACAATTATTCCGCCAACAGTTTCACCCTCACCGTTCCAATCTGCTAAACCTCGTCTTAACTCCGGACCAATATCAATAGTAGCTACGTTTTCCAAATAAACCGGTGTACCTGTTTTGGAATTTAAGCCGATTACTATTTTCTTTAAGTCATCTGTACTTTTTATGTAACCGAGCCCTCTAACCATAAATTCCATTTCACCGATTTCGAGTAAACGACCACCGACATCGTTGTTACTTCGTTTAATAGCCATTTTAACTTTACTTAACGGAATACCGAAAGATGCTAATTTATTTGGATCGATATTTACTTGATACTGTTTAACAAATCCGCCAATACTTGCTACTTCCGAAACTCCTGGAAGCGCAGATAATTCGTATCTTAAAAACCAGTCTTGGATTGATCTTAGTTCTTGTAAATCCCGTTTATCGGATTTAAGAATGTATTGATAAACCCAGCCAAGACCTGTAGCATCGGGTCCTAAAGTTGGAGCAACACCTTCCGGCAAGTCTTTTTGAAGCGAGCTTAAATATTCCAAAACTCTACTGCGCGCCCAATATATATCGGTTCCATCTTCGAATATTATGTACACCATAGAGAATCCGAAAAAGGAATATCCGCGAACTACCTTTGCGAAAGGAACCGATAACATTTTAGTAGTCATCGGATAAGTTACTTGATCTTCAACTATTTGAGGACCTTGACCGGGGTATTCGGTAAAAATTATTACCTGCACATCGCTTAAATCGGGCTGGGCATCCACAGCTATATCGTTTAGCGCCCAAATGCCGGCCGCAATAAGTGCTACAGTAAGAATAATCACCATAAATTTATTATTAATTGACCATTCTATCAGTTTAGAAATAAAACCGTCTTTATTTTCACTTGCTAACATTTTTCCTCCGATAAATGGAACACAGATTTTGATGATTTGATATGATCATTGCAGATCATAAAAGTCTTTAACGATCTACGTTCTATTTGTATTCAAAACCGTTTTCTTTTAAATTTTTCTTTGCTTCTTCAATGGTAACTTCTTTTAAATACATTCCGCATACAGGGCATCTACCTTCTTCATCGGATATTACATTCCAATCCATTAAATCTTGATAAACTTTTCCGTCACCGTTTTTATCGATTGTTTCCAAATCAATTATTCCTTTGCGTATTATGCTTTCTGTTTTGTTACCCTCATTCTGGTTTTTTGATGCCGGTTCATTCATTTCCATGTCCATAGTTTCATTATTATCCTTTTCGTTCATTTCATTTTTGGCTGAAGAAAATAATTTTACTGCCGCTCTTAAACTACTTTCCGAATCAATCATAAATTGACCTGATACGACTATAACATCTTTTTCTTTCAAACCATTTAATACTTGATAAAAACCATTTGAATAATGTCCTAAGGTTATTTCAACTGGCTTGAACTTTCCTTCGCCGAGTGATAGGATTGCAATTGCCGATTTACCACTTCTTATAACGGCTGTTTCCGGAATAACCGGTGTGGGTTTTAATTCTTTGCCTGAAATTTCCACGTTAGCGAACATGGACGGCTTTAATTCCTCGTTTCTATTATCCAAGTCAATGCGGACTTTAACTGTTCTGGTGGTCGGATCAACAGTTGGATATATAAAAGATATTTTCCCGGTGAATACTTTCCCGGGTTTATAACTAAAGTATATTTTTACTTTGTTACCTAATTGTATTTTATCGAGATCACTTTCGTAAATGTCCGCTTTTAACCAAAGTTTGTTCAAGTTTGCTACCTTCATTATTTCACTGCCGGCTTTAATTCTATCACCCCGCAATACTTTTTTCGAAATCACCGTTCCGTTAAAAGGCGCATATAACGTAATATATTTTTTAACATTCTTAGTTTTAATCAAATTATCTATTTCCGAATCGCTTACATCGTATAGTTCCAGTTTACGTTTAGCGTTTTCCAAAACGGAAGTTGATTGGTTATACTCCAAAGCCGTAAGCAATTCCTGTTGAGCTGCAACCAATTCCGGTGAATAAATATCAACTAACTTTTGACCTTTGACTACTTTTTGTCCAACGTAATTAACATAAAGTTTTTCTACCCAACCGTTAATTTTAGTTGTAACCGCATATTCACGTGTTTCGTCTGTATCCAAATAACCGTTAGTATAAATAACCGGCGAGAGTTTTTGAGTTTTGACGATATCCATTTTGACATTCATACTTTGTAGAACGGAACCGTCGACAGTAACAACTCCCGATGCATCACCTTCATCTTCGTAAACAGGTACCAAGTCCATTCCCATTTTTGATTTTCCCGGTGCATCGTAAATTTCATTTGGATTCATAGGGGCTCGCCAGTAAAGAATTTTTCTTTCTCCGGATTTCTTTTCAGCGTTGTTTTTCCGGGTATTTTTAATCGGAGTTAATTTCATTCCGCATATCGGGCAGTTGCCGGGTTCTTTCTCTATTATATCCGGGTGCATTCCGCACGAGTATAAAGTACCGTCTTCATCGTGTAGGTGGTTTTCGGTTACGTTGTTCGGAATTATTAAATATAACGCTCCAGCGCCAATTAAAATCCCTAAAATTAATATCACTGAGTACGTTAATATTTTATTCTTCATCGTTTATCTCCGTTCTGTTTTTCTCGATGTTAGTTAGTTCTGTGCCGACAAGGTATTCGATAGTGAAAAGATTTTTATAGTAATCGGTTCTAATTTTTGCCAATTCTGTTTTGATATTAAGAATATCATTTTCGGCTTTGATTACGTTGACAAAATCTATTTTACCCACTTGATAGTCGGCAATAGCCGCATCGTATACTTGCTTGGCTTGTGGCAGAAGTTGTTTGGTAATTAGCTCCTCTCGGTTAGCCAATTCCAATAATTTTGAATTAAAGGTGCCGAAAGTTTGCTGCAATTTTTGAATTGTAAGATTGTATTGTTCATTATATAAAGTACTTAAATGAATAGCCTTGTTCACTAGCTCGGTTTTGTTTCCACCGTAGTTTATGGGAAGTGAAATTCCCACTACAACGGAAAAGAAATCGACAAAGTCATTAGAAGTGGTTGCACTATAATCTCGTTGAGAATATTGAAGAGCAAGTTTAAAGTTCGGATAAAAAGTATATTCGGCTTGTTCTTTCATCAGTTCGGCTTTTCTCACCGAAAGTTTTATACTTTTTAATAGCGGTCGATTTTTAATGGCTACTTTAACCAACGAGTCGGCTGTAGTTTTGAAAAATCGAATCGACCGAATATTTTCCGTATTAAGATTTTCGGTTTCTTCTCGCAATAGGAAAGCGTTTAATTTTGTTACAACAGCTCTTTCTGTTGATTTTAATGTTTCAATTTTATCTTTTACTCGAGTAATTTGTACTTCCACTTGTACCAGATTTTGTAAACTGGCTGTACCCACATCGTATTTCCGCCTAACAACATCTGAAATTTGATTTAATAATTCTATGCTTTCATAGGCTAATCTAATGTTTTCACGAAGATATTGTAATGAGAAGTAAAGCTCGGCTACGTCTTTCCGAATTTTGTTTTTAATATCTATTATACTTTGCTTTATAATAGATGTATCGACGGCTTTAACATCGGAAGCTGCACTTAATGCTCCGGGAAATGGAATGCCCTGGGAAATTCCAATAATTTTACCGGTCATCGGTTCTTGTGTAAACGAAAACGAATTTACCGGCAAGTTAACCAATCCTAATGTTAAGACCGGATCGGGTAAATTTGTACCTATTTCAATTTGGGATTTCGCCACTCTGTATTTGGCTTCGAGCATTTTAATTTCCGGGCTAACAGTAATCGCTTGATTAATCAGCTTTTCCAAATTATAGTTGTTTGTTTTACTGTTTTGCGCATTAATAATCGACAATGCAGTCATCAATAGCACAATCAGAATTTTTGAGTTCATTTTTTCCTCAAAGATTAATTGTTTGTAAAATATTTTAATATATCAGCGTTTTAAGGCTGTTATTTACTTGATGTGTAAATTAAGAGAGTATGGTTGAATAGTTAATTTAAAAGGGATTGTACGAAAAGATAAATTGGTGTTTTACTTTCCTTGAGCGAGCGGTCGGAAATTTCGATTGAAAAATAAACGTTTCTTTCGCGGGTTACATTAAATGTAAAAATTTCTATAAAACTCTGTTCCGAATTAAACTTAGGTGTAACCACAAAATTGTTGGTTTTTGCCAAATCGGTTATTATCATGCAATTATCATAAGTGAATTTCATGTCGCATGTCGAATTACCGAAAAATGAAAAATCCGTTTCCGTTTTGCAGCAATCGTGGTTACTCTCTTGCATCTCCATTGAGCAAATATGCATTTCATCGGATGACATTTCGCATGAGCCGGTGCACTGGCTTGACGGGAATGCAAATAATAACGGGGAGGTAACAAAATAAAACAGTAGTAATATTGCTACCGCTTTTCTTATCCTTTCCGATATTTTGAGTTTTAATTTCATTTCAGCTTATTCTATCCTTGAATTATATCCGCAATATAATATGTGAAAACAAATGAAGCGTTATACAATTTTGGGAAAATGTTACAAAATTTTATTGCGAAACCTTTTATAAATATAAACAATTAAAATCAAATGAGCGAATATAATTTGAGGAATATAATGCCGGTACTTATTGTTATTACGGAGAATAGAGTGGAAATAACAATAATATCACTCGCCAATTTAGAATTACTCCCCATAGTATCCGCCATAATAAAAGAAACAATGGCAGTAGGACTGGCAAACAGAACAAACAAAATAACAGTTTGGTTTTTGTCGAAATTTAAAAGGTAAGCCAAAAAAATTGCAATTAAAGGAAACGTAATCAGTTTATTAAATGAAGCAATGAACGACAATTTGGAAGCTTTCTTTAAGTTTTTAATATTAAGAGACGCACCGATTCCGATTAATGCCAACGGTAATGCAATTTTAGATAAATACGAAAGCGTTGTTACGGTAATGCTTCCCGGATTTAGGTGAAATATGGAAAATGGAGCGGCTAATAAAGCCGCAATAATCAACGGATTTTTAATGATTTCATATAAAATATGAGGAAGCGGCAATTTTTTTCGATAATTAAAAGGAATTGTTAAAAATACTACACCAAGAATGTTATATAATGGCATAATAAAAGCTAATAATAGAGATGCTTTACCAAGTTGCTTTTCTCCCGAAAGGTTTGCAATTAAAGCCAAACCGATAATTGCAAAATTACTTCTGAAACTTCCTTGCGTAAAAACGCCAACTTCTTTAGGCTTTTTTGTTACTGTTAAGGCTAAAAACCAACTAAATATTGCAAATACAATAACCAAAACAAATGATAATGCGATTAATAAAGGATCGAAAGCGCTTGAAATTTCAATAGTAGAAATTTTAAGGAAAATCAAAGCCGGAAGAGATACATTAAATACGAATTTTGATGTTTGTTCTACAAACATATCATTTACCAAGCCCGTTTTTCTTAGAATAATACCTAATATGATTAGAATGAAGATTGGTAAGACGATATTTACTGTAAATAAAATGATGGGCATATTTAATTTTTGCAATAGTTGGGAATATTTTAGATTTTAACAAATATACAAAATAAAAAGTGGTAGTATTAACAATAATCGTATAAACAAATATCATGAATACAATAAATCAGATATGTACTTTTTTTAATCTCAATGAATTTGTAATAACGGATACGGAACTCATAGACATTGCTAAGGCACCTATCATCGGGTTTAATAAACCCAAAGCTGCAAAAGGAATACCGACTGAATTATAAACGAAAGCCCAAAATAAATTTTGTTTAATTGTTCTAATTGTTTTCTGTGATAACTTTATTGCCGAAACAACATTCGTTAAATCACCTTTGATTAACGTAATATCAGAAGATTCAATGGCAATATCGGTACCGGTGCCAATGGCAATTCCCAAGTCGGCTACAGCCAGAGCAGGGGAATCGTTAATACCGTCGCCGACCATAGCAACTATTTCGCCTTTGCTTTGCAGTTTTTTAATTATTTGTGATTTACCACCGGGCAGTACGCCGGCATAATAATTATCGATTCCAATTTTTTGGGCGATGGTTTTTGCCGTTGTTTCGTTATCTCCAGTTACCATGAAAATCCTGATTCCCATAGCTTTTAATTTTTTAATGGCTTCTATCGATGAAGATTTTACGGGATCCGCTATTCCGATTATACCACTTAACCGTCCGTTAATGCCAACGAATACTACCGATTTACCGTCGGAACTGATTTTTTCGTATTTATCGATATTGTTATCGATTAGAATATTATTGTTTTCTAGAAATACTTTGTTACCGATTAACATTTCGTAACCGTTGACCATAGCACGAATACCGTGGCCTTCGATATTTGTAAAATCCGAAACACTACCTATATTAATATTTCTGTCTTTACAGTATTTTACTATTGCCTCTGCAAGTGGGTGCTCCGATCTGTTTTCAGCGGCAGCCAATAGTTGTAAAAAAGTATTCCGGTCGATTCCGAATGTGTGTAAATCGGTAACAACAGGATTTCCTTCGGTAATTGTTCCTGTTTTATCAAACACTATTGCAGTAAGTTTATGAGCTTTCTCTAGACTTTCGCCATTCTTAATCAATATACCATTTTGTGCGCCTAAGCCGGTTCCAACCATTATTGCCGTTGGCGTTGCCAAACCCATAGCGCAAGGGCAGGCAATTATCAATACTGCTACAAAATTAATTAAGGCTATATTAAAAGAAGATATTTCAGGAATAATTAACCAACCCAAAAAAGTGATGAACGCAATAATTATTACGATTGGAATAAAAACGGAGGCAACTTTATCCGCTATTTTTTGAATTGGTGCTTTGCTGGCTTGGGCTTCTTCCACCAAACGAATTATTTGACCAAGTACCGAATTATCTCCCAATTCAGATACTTCATAAACAAAAGATCCGTTTTTGTTAAGTGTTCCGCCGATTACCTTTGACCCTTTACTTTTTTCAACAGGCAAACTTTCACCGGTTAACATGGATTCGTCGACAGAAGAATATCCTTCCAATATTTTACCATCGGCAGGAATTTTTTCTCCCGGTCTTACTACTACTTTATCTCCGATTTTCAGATCTTTCAAATCGATTTTATTTTCTGTATCGTTTATTATAACAGTTGCTTGGTTCGGTTTAAGGTCCAATAATTTTTTTATAGCCGAATTGGTTTTACTTTTAGCACCGGTTTCCAAAACTTTACCGAGAAGTATTAATAAAATAATTACAGCAGCTGTATCGAAGTATACGTGAGAGATGTTTGCACCGTTTATCCAATCGGGGAAAAGCGTTATGATAGTACTGTAAATAAATGCGGCGCCCGTACCGATCGCAACAAGTGAATCCATATTTACCGAAAAATGTTTTAGGTTTGTCCAAAATGATTTGTAAAACCTTTTACCGGATATGAAAACTATAGGCGTTGTAAATACAAGTAATATTTTATTTGTATAATCATCGGAAAATGGCCAGAAACTATTAAAGAATTCAAAACTTCTCAACATACTGATGAGAAAAACAGGCAATGTAAAACTCAATGCGAAAATAAAACTACTTTTAAGTTCGGTTAAATATTCATCCTTGGTCGGGTTTTCTTCTATATTTTTGACTTTATTACTATTAACGGAGGATTGTTCGGCAATAAGTTTATAACCGAATTTTTCCACGGCCTGCATCGCAGCGGTTAAATCCAATTCCGATTTAGTTTCAATAGTTACTTTCTCAGTAGCCAAGTTAACGGAAACATTCTCAACGCCGTCAATTCTTTTGAGTGATTTTTCCACCCTTGCAGCACAGCTTGCACAAGTCATTCCTTCAACTGGTAGATTATATTTCATATTGCTTTCTGTATTTTGAGTGATAGCTAATTTACTACTTGGTAACCGGCTTCGGAAATGGCGTTGGTTATTTGATCTTCCGAAATTTTGCTTTCATCGTATTCTACAACAGCAGAACCTATTTCAACCTTATACGAGTTAACACCTAATTCTTCCAATTCAATTTCAATTGCTTTTACACAATGATGACACGTCATTCCGTTAATTTTAAATTCTTTTTTAGTCATGATGAATTCTCCCTTATTTTTACAATTATAAAATAATAGTTTAATTGCTTATTCGTGTTATACTATTCTAATAAAATGTTATAATATTTTTTGATTTGTGTAAATAGTTTTTGGTTATTTTATTTATGTAAAATATTTTATACTGATTTTAACGAATATTATTCTTAACTTATATTCCAACCTTTAATAAATCAGTTAATATGTCTTTTTTTTGATGACGCGACTTCAGCATAAATTATATATATCATTTTTCGTCACCGTTACGGTTTTTACAACCGCTCTGTTAATCTACTTTGGATATGATTATTATTCATTACCAATAGAAGAACGTTTTTTTTCTCCGTTGCACAATCAATTAAAACCTGGTGGTTTTATCGGTCACGGTATAGGTATTATTGGTTCATTTCTGATGCTAATTGGTGTTGTTACTTATATGTTAAGAAAACGCGTTAAATATTTTCACAGATTAGGGATTCTTAAACATTGGCTTGAATTCCATATCTTTTTATGCACATTAGGACCTATTCTAATTATTTTTCATACTTCATTTAAATTCGGAGGGATTGTTTCAATCAGTTTTTGGAGTATGATAGCAGTATTTCTAAGTGGAATAATAGGAAGGTTTATTTATGTACGCATTCCGAGAACAATTGAAGGAGTGGAATTAAGTTTAAGACAAATTCAGCAAATAAACGACGAATATTCGGTAAAACTAAGAAACCTCTATAATGTAAAGGAAGACGTATTACTTGAAATTGAAAGTATTGCAAACAGAAGATATAAAGGAACTTTGTCGGTTGGAAACGTAATTTTTATAATTATAAAAGATTATTTCGAAAGAAAGAAAAACATGAACCGGATAGTTGGGGAATTAAAAACAACGGGTGTAACAACAAAAAAGATAGCGGAGATTAAAAAATTAACAAAGCAAAAAATGTTATTAAATAATAGAATTGAATATTTACAAGTGTTGCAAAGTGTTTTTAAGTTTTGGCACATAGTACATTTACCATTTGCTCTCATCATGCTAATCATAATGATTGTGCACATAGGTGTGGCAATTACTTTCGGTTATGTCTGGATTTTCAACTGATTTCCGTTAAAATTTATTAGGTATCTAAACTTTGGATTAAGATTGCCGATTAATATACGATAATAAGACATATTGTATCATTTTAGATTCATAAATAAGATAATATGTCTTATAATATGCGAAAAACATGGTTTTTGAATGGCATTTTTCTTGTTTTACATTTATAAATAGATTATAAAATGGAAGTATTCCTAGAAAACATTATTATTTATACATTAGTTGCAGTTATTATAATTGGTATATTTTATTTATACCTTAAAACCCACAAATACGAATCGAAGCAGACCTTAGAGAAAATCAAACGTGCTAAAGAATACGGTTTTCACGAACCCGTATCACTACATCCGGTTATTAACGAAGATATTTGTATCGGAAGCGGTGCGTGCGTTGTTGCTTGTCCGGAAAATGATATAATCGGATTAGTAAACGGAAAAGGGAAACTTATCAATGCTTCTCATTGCGTAGGTCATGGTGCATGTTTCCATGCTTGTCCCGTTGAAGCGATTACGTTGGTTATGGGAACAGAAAAGAGAGGTGTAGAATTACCACATGTTAGTCCCGAATACGAAACAAATGTTAGAGGCATATATATTGCCGGAGAACTTGGCGGAATGGGTTTAATTAAAAATGCAATAGAACAAGGGAAAAAAGCAGTGGACAGCATGGTCCGGTCAATAGAAAAAAAACATAGTGCTAAATACGATATAATAATTATCGGTGCCGGACCAGCAGGAATAGCCGCAACACTTAGAGCAGCCGAACATAATTTGAACTTTTTGACAATTGAACAAGATAGTATTGGCGGAACCGTTTTTTCTTTTCCGCGCGCAAAAGTTGTAATGACATCACCGGTTGAAATTCCTTTATTTGGAAAAGTGAAATTGTACGAAACTACAAAATCGGAACTAATTGATCTCTGGTCGGAGATTTTGGCTAAGAATAAAATATCGATAAACGAAAACGAAAAAGTCAGTGAAATTATAAAGTACGATAATTCCTTTAAGGTAATCACAAATCAAGAAGAATATACGACGCAAAAAGTTTTATTGGCAATTGGCAGAAGGGGTTCGCCGAGAAAATTAGGTGTACCGGGTGAAAATTCCGAAAAGGTTTATTACAAATTATTAGAACCAGAATTAATTCATAACAAGAAAATTTTAGTTGTTGGCGGTGGAGATTCCGCAATTGAATCGGCTCTGTTATTAGCCGAAGAGGGAAACGAAGTATCTTTATCTTACCGCTCCAATTCATTCAAAAGGTTGAAACCGAAAAATTTTAAAAGAATAGAAGATGCAATAAAATTGAAATTAGTAAATGTGCTTTACAATTCTACGGTCAAAGAAATCACACATGACAAGGTTATTTTGAATTTTCAGAACGGTACAATTGCCGAAATAGAAAATGATCTGGTGTATGTTTTCATCGGCGGGGAACTTCCTAATAAATTCCTTGAAAAAATCGGTATAAAGATTACCAAAAAATTCGGAGAAGCAGTATTAAAGCATTAAATACAATATTTTCTTGGGTGGTTATATTTACTTTAAGCGGAAATTTGTTAGCTCAAATTTCTCCGGGTGAACTTGCCGAGGTCCACTCCGATTTGGAAGGAATGAGCAATTGTACTAAGTGTCACGCTATCGGTAAAAGTCTTGATAATCTTAAATGTTTGAAATGTCATACGAAAATAGCAGAATTAATAAATATTAAACGCGGCTATCATGCAAACAATTCCGTAGCGAAGGAAAATTGTTGGAAATGTCATGGTGATCATTTCGGAAGAAGTTTTCAAATTATAAGATTCGACGAATCAAAATTCGATCATGCCGAAGCAGGTTATATATTAATGGGGAAACATGAGAAACTTAAATGCAATAAATGTCACAAACCTGCATTCATACGAGATAGGGAACTAAAAAGTAAGAAGAAAACTTATTTAGGACTTGACACAACTTGCAAAAGTTGTCACGAGGACGTTCATCAAGCTACTTTGGGGGATGATTGTTCAAGTTGTCATTCGGAAGAAAATTTCAAACCGGCAGTAAAGTTCAATCATGATAAAACAAATTACAAATTAACCGGCAAACATAAAAAAACCGATTGTATTAGTTGCCACGCAATTACAAGAAGAAACGGGAAAAAGTATCAGAAATTTAAGGACGTTAAGTACACATCATGTAAATCGTGTCACGAAGATATTCACAAAGGGAAATTCGGTAATAAATGCAGTTCATGCCATACAACCGCATCGTTTAGAAGAGTGAAAAATATGAAGGCGTTTAATCATAGCAGGACCAACTTTCCTTTACTCGGTAAGCATAAACATATAGCTTGCAAAACGTGCCACAAAGGCAATTTAAGTTTCAAACCTAAATTCAGATTTTGTGCGGATTGTCATTCCGATTACCATGAAGGTGAGTTTTCAGATGACGGAGATGAAAGTGATTGTTCGGTTTGTCATACCGAAAACGGTTTTAGTCCCTCCAAATTCACAATCGAAAAACACAACGAAACAAAATTCAAATTGAGAAACGCACACGAAGCTTTACCTTGTTATGCTTGTCATAAAACTGCTGAAAAATGGCGTTTCAGAGTAGACGGGAAATATTGCGTTAATTGTCATGTAAATATTCATCAGTCTTTTATTAGTGAAAAATATTTTTCCGAAACGGAATGCGAAAGTTGTCACAATACTGTGAGTTGGCAAGATATAACATTTAATCATGAACAAACACAATTTAAACTAACAGGCAAACACAAAGCTCAAAAATGTTCGGGGTGCCATTTTGAAAAAGATGAAAAAACTAATTTAATTCAACATTTCAAAGATTTAAAATCGAATTGTACACAATGTCATAACGATATTCACTTTGCTCAATTCGGAAAAGGGAAAGATGAAAGATGTACCGAATGTCATACAACTGTAGATTGGGAACCAGCTTTGTTTGATCATAATAATACAACATTTTCATTGGACGGAGCGCATGCAAAAGTGGAATGCTCAAAATGCCATTTTCTGGAGACAAAAGACAACGTGCAATTTGTTCGTTACAAAATTGAGGATACTAGATGTATAAATTGTCATACATAATTTTCTTTATTGCGTTCGGAATGCTTTTTGCACAATCGCCACATGGTGAAAATTTTAATTATGACTGTGCGGAATGTCATTCAACCGATACGTGGAAAATCGATATTAAAAAACTGAATTTCGATCATACAAAAACGGGCTTTGAATTAGCCGGTCAGCATTCGGTTCTGGATTGCCAAACTTGCCATACTTCGCTTGATTTTGTAACAACAAAAAACAAGTGTTTCAATTGCCATTACGATATTCACCAAAATACGCTTGAGAAAGAGTGTCAACAATGCCACAATTCAAATAATTGGTTGGTTGAAAACATAAACGAAATTCACAATGCCGGACGCTTTCCTTTATTGGGTGCTCATGTCACCGCAGATTGTCAACAGTGTCATAAAACAATTGAGAATTTAGTTTTCGAGCAACTTGGAGTTAGGTGTGAAGATTGTCATTCAGAAGATTATACAAATACTCAAAATCCCAATCACGTTGCAGCGGATTTTTCCAAAGAATGCGAACAGTGTCATTCCGTAACCGATTTACAATGGAGAACTGCTAAATTTGTACACGATTTTTTCCCACTTACATTGGGACATAAAATCAGTAACTGCTTCGATTGCCATAACACACAAGGCTTCGAGGGTTTATCACAAGATTGTTATTCATGCCATCAAGAAAACTTTGCCGCTACAACGGATCCGGATCATTTAAATTCCGATTTTTCACACGATTGTGTTCAATGTCATACTACAAATCCTGATTGGAAACCTGCTGATTTTAAAACTCATGACCAAGTGTTTGCGTTAATAGGTGCTCACAATAAAATTCGTAACGAGTGTGCGAAGTGTCATTCAACCGGATATTCTGGTACACCGTCAGATTGTTATAGCTGTCACGAAACACAATATATTCAGACAAGTAATCCTAATCACTCATCCACGGGCTTTGGTACGGATTGCGAATCGTGTCATAATGTAAATGCGTGGACTCCTGCTACGTTCGATCACGATAATCAATATTTCCCAATATATTCCGGAAAGCATAATAACAAATGGGATAATTGTTCAGATTGTCATGAAAACCAAAACGATTACAGTCAATTCACTTGTTTGAGTTGTCATGAACATTCACAAACCAAAATGGATGATGAACACAATGGAATAGACGGATACGCTTACGAAAGTCAAGCATGTTTAACATGTCATCCACAAGGAGATAAAGAAGGAGCGGTTGATCATTCGAAAACAGCATTTCCCTTAACCGGTGCCCATCAAAATACTGACTGCGAACAATGCCACAGCACGGGTTATGTCGGTACGCCTGTTGAATGTTTTGCGTGCCATGAGGACAAATTTTCAAATGCATCAAATCCTATACACACAGAAGCGGGAATATCGAACAAGTGTGAGGATTGCCATAATACAACCGACTGGAAACCTTCGACTTTTAATCACAGTAGTACTGGTTTTGATTTAATCGGCGGACACCAATTACCGCAATGTTCGAGTTGTCATAAAGGAAGTACTTCGGATACATCACCGTTATGTTATAGCTGTCATCAAGAGCAATACAACAATGCGGGAAATCATGTATCGCAAGGTTACCCGACGACTTGCGAACAATGTCACAACACTACCGATTGGAAAGAAGCTGATTTCGATCATGCAAACACAAATTTTCCCTTAACCGGCGCCCATCAAAACACTGATTGTAATCAATGTCATACAAACGGATATACGGGAACGCCGAGCGATTGTAATTCGTGTCATAGTAATGATTTTCAAAACACGAACAACCCGGATCATAGTAGTTTAGGATTAACAAATCAATGCGAAACATGTCATACAACAGAACCGGATTGGAAACCTGCCGAATTTCCCGTACATAATGCTTATTACGTTCTGAACGGTGCACATGCAGCCATTTCCGATAATTGTGCAAAATGTCATAACGGTGATTACACGAATACGCCGAACACCTGTTACGGTTGCCATCAAGCGGATTATGAAAACACGAACGATCCGCCTCATCAATCCAACGGTTTTTCCACCGATTGCGAATCGTGTCATTCCGAAACAGCATGGAAACCGTCCACTTTCGATCACGATAATCAATATTTCCCGATATATTCCGGAAAGCACAATAACAAATGGGATAATTGTTCAGATTGTCATGAAAACCAAAACGATTACAGTCAATTCACTTGTTTAAGTTGTCATGAACATTCGCAAACCAAAATGGATGATAAACACAAAGAAGTTTCGGGTTATTCGTACGACAGTAATGCTTGTTACGATTGCCATCCGGACGGGAAGGAAGACGGAGGTATACCTTTGCCGGTACACATTAAAAGAATGAGGAACTGATGAAGAAGACTTTATTGTGTTTTTTCATGCTTACAATTACGGTTTTCGGTCAGAAAGCCGGAAAGGAAAAAGTAATAGGAAAAGTTGAATTTATATCGTCTCAATATTACTATGTAAACTTTTCCGGAACCGGTCGCATAAACATTGGCGATACTTTATTTATTAAATACCGGGAAAAATATTATCCAAAGTTAATAGTGGTAAAGAAATCATCAAGATCATGCGCAACGAAATTAATTGGCAAAAGAATTAAAAAGGGAAGAAGAGTTTACGCATTTGTACCGAAAACCGTCGCACATCAAACGGAAGAGATGATATCCGAAGATAAACCGGTTCTAACACAAAATGAAAAACCTAAAAATATCAAAACTTTAAAGGTAAAAAATTTCAAACGAACAGAACCGGAATATTACGGAAAATACAGCCTTTCCGGTTATTCGAATTTTTCAAATATAATTGAACAAAACGACTACCAACATTGGAGGCATTCTCTTTCGTTTTACGCTAATAATATTAAAGGAAGTAAATTATCTTTTTCTTCTTATTTAACGTTTCGTTACAGAAGCGACCAATGGAGTTATGTACATCAGCATTTGGGAGATGCATTGAAAATATATGATTTAGCTGTACGATACGAATTTAATAAAACGACGAATTTTACTATTGGAAGAAAAATCAACAGAAAGCTTTCAAACATAGGTGCAATAGACGGTTTACAACTGGAAACAAAATTTAATGGATATTATATCGGTGGAATTTTGGGCTCAAGACCGCATTATGAAGATTATGGATATAATTTAAAACTTCTTGAAATGGGGATTTACGTTACCAGAGAAGATTCGTTAGGGTACGGTAAAACGATAAATACTTTGTCAATTGTTCAACAAATGAACGGCAACACTACGGATAGAAGATTCATTTATTTTCAACATTCAAACCATATTATTAAATCGGTTCACCTTTTCTTTTCGACAGAAGTTGATTTTTTCAAGCATTATCACGGAACGACTTCACACGAACCGTATTTAACAAACATTTTTATTTCATTGCGTTATTCGCCGGCTCGTTGGATTACATTAAACACATCTTATGACGCCAGAAAAAACGTAATTTATTACGAAACATATAAAAGTTATATCGATAGATTAATTCAAAATGCAATTAGACAAGGTGTAAGGGTACGTATAAACTTTAGACCGATAAAATATATTTTCGCATCGGTTTATGCTGGTTACAGATTCAGAAAAGGCGATAAACTACCGACTAAAAACATCGGGGTTTCCGTAACGCATTCTAAAATTCCACTTATGAATATTTCGGCAAATGCCAGTTATATTAATTTGAGTACAAATTATCTTAACGGTGAAATTATCGGAGTCCGGTTCTCAAAAGAGTTGCTGAACGGTTTGCTGTATGTTACAGCGGGATTGAGAAATCTGAGTTATGTTTTTCCTGCGCTCGATCGAAAATTGAAAAGAAACACGGCGCTAATCGATTTATCATTTAGATTTACGCGTAAGCTTTCGTTTTCGATTAGTTACGAAGGAACTTTTGAAGAGAAATCTTCCTATTCCAATTTGTTCTTTAACGTTACGCAGAGATTCTAATTGACGGAGTCGATAAATTTGCGGGGTAGTTTAACATTGTTTTTAAATTCACTTGCCGTTAAACCTGTTACTTGCTTGAATTGCCTCGATAAATGTTGGACCGAACTGTAACCGAGTCGGTATGCAATCTCGCTTAGCGTTAGTTCGCCGTATTTTAACAACTCTTTAGCCTTTTCGATTTTTTGCAGAATAATATAATGTTCTATTGTAACCCCTTCCGTTTTTGAAAACAGGGAACTTAAATAATTATAATCTCTGTTAAAAGTTTTGCTCAAATATTTGGAAAAATTAAGTTTTTCTAGATCTTCATCTTTATATTTTTGAATTAAACTAATTATTTCGGTTTTTATGGAATCTATTAATTTTGCTTTTGAATCTTCTATCAGCTCGAAACCTTCTTTCGCTAAAACACTTTTAATTGTTTCGGTGTCCAATTCGTTTTTGTTGTGTGCCAGTTTAACTTGTCCTAGCTCGATATGCAAAATTTCATACCCGAGTTTTTCCAATTCTTCTCGTACAACTTTTATACATCGGGGGCACACCATATTTTTTATATATAAAACAGTTTCTTCCATTATCCCATCCATTTTTTTCATAAAATATAAAAAATATTGTTATTTTGAAATCACCTACAAAATACTTTATGGAGTAATTTATGAAAATCCCGATTAAGATTTTTTTATTGTTTACAACAATAATTTTGTTCGATTGCACGGGAAGCTCTAAACTTATTAATCCGACCGATAAAGATCTGAAAGTTAAAGCGCCCGATTTTTTTTCGGTTGTGTTCGTTACAACGAAAGGGGACGTTAAAGTAAACGTTAAGCGTGAATATTCTCCTTTAGGCGTCGACAGATTTTATTATTTGGTAAAAAATCATTATTACGACGGGAACAGATTTTTTAGAGTTGTGCCGGATTTTGTTGTACAGTGGGGAATTAACGGAAATCCAGAAGTTAATAAAGTGTGGGAAAACTTCGGAATAAAAGACGAACCTGTAAAACTAAGTAACCGTAAAGGTACAATGGCTTTTGCGAGAGGCGGTCCGAATACACGATCAAATCAATTGTTTATAAATTTAAAAGATAATTTACGTCTCGATACAACGGAATTTATGGGCGTGAAAGGTTTTCCCGCATTCGGTGAAGTTGTTGAAGGTATGAACGTTATCGAATCTATATACGATGGTTATAGGGAATTACCGGATCAAGACTCTATTCAAACTAAAGGAAATGATTATTTGAACCGGAATTTTCCGGAATTGGATTATATAATAACAACAAATGTTATAGAATAAAGTATATAATATTAAATAAAGGAAATTAAAATGAAATATAAATTGCTTTATATTTATCTTACATTGTTTGCCGTTATACTTATTGCTATTGTTATATATGATAGTCAAAACGCACCGGTAACAAAAACTGAGAAAATTCCCGCTGATATACAACAACAGGAAATGCCGCAAGACGAGATACATCAAGGACTCGGAAATCCCGCAGGCGAACAACCGTCGAGCTCGAATGTTTTGGAATCCGTTAAAGAAAGAATGAAAAAACTGGAAGACGAGATTGCTAAAAATCCGGATGATACCGTTAGAATTAGGGAATATGCTAATTTTCTTCTTGCCGCTCACCGGCCGGATCAAGCATTAAAATATTACAACATGATACTTAATAAAAATCCCCGGAGAGCCGATATTTTGCTTTCGGTAACTTCAATTTATTTCAACAAAGGCGATTATAAAAAAGCGGAAGAAACGACAATGAAAATTCTTAAGTTTCATAAAAATAACCTGGAAGCAAAATACAATTTGGGTGTTATTTATGCGGTTACCGGAAGAAAAGATGATGCAAGAAAATTGTGGAATGATATAATTAAAAAACACCCCGGTAGCGAAGTCGCTGCACTCGCAAAAAATTCTTTAACTAAATTATAAAAAACGGACGCAACCGATGCGTCCGCTTTTAATTTTATTCCGTAGCTTCTTTTAATCTTCTCAAGAAAATTAAGATTAGTCCCGCGGAAATTAACGAAGTAATTACCAAGAGTAAAAAGAACTGCCACAATTCCCAGTTTTGGTAAAATCTTCCGACGAAACCGGAAAGGTAGTTACCTATTGCCGTTGCACCGAACCACAATCCCATCATTAAACCTTTTATTTTGGGAGGCGCTACTTTTGAAACGAATGACAAACCCATCGGACTTAAATGTAACTCGCCGATTGTTACAACAAAATAAGACGAAATCAACCAGAAAGGTGAAACCGTAATAGGGGAAGCACCGTTTAACGAATGTGCCGGCGGTAAACCGACGGAAGCAATAACCATGATAAAAAACGCCAGTGCGGTGTAAAGCATTCCTAAACCTATTTTAGCCGGCGACGAAGGTTCTTTTCCTTTTTTGTTCAAATAACGGAAAAATCCTACGATAATCGGCGTCATTAAAACTATAAACATCGGATTAAAAACTTGGAATTGTTCGGGCGCTATTTCATTTTGATCGCCCAAAGTGGAAATTTTGATTGCCAGAATAATCAAACCGACAACAACCGCAATTCCGGCAAACATTTTCGATTTACGGGTTGCGTTTTTCGAAAGGAGATACCCACCGCCGAGTAAAACGGCAAGCAGCCCGTGAATTCCGAAGAAATCGAACAAAACAAAAACATATTTGCTGACTATGTGATTCGTATAATCCCTAGCAAATAAAGTAAGTGCCGCACCGTTTTGATGAAATGACATCCAAAAGAAAATAACGATTGCAAAAATTGTTAAGAGGGCTCCGATTCTTGCCCTTTCTTGTTCTTTGGTTAAAACTATATCTTTTTCGTGGTTTGTTTCGTGTTTAGATTGGTAATCGGCATCTTTGTAATATTTTTTAAACACGGTAAAGATAATCAATGATATCAACATTCCTATTCCGGCAACTGCGAACCCAGCGTTATAACCTTCGGCTAACGTTGTACCGAAATTATCGATCATAAATTGTTTTATGCCGCTTGCCGCTTGCGGTGCATAGAAAGCGCCGATATTTATGCCCATATAAAAAATATTGTAACCGGCATCTTTAATAGAACCGCTTTTATGTGAATATAAATTACCAACCAACACCGAAATATTAGCTTTGAACAAACCGTTTCCAATTACTACAACGGCTAAAGCAACGTATAATTGAAACGGCTCGCTTGTCGGAATTGCCATCAATATATATCCTATTGCCATTGTAATGGCACCGATGGTTATTGTTTTTCCGTATCCCAAAAAATTATCGGCTATCCAACCGCCGAGAATGGGAGCGAAATAAACCGCAGCTAAAAAAGTTCCGTAAACGCTTGTTACGGTTGTTGTATCCCATTTGAAATTTTCTTGTAAGTATAAAACGAAAATCGCCAACATTGTGTAGAAACCGAACCGCTCCCACATTTCGGTGAAGAACAGAACCGGAAGTCCTTTAGGATGATTCTTAAACATATATTCTCCTTAGCTGTTTACGAAAAATTAATATTGCATTGGTCTTTGTTTACCAACCCGTTATGAAGTTTCGGCAAAAATACATAAATAATGCTAAATATAAAACATACAAAAACGGGAAACTTTTACAATTTTTTATTGTAGTAAAATAAATCCGACTTTAAAGAATATTTGTCAATCTGGCATTCACTTGCTATATTACGCTTTATGAAAAAAATAATTAAAAAAATTTTAATAGCCTTAATTTCGATATTTTTATTTTTTGCGGCAATAGTTGTTATAACGGATAAAGTTATAATGCCCGAGGTTGTGGATAGACCTGAAGTTGTTGTGCCCGATTTGGTTGGTTTGCACAAGGACGAGGCGATTAAAAAGTTGGAAGAATTGGATTTAGTTCCCGTTTTGGAAGGTCCGCGATACAATAATAAATTCCCGAAAGACCACGTGATTTTTCAGAAACCGTTGAAAAATACTACCGTAAAAGTAAAGCGCAGAATATATCTGGCAATAAGTGGCGGCGATCCGCTGGTAAAGGTTCCGGATTTGGAATATAAAACTCTCCGCGATGCTCAAATTACTATTGAAAGATTGGGTTTGAAAGTAGGGAAAATTACCGAAGTACGTTCCGAAGCAAAAGCGGGTATGGTCGTCGGACAAAGTCCCCAACCCGGATTGAATTTGGAAAAAGGTTCGGTTGTAGATTTAAAAGTAAGTGTTGGTCCGAATGTCGGGAAAGTTCGTGTGCCCGATTTAATGGGTAAAACATTAAACGAAGCGGAAAGGGAGCTAAGGAACAATTCGCTTTTCTTGGGTAAAGTAAATTATCAAGAATCACCGAATCTTTTACCCAATACCGTTATCGCACAATATCCCAGCAAAGGTACGCTTGTTGAAATTGGCGAAACGGTTGATGTTTTCGTAACCAAAAGTTCCAAATAAGGTGAAAATTTGAAATTACTTGCACCCTCAATATTATCGGCTGATTTTTCGAATCTATCGAGAGAAATCCGGTACGTGGAATTAGCCGGAGCGGATATAATTCATTGCGATGTGATGGACGGAAAATTCGTACCGAATATTACATTCGGTCCTTTAGTTGTATCCGCCGTAAACAAAATTACGGATTTACCGCTCGATATTCACTTAATGATTGAAGATCCGGATTTGCACCTCGAAGCGTTTATAAAAGCTGGCGCTGATTATATTACCGTGCATCAAGAAGCGGTTGTTCATTTGAACAGAACATTGAATAGAATAAAAGAATTGGGTGCAAAAGCCGGCGTTGCAATTAATCCTTCCACTCCGGTCGAAACTCTTACGGAAGTTCTTGATTTGGCCGATCTTATTTTGGTAATGTCGGTTAATCCAGGTTTCGGGGGACAGAAATTCATTCAAAATTCCGTTTCCAAAATACGGAAGCTAAACGAATTGAAAAATGAACACGGTTACAAATATTGGATTGAAGTCGACGGTGGAATTAACAAGGAAACAATCGGAGAAGTTTCGGCTGCCGGTTGTAATATATTTGTTGCCGGTTCATCTATTTTTTCTTCCGATAATATTTCCGCTGCCGCAACCGAATTGAAAAACATTTTACAACAATAAAACATTAAAATACGTTTGTTATAATTTTATACGCACCGACGTATGTTCCCAAAGCGCTGCCGAGACTTGTTAAAATAAAGACCAAAAAGACCTTGAGCAATCTATTTTTCCACCACAATTTAACATTATTGAAATCGTCGGTGAGACTTTCGAATTCCTTTACCTTTGGCGGGCTAAAATAGGCTTGAACAAATGCCGCAACATATCCTGCACCTATTACCGGAGTCAAACTTGTTAACGGTGCTGCAAAGAACACCGAAATTATTGTAAGCGGGTGAGCCAAAGCAATTATTGCACCGATTGCGCTTGGTATTCCGTTTGCCAATATCCAGTAAAGCGAATTAGCTCTTGCCGCTAATATCCCTTGCGTAAATCCGATGTAAATTAACGAGCCGATTATTACGACGGGAATTCCCCAACCGATAATTTTAAGCAAAGGTGAAGCGGGAGGAATTTGCACTATTTCTTCAAGGTCGAACGCTTTCTCGGATTTAAGTTTTTCTATTATTCCGTTAACGTGACCCGCACCGACGACAGCAACGATATTTTCGCCCTTTGCATTTCTCATTTTTTCGGTTATGTAGGTATCGCGTTCGTCTATCAATACTTCTTTCAGAACCGGCATCGCTTTGCCGAGTTCTGCCATCAATTCGTTCAAAATATCTTTTTCTTTTAGCTTCTCCAGTTCTTCTTCGGTAATATCCTGCTTTTCAAAAACACCTGCCAAACCGGAAACAAGAAATTTAAGTTTTTGAAAAAACGTCATTTTATTCCATGCACGTTTAAGTGTAACTTTTACATCGCGGTCGCACAAAACAATCGGAATATTGTTTTCTTTTGCAACTTGAGTGGCAACCATCAACTCGGTACCCGGCATAACTCCTAATTTTTTCCCGAGTTTTTTCTGGTACGACGCAAGAATCAAGTTTACTACAAGTGTAGTAAGTTGTTTGTTTTTAATTATGGACTTGATATCGAGTTCTTGCCATCGTTTTTTATTCGACAATGCTTCGTATCGTTGTTCATCTAATTCGACGCAAACGGTGTCGGGTTTTTCTACTTCGATTACTTTTTTTACCAAATCGGCCGATTTTTGTGAAATGTGTGCCGTTCCTATAATAGTAAAATGTTTATCGTTTATTTTAAGTCTGGTTATGTCTTTAGATTCAACTTGTGATGTATTGGTTTCGTTGACGTTCAATTTATACCTTGTAAAATTTAATTATTAAAAATATTTATGAATTTTTCCGGCGTATTCGAAATTTTTTTATCCCGTAAATCGTAGAATACAATTCCGGTTTTAACGGCGGCAACCAGCTTGCCGGTTTCTTTGTTCGATATTTTATAGAAAATATCGCAACCTTTTGCATCTATGTTTGCTATGTTGATTTCTATTATCAAAACATCGCCGTAGAAACTTTCGCGCACGAAATTAACAAGAGCGTCGATCATTAAAATGCTTTTGCCGTCGATGTCGAGCTCTGTAAAACCGAAATTATTCAGAAAACGTACACGCGCTTCGTGAACGATTGACAATACCGAATCGTTTCCAAGATGACCGCCGTAATTTAAGTCGGTTATTCGTACGGGTATTTCCGTTTTATAAATAAACTTGTCCGGTAAATTCACTTTTATTCTAGACACTTTATTTCCTTACAAATATTAATATTTTCGCTTCCAGGTTGAGGGGAGGAAAAAGATTATCAAACCGTAAATTTCCAATCTGCCTAATATCATCGTTAAAGTATAAATCCATTTACTTAACTTAGGAATTGCGGCGTAATTTTCCAAAGAGCCGACAATACCCAAACCGGGACCTACGTTTCCCATCATTGCTGCTGCACCGGAATAAGCGGAAACCATATCTACGCCTTGAGCCGTAACAATTAATCCGGAAAGTGCAACAATAAAGATGTATGTTAGAATATATAAAATTGTCGAATTTACCAATTCCTCATCAACTTTCTTTTTATCCATCGTAATTGTAATAACGGCGTTCGGATGCAAGATTTGTTTTATTTTTTTCTCAAGCGATTTAATAAAAATTATAACTCGGTCAACTTTAATTCCGCCCGATGTAGAACCGGCGGATGCACATTGTAAAGTTAATATTACCAAAATCATTTGAGAAAACGGGGGCCAAACGGAAGAATCGGCATTTGCGAATCCTGTGGAAGTACCGACGGATAAAACTTGGAATGCACTGTACCTTAATGCTTCCCAAAAACTTTCGTAATTATTCGAATACACATTTAATGTTACCAAAAGTATTACAATCAAGTTTATCCCAACGTAATATTTAACGACGGTGGAAACTTTTACATCTTCAAATTTTCCGGTAACCGCGGAAAACAACAATGCGAAATTCATTCCGGATAGTAACATGAAAATCATAATTATAATTTCAACGGTAAGCGAGTTAAAAGCGGCAACACTTGAATTTTTAGTTGAAAATCCGCCCGTAGCAACGGTTGAGAAAGAATGTGTAATTGCATCGAAAAAGTTCAAGCCGGAAAGTAATAACAAAGAAGTTTCGATAACGGTTATACCCAAATAAATCCATAAAATTAATCTTACGGCGTCGCGGCTTCTCATTTTGAATTGTCTCAACGCAGCCGAAGACATTTCCGATCTGTACAATATCATTCCAGCCGTACCGAGCGAGGGCATTACGGATAGAACGAAAATTATAATTCCCATTCCGCCTATCCAATGTGTTGATGCTCGCCAAAACAAAATACCCAAAGGCAAAGATTCTATTTCCGTTAAAATCGAGGCTCCGGTTGTAGTATATCCCGATACGCTTTCGAACCAAGCATTTGTAATTGTAAACTCTCCGCCCCACATCACATATGGAATCATACCCAATAAGCAGGAAAGAAGCCAACTGCCGACAACAATAAGCAAACCTTCGATGTGTGTAATATCGTCCACGGCCGGGACAAAAATAATCGGAAAGATTCCGAATAATAAAGCGATAATTGTTGTGTACAAAAGAGGAAATAGTGAAGATTCGTTGTAATAATACGAAATTCCGCTCGATACCAATAAAAATAGGGCATTCAGCAATATAACAAAACCGATGTAACGGAAAATAACGTATAATCTCATTGTTCTTGAATGTCCTTGTCAACGTGGGAAGTAAGTAAATAAATCGATTCGGTTAACCTTGCTATTTCATCGTCAGTAATCGGTCTGAAAGTCAACGGTACACCTTTCGAAATGAAATCGTCAACTTGTTTTTTCAAGGTAATAATAGGTTTAACCATGTATTGGTTAACAAAATAATTGAACAATAAAGTAAATACGATTGCCGCAATAATCGCTACGATACCGGGGATAATAGCCCTGCGCGTTCTGTCTTTTATCTCTTGAGCGGTAGAAATTAACTTGGCTTGGTTGATTTCGATTAGTTTGTTTATTTCACCTTGAACTCTATCAAACGACGGTTTTACGTTATGTTTATACCAGGTAAGTTTTTCAGCTGTTGTATGAGGCGAATCCGAATCAAATTCCCAACTTCGTATGTAGGTTTTATAATCGGTTGCAATTTGTTCCAGCAATTTCTTTTCTTCGGCGGTTAACTTGAATTTTTCAATTTCGTTCAATACACCGAGAAAATCGTTACCGAAATTTTTGAAATCGAACGAATCTGAGTTTTCCAGAAATTTTAACAATGCTTGTCTGTCGTTTCTTTCGAGCAGTTCGTTTATCGACTTGGCAAAACCGATTTTTTCGTAACGTGAACCGATTATTTCTTCCAAACTTTCACCGAAATATTTTACTTGGAAAATCGACCAAATACCGGCGACAAATAGCATTACGGCAAGGATTGCAAAACCCGAGAGAATTTTATATCGTAGTTTCATTCGCGTTCCGAAAGTTGTTCTTTTTAATTTCAAAATATAACAAAACTGCCGAACAAATTTTCGATTGTCGTAATTTCATCTCTATTCGTAAAACGATTTCGGTTTTTGCAAAGCTTAAAAAAGAGTTAAAAACTTCATTCCGTAGTTGAAACTTTTAAGAGCGGAAAGCATCAAACTTATTTGAATTCTTTTACAATATAAAATAAGGGAGAAATATGTTACAGACCAATCTAACTCACATTACATCGGAAGAACAATTCAATGAAATTTTACAAAATAACGAAAACGTAATGATTTGTTGCGGAAGAATGGGTCCCATGTGCGTACCGGTTTACGAAATTATGGAAGAGTTGGAAGGTGAATACACCCATGTGAAATTTGCCGATATGGAGTTCGATATTCCGGCAGCTCACGTAATTAGAAATTTACCCGAATGCCGTTCGTTTACGGGTTTACCTTTTACCGTTTATTACAAAAACGGCAAGGTTGTTAAAGCCACAAGTAGCATTCAAAACATGGAACAAGTAACTTCAATTTTAGATAGTGAATTTGGTAAAAACGAATAACCGGTTGAGAGAAAAATGAGAAAATACGATTTTGGCGTTATAATTCTCGGTGGTGGTCCGGCGGGGCTCACCGCCGGGATATACCTTTCAAGAGCACGAATCGATACGGTAATTTTGAACGAAGGTACCGTTGGCGGTCAAACCGTTCTTACTCACGAAATTGCGAATTATCCGGGTATCGAGAGTATTAACGGATATCAACTTGCCAGAACGATGAAAAACCAAGCCATACACTTCGGTTGTACGGTTCGTTCAAATGTAAAAGTAACCGGAATTGAATTAACGGGTTCGACGAAGAAAGTGGAAATCAACAACAAAGAAACATATACGGCAAAAGCCGTTATTATTGCTTCCGGTGGTAGATCTCGTATGTTAAATGTTCCGGGAGAGGAAAAATTCAAGGGACATGGAATTTCATATTGTGCAACATGCGACGGTGATTTTTTTACCGGACAAGATATTATTGTTGTAGGCGGTGGTAACTCAGCTCTTGAAGAAGCCGTAGCACTTACGAAGTATGCCTCGTCGGTTACAATCGTTCATCAATTCGACCACTTTCAAGCGTTTCCTCATGCCGTTAAAGAAGCAAAAGAAAATCCCAAAATAAATTTCATTATGGAATCGGAAATATCGGAATTTATTGGCGACGAAAAATTGGAAAAGGTTAAAATCATAAATAAGAAAACCGGTGAAATTACGGAAAAGAAAATTGACGGTGTATTTATTTTAATCGGTTACGTACCCAACACAGAGAAATTCAAAGATGTTATTAAATTAAACGAAAGAAATGAAATTATTGTAGACGAAGATCTCCGGACAAATATCGAGGGAGTTTATGCCGCGGGCGATTCGATTCAAAAGAAATACCGTCAAATAACAACGGCGGTTGCCGACGGTACAATCGCCGCTCTTAACACAATCGAATATTTAAACACACAAAAACAAGAACCTGTGGAAGCATAAAATTTTATTGTGCCGAGGCAAGTTTTGCTTGCTTCGGTTACAAAAATAAATTCTCATCTAAATACGTTTGTCTATTACGAATTTTTATTTCGAAAAAGGAATGAATATTTAAGTAATGGTAGATATCTGATTCCGCCACGCCAACAAGAGAAAAAATTCGTAATCCATAACACACCGGCATTCATAAACCCGTATTGGCTTAAATGTCGAATTATTTTCTCTTTACTCTTGCAAATAACAAGTTAAAAGTATAGTTTTCAAAATTCGTTAAGTTGTTATATTCACCAAATTTGAGGCTGAAATGCACGAAAAATTAATCGAATGTGTACCGAATTTCTCCGAAGGGAGAAATATGAATATCATCAAGCAGATTACCGACGAAATTGAAAAAGTGGAAGGAGTAAAATTATTGGATGTTGATCCCGGCGCCGATATGAACAGAACAGTTGTAACTTTTATCGGGAATCCGGAAGGTGTAAAAGAAGCTGCATTCAATGCAATTAAGAAAGCGTCGGAATTAATAGATATGAGCAAACATCACGGGTCGCATCCAAGGATGGGAGCAACGGATGTGTGTCCTTTTGTTCCGGTGAGCGGTGTTACGACGGAAGAATGTATCGAAATTTCCAAAGAAGTTGCGAAGCGCGTTGGCGAAGAGTTGAAGATTCCGGTTTATTTATATGAAAAATCGGCAACTTCTCCGGAAAGGGAAAACTTAGCTTTCATAAGACAAGGCGAATACGAAGCATTACCTGAAAAACTGAAAAAGCCCGAATGGAAACCCGACTACGGTCCGGCCGAATTTAATCCGAAAGCGGGAGCAACGGTAATCGGTGTACGTGAATTTTTAATTGCATACAATATAAGTTTGAATACAAGGGAAAAACTTCACGCAACGGATATAGCATTCGAACTTAGGGAAAAAGGAAGATCGGCAAGACGACCCGTTTCAAAACCGTTTTACTATAAATCGCCGAATATCCTCAAATATAAAGAAGGCGAATATCCGTGCGGAGAGTGTGATTTTGTGGGAAAAACGATGCGTGAAACAATTGATCATTGTAAAAACGTTCACAATTACGACCTCGTAGAACTTCTGAAATTAAACGGAATAGACCCAGATAAACCCGAAGGAAAATCTGTAAAGAAAAAAGGTAAATTCAAATATTGTAAAGCGATAGGCTGGTTAGTTAAAGAATATGACAGGGCTCAAATTTCCATAAATTTAACAAATTACAAAGTTACTTCGATGCACCATGTTTTGGAAGAAACCAGAAAATTAGCTGCGGAAAGGGGACTCGTTGTAACCGGTAGCGAGATTGTCGGACTCGTTCCGTACCCTGCGCTTTTGGAAACGGGAAAATTTTACTTGAAAAAACAAGGTCGATCGACCGGAATACCCGTAAAAGATATTTTGGAAACAGCCGTACAATCTCTCGGTTTGCGTGATGTATCGGATTTTATTATTGAAGAAAGAGTTTTGGGTTTGCCGAAATTCCATAAAGACGATTTGGTTGAATTGAAATTAAATGATTTTATCGACGAAGTATCGAGGGAATCGCCTGCTCCGGGTGGTGGTTCTATTGCAGCTTTGGCGGGAGCATTGGGAGCATCTCTTTCGAGTATGGTTAGCAATCTTACGGCTAACAAACGTGGAAGTGAAAAGGTGGACGATATTCTTAACGAAGCGGCCGATAAAGCACAAGATATAAAAAACAAACTTGTTAAAGCAATCGACGACGATACGAACGCTTTTAACGCTTTCATGGATGCAAAACGTCTTCCGGCAAAAACCGAAGAACAAAAACGCACTCGCGAAAGAGCAATGTTGGATGGATTGAAACAAGCGGTTATGGTTCCGCTCAATACAGCAATTCAAAGTCTTGAAGCAATTAAAATTGCGGAAACCGTTGTTGAATATGGAAATCCGAATTCTATTACGGATGTCGGAGTTGGAGCTCAAATTGCATACACAGGCGTAAAAGGCGGTATTTATAATGTTCTGATTAATCTCAAGGATATTTCCGACGAGGAGTTTGTCAAGGAAATGAAAGAGAAGTGCGAAAAATTGGAAAAAGAAGCCAAAGTTTCGGTGGAAAAAGTTTTGTCGAAAGTGGAAAGCAGAATAAGTTGATTTAATTTGAGTGCACAAATTTCAAATTAAAGCAAGGGAACAATTATTTTTCCCCGTAAGTCTTACAACGAAAATTTTAATAGTTCCGTACATATTTTAACGTACGTTCGAATTTGTAGTTTCTGTGAACGCAGTGAAGAAGTTACCGTTTGATTAATGTGTAGATTGTACCGGAATCGTATTATGAAAAAATCTATGCGATGTGTGCCAATAAAGCAATTCTACTTTCAAAAATAATTCCGAAAACCGTACGGAATGTAACGTTATAGTTTTATCCTATACAATAGTTTGCCGGAGCATGTCAAATCATTCCTACATCGATTCTATGAATATTTACATAATTTTTTTATTTTGATTCCCAATATTTTAATTATTTACTCTATTAAAATTAACAACATGGCATCGGAAACCTCGAACAGAAAAGACGATCATTTGCATTTGGTTATGAACGAAAAAGTGGATTTCGTTAATAAAACCACGGGGTTTGAAAGATACGATTTTATACATTATGCTGTAACCGATGTCGATATTAATAAGATAGATCTCTCGGTGGAATTTTTCGGTAAGAAGATAAATTTTCCGTTTATGATTTCAAGTATGACGGGCGGAACGGATAAAGCAACCGGAATTAATGCCGAACTCGCCTCCGTCGCAAATGATTTGAACATTCCGATAGGAATAGGAAGCCAACGCCAAGCGTTGGAAAACAGCGATTTTCATAATTCGTACAAGGTTATAAGAAAAAATGCGGCTGATGTTCCGGTATTGGCAAACATAGGAGCTTCGGAAATTTCTAACGAATTTAACTCCTCGGATATTGAAAAAATTATAGATTTGGTAGAAGCCGACGGTTTGATTATTCATCTTAATCCTCTTCAAGAATTGATGCAAAAAGAAGGAAAGCCCGATTTTACCAATTTCCTTGGCAATTTAAAAAAGTTGATAGACATTATTGATATTCCCGTCATTGTTAAAGAAGTCGGTGCCGGTATAGGTAAAAAAGCAGCTAGAGAATTGCTTGAAAGAGGTGTAAAAGGAATTGATGTTGCCGGCGCCGGAGGAACAAGTTGGGCGGCTATAGAAATTTTGAGAAACGGCAAAAGTAAATCCGAGTTTTGGGATTGGGGATTGCCGACGTCTTATTGCATTCGTAAAGTGCGTAAACTTAAATCCGATTACGACTTTATTTTAATCGCATCCGGTGGAATCAATAACGGAACGGATATTGCAAAAGCTCTGGCGCTTGGAGCCGATTTTACTGCTTCCGCCAAAATATTGCTTCAAACTTTAATTAATAACGGAGCGGAAAGTGTGAAAAATTTAATTTCCGGTTGGTTCGAAATTGTAAAACAAATTATGTTTTTGACCGGCGCGCATACACTCGACGAATTTAATAAATCTAAACTAATTTTGAAAAAGGAACTGTTTTGAAACCGACTACCAATAGTTTTCACAAAATTTACGACAAAGAAATAAACAAATTAAATAAAAAATTTGCTAAACTGTTCACCGGTAAAAAACCGGAATCGCTATACGAACCAAGCGCTTATATTGTGGAAAGCGGAGGTAAACGGCTTAGACCGTTCAGTGTATTGGTTTCCTCGCTTGCGGTAGGCGGAAAGTTTTCCGATGTTTATAATGCAGCAATTGCAGTTGAACTTTTGCATAATTTTACTTTGGTGCACGACGATATTATGGATCACGCTGATAAGCGAAGGGGAAAAACAACGGTACACATTAAATATAATCTTTCCACCGCAATTTTAACCGGCGATAATTTAATAGCTTACGCGTATAAAAGTCTATTAAAAGATTGTAACAACGATTGCGATAAAGTATTTGATAATTTCACGCAAGGAATAATAGAAGTCTGCGAAGGTCAAAGTTTGGATGAACTTTACGAGGAAATGCCAGATGTTTCGATTAAAGATTATAAAAAAATGATTAAGAAAAAAACAGCATCTTTACTTTCAATGTGTTGTTCGATTGGTGCAAGATTGGGGGGCGGAACTGAAGATGAAATAAAATCGTTGGAAAAATTCGGATTGAATCTCGGCATGGCGTTTCAAATTCAAGATGATTATCTCGATCTTTTCGGTGATGAAAAAAAGTTCGGCAAGGCGCTCGGTGGTGATTTGATTGAAGGGAAAAAAACTTACCTCCTCCTCAGAGCTTTGGAAAAAGCCGAAGGTAAAGAGAAAAGCAAATTGATGAAATTGTTAAAGAACAAAGGAATCCCGAAAAACGAAATACCATCATATAAAAAAATCTTTTTGAATTTGAACGTTACGTCGGATGCACGAAGAGAAATTGAACGATATACAAAATCCGCACTTAAATCGGTTGAATTCGTTAAAGATAAAAATGCGAAAGAATTTTTAATGTGGTTTGCTAATTTTCTATTAAAAAGAAATTACTAATGATTGAAAAGAAAGTTAAAATTATAAATAATGCCGGGTTGCATACACGACCCGCGGCAACAATAGTAAAAATTGCCGCAAAGTATAAAAGTGATTTTTATATCTATAAAGACGGCTTAAAAATCAACGGCAAAAGTATTATCGGGGTAATGACGCTTGCTGCCGAAAAAGGTTCGGAACTTACATTGGTTTTCGACGGAGAAGACGAAAAAGAAGCGGCGGAAGAAATTGTTAAATATTTCGAAGAAGGTTTCGGGGAATTATGAAAGAATCGGGTAAGAAAAACGTATTAAGCGGAATTCCGGCTGCGCCGGGCATTGCTATTGCCAAAGCCTATCTTTATAAGAAAGATAAAGAACTTGTATCTAAGGAAACCGTAACCGATACGGAAACAGCCGTTAAAAATTTGAAAGAGGCTCTCCAAAAATCGAAAAAGGAACTGAAGAAAATATTCGGTTTAGCCATCGATAAAATGGGGGATAAACGAGCCGGAATTTTTGAAGCCCAATTGATGATTTTGGATGATCCCGTCTTAATCGAAAATATTGTGAAGAGAATTGAAAACGAGAAACTGAGTCCGGAATACGTTGTTAACGATGAAATTTCGAAATATCAGAAAATAATGAGTGAATCGTCCGAACCTTACATGAAAGAACGTTCGCACGATATCGAAGATATAAAAAACAGAATAATCAGAAATTTGCGTAAGAAAAAATGGGTTTCGCGAATAGAATCGGATGTAATTGTTGTTACCGATGTAATTACTCCCGCGGATACGGTTTTATTCACCCGCGTAAATGTTAAAGGTTACGTAACTAACTTTGGCGGATTGACTTCCCATGCGGCAATTGTTGCCCGTTCCTTAAATATTCCGGCTGTTGTAGGTGTTCACGATGCAACGGAAAATATTAAAAACGGAGATGTTTTAATACTCGACGGTATTCACGGAAGGGTAATCGTTAATCCGGATGAAAACCAACTTGCCGAATACCGCGAAAAAATAAAAAGACTTAATGAACTCGATTCCGAACTGGCAAAGTTAAAAAACGAACCGGCTATTACACTTGACGGTAAAAAAATATTACTCCAGTCGAATTTGGATTTAACGGAAGAATTGGATTTTGTTATTCAAAATGGGTCGGAAGGAATTGGATTGGTTAGAACCGAGCAGATTTTCGAGGTAGCCGATTCTTTCCCCGATGAAGACGAACAATATCAAATGTATTTGAAAATTGCGGAAAAACTCTATCCGCATTCCGTTGTAATCAGAACGTTTGATATCGGAGGAGATAAATTTTTCCCGCTCGATATAAAAGAACCGAATCCGTTTTTAGGTTGGCGCGGAATCCGTTTCCTTTTGGATAATGTTGAGCTTTTTAAAACACAACTTCGTGCATTGCTGAGGGCTTCCACTTTTAAAAATGTAAAAATTATGATTCCGATGATAACTTCTATTGAAGAAGTAAGAAAGACGAAAGAAATTCTAGAAGAATGTAAAACAGAGCTTACTAAAGAGGGTAAACAATTTGATAAAGATCTAGAATTGGGAATAATGGTTGAAGTGCCTTCCGCAGCCGTTTTAAGTAAAGAATTTGCGGAAGAAGTCGACTTTTTCAGCATCGGAACAAATGATTTGATTCAATACATTCTTGCGGTTGACAGAGGTAATGAAAACGTATCCGAGCAATATCAAGAGTTTCATCCCGCAGTTGTAAAAGCACTCGATTATATAATACGCGAAGGGAAAAAAGGAAATATCTTTGTAAGCATTTGCGGCGAAATGGCCGCCGATCTTTTAGCCGCTCCGCTTTTAATCGGTTTGGGATTAGACGCTTTAAGCGTTTCGGCTTCAGCGTTGCTGCGGATTAAAAAAGTAATTCGTTCGATAAGGTACGAAGATGCAAAACAATTGGCGCAAGATTGCTTACAAATGAAAACCGAAAGGGAAATTAAAGAAAGAGTTTACGAATTTTATAATAATCATTTAATGGATGAAATTGAAAACTTACTGGAGGAATAATTTTGAAAATATCCGACTTTGTAGAAAACTACGATCCGCAAAATCAATTCGATGTACTTAAAAATTCCTACGAACAAATAATTTACGCTTCGCAAAATAATTACGACTTAACAAAAATCGACGTAAACAAAATAAAAAATATTGTTCTTACCGGTTTGGGCGGTTCGGCAATAAGCGGAGATGTGTTTGCTAATATGTTCGGGCGTACACTTCCGCTGCCATTTTTTGTAAACCGAAATTATATTTTACCCGCTTTCGTAAACGAAAACACTTTGGTTATCGCTTCCTCATATTCGGGTAATACCGAAGAAACACTTTCCGCCGCAAAAGAAGCACAAAAAAGAAAAGCACAGATAATATGCATCACTACCGGCGGTAGTTTAGGTGAATTTGCGGCACGGAACAATTCGAGTGTTGTTTTTCTGCAGAAAGGGTTCCAACCGCGTTTTGCGTTTTGGTTATCAATTTTTACATTGATTAAAATCTTTGAAATACTCAAATTGATTGGCCAACAGAAAAATTTAATAAACGAATCGGTGGAATTGTTAAAAAGAAAAGCTGAAGCTTTTTCAAGCGAAGAGAAAAATTTTGCACTGAACATTGCAAAATCATTAATAGGTTTTATACCCGTTATTTATAGTGCCGATTCGTACACATCCGGAGTCGGTTTAAGATTGAAAGGACAGTTTAATGAGAATTCGAAAGTTCATTCGTTTCACAATGTGATTCCGGAAATGAACCACAACGAAATTATCGGATGGGAAACTTACGAAGAATCGAAATTTCCCGTTAAGGTTTTTTACATATCGGATATTGAATATCACGAAAGAATAAAGCTGCGGTTCGATATTGTGAGCACGATACTTAAAAAACTTGATATTGAAATTATTAATCTTCAAAGCAAAGAAAACGACTATGGTTTGAGAATGTTGGATTTGATTTACACCGGCGATTGGATTTCGTATTATTTGGCCGTATTGAGAAAACAAGATCCATCTACCATTAAAAATATAAACTATTTGAAAGAAGAACTTGCTAAAAGGTAAGACAAATTACATACTTATCGTTTTGCTTCTAATCTCGGAAACGGTTTATTCCCAGTTTTATTATTTCGGAAGGAATAAAGTTCAATACGAGAAATTTCAATGGAATATTTTAAAAACTGAACATTTCAATATTTATTATTACGACGGTTTTGAAGAAATAGCGGAGATAGGCGCTAATTTTGCCGAAGAATCTTTTGATGTTTTGAAAACAAAATTTAACCATGTAGTAACCAGAAAAATACCGCTCATTTTTTATAACACACATATTCATTTTCAGCAAACAAATACATTGCCCGGTTTCATTCCCGAAGGTGTCGGAGGATTTTTCGAGTTTTTGAAAGGACGGGTAGTAATTCCTTACCTCGGCTCTATTGAAAAATTCAAGCACGTTATCCGGCACGAACTCGTACATGTCTTTATGTCGAGCAAATTATCAAACGTAATCAGAACTCACAGAGTAATTTCGGAAAGATACCCGCCGTTGTGGTTTGTTGAGGGATTAGCCGAATATTGGTCGTATTATTGGGATACGCAGGCGGAAATGGTAATGCGGGATGCGGTATTGAATAACATCTTTGCACCTTTGCAAAACATTAGTCGCATTTACGGTTCGTTCCTTCTTTATAAAGAAGGTCAAAATTTTCTGCAGTTCGTTTCCGAAACATACGGCGAAGATAAGATTTTACTGATGATGGAGAATTTTTGGAAGTTTACGAAATTCAGCGATGTTATCGAATTTACGCTGGGAGAATCGATAGAACGAATCGACGAAAGATGGAGTTATTACCTTAAGAAGAAATACTATCCGTTGTACAATAGCAATTATCCATATTCCATAAAAACAAGAAAACTTACGGACGAGGGTTTTAACTTTTCACCAATTCATTATAAAAAAGATACGACCGATTATATTTACTTTATTGGGAATCGTACGGGTTACACTTCGATTTACAAATTGAAATACGATTCGGCAAATACGGAAATAGAAGAGCCCGAAATAATAATTGAAGGTGAAAGGGAAAAAGTATTCGAAGCGTTTCATCTGCTTCGTCCGTCTATTGCCGTATCGTCAAAAGGACTTTTGGCTTTCATAAACAAATCGGGTAAATCCGATGTTATAAATTTTTATTCCCTTGAGAAAAGCGAGTTAATTCTCACCAAACGGTTTGAAAACCTCATAACGATTTCGTCGCCCGCTTTTTCTTCCGATGGGAACGAATTGGTGTTTTCCGCTACCGATAGAAAAGGCTTTAGCGATCTCTACATCTATTCATTGGATAAAGACAAACTGCTCAGATTGACAAACGATTATTACGAAGATACGGATCCGGTTTTTAACGAAGCAAATAAATCCGTAGTTTTTGCCTCCGACAGAACCGACGGGGAATTTGCTGGCAAATATAATTTGTTCGAATTTAATCTTTCTACAAATAAAATCGAATACATTACTTATTCCAATTCCAATTCGCGAAATCCGGTATTTTCACCCGACTACAAAACGTTGTATTTTGAAAATGATTCGGACGGCACAAATAACATCTGGAAGCTCATTACCGGTGAGAATAATGAACCCGTTGGAATGCAGCAATGCACTAAATTTTTCACCAGCGTTTTCGACTTTACGTTCATTAATGAAAACAAAGCGATTCTTTCCAGCTTCGAGAACTTCTCTTTTCAGTTTTACGAATTGAATATGAGCGATTTGAAAAATGATTCACTCGAAACCAAACAATTCGATTTTACAAAAACAGGGAACAAATGGATTGCGAAAAGAATTAAAGTAAACCCTGAGAAACAAAAGCTTAAATACGAAAGAAAATACACTTTGGATTATGCGGTAAGCCAAGTTGCTGTCGATCCGGTTTACGGTGCGCGGGGCGGAGCGGTTTTCGCATTAAGCGATTTGTTGGGTGACGATAAATATTATTTTTTAATCTATAACACTGCAGAAGTACAAAGTGAAATATTGGACAATTTTAACGTTGCGCTATCGAGAATTAACTCTTCGACAAGAAGTAATTACGGTTACGGAATTTTTCACTTCAGCGGCAGAAGATACGATTTGCGACAATCGGACGAATTCTTTTACGAAAGGGTTTTCGGCGGATATTTCAGCATGATTTATCCTTTCTCGAGTTTCGACAGACTCGAAGTATCGACTTCTTTGGCCAATTCGGATAGGGATTTGGTTACGGAACTGCTCGCCAGAAAAGCTTTGCTGCTTTCGAATACGATTTCGTACGTTCACGATAATTCGCTTTGGGGACCAACGGGACCGTTGGACGGTTCGAGATACAGGATACTTTTGGGGTATACAACCGACATAAAATTCAACAATGCTAATTATTATTCGTTTATTGCCGATTTCAGACAATATTTTAGATTAACCTATCGTTCAACCGTAGCGGTAAGGGCTGCCGTCTTTATCAACGAAGGGAAAGAAGCATATCGGTATATTGCCGGCGGCAGTTGGGATTTACGCGGTTGGCCGCGTTGGTCGCTGCGCGGGAAAAAGCTTTGGCTTACTTCAATCGAATTACGTTATCCGTTAATCGACCGGATATATATCAAACTTCCGTTTCTTGGAATTAATTTCTCGAGTTTACGCGGCGCTGTTTATTTCGATGCCGGTAATGCTTGGGATGATGTTTACACGGAAACTCTTGGAAGTTTGGGTGTTGGGGTACGGTTTAATCTTTTAGGTGCGGTCACTTTCCGTTATGACGTTGGCAAAAAAATCGAACATAATTTTACAAAATTACAACCGGGATTGTTTTATCAATTTTTCTTCGGATGGGATTTTTGAAAAATTTCAAATTAGGCATATCGTTTATTTTTATTTTGCTGTTGGCATCTTGCGGCAAACCGTTATTACTTAAAAATAAGATATTCAGAAATTTAAATCCTTACGTTTTCGGCAAGTTTTCTCAAAGAATATTTTTCATACCCAAAAACATTAGCGATTCTCTGGAGTTTAATTGGACTGCGGAAACTTACGGAAGTTATTCGAATACTTCTTTTATTGCAACCGACAGTGTTTTATATGTTGGTGATTTATCCGGTAGAATAACCGCTTTCAATAAATTTACGGGGAAAGAACTTGGTGTTATTAAAAACAAAGGGGAAATAAAAGTCGCTCCCGTTATTCGCGGGAAAACAATCGTATTTGTCTTAAACGAACTAAAAGAAAGAGTATTCACGGTTCATTTTTATGATTTGAGAACAGGCGTGGAATCGGTTAAAGAATTTCCGGGTAGTTGCGGAAACGAAATGCTTTATTACAACAAACATTTGTATGTTTTAAGCGATCAAGGTGTGCTTTACCAATTTAATTTCAACGGGAAAAAGAATTGGGAAATAAAAACCAATGTTTTCACGGTTTCATCGCCGGTCGGTCAACAAAACGGAGTTTGGTGGGGAAATACAAAAGGAGAAATTTTAGGCGCCGATAAAAACGGTAAAATAATTTACCGGAAAAAACATTCGGATGGATTCGAAGGTGGAATTTCCGTTAGAGATGTATTTTTGTTTTTACCAACGTCAAAAGGTACGATAGTTAAATTCGATTTGGTTGGAAAACAAACCGTTTGGCGATTCGATACGAAAGGGAAAATAAAAAACTTCATAGTGTTTAACGATAAAAAGTTATTTGCCGGGAATCTAAACGGTACTGTTTATTGCTTGAATTTAAAGGACGGAAAATTAATTTGGAAAACAGAAACGGACGGAGTTATAAACGCAACACCGCTTTTGTTCGGTAATATGCTTGTTCAACCTAATCTATTTAAAAAAGTGGATTTAATTGATATCGATAACGGAAAAATTGTGAAAACGTTAAAGTTTGAAAAAAGAGTAAAATCCACTCCGTTATATAGTGCCGGAATGATTTATTTCGGAACGGATTACGGTGAGGTTTTTGCATACCGGATTGTAACGAAATGAAAAACGGAATGAAAATAATATTGCTTCTTTTAACTGCAATTACCGTTTTCGGGCAAAGCGGGGAAGTGGCTCTAACAATCGAAACAAACCGGAATGCAATTATAATTCTCGACGATACGGTTTATTACGGAAAAACGTTTACCGGAAAAGTTCATGCCGGGAAACATATTGTAAAAATCAAAAGTAGTTTTAGAAATTGGGATTTGGATACAATCATTGATACGTTAAATGTAAGTTTAAACGAACCGCGAATAAAGCGGAAATATCAATTGCCGGAACTGGTTTTTCTTCAAACTTCGCCGGACGATGCGTCCGTATTATCCGGGGAAAAATTTATCGGACATACTCCTTTGTATTTACCCGTAAACTTAAAGAAAGTACTTTTGTTAAAAAACAATTTCGTGAACAAGAATGTTGAGCTAAGCGGAGATAAAATATTTCTGAATTTGGAAAAAGCCCGTCCAGAACTTTCAAGCGAAAGATTTATCGACGATGTATGGTTCAAGGTTTTGCTCGGCGGTATTGTGGGGTTCGGTGCAACTTCCGCTTATTTCAAACTTAAAGCGGATAAGTATTACGATGAATATCTGAAAACCAAAAACGAAGATTTGTTGAACAAGACAAATAATTACGATTTAATCAGCGGAATCGCTTTGGGAGCGCTTCAAATAAATTTCGGCATTTTGATTTATCATTTTCTAATCGAATAAAATCAATGAGCCTCAAGCCAATTGTTTCCGATGCCCGTATCAACTACAATCGGAACAGAAAGGGGAAGCGCCGTTTCCATTAAATTTTTAATTATCGGCAGTAATTCGTCCAATTCTTTTTTATGTGCATCAAAAAGCAATTCGTCGTGGACTTGTAACACCAAACTTGTTTTGGCTTTTCTTTTTTCGAGTTCTTTATGGATTTTAATCATTGCAAGCTTAATCATGTCGGCTGCCGTACCTTGGATGGGCATATTTACTGCAACGCGTTCTTCAAATTGACGCACGGTATAATTTTTACTGTTAATGTTTTTAAGATACCTTCGTCTGCCCAAAATTGTTTCGGCGTATCCGAGGGTTTTTGCTTTGGCAATACTTTCGTCGATGAAATTTTTTACACTTTTGAAAGTACGGAAATATGTATCGATAATTTCCTTTGCGTGCGTTTGTGAAATCCCGAGTCTGCTTTTCAAACCGAAGGGACCCAAACCGTACAGAATTCCGAAATTTACTTCTTTTGCCTTTCGCCTCATATCGTCGGTTACTTCTTCCGGTCGAACCATAAAAACTTTTGCCGCCGTACTTCTGTGAATGTCTTCACCTTTTCGGAAGGCTTCGATTAACGATTCGTCTTGCGAAAGATGTGCGAGAATTCTCAGTTCAATTTGACTGTAATCGGCACTTAAAATCACATAATTTTTGTCCGACGGGACGAATGCTTTTCTTATCTCTTTACCCATTTCGCTCCGGATAGGAATATTTTGTAAATTGGGATCGATACTTGAAAGTCTGCCCGTTGAAGCAATCGTTTGATTAAAAGTAGTATGAATTCTGTGTGTTTCCGGATCGGCAAGTTTAGGTAAAGCGTCGGTGTAAGTCGATTTCAATTTACTTACCGTTCTGTAATTAACAAGATAATCTATTATTTCGTGTTCTCCGCGCATTGCTTCAAGAGTTCGTGCGTCGGTCGAAAATCCGGTTTTAGTTTTTCTAACCGGATTAAGTTTTAATTTTTCAAACAGAATGTATTGCAGTTGTTTTGTCGAATTGATATTAAAATGTTCGCCGGCAAGATTGAATATTCGTTCCGCATAACTATCCATTAAAGTTTGCAATTCCTTACTGAGTTCTCGTAAAATATCGGGGTCGATTTTAATCCCGGTTCGTTCCATTTTTTCCAAAACTTCCACAAGCGGGAATTCCACATCGTAAGCAACTTTTCTAAGATTGTGTTTGGTCAGTTCATCATCCAAAATACGATATAGCCGGTAGGTTATATCTGCGTCTTCGCAAGAATAATCGGATAATTGTTTAACATCGACTTCGAAAATTTTTACGGCGTCTTTTTTCTTCCCGATTAAATCGGTTAGCGGAATGGGCGAGTAGTTCAAATATTTTTTTGAAAGTGCGTCCATGTTATGTTTTTGATCGGGATCGAGCACATAACTTGCAAGCATCGTATCGAAGTGGAAATTTTTCACCTCAATTCCGTTTGTTTTTAATACGGCAATATCGAATTTACCGTTTTGACAAATCTTTTTAATTTTTTTGCTTTTGAAAACCGGCGAAAATATTTCCACAAAATCGGACAAAGGCAATCTATCGTTTATTTCTTGAGAGAAAAAACCGCCTTCCGAGTTTTCCGGATTAATTGCCACGAAATATCCGGTGGACGGTTTCAGACTGAAAGCAACGCCGGCAAGATTTGCCTTAAGCGGATTTAACGAATCCGTTTCCGTGTCGAATACAAACTCTTCGCTCGATTTAATCTTACCGGCTAAAGCTACAGCTTTTTCTTTTGTTACAACGAGTTCGTATTTAACCTTTGATTTATCGAAAACGAAATTTTCTTCCTCCGGTTCCTCGGTATCTCCGGAATCTAAATCTTTGGCATTGAAAATTTTATAAACCCGAGGCAATAATTTTTTGAAATCCAATTCCGTGAAAATTTCTTTAAGCTTAACAAAATCCGGTTGTTTTAATTTTGCTTCTTCCAAATTAATTTCAAGTGGAACGTCGGTATGGATTGTAGCAAGTTCTTTGGAAAGAAAAGCGTTCTCTTTGTTTTCGATTAATTTTTTCTTAACGCTCTCTCTTTCAATTTTATCCAAATTATTATAAAGATTTTCGAGAGAACCGAATTTTTGAATTAGCGGAGTTGCCGTTTTTGGTCCGATTCCCGCAACCCCGGGAATATCATCCGAACTATCGCCGACCAAAGCCAAAAAATCAATCATTTGTTCGGGTTCGAAACCGTAATTTTCAAGCACCGCCTTTCTATCAATTATCATAAGATTATCCGCCGTTTTGCCGGGTTTAATTATTTTCACATGATCGTTTACGATTTGCACAAAGTCTTTATCCGGTGTAATCGCAAAAGATTCCAATCCCATTTTGGCGGCTTTTTTAACCGCCGTCCCGATTATATCGTCGGCTTCATATTTCGGTAAGATGTATGTTTTAATATTGAAAGCATCTACAATTTGTTTAATCCGTTCGATTTGCGGAACCATATCTTCCGGCATTTCGGCTCTGCTCGATTTATAATTTTCGTAACGATCGTGTCTAAAAGTTTTCTCTTTAGAATCGAACGCAACGGCGATGTAATCGGGTTTTGTATCTTCGATAATTTTCAACAACTGTACAACAAATCCGTAAACAGCGGAAGTAGGTTCTCCCTTGGATGAAGATAAAGGTCGGGTTATAAACGCATAGTAAGCTTTATAGGCAAGCGACATCGCATCGATAATAACAAATTTACCTTTCTTTTTCGTCATTTTATTACCTTTGTAGTATAAAAATTATTAAATGAAAATTCACTTTTGAAATTAAATATTGTTTAACGAAATAACCAACATAACCGATATGAAAATATACAAATTTGTTTTTCTTTTATTATTGATTCTTAATACGGCTTGCGCCAATCAAAATTATTCCGGTCGTTTGTTCATTGCAAACTGGAATGTAGAAAACTTATTCGATACGGTTGACGATCCCGAAACCGATGATGATTCCTTCTTGCCGGAGAGCCCGAGAAAATGGACGGAAAACAGACTGGAAACGAAACTGAAAAATTTATCGAGAGTAATAAAATACATGAACGATTTCGAAGGACCGGACATTTTAGGAATCGAGGAAGTTGAACACAAATTTTTGCTTGATAAATTGGTTAATTCGTTTCTACACGATATGAATTACAAAACGCTCGAATACGAATCTCCCGACAGGCGTGGAATCGATTGCGCGTTAATTTATAATGCGGACAAACTGAAATTAACGGACTCCGAGCCGTTAAAAGTAATCTTGCCCGAAGGAAAGACCACACGCGATATTTTACACGCTGAATTTTTACTCAACAATAAGATTAAATTACACGTTTTCGTTAACCATTGGCCTTCGAGAAGGGAAGGTTTGAAAAAAACCGAACCGAAAAGAATAGAAGCCGCAAAAGTTTTAAGAAAAAAAGTTGACGAATTAATTGAAAAAGATAAAAACTCAAGAATAGTTATACTCGGGGATTTCAACGATCTTCCTTCAAATATTTCGATAAGTAAAATTCTCGGCGCAAAACCTTATTATTGCAAAAATGATACTAATGTAAACTGGGATTCATTATACAATCTTTCGTATGAACTTTTCCAGCAAGGGAAGGGAACGTACAAGTATAAAACACATTGGAATATGTTGGACCAAATAATTGTTAACGGAAATTTGGTAAGCAGTGAAGAAATCGGATACGAATGCAATTCGTTTCAAATAATTAAACCCGAATATATGATAACGAAATCGTCGAAACACAAGGGCAAACCGAAACCTACTTACGGCGGCAGAAAATATTTGGGCGGTTTCGCCGACCATTTTCCGGTAGCAGCGGAATTTAATTATAGGTAAAATATATACTTTTTTATTTTAGAAGAAATTTCGTATTTTAGCAACCAATCAGTTTTGATTAGTCAGCTGAACAAAATAATAAAAAAGCTCAATCTGATTAATTTAATTTACTTATTGACTTTTTTTTATTAAATCCTTAACGTTACTCAGTTTATTTTTCTGATTAAAGGAAACAATTAATTACAATAAATTCATCGGAGGATATTTCAAATGCAATTATTAGCAATTCTGGGATTTATTTATGAAGTTATTGCTCAAGTTGAAACTAACAGCGGCGGAGCATTAAGTTACTTACAACAGAAGTTTGTGGAAGGCGGCGGTTTTATGTGGCCTATTCTCTTCTGTCTAATTTTGGGTCTTGCTTTTTCTATTGAGAGATTTTGGACATTATCGAGAGCAAGTGTTAATACAAAAAAATTCATCGTTCAAGTAAAAGACGCTCTTAAAAACGGCGGTGTTCCGGAAGCAATTAAATTATGCGAAAACTCAAGAGGCTCCATAGCTTCCGTATTTCATGCCGGTTTATTAAGAGCCGACGAAGGAATCGAAGCGGCGGAAAAAGCTATTATGGCTTACGGTGCAATCGAAATGAGTTTTTTGGAAAGAGGACTTGTATGGATTTCTTTGTTTATCAGCTTAGCCCCGATGCTCGGATTTACCGGAACGGTACAAGGTATGATCGTTGCTTTCGAAGATATTGCTTCGGCTAACCAAATGTCTCCGGCAATCGTTGCTAACGGTATTTCCATCGCTATGTTAACTACTTTGTTCGGATTGATCGTTGCAATGATTCTTCAATTTTTCTATAATTATTTTGTTGCAAAAATCGATAAACTTGTTGGCGATATGGAAGAAAGCTCAATCGAATTGATTGATACTTTATACGAATTGAAAAAACAAAAATAATTTGTTCAAATTAACTTTGAAGAGTTTCTGAAATGATACATTTTAAAAAGAGAAAAAGAGAAGGCGGAGAATTTTCAACCGCATCGATGGCCGACATTACCTTTTTGCTCTTGCTGTTCTTTCTTGTATCCACGGTTATCGACGTTGATACGGGTATCGGTCTCACTTTGCCCGAATATATCCCGCCGGAAGAGCAGGAGCTTGCTCCTCTTTCAAAAGATAGATTGGCGGCTCTCTTAATTAACGAGAACGGCGACGTTTTGCTGAACGGCGAAATTATTGCTATTCCGCAAATCCAAGATAATTTGATTGAGAGAATAAAAAGTAAAATCGATCTTCCGAAAAACAAAAAACTTGTTGTATCGATTAAAACGGATAGAAAAACCAACTATAATCTTTACATACAAGCTTTGGACGAGGTGAAAAGTGCATATTTCAAAGTTCGTGAAGAATATGCGCTAAACCATTGGGGTAAAAAAGTAAAAGATTTGTCGGATGATCAAATTAAAGAACTGCGTGAGAAAATTCCTATTATTATTTCAATTGCCGAACCTGAGCAAATAAAATAGTTATTTGAGGTATTAATGAAATTTCAAAAGAAAAGAGCAGCAACTAAACAAGGTATTCCGACTTCTTCTATGCCGGATATTATCTTTATGCTATTGCTATTTTTTATGGTTGCTACAACTTTAAGGGAACAGGAAGTTTACGTTTCGTTTACTTTGCCGGAAGCTAAAGCAATCGAAAAAATAGAAAATAAAAGGTTGATATCTTACATTTATGTCGGTAAAAACGGCAGAATACAAATCGACGATGCTATCGTTCAATTGAAAGATATCCAAGATATCATGTATAAGAAAAGGGTTGCCTTGCCCAACGTAATTGTTTCGCTTAGAATCGATAAAAATACGAACATGGGTTTGGTTACCGATATTCAGCAGGCGTTAAGAAAAGCGGATGCCAGAAGAATAAATTATTCAGCAAGAATGAAAGAATAATAACTGATTTGGAATAATTTAAAGCAGGTTATTATTTTTAGTAACCTGCTTTTTTTATTTGTACGAGGATGAAAAATGAATTTGAAAGAGAAAATAAACCAAGATTTAAAAACCGCTTTGAAAGAAAAAGACAAAGTAAAACTCGAAACTATCCGTTCGATAAGAGCTTTGATTCTGGAATTTGAAAAGAGCGGTAAAGATAAAGAATTAAAACCGGAAGATGAAATAAACTTGCTTTCAACCGCGGCTAAAAAACGTAAGGAAGCAATTGAGCAATATAAAAATGCCGGCAGGGAAGACTTGGCAGCTAAAGAGGAAGCCGAATTAAAAATCATTCAAAATTATCTACCGAAACAACTCGGCAAGGAAGAACTTGAAGAAAAAATAAAGGAATTGGCCGGAGAAATAGGCGCAAAGGACAAAGCGGATTTTCCCAAACTGATGCCACAGGCAATTAAAAAATTTAAAGGTCAAGCCGACGGAAAAACAATAAAAGAAATAGTTGAAAAAATTCTTTCGAAGTGAACTATATCGATTACATATTGCTTGGTATCCTTTTAGTCGGATTTATATTGGGCTACAAAGACGGAATCGTAAGAAAAATTATCGGTGTTGCAGGATTTGTAATAGGAATTTATCTGGCTATTAAACTTTCGGGGCCGGCAAGCGTTTTTTTGACCCCCGTTTTTAACAACGAACCGTATTTAGCTCGAATTATAGGCGGATTAATAATTTTCCTCGGAATAATTTTCCTTTCCTCGATTTTAAAAAGGGTTTTACATCCTGCCGATAAAGTGAATAATTTTCTTAATCAATTAATCGGCGGTATTGCGGGTATGTTGCAAATATTAATTTTTGCTAGTTTATTTTTACTTCTTTTAAATATATTTGAATTCCCCTCGGAAGAAGAAAGGAAAGAATCGATTCTTTATTCCAGTGTTTATTCCGTCGTTCCCTCGATAATCGATTTAGTGTTAGGTTCCGGCGTGGATGCAAACAGTTTTATAAACGATTATATCGAAAGCGCAGAAGAAGTACCCGACTCCGTTAACTCCATCGATTCAACAAACACACCCGAAAAATAAAAAGATATGATTTCTCAAGAATCACTCGACAAACTGGAATTTCAAAAAATACTTAATCACATTTCTTCTTTTTCTGCAACCGAACAAGGTAAAACGGAACTGCAAAATTTAAAACCGCTCGATTCATTATCCCTTATTGCCGAAGAAGGAAATCTTGTAACCGAAGCAAAAAATATTCTTATAGAAAAAGATTATCCGCCGTTAACATTTTTACCGGATTTGACTGATGTGTTAAGCAAAAGCAGAATCGAAGGAATTATTTTACATGTTAAAGATATAAAGAATATTTCACTGTTGGCTGAAACTTCCAGAAAAATAAGAACATTCTTCCGTGAATTAAAAGATTCGCATATAAAATCTAAGTTTACCGGTAATTTATTTGTCGATAAGGTTTTTGAAAACCATTTGAATTCCGTTTTTAGTCCGACCGGCGAAATAGTTGATTCTGCCAGTAAAGAATTATCAATAATCAGAAAAGAAATTAGGGAAAAAGAAGAGCTTCTGAAAAGAACCGTTGGTAGAATCTTAAAGAGGCTAAGCGATTCGTACTTGGTTCGCGAAGAATACGTTACTCAACGGGACGGGAGAATCGTGCTCCCGATTAAAGCGGAGCATAAACGGCATGTGAAAGGTTTTATTCATTCTGAATCGGCAACGGGACAAACGGTTTACATCGAACCCGAAGAAACATTGGAACTGAATAACGATATTTTAACTCTTAAATTTGCCGAGAAGCGCGAAATCGAAAGAATTTTGAAAAAATTAACCCGGCTTATCGGTTCAAAAAGTACGGAATTAACGCAAACGTTAAACATTATCACCAAACTGGATACGGTTTTTGCAAAAGCAAGGTACTCGCTTGAAATTATTGGCAGTTTCCCTTCTTTTGATAACAACAAACCGTTGAAGATAATCGAAGGTTATCACCCGATATTGAAAAAAAGACTGGGACACGAAAAAACCGTACCGTTGAATTTGGAAATCGACAAGGAAAAAATAATTATCATCACCGGACCGAATGCTGGCGGTAAGACCGTTGTTTTGAAAACGGTAGGTTTATTAATTGCTCTTGCGCAATCTGGAATTCATATTCCTGTTCACCCCGATACTAACTTGCACTTTTTCGGAAATATTTTTATCGATATAGGTGATGAGCAATCGATAGAAAATGATTTGAGTACGTTTAGTTCTCATCTGGAAAATCTAAATTATATCGTTAACAATGCCAAACCCGATTCGCTGATTCTTTTGGATGAAATCGGTACCGGCACCGATCCGGCGGAAGGTTCTGCGCTGGCAACGGCTATTTTATTACGTTTACTTGAAATCGGCTCAACTGTTTTGGCAACCACGCATCATGGAAATCTGAAAATGTTAGCTACGGCTTTCGATGGAATTCAAAATGCATCGATGAAATTCGATACCGAGCGTTTGATTCCGACTTACGAATTTTTTCAAGGTCTACCGGGCTCAAGTTACGCCTTCGAAGTGGCGAAAAAAATAGGTTTGGATAACAACATTCTTGAAGAAGCGAAAAATCATTTGGATGTTAACAAAAGCAAGTTGGAGAATTTCCTTATTGACATAGAAAAAAAATCTAACGAACTTACGAAAAAACTGAGAAATTTAGAACTTGAAAATACAAGATTGAAAGGATTAACCGCATTATATCAAAATAAAATAGAAGAATTGAAGAAAAAACAAAAAGAAATCCTTCAAAAAACCGAGGTGAAAGCGGAAAGCTTTTTGAACGAAATAAATAAAAGCTTCGAACAAACAGTTAAGCGGATTAAAGAAACATCCGCAGATTCGAAAGTAATAAAGGAAGAAAAACAAAAAATAGTAGAATTAAAGAAAAAAAAGGATAAATATTTCTCGGTTAAGGAAACAAATTCCGAAGAACCCAAAGGTTTCAAAATTGGTAATTTGGTTAGGATTAAAGATTCGGCTACTTCCGGTGAAATAATAGAAATTGATGAAAATAAAAAAATTGCGGTTATCCTTGCCGGAAATTTAAAATTAAAAGTTAATCTTAAAAGCCTGCTGCACGAGAAAAAATTGAAAAAGGAAAATATTGTTCAAAAGAAAAGTTACTCGCCCGAAGTTGAAACATTAAGATTAGACATACGCGGTAAAAAGCCCGAAGAAATTGAACATAAACTGTTAACCTATCTCGATAATGCTTACGCGGCAAATCTGGAACGTGTTGAAATTCTACACGGGAAAGGTACGGGTGTATTAAAACAATTTGTGAAAAATACACTTGAGAATCATCCGAAAGTAAAAAAATTCTATTTCGCCGACATAGAAAGCGGCGGCGACGGCGTAACAGTAGTGGAATTTGAAGATTAAAAGAATCCACTTTACAATTTGCGTCTTTTCCAACTATATATTATTTTGAAAAATATTTATCGGGTAATTATTTTATTTGATAAAATTTTACCAATCTTAATTTATTGAGGATGCGAAAAATAAAAAAAATTTTAATTGTCAACAGAGGTGAAATCGCAGTAAGAATTATTTCGGCTTGTCGTGAATTGGGGATTAAAAGCGCAACAATTTATTCCGAAGCCGATAGAACTTCACTTCATACCCGACTTTCCGATGAAACATATTTAATCGGCCCGCCACCAGCATCCGAATCTTACTTAAACATAAAAAAGATTATTCAACTCGCTAAAGAAATTCAAGCCGATGCAATTCATCCGGGGTATGGATTTTTATCGGAAAATTCCGAATTTATAAAAGCCGTTGAAGAAGCCGGAATTATTTTTATCGGTCCGTCTTCCAAATCGGTTGAATTGATGGGAAGCAAAACGGCGGCGCGTGAATTAATGCAGAGAAACAATGTACCGATTGTTCCGGGCACGACAAAAAAAATAGAAAATACAGAAGAAGCCCTTGCCTCGGCAAAACGAATAGGTTTTCCGGTTATGCTTAAAGCGGCGGCAGGTGGCGGCGGAAAAGGTATGAGATTGGTATATTCGGAAGATGATTTACCCGAAGCGCTGGAACGCGCCCGAAACGAATCGTTAAAAGCATTCGGCAGTTCGGAAATTTACATGGAAAAATTCATTGAAAATCCCAAACATATTGAAGTTCAAATTCTTGGTGACCAACACGGAAATTATATTCACTTGTTTGAAAGAGAATGCTCCATTCAACGAAGACATCAGAAGGTCGTCGAAGAATCTCCATCCACTTTTGTAAACGGCGAGGTAAGAAGAAAAATTACGGAAGCTGCAATTAACGCCGCAAAGGCGTGTAACTATTATAATGCCGGAACAATTGAATTTTTAATGGACAAGGATCATAATTTCTATTTTTTGGAAATGAATACACGGCTTCAAGTCGAACATCCGGTAACGGAATTAATTACCGGAGTCGATTTGGTTAAAGAACAGATTAATATTGCCGAAGGGAACGAACTTTCGTACGAACAGCGCGATATAAAAATGTACGGTCACGCAATCGAATGTCGTGTTTATGCCGAGGATATTGAAAATAATTTCGCTCCGTCGATCGGTAAAATAAAATATCACTCTCTTCCCAGCGGTTCGGGAATTAGAGTCGATAGAGGAATAGACATTAATTCGGAAGTACCGATTTATTACGATCCGCTTCTTTCGAAAGTTGTAACTTGGGGCGGTACAAGAACCGAAGCTATCGAAAGAATGAAAAGGGCATTGAGCGAATACAAAATTGTAGGCGTTACCACAAACGTGGAATTGTTTAATTGGATTCTGAATCATAAAACATTTTTGGACGGTTCGTTCGACAATAATTTTTTGGACAAGGAGTTTTTACCTTTGGTAAAAAACGGAAAGTATAAACCCGAAAATTCAAACGAAATTGAAGAGATTGCCTCAATTGCAGCCGCACTAATTAACGAAAAAGAAAACAAATCCGTTTTGTCGGAAATTAAACTTAACGGTCAAAATAATTGGGTGACGGCTAGATATGAGTGAATACGTAATTACAACCGACAGTTCAAAAAAAGAGATAAAGATTATCTCCGGCGGGGAAATATCGATTGACGGTAAAATTGTAAATTACGAATTGGTTCAACTGCTCGATAGCACGTTATTTCTTCGAATCAACAATAAATTGCATGAGATTATTTACGAAAAAATATCCGGGAATGAATATTTTATTTATTTGAACGGACAGAAAGTTAAAACGATAGTACGTACGGAACTTGAAGAAAAAGTAAGCGAACTTCTGAAAAGTAAAAAAGGCGGTTCTGCTGAAACCGATATTGTGGCTCCGATGCCCGGATTGTTACTTAAAATTTTAAAACAAGAAGGCGAAGAAGTGTCGGTAGGCGAACCGGTTGCAATTTTGGAAGCGATGAAAATGGAAAATGAAATCAGGTCGCATTTTAATGGTAAAATTGCTAAAATTTATATTCATGAAGGAGAATCCGTAGAAAAAGGTGAATTAATACTTAAAATAAATTAATTGTCTATTCAACAAAAACAGGAGGATTCGTGTTAAAGAAAATTAATGTTACAATCTTCGGAATTCTATTTGCTGCAACCCAGTTGTTTGCAAGTGGATTTCAAATCAACGAACACGGTGCCCGCGCAATGGCATTAGGAGGTGCGTTCACCGGATTGGCTAATGATCCGTCAGCAGTTTATTTCAACCCTGCAGGAATCACACAACTAACCGGTACGCATGTTATGGGCGGAGTTACATTAATTGTTCCGAAGTCAAGTTTCCGTGGTCCCAGTCCATCTATTACCGAATGGGAACTGGAAAAACAAATTTTCAATCCAATTAATTTTTATGTAACGCATCAAGCGTCCGAAAAATTTCATTTAGGTTTTAGTGTAAACAATCCATACGGTCTTGGAACCAAATGGCCGAGCGATTGGGTTGGGAAGTATATGGCGGTTGAAACGGAAATCAGAACTTTTTATTTCAACGCTGTTGCCGCTTATCAAGTATCGGAAGAATTTTCTTTAGGATTCGGTTTTACTTATGCTTTCGGTGATGTATTAATTTCCCGTATGCAAAACTTGAGTCCCTTCAATGCCGATGCGGAAATCAGTCTGGAAGGCACTGGAAGCGGTGCAGGATTTAATATCGGTATGCTGTTCAAACCGAGCAAGAATTTTTCGATCGGTGCCGCTTACAAAAGTAGAGTGCACTTTAAATTCGAAGGCGATGCAACCGTTACCGCTCCGAAACAGTTTAACGGTTTACTACCAACCGGTAACATCGAAGCGCCTCTGACTGCTCCGGATATCCTTTCGGTCGGTATAGGTGTTAATGCCAATGAGAATCTCACTTTATCGGCTGATTTTCAATACACAATGTGGTCCACGTACGATAAATTGGAAGTCACATTCAACGATTTTATCGATTCCGAAACCGGTAAACCGCTTGTTACCACATCTGTTAGAGATTACGATAACAGTTATATCGGTCGCTTTGGTGCGGAATATACGGCAAACGATATGTTAACTTTAAGAGCGGGATTCTTGTACGATAAAAATCCCGTTAAAGACGAAAGAGTTGACCCGACTTTGCCGGATGCAGACAGAATGGGCTTTAATGCCGGTGTTGGTATTAAATTGGCTGATAATCTTTCCCTCGATTTAGCTTATCTCTTCTTGAGATTTAGTGAAAGAAAAATTGAAAATTCTCTTGAAAGTTACAGTGGCTTGGAAGACAGTATTGCTCCGATGAACGGAGTATACAATTCCATCGCTCATTTATTCGCTGTTAACTTATCAGTAAATTTATAAAAGGAGGGAAAAGAAAATTATGAAAAAATTAAATAAATATTTGGTTCTAAGTTTATTGCTCTTTGCACTTGCTTTATGGAGTTGCGAAGACAGAACAGATTTGACCGAACCGGCCGCTCCTTCGTTGGGAAATGCCGATTTTTCAACTTTTGTAGCGCTCGGAAACAGTCTTACCGCCGGATACCAAAGCGGAGCATTATACGAAAGCTCCCAAAAATATTCGGTTCCGAATTTGATTGCTCAACAAGTTGGTGCGAATTTTGTTCAACCTTTAATTTCCGATCCTGGTATTCCCGGAAGAATAGAGGTAAAATCAATCGATCCGTTTGAAACGGTAACAAATACAACATTAGGTCAATTAACAAACGCGACTTACGAAAAACCATATAACAATTTGGGAATTCCCGGTGCTTGGCTCGCTGATGTTTTACAGGCAACCGATGCACAATCAAGCATTTCCGGCGATAATATTTTCTTCAACGTTGTTTTAAGAGGTCAAGGAACCCAGCTTCAACAAGCTTTATCACTTAATCCAACGTTTATGACCTTATGGATCGGTAATAATGATATTTTGGGATTCGCTACACGTGGCGGAACCGTTCCGCATACACCTACCGACGTTTTTGCTCAAGTTTACGGACAATTAGCCGGAGCAATTGCGGCTCAATCAAATGCAAAAGTTGTAGTTGCTAACATTCCGGATGTTAATTCAGTTCCGTATTTTACTACAATTGGCCCGGGAGTAGCATTGGCAATTAAACCGGCGGTAGATGCTGGTTTGGCTTTCGGTGTATTTTATAATACCAACGGTCAAGTTGGACCTGCTTCCCAAAACAGTGTAGCAACCGTAGATGCTTTATTAAAAGGCGATGTACTGTTAACTCTTACAATGAGCAGTTACGGATATACCGATTTGATCGGTAAACCGAGCGGTAAGTTTTACAGAGATAACGGAATCGATCCTGCATTGGTTGGCGTTGATACGACCCAACCATTCGGTTTACATCCGTTAAATCCTGTTCCCGATGCATTCGTGCTCGATCCGCAGGAAATTCAAGAGGTCAAAAGTACAATTGCTAGTTTCAATCAAACAATTGCCGGCATTGCTTCGGCAAACGGTTGGCCGCTGGTTGATGTTAATGCGTTTTTCAAACAAACCGCTGCCAACGGATATATGGCTAACGGTGTTAAATTTACGACGGAATATGTTACGGGCGGATTATTCAGTCTTGACGGAGTTCATCCTACAAGTCAAGGCTATGCTATAATTGCCAATTTGTTTATCGATAAGATAAATGAAGCTTTCGGCGCAAACATTCCCAAAGTTAACGTAACAACTATTCCGGGAAGTTTGGTTCTGGCAAAAGTATCGTTTAATAAATATGGAATTCCGAAATTTGATAAAAACGCATTTGCCAATTTCCCGTTTTAATTAAATTGATAATGTCCCGGTTTATAGCCGGGACGTTTTATTAATATGAAAACATTGATAATTACATATTTAGGAATTTTATTCTTTTTCGGTTGCTCCTCAACACAACAGCAAACATCAAAAACAGTAGAGATGGAAGAAAGCGTTTATGTATTCGATGACGTTACAAATGTAGATACCGTTTTAATTGTAGAGAACAGTGATACAAATACGATTGCTGTTGAATTGCATAATCAAATCAAATCAGACGAAGAGACCGATTCCGTTAACACGGTGAGTGAAGAAAATTCCGTTATCAAAAAATATTTTGTTCAGCTTGGTGCGTTTTCAACATTGGAGCGTGCAAATAATTTCGTGAACGAAATTCAAACAGATTTCGATTTTCCATTGGAAATTTTCTTTAACGATAAAGTTAATCTGTTTACAGTTAGAACCGTTGCTTACGATAATCGAGAAGATGCCGAAAAGTTAAGGGACAATTTGAAAAAAAACAAAAAATTTTCCGATGCGTTTATTGTTACCGAGTAATTCAATAAACGATTACCTTCCTTAAACAATAACAATAAAAAAACACTTGCAAATTATTTTTTTATTCATAAATTTAATTTTACTAAAAAACAAAATACCTTAGCGAGGAGAAAATGGCTTTTTCATTAAACAAAGTAATGTTAATCGGTAATTTGGGGCAAGATGCCGAACACCGGTTTACTACAAATAACACGGAAGTAACCTCTTTTTCCGTAGCAACAACACATAGCTATAAAAACAGGGAAGGGAACTGGGTAAACGAGACCACTTGGCACAATGTGGTTGCGTTCGGCTTATCCGATTTTTACAAAAATGTGTTGAAGAAAGGTAAAAAAGTTTATGTTGAAGGAAGAATCAGTAAACGTGATTACGAAAATAAAGACGGTCAAAAAGTTTACGTAACCGAAATAATTGCCGATAGAAACGGAATAATACCTTTGGACGCTAGAGACTCCAGTTATCAAAGCGATTCCGATGTTTCTACTCCGGCGGAACCCATTGATTCTTCTACACCTGAAGACGACGATTTACCGTTTTAATTGATTTGTTTAACAACTGGGACTTGAATTCTATTTGGATACTGATTGGTATTCCCATATCTTAATTTTAATCGGACTACTTTCACTCTCGGCATTATTTTCAGGCTCAGAAGTAGCTCTATTTTCTCTTAATTCGAAAAAGCTTGAGGAGACCGGGAACAAAAGAAGTTTATTGGTAAAATACATACTGAAACTTTTGGATCAACCGAAAAAATTGTTGGTTTCCATTCTTATCGGAAATACGATAACAAACGTTGCGGCATCAATAATTTCGGTTACGCTCGCTTTGAAAATAGCCCAAAAGTTCGGCTATTCAACTGATTTTATTTTGATAGTCCAAATCGTCGTTCTAACGATTTTAATTTTATTATTTGCGGAAGTAACGCCGAAGGTTTGGGCGTCGAAGCATCCGTTAAGTTTTGCAAAACTGGCTGCCGTTCCAATATATTGGACTAACTTCATATTATCTCCTATTTCCAAATTCCTTAGCGAAACACTGAAATTTTTTGCAGAATCGTTAAGTTACGATAAGAAAAAATCGGCTTTATCAACGGAAGATTTTGTTGAATTGGCGGATATTGGCGTTGAAAAGGGAATGATTGAAGAAGAAGAACAGGAATTAATTCAAGGCGTCGTTTCCTTCAGAACAATTACGGTTCAGGAAATAATGACTCCTCGAGTTGATATTGTTGCCGTTTCCGTCGATACTACATTCGACGAATTGCTTAACACAATTACCGAATCGGGGCATAGCAGACTCCCGCTATACGAAAATTCGCTCGATAATATTCTCGGCATCATCTATGCAAAAGATTTACTGCCTTATATTGCCGACGAAAAACTACGAGAAAAATTTAACATAAAGAAAATCGCCAGAGAGTGTTTCTTTGTTCCGGAAACCAAATTAATAAGCGAATTAATGAATGAATTTCAAGAAAAGAAAATGCATATCGGAATCGTGGTGGATGAGTACGGCGGGACGTCGGGTTTGATTTCACTCGAAGATATTTTGGAAGAAATTGTAGGCGAAATAAGAGACGAACACGACAAGGAAGAAGAAACAATAATAAAACTTAACGAAAACAAATACATTGTAGACGGTAAAACCACAATCGACGAATTAAACGAATATATAGGAGTTAAGCTGCTCGAAGATAGCGAAGATTACGATTCGCTCGGTGGTTTTATATTCAATCAAACCGGTGCGATTCCCGAAGTCGGTTATTCGTTTAATCATAACGGTTATAAATTTTCTGTTAAAGATGTAAAGAACAATAGAATTCATAAAGTATTAATCGAAAAATTATAGTATCATTGAGTATGAAAAAAGGATGTTTTATAAGTTTCGTTGTTTTGTTGTTTATTGTAATAGCCGGAAGCATTTATATCTACAAATTTCATAAAGAAGATTTTCTTAATTTCGGCAAGAAAACTCTTGTTACGGTACTCAAAAACGATTTGGAAGATAAGTTCGAAGACGTAATCGATACGCCGCAAAAAGATTCGCTGAAGAATTTAACGTTCAATTACATGGAAAGATTAAAAACGGAAGATTTGGAGGACAAAAAGACGGAAATAGAAGAACTCGGCAAATTAATTAAGGAAACATTGGAAGATAAAAAAATAACCTCGGAAGAATTAAGAAAAATCAGAAAGATAATAACTAATCATGAAGCAAACGAAAAAAACTGAAATTAAAGTTGGAATTACCGTAGCCGTTGGAATAATTTTATTTTTATGGATTTTCGGGTGGGCGAAAAATTACCGCCTTAATTCCCAAAGAAAAATCGTACAAATTGAATTCAGCTCGGTTGCCGGTTTGGAAAAAGGAGACGCAACGACTATCAACGGCGTAAGAAAAGGTTATGTGGAAGATATCCGAAATGTAAATAATTCGGTTTTGGTAACGGTTAATTTGGACGACGACGTTAAATTAAAAGAAGACGCTACGTTTTCCATTTTAATGCTCGATTTGATGGGCGGTAAAAAAATCGAAATTAATCCCGGAAATTCTGCGGAAGAGCTCGATTATTCCAAAGTTCAAAAAGGAAAATTCCTCGGCGATATTTCAACTGCAATGGCTATGCTTAGTTCGGTGCAAAACGATTTGGTGGACGTTATTAAAGAAGTGAAAATAACTCTTACGAATTTAAATCGTGTTTTCGGTAAAAAGGAATTTTTCGAAAATGTCGAATCGTCCGTTAAAAATCTGACCGTATTAACATCGGAACTGACCGATTTGGTAAAGACGCAAAAATCCGAAATTGAAAAACTAATAAGCAACGGAAATATGCTGGCCGAAAATATGAACAACTTAATTCTCAGTAACAAAGATAATATCCGGCAAACTTTGGAAAGCGCGTCCGACGTACTGAACGAAATGAAAACGCTGGTGGCAAAAGCAAACAAACTTTCCGACGAAACCGTTAATATGAAAAATAATCTCGGAAAATTTTTGTATGACGACGAGTTAATGAATAATTTAAAATCTTCAATTGATAAATTGAACAAACTTTCGGAAATATTGATTCAACAACTGCAAGACGACGGCGTAAACGTGGATGTAAACATTTTTTAAGAGAACAAAATGATTTTCGGTATCGGGATTGACATAATAGAAATCGATAGAATTCAAAGAAGCGTTGAAAAATATAAAGATCATTTCTTAAATAAAATTTTCACGGAAGTCGAACTCGACTATTGCCTTGGTAAAAAAAACAAGTACCAACACCTTGCCGCGCGCTTTGCCGCAAAAGAAGCAATCGCAAAAGCTCTCGCAACAGGTTGGAACAAGGAATTCCGCTGGAAAGACATCGAAATATATAATGAACCGAACGGCATGCCGAAAGTGAAGTTGTTCGGAAAACTAAACGGCTTTCTCGGCAACGACAAATCTCTTAAAATAAGTATGAGCCATTCTCATAACTACGTTACTTGCGTCGCAATTGTTTATACACTTCAAAATAATTAAGATTTAATCGAATTTTCCTTTTTCGAAAAAGCGTGAAAAGAAAAATTTATTTGATTAGATTTACAATAAAATTATGAACAACAAAAATCTCAAAATTGCAATTACCGGTGGAATCGGAACAGGAAAATCGGTTGTAGCCGAATTATATAAAAATCATGGATATCAGGTTATTTCCGCCGATGACGTTGCGAAAGAAATTTTGGCAAACGATAAATCCGTTAGAGAAAAAATTATAAAGGAATTCGGCGAAAAATCTTTTGTAAACGGTAAACCCGACTTTAAGTATTTATCCGATAAAGTATTCGCAATTCCGGAAAACGTTCAAACTATTAACGCCATAATTCATCCGCCCACAATTTCGAAAATTAACCGATTAATGAATGAAGCTTTGGAAAACAACAACCTTGTTTTTGTAGAAGCCGCATTAATCTTCGAAGCAAAGATGGAAAATCTGTTTGACTACATAATTCTGATTACATCGGATAAAGAAAAGCAAATTGAGCGGGTTAAATCAAGAAGCAAATTAAGCGAGCCGGAAATATTGAAAAGAATGGAAAATCAACTTCCGGAAAATATAAAAAAAGCCAAATCCGATTTTATTATTGAAAACAATTCATCTTTGGAAGAGTTGAAAAATCGTGCTATGTTCGTTCTGAACTTATTGCAAAGTATTGCGACTGATTAACAAATATCATTTCGTTTTTATGATAAAAATATTAAATATACTTGCTTACTTGCAGTTGTTACTCTAAATTTGTTCATCTAATTTCCCGAGGTTTTTGTGGATTCGCTTAATAGATTTATTGTTACTGTAGTAAAGTTTTTACCCAAGTCGGTTGTTTTTCAATTTGCAAAAAAATACATTGCCGGAAAAACTTTGGACGATGCCGTAAGAGTTGTTCGACAGCTTAATTCAAAAGGTATCGTTGCCACTCTCGACGTTTTGGGAGAATCGATTCGAAATACTTCCGAAGCCGAGCAAACCAAAAACGAATGTATCCGTGTTCTGGGAACCATCGACAAAGAAAAATTGGATGCGAATCTTTCCATCAAATTAACGGCTTTAGGTCTTGCAATTGATAAAGAATATTGCCATCATCTTGTAGAAGAAATTGTAGCCAAAGCCAAAGAATTAAATAATTTTGTTCGTATCGATATGGAAGATTCCCCCTACACCGATATGACGTTGGATTTATACAAATCATTAAGAAAAAAATTCGATAATGTCGGAATTGTTTTACAAGCTTATCTTAAAAGAACCCTCGACGATATTGAAAACTTAAAGGATTTAACTCCGAATTACAGATTGTGCAAAGGGATTTACATCGAACCGCCAACGATTGCTTATAAAGACAAGCAAAAAATCAGAGATAATTATATGGCGGCGCTCGAAAAAATGTTCGAATACGGAAGTTACGTTGGCATAGCAACTCACGATAAGTATTTAATAGACAATTCCTATAAATTAATCGGCGAAAAAAATATTCCCGAGAATCGCTTTGAATTTCAAATGCTTTACGGTGTAACGGAATATCTAAGAGATAAAATTAAAAACGACGGTCACAAAATCCGTATTTATGTCCCTTACGGCGAACATTGGTATCCGTATTCCATAAGAAGAATGCAAGAGAATCCGGAAATTGCTTGGTACGTAACAAAAAGTATATTTAGTTTTAGAAAATGAATGTTCTGGGAATCGAAACCTCGTGCGACGAAACATCCGTGGCAATTATCTCAAACGGAAAACTGAAGGCAAATCTAATTTCTTCACAAGATTTTCATGCGGAATACGGAGGCGTAATACCCGAACTTTCGAGCAGGGCACACTTACAAATCATTTTACCTTTGCTTAAAAACGCACTGGAAAAAGCCGAGCTGAAAAAAGAAGAAATAGATTTGATTTCTGTTACCGCCGGACCCGGATTAATCGGTGCGCTGCTTGTAGGACTTTCGTTCGCAAAGGGTCTTGCTTTCAGTCTCAATGTTCCGTTCGTTCCAGTTAATCATATCGAAGGACATATTTATTCCGGTTTCTTAATGGAAGATAAACCCGAATTTCCTTTTCTTTGTTTGGTTGTTTCGGGAGGCCATACGTTATTACTTTTAGTAAAAAGCGATACCGAAATAGTAAAACTCGGTTCAACGATAGACGATGCTGTAGGCGAAGCTTTCGATAAAGTTGCAAAATTGCTCGGATTCGAATATCCGGGCGGACCGTTAATTCAAAAATTCGCAGAAAAAGGCGATTCTCTTAAGATTAAATTTCCGATTGCAAAACTGAAAAACAAGTATGATTTTTCATTCAGCGGGTTAAAAACATCCGTTCTCAGATATGTTCAGTCGGTTCAAAAAGAAAACAAACCGATTGATGAAGAATTAAAAAGCCATATTGCCGCTTCCTTTCAAAAAGCCGTAGTCGATGCATTGATTTCAAAAGTAAAAGCCGCTTCGGAAGAATTCGAAGTAAATTCAATTTCGCTTGTCGGTGGTGTGGCCGCGAATAAATCTCTGCGTCAAGCGATTAAAAAATTGGGCGAAGAAAGAAACAAAAAAGTTGTAATACCCGATCTAACTTTTTGCGGTGATAACGCCGCCATGATTGCTTACCGAGGGCAAAAATTATATGAAGCCGGGTTCAAATTTTCCTTGAAATCAAATGCATACGCCAGAATGCCCCACAACACATTTCGTTCGTTTAGTTAGCGGCTTAAAAATTATTGAAATCCGGCCGCTTATTTCACCATACGGAATTTAATGCATTTAATAATTAAAATAATTTGCGACGTTTTGTCGCTTTTTCTGTTACATCATAAAAGTTAATTGGGTGGAATAAAAACATAATAAAAATATTTAAAATTCGGACTCATTAAAAAAAACTTTATCAAAAGGAGAAAGCAAAATATGAAGCAAAAACTATTTTATCATTTAGTTTTGATTTTACTTACTGCATATCTCTTTAACGGATGTTCTTCGAGTCAAGAACAAGTTGAAAAATACCAACAAGAGCTTAGCAAAAAGGAACAAGAGATTGCAACGTTACAATCAAAGTTAAAACAAAAAGAGCAAATGATCTCACAGCAGGATAAAGAAATAGCTCAAAAAGAAGTCGAATTCGAAAAAGCATTAAAAAACATCGAAAAGAAAGCTGCCGAACAAGACGAAGAGCTTTTACCTCCTAACGCAAAACCGGGTGAATGCTATGCTCGCGTTTTCATTCCGGCCAAATACAAAACCGTAACCGAAAAAGTTATGGTAAAAGAACCTTCGTTTAAGTTGGAAGTTATACCGGCCGAATACAAATGGGTTGAAAAGAAAGTTTTGGTTAAAGAAGCTTCCACAAAAATAGTTCCCGTACCCGCAACTTACGAATGGGTTGAGGAAAAAGTTATGGTTAAACCCGCTACTACCAAACTTGTTAAAGTTCCCGCAAAATACGAATGGAAAGAAGAAAAAGTTTTGGTAAAACCGGCTCACACCGTTTGGAAAAAAGGAAGAGGACTCATAGAAAAAGTTGATAATACTACCGGTGAAATTATGTGTTTGGTTGAAGTGCCAGCCGAATACAAAACCGTTAAAAAACGTGTTCTTGTTCAACCGGAAACAACCAAAACAGTTGAAATTCCTGCCGAATATAAAACAGTAAAAGTTAAGAAAGTTAAAACTCCCGCCACAACTAAAACGATTACCATTCCGGCGGAATACAAAACCGTTAAGGTTAAAACTTTGGTAAAACCTGCAACTACAAGAAAAATAGAAATTCCGGCGGAATACAAAACCGTTACGAGAAAAGTTAAAGTTTCCGATGAAAGAATGGAATGGAAACCGGTTCTCTGCGAAACGAACGCTACTCCCGAATTTGTTAAACAAATTCAAAGAGCGTTATTGAAAGCCGGACACAATCCCGGACCGATCGACGGAATCATCGGAAGTCAAACAAAGGCAGCATTGGTTTCGTATCAAAAAGCGAAAGGATTAGCTGTAGGCGGTATCACTTATGAAACATTGAGAAGCTTAGGGCTAAAATAGTCTGTCATTGATATACCCGAAAAGAAAAGGTCGCTTTTATGCGGCCTTTTTTTATTCTTTCCAATCGACCGGAGCAATCACTACAACAAATTCGCCTTTAATATTTTTTTCATGTAGAATTCTCGTTAAATCCGCCGGATAACCGCGCCATGTTTCTTCGTACATTTTGGTTAGTTCCCGGTGCACTACCAACAACCTATTCGGCATAAATTCGTTCAGTTCGTTCAGCAATTTTTCTATTCTATACATCGATTCGTATAAAACTATTGTTCGTCTTTCATTTGCCAATTCATTTAATTTTTTTTGTCTTCCTTTTTTCTGAGGAAGAAACCCCTCGAAAACAAATGAATCGGTCGGTATTCCGCTTATGCTTAGAGCGAGAATTGCAGCATTGGGTCCTGGAATACCGCTAACCTTAATCCCGTTTTTTATTGCTTCGTTAACCAATCGAACTCCGGGATCCGAAATAGTCGGTGTTCCGGCATCGGAAATTAATGCGCAACTTTCGCCAGAGTTGATTCTTGCAATGGTTTTTTCGATTTTGTGTTTTTCCGTTCTTGCATTAAACGATACGAGTTCGTTCTTGATTCCGTAATGTTTTAACAATCTCGATGATATTCTTGTATCTTCGCACAAAATGAAATTAGCGGATTTTAATACTTCTACGGCTCTGTAACTTATATCGTCCAAATTACCTATTGGTGTGGCAACAACATACAAACCGGGTTCCATTTTTCCTCCGGGAAATATAAACTTTAAAACGATTACGGCTCCGCCCGGAGCCGCATCGTGCAAGTAGTAAGAAAGTTAATCCTTATTTTTTGTTTGCACAACAAATTAAGCAATAAAATGAAAAAAATTCAACCTTGTTCATTAAAAAATAAAAGAGAGTGTTTCGTCTTGAAATAAAAATTATAGTATATTTACGGTAACTATAAAAATCAAAATTATCGAAATAAAAAACAGAGGTGCAAATATGGATTTCCTAAAAGTTTTAAGAATTGAAGAAGAAAATTTCGGAGCATCTACCGGACGTGAGTGGTTTAAAACAACCGATCAAGGCATGCTGGAAGTTCATTCTCCGGTAGATGGAAAACTTATTGCAAAAGTGTATCAAGCATCCAAAGAAGATTACGATAAAGTTGCTGAAAAGGCAAACGAAGCTTTTAAATACTGGAGAACCGTTCCGGCTCCTAAACGCGGTGAGATAGTAAGACAAATAGGCTTAAGATTGAGGGAATACAAAGATCCTTTGGGTAGATTGGTTTCTTACGAGATGGGGAAATCGTTGCAAGAAGGTTGGGGCGAAGTGCAAGAAATGATTGATATTTGCGATTTTGCAGTTGGTCAATCGCGCCAATTATATGGTTTTACAATGCAATCGGAAAGACCGAAACACAGAATGTACGACCAATATTTACCGTTGGGCGTTGTGGGAACAATTTCGGCTTTTAATTTTCCCGTAGCCGTTTGGTCGTGGAACGCAATGATAGCAACCGTTTGCGGCGATACAAACATTTGGAAACCATCTTCAAAAGTGCCTCTGACGGCTATTGCTGTTCAAAAAATTGTTGCGGAAGTTATCGAAGAAAACGATTTGCCGGAAGGATTGTTTACATTGGTAATCGGCCGTGGTTCGGTTATCGGTGAAAGCATGTTAAACGATACTCGCGTTCCGTTAATTTCCATTACGGGTTCCGTCGAAGTTGGAAGACACGGTGCTCAAGTTATTGCGAAAAGGTTCGGTAAAGCGATTTTGGAACTTGGCGGAAACAATGCAATTATATTAACTCCGAATGCGGATTTGAAAATGGCGATTCCGGCTATAGTTTTCGGTGCCGTGGGAACCGCTGGGCAACGTTGTACAACGACGCGAAGATTAATAATTCACGAAAGTATTTACGAACAGGTAAAAGAATCGTTGTTAAAAGCATATAAGAGTTTGAAAATCGGTGATCCGATGGACGTTAACAATCATGTTGGTCCGCTTATCGATAAAGCTGCGGTAATGGATTTCAAAAATGCGCTTAAAGTTGTGGAAAACGAAGGCGGAAAAGTAATATTCGGCGGTGAAGTTCTCGAAGGAGAAGGTTACGAATCCGGTTGTTACGTTGTACCAGCGCTTGTTGAAGCGGAAAATCATTATCACATAGTCCAAGAAGAAACTTTTGCACCGATTTTATATTTAATTAAATATTCCGGCGACGTTCAAAACGCAATCGATTTACAAAACGGAGTTGTACAAGGTTTATCATCCGCAATCTTTACAAACAACTTAAGGGAAGCGGAAGAATTCCTCTCGCCTTGGGGTTCCGATTGCGGTATAGCAAATGTAAACGTCGGTACATCCGGTGCGGAAATAGGCGGCGCGTTCGGCGGCGAAAAAGCTACGGGTGGCGGTCGTGAATCTGGCTCCGATGCATGGAAGGCTTACATGAGAAGACAAACTAATACAATTAACTACGGAACCGAATTACCTTTGGCTCAAGGTATTAAATTCGAAATATAATGTGTTTAACAAACTGCCCGTTATCGTGCGGGCAGTTATTTTATAAATTCTAAGAAAGGACGGAAGATGAGATTTTGCCTTAATGTCGATCACGTAGCGGTATTGCGCAACGCAAGAGGTGAAGTAAATCCGGACCCCATTACATTTGCTTTGATGGCGGAAGAATACGGCGTGGATGGAATAGTGGTTCATCTGAGAGAAGATAGAAGGCATATTAACGAGCGCGATGTCCGGCTGTTGCGCGAAACAATTAAAACAAAACTCGATTTGGAAATGGCGGCGGTGCAAGAAATAATCGATATCGCCTGCGATGTTGGACCCGAATTGGCAACTCTCGTTCCCGAAAAACGGGAAGAATTAACTACCGAAGGCGGTTTGAACGTGATAGATAATGTGGAATTGATTTCGGATACAATAAGACAATTACACGATGCGGATATTGAAGTATCGATTTTTATTGAACCTGATTTGGAACAAATTAACGCTGCCGCGGAAATTGGAGCGGATATTATTGAAATCCATACCGGAATTTACGCTAATGCCTCTTCCGAAGAAGAAATGTTCGATGAATTGGAAAGAATCCGTATGGCGGCAAAACATGCAAAAAAACTCGGTTTGGGTGTAAATGCCGGTCACGGTTTAAATTACTTGAACATTAAAGAATTCGTTTCAATTAAAGATATCGACGAAGTAAGTATCGGTCAAGCTGTTATTGCACGCTCTGTTTTTGTCGGCCTTGAAAAAGCAATTACCGAAATGAGAAGATTGCTGCCTTGAGCCGTTTATTGCTAATTTCCTATTTTATTTGAATACATCGATTACAAAAATCTGCAAAATGATTTCGGGTAGAATAAATCGATTTTGCTTAACGGCGGAATTAAATTGAGAAAAGAGCAATTAAAAAGAAAACTGGAATATCATTACAGAGCTTTTGATAAAAATAAAATATCACCCGACCCGATAGAATTTCCCAAAAAATTTAGTAATTACTTCGATATTGAAATTTCGGCTTTTCTTTCATCAGTTTTTGCTTACGGAAATATAAATCAAATCAAAACGTCGCTCAAGAAACTTCACTCTTTGCTCGGCGAAAGCCCACATAAATTTATCATGAATTTTTCGGAAAAGGATTCGAGCAAAATTAATTTCAAACACAGGTTTTATACGGAAAAAGATATTGCGACTCTTTTATTTATATTACGGAAAGTTTATGAAAATTATAATACTCTTAATTATTTATTCTTACTTTATTATTTCCCAAAAGATAAAAATCTGAAGAATTCAATATCATTTTTCAGCAACAACTTGTTGAGTTTAATCGACGAAAAAGCCCTTACAAACGGCATAAAATTTATGTTCCCCGATCCATTCCGGGGAAGTGCGTGCAAAAGAATGAATTTGTTTTTGCGGTGGATGGTAAGGAAAGATAATATAGATTTCGGATTATGGAAGGAAATTCCGGCTTCTCAATTGGTTATTCCGGTCGATACGCATATTGCCAGAATCAGCCGGTCGTTAAAATTAACAAATAGAAAAGTAGTAAGTTGGAAAATGGCCGAAGAGATTACGGAAAACCTGAAGAAATTCGATAAAACGGATCCGGTTAAATATGACTTTTCGCTTTGTCATATCGGAATCCGGCGCTTGAAATTTTAATTACGTGAAAAATTCTTTGAATTAAGGTGAAAAATTAAATTGCAAATTATTCTTGATTATTTGCCTTCTCGTTTTTAAGTTGAATTTTTCAATTTACCAATAATCCTTGGAGGTAAAGTTGGCTGACCAAAAGTTCAAACCGTTTGTACCCCCCGAAAAAGAAATGAAAGAATTATCCTTTAAATCAATAACTCTTGGTGTTTTGCTGGCAATGATTCTTGGTTCGGCGAATGTTTATTTGGGATTGAAAGCCGGAATGACAGTTGCCGCAACTTTTCCCGCTGCGGTTATTGCAATGGCGGTGTTAAGAATTTTTAAAGGTAATATATTGGAAGAAAATATTGCGAGAACAACCGCATCCGTGGGCGAAGCTCTTGCAGCCGGTGCAATTTTTACGATCCCCGCATTCGTAATCAGCGGTGTGTGGGATGAATTTAATTATTGGGAAAGTACAGTTCTTATGCTGGTTGGCGGTGTGTTAGGAGTTTTGTTAATCACAATTTTAAGAAAAACATTGGTTCAGGATGCATCTTTACCTTTTCCCGAAAGTCAAGCATGTACCGAAATTGTTAAAGCGGGTCAAGGAGGAAAAAGCGGAGCAAAATTCGTTATTGCCACATTGGGGCTTGGCGCTTTAATCGAAATTTTCAAAAACCCCAACGGTATTACGCTAATTAAAGATTCGGTAAAAGGGTTTTGGGAATTCGGCGCTTCAAAAATAAATTTGTTGAACAGTAAATCGGAAATTATCACTTCCATAAAACAAAAAGGCGGTATGCTCGTTTCCTCTCCGGCTGCGTCTCCGGCATTCCTCGGTGTAGGCTACATTATCGGATTTAGGTTGGCTGCTATTACATTTTCCGGAGGGGTATTCGGCTGGCTTTTCCTTATGCCGATTGTTTTATTTCTAATGTATAGCAATTTGGTTGATTTTTCAGCCGACGGAGCAAATTGGGCATTAATTTCAAAAGCAGCATACGATTCTACCGTAAAACCAATTGCAGTCGGCGGAATGCTCGTTGGTGCATTTTACACTTTGTTCTCAATGCGAAAAAGTTTGGTGCAAGGAATAGGAAAAGGTTTCAGAGACATCAAAGCCGCTAAAGCCGGAACCAACGAAGAAGAAAGCCGAATAGAAAAAGATTTGCCGTTCGGTCCCATTTTAATTGCCGTTGGAATATTAATACTTGCTATGATTGTTGTTTACAACATGTTCACTCACACTTTGGGCACGGCAATTTTAGCAGCCGTTGTAATGGCATTTGCCGCTTTCGTATTTGCTGCGGTTGCCGGTTATCTCGTTGGAATAATCGGTAGTTCGTCCAATCCGATTTCGGGTTTGACATTATCCACATTATTAATTGCAGCATTACTTATGGTTGCGGCGGGAATGGTTGGCGATGCAGGCGTTACCGCTGCTCTTGCTGTTGCTTCGGTTGTATGCGTTGTGGCCGGAGTATCGGGCGATATGATGCAAGATCTGAAAATCGGGCAACTTCTCGGCGGAACACCTTGGAAGATGGAAGTAGGCGAATTAATCGGCGTCGTTTTCGCTTCACTGATTTTGGTTTTCCCTATAATGTTACTGCATCAAGCTAATGGAATAGGTAGCGATGCTTTGCCCGCACCGCAAGCCGGATTGATGGCAATGATTAGTAAAGGTATTATCGGCGGGGAAATGGCTTGGCCCTTGGTAATTGCCGGAATGTTTTTCGCTCTTGCCTTAATTCTGCTGAAAGCTCCTTCTCCAATGTTGATTGCGGTCGGTATGTATCTGCCGTTCAATACTACTTTTGCTATTTTTGTCGGCGGTTTAATCAAATTCGCAGTCGATAAAATTAGTGAAAAGAAAATAGATGACGAATCGGATAAAGAAATCGTGAACAATACGGGTTTGCTTTTGGCATCGGGACTTGTAGCAGGGGAAGCACTCGTCGGAATTATTCTTGCTGCATTCGTCGGAGCCGGAATTAACTTAAAAGAAGTTTTCGGTATTTCACCGGATTTCGATGGCTATTGGATTTTGGGTGTTTTGATTTTTATTATCTTGGCTTACGTTCTTATTAAGTATCCGTATGACGAATTAGTGAAATTTAAAGAAAATACAATATCTACAAAAAAAATAAATTAGTAATTTAATAGGCTGCTTCGAATCATTGATGTTATCGGGGTTAATCTGCAAACGGATTCGGGCGGCTTTTTTTATAATGTGGAGAATATGAATAAATCAACTTCCGTAAAACCCGAACCTTCGCCCTTGTTCCGCTGGACGATTCTCGTTTTTGTAAGTCTGGCTATGTTCGGAAATTATTATGTATACGATAGTATTAGTCCGCTTGCGGACTTGCTTGCAAAACAATTGAATTTCTCTGATGCCGATATTGGTTTGCTCAACGGAATTTACAGCGTTCCGAATATTTTTATGGTTTTAATCGGCGGAATTATAATCGATAGAATAGGCACCCGCATTTCCACATTTATATTTTCGGCATTATGTCTAACCGGCGCGGTACTTACCGCATTTTCTGGCGGCGATTTAATTTTAATGGCTCTGGGAAGATTGATTTTCGGTCTTGGGGCGGAGTCTTTAATCGTTGCGGTAACAACCGTTTTGGGAAGATGGTTTAAAGGGAAACAACTTTCGTTTGCATTCGGGATTAATCTTACAATAGCCCGATTGGGAACATTTGCGGCTTTGAATTCACCGACTTGGGCAAAAAGTTTTTATCAAGAATGGCAAGGTCCTTTGTTAATTGCCGTTGTTGCGGCCGGCGTTTCGGTTATATCGATTGCTATTTATTGGATAATGGATATTTATGCCGAGAAAAACTTAGCCGTTAATCCAGTTCCGAAGCAAGACGAATTTAATTTCAAAGAAATTTTTTCGTTCCCGACTTCATTTTGGTATGTTGTTTTGCTCTGCGTTACATTCTACTCGGCAATTTTTCCGTTTCAAACTTTTGCCGTCAAATTTTTTATCGAAACGCACGGAACTTCGAGGGAATTAGGCGGATTTCTATCGAGCATGCTGATTTTGTTTTCAATGATTTTAACTCCGCTGTTCGGTCTTCTCGCCGATTATATCGGTAAACGTTCGTTGTTAATGATGATCGGTTCGTTGTTGCTTATTCCCGTTTACTTATTAATGAATTACACCGATATTTCTTTGTATATTCCGATGGGAATTATGGGTCTGTCTTTCTCTCTTATTCCGGCGGTTATGTGGCCCGCTGTCGCAATTATTGTAGAAGAAAAAAAACTCGGTACGGCTTACGGTTTGATGACTTTAATTCAAAACATCGGATTAGCAGGATTGAATTTCTTAATCGGTTGGGTGAACGATTACACGGGCGGTTATACGGCCGGAATGTGGATTTTTTCTACATTGGGATTTTTCGGACTTTTCTTCGCGTACATGCTCCGTAAAAGCGAAACCGGTCCTAATAATCACGGGTTGGAATTAGGCATTAAGGAATCTAAAGCATGAACGATATTTTGAATGCATATCCCGTTCATAAATGCGAATGGGAAGAAAAGAACGGACTAATTACCGTGCTGGTTAAAAAACCATTAAATTTTATCGAAAAAATTTTTTTCAAAAAAATGCTCGATAAACCTTTCCGGGTTGACTTGGATAAAATCGGCTCCTTTGTTTGGAAAAATTGTACGGGCGATAAAACCGTTTCGGATATTGTGAAACTTTGCGTAAAGGAATTCGGCGATGAAGTGGAACCGGCTGAAGAAAGAGTGAAATTATTTATTGAACAATTGAATAAAAACAGAATGATTCAATTGTTCATGAAAGTAAATGATACCAATCGCGTTTAGCTTAATCGAATAAATTTTCATATTTTTGTAAAAAAGACTTTGTGTATTGACCGGAATGAAAATTAAAATTTTAACATTTTTTATTTTTGCTGTATTCGCTACAACTAATTATTCTCAAACATGCGGTTTCGGATGTTTAGGGCTTAGCGGTGTCTTCGGAGGTTATACCAATCAGCTTTATTCCGCTAAAGGTGCGGAAGATTTAACTAACCGGTTCCGCACGGACTTCGGATTTCCCGAACGGGATATAACTTTCCAAAAAGCGGAGGGTTTTAAAATCGGCGCAAATATTTTTCGTGCCGACTTTACAAATTACTTCTTTACCGCTAAAGCGTTTTATCAGTTTTTGAAAGAAGAAAAAAGTATATTTTCCGAATTGAACAACTTACCGATGGAAGAAAGATACACCGTTAATCTGAACCATTGGGGAATAGGAGTCGATTTCGGAATTCCATTATTAAGTTTCGTCGATTTTAAAGTTGTTGAAGGTGGCATCACTTTCTTTAACAGTAGATATTCCGGTGAAATTTTGGAAGGTGGAAAAGAAAAAGACAAAATCGAATACGATAATTTCAAGACCGACATCGGTTATTACGTTGGCACGGGGTTAATTATTCATCTCATTCGGGATTATGTAACCGTTGAAGGTACGGCTTTTTATCATCAATTCGAAATAAAGAAAATGATTCCGTTCAGAAATTCGGCTGTTTATCAAATTTACGATTCATTCGTCGATAAAAGCGGTTTCGGCGCAACGGTTCAAATGAATTTCGGCATTCCGTTATAAAAAGGACAATCAAATGAGGTTAACCAAACTTGATAAAGCTTCCATAATTGCAATTAAAGATTGCATGGGAGCAAAAAAGAAAGAATCGATTCTTGTTATTACCGACGAAAATAAAAAAGAAATCGGTTATAATTTATATCTAAATGCTATGCGGTTAGGACACAAAAGCCTTTATGTGGAAATGAAATCGCTGGAATACCACGGACAAGAACCGCCAGAAGCAGTTGCCAAGCTTATGCAAATGTACGATGTTGTTTTGTGTCCTACAACCAAATCACTAACTCATACCGACGCCAGAAGGAATGCATCGGCAAAAGGAGTTCGGATAGCCACCTTCCCGGGAATAACGAAAGACGTAATGATTAGAGGCTTAAATGCCGATTATAAAAAAATCGCAAATCTTACAATTAAACTTTCAAAAAAACTTGAACGTACAAAAACCGTTCGCGTAACCGCTCCGAACGGTACGGATATAACCATGGAAATAACCGGCAGAAGAGCAATCCCCAGCAAAGGATTATTTCATAAAAAAGGTGAAAGCGGCAATTTACCAACAGGAGAAGCTTTCGTAGCTCCTCTCGAAGGGAAATCGAATGGTATTTTTATAGTGGACGGTTCGATGGCCGGTATCGGAGTGGTGAAAAATCCTATCAAAATTACGGTTGAAAAAGGATATGCAACAAAGATTTCCGGCGGCACCGAAGCAAAAAAATTAGTTAAAATGCTAAGTAAATTCGGTAAAAAAGCCAGAAACATAGCAGAACTTGGTATAGGAACCAACGACAAAGTTAAACTAAGCGGCAATTTGCTTGAAGACGAAAAAGTTTTGGGTACAGTTCATATCGCTTTGGGTAATAATAAATCCATGGGCGGAAACGTTAATGTTCCAATTCATGTTGACGGAGTAATTAAAAAACCTACCGTTTATTTCGACGGGAAAATAATTATGGAAAAGGGTAAACTTCTACTTTAATAATTGTTTCCGCATATATTTTTTATGTTCACAAACCACAACTTCTAATTAAAATTTACGGAGATTTAATGTTTGAATGGATTGCAAACCCGGAAGCTTGGGTGGCATTGTTAACCTTAACATTGCTTGAAATTGTTCTCGGAATAGACAATATAATTTTTATCACAATTTTGGTTAGCAGGGTCGAAGAAGCCAAACGAAATAAAGCGCGGGTGCTCGGTTTGGCTTTGGCAATGATAACAAGAATTTTATTGCTACTTTCGCTTACTTGGGTTATGGGTTTAACACAACCGATCTTCGATTTTCTGGGCAAAGAAATTTCCGGCAGGGATTTAATTTTAATTACCGGCGGTTTGTTCCTTATCGGTAAAAGTACACACGAAATACATGCGAGTCTCGAATTGGAAGAGGAAACGGTTGACGAGAAAGTTACGGCCGGATTTGTTAACGTCTTAATCCAAATAGCGATTTTGGACGTCGTGTTTTCATTGGATTCGGTAATTACTGCGGTGGGTTTGGCTAACCAAATTATGGTTATGATTATAGCTATAATTTTGGCCGTACTTGTTATGATGTTCGCCGCAAAAACCATAGGGGATTTTGTTGACGAACATCCTACGATTAAAATGTTGGCATTGAGCTTCCTTATTTTGGTAGGCGTGTCGCTTTTCGGCGAGGGTTTCGACTTGCACATTCCGAAAGGGTATATTTACTTTGCTATGGCTTTCTCCGTAGGCGTTGAATTTTTAAATATGAAAGTAAGAGAAAGAAGAAAACGGAAACCTCTTAAACTTCATAAACAATATAAAGAAGTTGGAGCTTAAAAGATGATTATGACAAAATCCCCGGGAATCAAAGAATATTCTTGGGGGCAAATACTTATAGAGGGTTTCGAAGAACCGTTCAAAGATGTAAAATTATTTCCAGGTGGAGCGAGGGAATGGAATTGGGACGAAACCGGAACCGATCATTCGAGAGGGATACAACCGGAAGATATTAACGAGTTGATTGAAAACGGGGCGGAAATTATTATTATTTCCAAAGGAATGCTAAACCGTTTGCGTTTATCGAAAAAAGCGAAAAGATTTCTGGAAACCGAAAATATAGAATATTATCATCTAAACACGAAAAAAGCCATTGAATTTTACAATAGTTTGATAAATGACAGAGCCGTAGGAGCTTTAATTCACACCACTTGCTGAATCACTCGGCTAAAAGTTCTTGAAAAATAATTTATTTTCTTTTAATTGTATCCAATTGATTCACTCAACCACATTTTTGTGATCTGTATCAAGTTGGAAAATATTTAAAATGATAATTTAGTATCGTTTATTAATTAATATTGGGGTGAGGTTACTCAAATGAAAAAAATTCTACTGTTTTTAAGCGTAATTTTATTCTCAACCGTTTCGGTTTATCCGCAAGGAACATATTACGACAATCTAAACCCGCGGAAAACAACATTTTTATCGGACTTGAAAGACAGAATAAGAAATCCTTACACGTGGGTGCCTTATTCTCAATTCGATGAAACCAACATAGCAAACTTTGCATCGATAGATAACGGTGACGGAACAAAATCGGTATTTTGCGTCTATTCTCATTACGAATATGTCTACTCGGGTACTTTTACTTGGGATGTTTTGAGCAGGGAACATACTTGGGCGCATAGCTGGATGCCTACGAATCCCGCAGATAGTCCTGTTGAACGGGATGAATATGCCGATCAGCATCATTTGTTCCCGACACACCAAAATAATGCTAATGCAATAAGAAGCAATCTTCCGCTTGGTGAAGTTGTTACGGCCGATTATACTTTCATGGAATCACAAAGAGGTACCGACGCAAACGGGAATTACGTTTACGAACCGAGAGATCCGCACAAAGGCGATGCGGCAAGGGCTTTACTTTATATGTCGGTTCGCTACGACGATATAGACGGATACGATTGGAGTTTTAATTGGTTGAATAATCATATAGAAAACGATTTGGGTCGCGATCCGCAGGATTTGGATTTGCTTTTGCAATGGCATTGGCAAGATTTACCCGATCAGTGGGAAATGGATAGAAACGATTATGTACAATCGATTCAAGATAACAGAAATCCTTTTGTAGATCATCCCGAATATGTTAATTACATCGATTTTAACGATTTGACTTATAAATCACCCGATTTGTTCATCAGCGAATACGTTGAAGGTAGCGGTAACAATAAAGCGCTTGAAATATTCAACAATACGCACGGAACAATCGATCTTTCGGCGGAGAATTACAAAATCGAGATTTACTCCAACGGCAATGTTACACCTTCAACCACAATTGCTCTTAACGGTTCGATTGTTAACGGCGATGTTTTCGTTGTCGCTCACTCGAGCGCAACACAAGCAATTTTGGATGTAGCCGACCAAACAACCGGTAGTTTGTCGTTTAATGGCGACGATGCGGTAGCGTTGGTTAAAGGGACTGAAATTTTAGACGTTATCGGACAAATCGGGGTTGATCCGGGAAACGAGTGGGGAACCGGAGATGCTTCCACGAAAGATAATACAATCAGAAGAAAATCGGTTTACGGTGCAGGCGATTCGGACGGTTCGGACAGTTTTGATCCGGGTGTAGAATGGAACGGATATCCGCAAGATACATTCGACGGACTTGGCTCTCATTCGCTTAACACTGCGGCTCCTACAATTACAAATGTTGCACGTTCTCCGAAAGTTCCGTTGGAAAACGAAAATACAGTTGTTACAGCCGATATAACCGACGGAGACGGTATCGGCTCGGCTATTTTGAAATATACGATTAACGACGGTTCGGAACAATCGGTTACAATGACGAATACCGGCGGCTCCACTTATCAAGGTACAATACCGGAAAGCGCATACGGAAACGGCGATTTGGTTAAATATTGGATTTATGCCGAAGATAACGAAGGCGTCTCAAGCGAGTCGCAAACGGAACAATACTTTGCCGGTACGGTCTCGATTGCAACTTTGCACGACGTTGACGCTAACGGGGTATTGACGTACTTGAATATTTACGCACGCATCAACGGCGATGCAACCGTGGAAAGCGAAATTTTTTCAACATCAAGTCTCGACGTATACATTCAAGATGCAACACAAGGAATAAACATTTATAAAGGCGGCGAAACTGGTGTTACAATCGTAAGGGGAAATAATTATACTATCGTCGGGAAATTGCAACAATATAACGGAAAAGCCGAAATAGTTCCGGATAATGCAAGCGATATAACCGATAACGGATCGAGTAAACCCGTTGGAGTTAATGCCGTACCCGATCCGGTTATCTTGACAATAGAGCAACTGTTAGCCGACCCTGAAAGTTACGAGGGAACATTAATCGGTATTCAACATGTCTCGAATACCGGCGGCGGTGATGCTTGGCCGGCATCCGGACAAAATGCAAATATAGAAATTACCGATGACGGAGGCGCACATACTTTAACAATGAGAATCGACAAAGATACGGAGATTGACGGTACGCAAGAACCGGCTTGGCCTAAAGACGTTGTAGGCGTTTTTAATCAATACGATAACACATCACCTTACACTTGGGGTTATCAAATTCAACCGAGAGATTTGAATGATTTTCAACCGGACGGATCACTACCGGTTGAGCTAACAACTTTCACGGCACAAAATTCGGATAACGGAATTATGTTAAAGTGGGAAACCGCAACGGAAGTAAATAATTACGGTTTTGAAATCCAAAGAGCTTTTGCAACGGGTAAAGTTTCCCCTTCAAATTCGTTTTCGGAAGAAGATTGGGAAAAAATCGCTTTTGTTCAAGGCTACGGAAACAGCAATTCCCCGAAATCGTATTCTTATATCGATAAAGTCGATGAAAAAACCGGAGTTTATTATTACCGGTTGAAACAAATAGACGTTGACGGCGAATATGAATATTCACCCGTCGTAGAAGTTTTAATGACAAAACCGGATGTATACGAATTGGTGCAAAATTACCCTAATCCGTTCAATCCGAGCACAATAATAGCATATTCGATTCCCGAGGAAACAACGGTTAAACTGAGTATCTACAATATGTTAGGTGAATTAGTTAAAGTATTAGTTGATGAACGTCAAGAAGCTGGCAGTTACCGGATTAACTTTAATGCAACGGATTTAACCAGCGGATTTTATATTTACAAATTAACCACTCCAAAATACACTAAAGTAAAAAAGATGTTGTTACTAAAATAACGTTAACTTACGGGGGCGAATTTTCGTCCCCTTTTTTATTTTAACCTAACCATTTGAGTTATTCGCGGGAAAAATCACAATTTCCAAATAACATTTCAACAATTGACGAATGACCGGTTTCCGGTTGGCAGTCCGCAGTTTGCAAATAGCAATTTGGCAATGACGAATGCCAATTCCCAATTATCAATTACTTTTTAACCTTGCTTGTAATTTCTCCCGTAAAATATTATTATTTTTGCTTATTTTTATTATTTATTTTAACCAAAACATAAAAAGGAATTATGGCGAAACACAGAATATTGAGCGGAATGCGACCGACCGGGAAATTGCACATCGGGCATTATCTTGGAGCTTTGGAAAATTGGATTAAACTACAAAACGAACACGATAGTTATCACCTTGTGGCCGATTACCATGTGCTTACAACCAATCCCGATACAAGTGAAATATTTAACAACACAATAGAAATGGTAATAGATTGGCTTTCAACAGGTTTGAATCCGGAAAAAAGTCCTTTCTTCCGGCAATCGCAAGTAAAGGAACATACGGAATTATTTTTAATTTTTTCGATGTTAATAACGAAAGCTCGGTTGGAAAGAAATCCGACGTTGAAAGATCAAATAAGAGATTTAAACATACAAAACGTAATTTACGGTCATCTCGGTTATCCGGTATTGCAATCGGCCGATATATTGCTTTACAAAGGCGATGCGGTGCCGGTTGGCGAAGACCAAGTGCCTCACATTGAAATAACGCGTGAAATAGCAAAAAGATTCAATCAACAATACGGGAAAGTATTCCCCGAACCGAAAGCGTTGCTTACAAAATTTTCCCGATTACCCGGATTGGACGGGAATGCGAAAATGAGTAAATCGCTAAATAATACAATTTTGCTTTCGGATGAACCGGAAACCGTTCAACAAAAATTGCGTAAAGCCGTTACCGATCCGCAAAAAATACGGCGTAACGATCCCGGAAGACCCGAAGTGTGTTTGGTTTTCGAATATCATAAAAAATTCAATCCCGGTGAGATTATCGAAATCGAAAACGGATGCCGTTCCGGTGCGCTCGGTTGCGTTGATTGCAAACTTAAATGCACTGCAAAAATAAACGATTTTCTTGCACCGATTATCGAAAAACGGAAACAATACGAAAACAGAAAGGACGATGTTTTGGACATTTTAATTGAAGGTGAAAAGAAAGCGCGCGAAGTGGCTGCGGCAACAATGAACGAAGTGCACAAAGCAATGAATTTAGGTTAAAATGTATAAAGTAAAATTAAATACTTTCGAAGGTCCTTTGGATCTTCTGCTTTTCTTCATTAAAAGGGATGAATTGGATATTTACGATATCCCGATATCCAAAATAACTAAAGAGTTTATGGATTATCTCCATCTAATCGAACAACTCGATTTGGAGATAGCGGGTGACTTTCTTCTTATGGCGGCAACTTTAATGCAGATTAAAGTCAGAATGCTCTTACCGAAAGAAGTAGATGAAAAAGGCGAAGAAATTGATCCGCGCGCCGATCTTGTAAAAGCTTTGCTCGAATATAAACGTTACAAAGAAATGGCGGAAGAATTTTCGGTACTGGAATATAACCAACGCAAAATCAATTACAGAGGCAACTTTTCCGCCGATCCGAAAGAAACACCCGAAGAAATAGGTGCTTTGCTTAAAAACATTACGGTTTACGATTTGATTAAAGCTTTCCAAAAAGCGCTGATGGAGAAACCGGAAGAGGTTGTTCATGAAATTAAAAAATTCAACGTTACAATCGACGAACAAATTGAATTTATAATGGATTTCGTCGAAAAATCGAACTATGTGCATTTCCTCGATTTAATTAGGGAAATGAATGAGAAAATCAGAATTGTTGTAACTTTTATTGCATTGCTTGAATTGGTGAAAATGGATAAAATAGGAATTAACACTTCCGAGAAATTAAACGATTTTGTTATTTACAAGTTGAGCGATGGAAAAGATTTATAAATCGATAATCGAATCTTTAATTTTTGCCTCGGACGAACCAATCGGTTCAACCGAAATAGTAAAAGCAATTAAAGAAATAGACGGCGACGATATTGCGGTTACGAACAAGGATGTTGAAGAAACCGTAGATTACTTGAATAAATGTTACGAAGAAAACGACAGGGCATTCAGAATTTTAAGAATTGCGAACGGATTTACATTCGGCACGAAACCGGAATACGCAAAATATATCGGTTATTTGTCTTCGGAAAAAAGCAGAAGACGTTTGAGTCAAGCCGCTTTGGAAACATTGGCTATTATTGCTTACAAGCAACCGATTACCAAACCCGAGATAGAAACAATACGCGGAGTTAATTCCGATTATATAATTAATTCGCTGCTAGAAAAAAATCTGATTACAATCAAAGGAAGAGCGGAAACCATCGGAAGACCTTTGCTTTACGGCACAACCGACGAATTCTTAATGTATTTCGGGTTGAATAAAATTGCCGATCTGCCCAAACCGAGAGAGATTGAGGAAATTATGAAAGATTCCGATTTCATTGAGCAAAAAAGAAAAATTATGATGAACGAAATTGAGGAAGAACTTGAAAACAACACGGCAACGGAACAAGACGGATTTGATACGACTGAATAAATTTATAGCCGAATGCGGCATTGCTTCGCGCAGAAAAGCCGATGAATTGATATCCGAAGGCAGAGTTACCGTTAACGGTAAAAGAATTTCGGAGTTGGGCGTCAAAATCGACCCGGAAAAAGACAAAGTAAAAGTTGACGGTGAATTAATTCGCTGGGAAAGGAAAGTATATTTTTTGCTGAACAAACCGAAAGGCGTTATAACTTCAACCAAAGATGAAAAAGACAGAACAACGGTAACGGAATTAATCAAAACAAAACAAAAAATTTTTCCGGTCGGCCGTTTGGATTATAATACAACCGGTGTTTTAATTCTGACTAACGACGGTGAATTCGCAAATTTCTTAACTCATCCGAGAAATAAAGTAGAAAGAGAATACGTTGTTACGCTCGATAAGCCTTTGGAAAAAGAAGACAGGGAAAAGCTTTTACGGGGAATTGTTACCGGCGGTAAAAAAGGAAAATTCGTTTCTATTAATTTCGTCAACAAAAAATCCCCTAAGCGAGTGAAAGTGATTACCGTTGAAGGTAGAAATCATTTTGTAAAAAATATGTTTTCCGCTCTCGGTTATACGGTGAAAAATCTGGAACGCACTCGGTTCGGTAAATTTACCGTTACCGGTTTGAAACGCGGAGAGTATAAAAAAATCGATCCGAAAGAAATTCTGAACATAATGAACAAACAAAAAGGGAATAAACGATAAATGAAAAATCAAGCAGGAGGAAAAGTGAATACGGCGGTTCAAGAAGATATCAACGAACTTATTAAAAGACGACGTGAAGAACTTGAAGAGCTGATTAAAAGAAACATCGAACCTTACGCATACAAATACGACGTTGATTCGTATTCGACCGACATAAAAGAAAATTACGATAAATACGAAGGCAAAGACGTAAGCATTGCCGGAAGATTAATGGCTATCAGAAAAATGGGGAAAGCATCGTTCGCACAAATTCAAGACTTCAAAGGTAAAATACAAATCTATCTTAAAAAAGATGAATTAAACGAAATGTACGATGCGTTCAAGTTAATGGATATAGGCGATATTGTTGGCGTTGAAGGTTTTGTGTTCAAAACGAGAACGGGTGAAATTACCGTACACGCAAAAAAACTTACATTGCTTGCAAAATCACTTAGACCGATACCGATACCGAAAGAAGTGATTGACGAAGACGGTAACAGAAAAGTTTACGATCAATTTTCCGATAAAGAATTAAGATACAGACAAAGATACGTTGATTTGATTGTTAATCCGGAAGTAAAAGACGTGTTCATAAAACGTTCGAAAATTGTAACCAATCTCAGAAGATTTTTGGACGATCAAGGTTTACTTGAAGTTGAAACACCGATTCTTCAACCGTTGTACGGCGGAGCCGCCGCCCGTCCTTTTGAAACTTATCACAATACACTGGAAATGAAACTGTTTTTGCGTATCGCCGATGAGCTTTATCTTAAAAGATTAATCGTAGGCGGTTTCGACGGAGTTTACGAAATATCGAAAGATTTTAGAAACGAAGGAATGGACAGAACACACAACCCGGAATTTACGATGATGGAATTATACGTTGCATACAAAGATTATATTTGGATGATGGATTTTGTTGAAAAGATGATTGCTGAAGTTACGAAATCGGTATTCGGCTCAACCAAATTCAATATTGAAGGGCACGAAATCGATTTCGGAGAAAAATGGGAAAGAATTTCGATGGTAGATGAGTTAAGAAAAGAAACCGGAATCGACGTACTGAAAGCTCCGGACGAAGAACTTATCGATGCGTTAAAAAGCAGAAACGTTGAACTCACCGGAACGGAAAGCAAGGGGAAACTGATTGACGAATTATTTTCCGCAACGGTTGAACACAAACTTATTCATCCCACTTTCGTAATGGATTATCCTGTGGAACTTTCACCACTTGCAAAAAAGCACCGCTCGAAAGAAGGTTTGGTCGAACGCTTCGAAGGTTTTGTTTTGGGTCGTGAAATTTGTAATGCGTTCAGCGAACTTAACGATCCGATCGACCAGTTAAACAGATTTCAGCAACAAGCAAAATATAAAGAAGCCGGTGATGAAGAAGCTCATCAGATAGATTACGATTACATCAGAGCGCTGGAATACGGTATGCCGCCTACGGCAGGTCTTGGTGTCGGTATCGACAGATTGGTTATGTTGCTTACAAACCAAAGCTCGATAAGGGATGTTATTTTGTTCCCTCAAATGAGAAAAGAAAAATAGTACTACGGAAAGAAATTGGATTTTACGCAAACTGATGCTAAACGGATTGAAAAATACTACGTATTTGATTTTTATATTTTTTTCTACGGTGTTTCCACAAGGGAATTATTCGCTCGAACCGTCCGAAGCAATTTTGCGTAAATCCGGTATCAATCCGCCACTTTCGCTAAGAACAGTTGAACAAATACATTTGAACTCGGATCCGCTGGAAAACCAAATCAATTACACTAATTTGGCAATAATAGGCGCAATAACGTTATCGAGTGGTGTTGCAATTCACATTTACCAAAAGAATACTTGGTGGGCGGATCAAAGTTCGACTTTCAAAATAGTTAACGATTGGGAATACGCGCTTTGGATAGATAAAATCGGACACTTTTACGGAACCCATCTTTTGGCTCACGCATTTTCATCCGCTTTTGAAGGCTCCGGCATCCGTAATGAAAACGCGGTAATATATTCCGCCGCCGCGGCTTTCGCATTCGAAATGTATATCGAAATAGAAGACGGTTTCGGCAAAAACTGGGGTTTCAGTCCGGGAGATGCCGGCGCCGATTTACTTGGCGCTCTTTATTTTCTCGGTCAATATTACTATCCGTTTCTTAAAAATTTTCAACCTCGTGTAAGTTACTGGCCGTCGGAAGATTTATTGAATCCACCGCCTCCGGGCGATAGAAATCGTTTGCACAGAGCAAATAATGTAACCGATGATTATTCAGGACAAAAATACTGGCTTGCGCTGAGAATGAAAAATCTTCTTCCCGGAAATTGGGCAAAATATTGGCCTTCGTTTTTGATGATTTCCGTGGGAACGGGGTTAAAAGACTGGAACGGCTTCGGCAAAGGTAAACGTGAACTTTACATTGCGTTCGATTTGGACGCCGAAGAACTTCCGCTGCACGGCGAGTTTTGGCAATTTGTTAAAAATACATTAAACTATATTCATTTTCCGATGCCCGGAATACGCATTACTCCCGATGCGGCATTTCTGGCGTTTGTTTATTAAACTATGTCTGTTAAACTTAGCATAATTATTCCGGCTCTGAACGAAGAAAAACTTCTTCCGGTCTTACTCGAACAATTAACCGAGCCGGCTTTGAAAAAAAAATACGATTACGAGATTATCGTATCCGACGGTGGCAGCACTGACGGAACAATCGAAATTGCCAAACAATACACACATAAAGTTGTTACCGTTGCCCCGAACGAAAAACAAAATATTTCGCAAGGAAGAAACGCCGGCGCTAAAATAGCCGATGGCGATGTTCTCGTATTTCTCAATTGCGATACGATGATAGAAAAACCGTTCGATTTTTTCGATTTGATTGTAAACAAATTTTATCCGGAAAATTATTTGGCAATGACGTGCGCGGTAAAAGTATTCCCGGCCGATTCCAAATTTATCGATTTGGTGTTTCTTACTTTCTACAATTACTATTTTTGGTTTTTGAATATTATCGGTTTGGGAATGGGAAGAGGGGAATGCCACGTTGTTAAAAAAAGCGTTTTCAACGAACTGAACGGCTACGACGAAAAATTGATTGCCGGTGAAGATTTCGAATTGTTCAAACGCATAAGGCGAAAAGGTAAAATACTGTTCGCCAATAAAATTACCGTTTTCGAATCGCCGCGGAGATACAGAAAATACGGACATTTTAAAATTCTTTTTACTTGGCTTAGTAACAGTATTTCGGTTATTTTTACAAAAAGGTCATTATCCAAAACTTGGGAACAGGTAAGATAATTTGAAAAAATTTGTTTTTATAACTCTGCTTTTTGCCGTCGAAACCTTTGCGCAAGTAGGTTATGTGGAATACACGCATCCGGTTTACACTTTTCTCAAAAGAATGGATTCTTACCAAATTATAAACAATTACGACGAATTCGAACTTCCGAAAACCAGAAAACAAGTTGCAAGTTACCTTAAAGAAATTATACGGGCAAAAGAAAAACTCACACCGCTCGATTTAGAAACACTTAACGATTTTATAACAGAATTCGATTATGAATTAAACGGTAATGTAAATAAATTTTCTTCAGTGGCAGAATCGGGACTCAATAACATCTTTTCCCAAAAAGAAAAATTCGTTTTTTATTTCACGGAAAATAATCGGTTCAGTGCGTTTGTTAATTTCGTGGGAGATGCTACTTTTTACAACAGAAAATTCATTGACGATAGCGTCCAATCGACTTCCATATTTAACTTCGGGGGAATCGCACGGTTTTCTTTTTTCAATCGCTTGGGATTTTCGATAAAAGCTACAAACGGAACTTTCGCCGGAAACAGAAATTTAGCTCAATCGACGGGCAGCAGAAAATACAATTTCAAAATTCACACTACAACTTCTTCTAACTTGGGAAACGATTTCTTCGACGAAACCGAAGGCTATTTACTGGCGGAATTCGATTACGTAAAATTCAAAATAGGGCGCGACAGAAAAATTATAGGTTATCAAAATTACCGCTCGTTACTATCGGATTATTCTCCGCCGCTCGATTACATACAATTAAATTTAAAATATAAAAACTTCGGCTTTTCGTTCTTACACGGTAAACTTCTCGGAACAATCGCAACGGTTTTCGATTCTACTTCAAACGGTGGAAATGTTATACACGACAAATATATTTCGTATCACCGTTTTTACTATAATTTTTCGAAACACTTAAAAATCGGTGCCGGTGAAATTATCGTTTATGCAAATCGCGGAATCGATTTTTCGTATTTGAATCCGTTTAATTTTTATAAAAGCGTAGAACATGCAAATCAAGACCGCGACAATTCAATGTTGTTTTTTGATTTTACTAACAATACAATAAACGGATTAAAATTTTACGGTACTTTACTGATAGACGATATTGATTTCGGAAAACTGGGAACCGGTTGGTACGGCAACCAAACATTGATGCATCTCGGTATTTTTTCCTCACAATTATTTCCGGTTATCCCGGTTGAATTGGAGATTGATTATTTGAGAATCGATCCTTACGTATTTACTCACCGCTTAAATTATAACAATTATACAAGTTTGGGATACGGAATAGGTGTTAACAAACAACCGAATAGTTCGAGTCTGGCGATAAAAATAAATTATTACCCTCATTACAGAATTAAAGTTTCGTTTATGTTCGACTACACGGTACACGGTGCCAACAAAATTGATGGTGATTCTACAATAAATTACGGTGGCGATATTTTATTGGGTCACCGCACGAATGATTCCGAAGAAATCTATTTTTTACAAGGCGACAGGGAATACGTCAGAAAATTTGATTTTGATTTTGTCTATGAGCCGTATAACAATTTATTTCTTTTTCTTTCATTAAATTATGTTAACGAATCTCGTCGTGGAAATATTTCCGGAAAAATTTTCGATTCGCAATTAGGGTTTAAAATTAAAATTTAAGGGGAAGCGCATTTTGTCGAAATCCAGATTAAAATTCATTTACTTTTTGTTTTCTTTGGTTATAGGTTTTTACATCGGCAGTAATCTTCATCTTCTTATAGGCGACAAGGAAATTGAAGAAAATGTCGATAAATTCGGCGAAGTACTGGATTACACCACAAAATATTATTTGGAAGAGGTTGATACGACAAAACTCGTTGAAGATGCAATCAGAGGAATGTTAAAAGATTTGGATCCTCATTCGGTTTACATTTCCGCCGAAGAACAAAAAGA
>CAZKKI010000071.1:0-126670 GCA_964553325.1 uncultured Melioribacteraceae bacterium | reverse complement strand
AATATATCTAAATAAACGCATGCTAAAATTTTTATATTGTTTGATTATGAATTTTTCTTACTTTAATTATACTTTGAGTAAAAAAGGTTAAAGCAGGAGGGATTATGAAAATTACAGTTTCTTTAATTTTTCCGGTTATTATTTCTTTTTTTACTCGGCAGTTGCAACAATACCGTCTCGCCCGGGGATGAAAGCATTCGGGTGGAAATATCCACCCAATTTTTGGCTGAACAATTGGGAAATAAAGACGGAACTGCATCCGCTAACGAATTAAATTCCATTGAAGAGTTTTTTAACAAACATACCGAAATGTGGTTGATGACAAACGGTATTTGCACCGATTGCGAATCCGTTAAAAGCGATACACTCCGTGAAAGATTTTTGCCTACCAGTGAACCGTTTGAAAGTGAACAAAAATTGCGTGATGCTTATGCCGGCCTCTCGCTTAAAATCCCTTGGGTCGGGGTCTCGAAACTGGTAAGAAGCAATTCGATTTTTATTTTAAAATTTTACAGAGCGCCGGGTCCGGATTTTTCAAATTCGGTTTGGGAAGAGATTAAAATTAAGCAATAATTATTTTGTTTAATCTCCTATTTCTTGGAATTTATCTCTTCTGCCGGAATACTTTTCCCTTAGTTTTTCAACAACTATCGGGGGAACAAAGTCCTTTATGTTCCCGTCGAACTGAGCCAGATTTCGGATTATCGTTGAGTTAAGATATGTATATTTTTCATTCGGCATAAGAAAAATTGTTTTCAGCGAACTGTTTAATCTCCTGTTCATAAGCGCCATTTGAAATTCGAATTCGAAATCACTTATAGCGCGCAATCCTCTGATGATTCCGACCGCACCGATTTCTTTGGCGTGGTCTACAACCAATCCGCCGAAACTATCCACAAAAACATTAGGTATGTCTTTCAAACTTATTTCCAACATTTCAATTCGTTCCGAGACTGTAAACAACGGAGATTTGGAAGGGTTTTTGGCAACCGTAACAACCACTTCGTCGAACAATTCCGTTGCTCTTTTAATTACATCAATATGTCCGTTGGTAACCGGATCAAATGTTCCGGGATAAATTACTCTTTTCATATTTCTCCTAAAATTCTAATGTGATTATGCTCGGTACAATATAACAAATTTATGAGAAAATCAGATATCACTTAAACTATAAATCAGACTATCGCCCAATTGTTTAAACGGTTCAACCCCGAAACTTTCCACGTCTTTTTCCCTTGTTTGAATTGAGCGCTCGATTAAAAAAATACCATCTTCTTCTAAAAAGTTATTATTTAAAATATTTTTCGCCACAATGTGTATATCATCTTTGAAAAAAGGCGGATCGGCAAAAATAAAATTATAACGGGCGTGATTTTTCATTTTCGAAAACCTGACCGCCGGAAGCTTGAAAATTTTGGTTTTGTTCTCGGCTTTCAGCATGGAAATATTTTGCTGTAAAATCTTTACGACTGCAAAGTTCTTTTCCACGAAATGAACTTCTTTTGCTCCACGACTTAACGCCTCCAGTCCAAGCGAACCGGAACCCGCATAAATATCGCACATCAAAATCCCTTCGAAATCGATTATGTTGTTTAAATAATTAAAAATTGCTTCTTTGGTTTTATCTGTTGTAGGTCGGGTTAATTTTACCGGCGGCACTTTTAATACTCTACCTTTGTATTTTCCGGCGATAATTCTCATCTGTCAAATTAATCTCATTGCCATACCGGTTGCGGCGGTAAACGAATAAAACTTTTGCTGCACAAGCGGATTTTCTTTTAATCTTTGATTCAATTCAAGTAATTTAAATGGATTTACCGTGTGAAAAAATATTCCGTTTTTTTTGTTCAGTTCATCTATAAAATCCTGTTGAAGACCGTCGCCAAATACATAATATTCCGGTAAATCGTTATCTGTAAGCAAATCATTCTTGAATTTTTCCAATCTTTCAAACATTGCCGGAGCTGAATTCTCGCCACCGGATTCCACAAAACGATAAAAAACCGGAACCGAATTTTTAACGAATGCGATGACATAATAATTTTTGTTAATAAAAACGGAAACGAAATTTTTCTTAGATGCTTCCGTTAAATGAGGCAATAGAATTATGCTGGCGATGAAAGAATTATCCACGTATTTAAGCGTTAAATTATTTCTGATGCAAAACTTGTGCACCGTTTGTAAAATTTTTCTTTCTATCCCGAAAAGAATCAATTCGTTTGAATCTTCTTCGAGAGCAAATTTATCTATAACATAATCATCGGGGTTAACACCGGGAAACAAAATTCCGAATTCCCATTTCAAATGTCTCTCCAAATCTTTGGTAATTAGATTCGGATCGAACGGAATTTTAGCCGACTTAAAAAAGAAAGACGGCAATGCGAAAGAAACAATATCCGTTTTCAGTTCCTTTCTGTCTATTATTTTTTCGTAAGCGGTTTGTAAAACCGACAGGAATTGAGTTGAAGAAGTGTTTTTATCTATATCAGAAGGAAAAGGTTCCTCATCAATATTTTCGATAAGGAACCTTCCGTCGTTAAAATCAATTTCCACCAATTGCAGCTTTTGTGAAGAAATACTGAATCCGGCGTGATTAACAAACACGGGACGAATTCCTCATTATTCCCAAGAAGCGGTATTTTTCAAAGCTTCATTATCAACCGAACCTATTGTACCGTAACCGTCCGGATCTTCCACGTAATATCTCGTACCGATTACAATGTTCGTATCAATTCTGGAAATTTTCCCCGTTCTGAAATTAATTACCGTATCAATTGAAGTAGTAGTATCGACTTGCAAGATGTAAATGCTGTGCGACTTGGGTGTATATTTAATCGAATCGGGAATAAACTCGCCTACCGTTAATTTCTTAAACGGATTGGTTGATTTACCCGTAATCGTATCGACACCGGTCATAATTTTGGCAACCGTAGAATCTGTTTTGATAAACATAATCAAACTATCCAAATCATCCGTATATCTTTTATATTGTTTTTGCCAAAGAATTTCAGCTTGGCGTATATTATCCATTCTTAATCTGGATTCGGTTCTATAATAATTTTCTTTTTCGATGTAATTCGTCGGGTCGATAATTGCGACTTTAATAAGAATGTAGGTAAGTATTGCTATCACAACATAAAGTGCAGCATGAATATACCATGGTTCGGAACGTTTAGTCATTTTTCCTCCAAGAGTTGAAAATGCAATTTTTAATCTATTATTATAAACTTTTTAAATTTACTTAATTTTTTCTTTCCGATTCCTTTAATTTTAAGTAAATCGTTTATCGAATCAAATTTCCCATGTAAGTTACGAAATTCGATAATTTTTTGTGCGGTTTTTCTTCCGATTCCGGGCAACTTAATCAGTGTTTCCAAATCGGCCGAATTAACCTTAATTTTTTCGTTCGGAAGTAATTTTTTCTTCTTTTCGAATTTATCTTTACTAAAATCTAAAAGTTCTTGCTTAGAATCAACAATTTTTTTGTTATTTTGATTTTTTTGCGCCGATTTTCTTTTAAGTTCAAAATAAAGACTATCCTTTTCCGAATAGTTAAAATCAGCTTCGTTCGGCAAAACCTTATTATACTTAGCTATATAAGCGGCTGCGCCTCCCACCAACGAAATGGTTAAAAATGAAATTACGGAAAACTCGGTAACGGTTAAACCGAATTTGCGCGATATTTCACTTATCAGTTTGATAAAGCCATTTATTAATTTATTTTTAAATTATCTCGGCGCTTGAATATTAGGCATTTTGCTTAACTCTTTCAATAATTCTCTTTCCCTCGAATTTATATGTTTCGGAACATGCACGTTTACTTTAACCAATTGATCTCCTGCACCGTGGCTGTGTAAATGCGGAATTCCCTTTTCCCTCATTTTCAAATATTTGCCGGGTTGTAATCCGGGTTCAATTTTTAACTTTGCCCTGCCACTTAAAGTAGGCACTTCCACTTCGGTACCGAGTACAAGTTCGGGATAACTCAAATATAAATTGTAAATTATGTTGTCGCCTTCACGCGTAAAATATTGATGCGGTAATTCTTTGAAAATTACGATAATATCGCCTGCGGGACCTCCGTTTTTTCCTGCATTACCTTCACCGCGCAACGTCATGTAACTGTTATCCGTTACACCCGGCGGAACGTTAATATTTATAGTGGCTTCGGTATAAATTCTTCCTTCGCCCTTACATTTCTTGCAAGGATCCGAAATTACTTTGCCAGTTCCGTTACAGTTTTTACACGGAGCAATATTTACAAATTGTCCGAAAATTGAGCGGGATACTTGTCTTATTTCACCCGAACCGCCGCATACTTGACATGTTTTAAATGCGGAAGGACTACTTGCACCGGTTCCGCCGCAAACATCGCATACTTCATATCGTTTTAATTTAACTTTTTTAGTTGTTCCTTTGGCAATTTCTTCTAATGTCAATTTAAGTGTGATTCTTAAATCGGAGCCGGGTGTGCCCGTAGATGTTCTCCCCGAAGAATAACCGGTTGTTCTTCCGCCGCCGAAAAAATCATCGAAAATCGAACCGCCTCCGAACGAACCGCCGAAAATATCGGAAAAATGACTGAAGATATCGTTGATATCCGTAAAACCGTGGAAACTCGGATCTCCTTTCAATCCGCCGTGACCGAATTTATCGTACTTTGCTCTTTTATCCGGATCACTTAAAACTTCGTAAGCCTCGGCGGCTTCTTTGAATTTTTCTTCGGCTTCCTTATCACCCGGATTTCTATCGGGATGATATTTCATTGCCAGTTTTCTGTATGCTTTTTTTATTTCGTCTTGCGACGCATCTTTCGAAACTCCCAAAACTTCATAGTAATCTCTTTTTGCCATTTCTTAACTTTACTCCTTTTCGCTTAATTTTGTGCTTCTCCGCTCTCTTCCTTTTCGGAAGCTTCGGTGTTATCTTGACTGACAATAACTTTGGCGTGTTTCAGCACTTTATCTTTGTAAATATAACCGGGCTCAACTTCGGTTATAATCGTATGAGGCGGAACACCTTCAACATTTTGTTGCATCAACGCTTCGTGGTAATTGTAATCGAATTGTTTGTCTTTTGTTTCTATTTTTTTAACCCCCACTTCCTCGAGCGTTTTTTTGAATTTATCCACCACCAATTTCAATCCTTCTTTAATCGATTCGACATTATCGGTTTCGTCAATGTGTTCGAGCGAGCGATTAAGATCGTCGAAAATCGGAATGATTTTTAATAATACCGATTCGGCAGCATATTCCAGCAGATTCAATTGATCTTTTTCCGTTCGCCTTTTATAATTTTCGAATTCCGCCACTTTTCTTAACAACGAATCCTTCAATTCTTCGTTTTGTTTTTCCAGTTCTTCAACTTTTTCCAAAACAACATCCAATTCTTTTTTTATTTCTTCCAATTCCCTTTTCCCCTTACCCGATTTTTTTTCTTTTTTGGTTTTATGTTCTTCTTTTTCTTTTGTCTTTTTTGTTTCTTCGCTCATCGTTTTCTTTTTCTCCTTCATTTTTTCACCTCGTTAATTATTTTTTTGCAATGCTTTGGAAAGCAATTCGGCCACATAAATTACGGATGCAACCGCTTTCGAATATTCCATTCGTTTCGGTCCAACAATTCCGATGCTTCCGGCAAGATCGCCGATTTTATATTCCTTTACAATCAGACTGTAGTCGGTTAGTTTCCTATCCTTTATTTCGCTACCGATGGAAACCAAAACATCGCCTTTCTGCATTTTCAGCTGATCGTCCATTATGTGAATAATAACATCTTTATCTTCTATCAATTCTATAATGCTGTGAAGATGCTCGTGTTCTTCAAATTCCGGATGCTGTAAAATGTGCTTTGCTCCGGTTATTATCGATTTTTCGTATTCTCTCACATCCGTAAAAATTTCGTCAACAGATGCAAGAAAAACCCGGATTATCGGTTTATATTCCGATTTGTAATCCTTTATCCGTTTTCTGAACGATTTACGGATTTCGGAAAATGTTAATCCCGATAGTCTTTCGTTCAATAATTGTTGAATCGAAATCAAATTTTTCTGATCGATACCCGAATTAATCTCCAGTGTAATTGTTTTAACCAAACCGGAACTAACGGTTAGAACAACCAATATCCTTTTGCTGGAAAGTCCGACCAACTGAATTTTTTCCAGTTTGGCTTTATCGAATTTCGGGTAAGTAACGCACGCCAATTGCTTTGTAATATCGGATAAAATTGTGGACGTTACCCTCAGTAATTCGTCGGTTTCTTTCGATGTTGAGGAAATACTCGATTCGATTAAACTTTTCACCGACGGAGAAAGCTTCGGAGTTCCCATTAACGAATCGACATAATATCTGTAACCCTTATCCGTAGGAACCCTTCCCGCCGAAGTATGCGGATGACCGAGGTAACCGGATTCCTCCAAATCCGCCATAATATTTCGTATGGTCGCCGAAGAATATCCAAGATTATATTTCTTGGAAATAACACGCGAACCTACCGGACTGGCGGTCAAAATAAATTGATGGATTACATACCGTAAAACAGCTTTTTCTCTTTCTGTTAATTCACCCAAACTCATATTATTATTATTAACTTAATTGTTCCGTTACAAACTTAAAATTTACCAAAAAATTGAATATTTTACCTATTATTCGATGCAATTACATGCTATAGGTTCCATTATTCCGGAACGTCCCCTCTTACAAAGAAAAATCCGTTTTGTTTCATTTCACTTCCTAGCTTACTCTTTTGTTTCCGGTGTTTAAGAATTATAAAAAATATGTTATTTTACCAGGCGGAAAATTAAACGGGAGTAAAGTTGAGCGATTCGTACAAAGAAGCGGGAGTAAATCTAAAAGCAGGCGACGAAACCGTTGAAAAAATCAAACGGCATGTCAAGTCAACATTCAACAAACATGTGTTGGCCGGAATAGGTCATTTCGGCGCATTTTATGAACTGGATATAAAAAAATATAAACAACCGGTTTTGGTTTCGAGCGTCGACGGCGTCGGAACCAAACTCAAAATTGCGATTCGAATGAATGTTCACGATACAATCGGGCAAGATTTGGTAAATCATTGTGTAAACGATATTGCCGTTTGTGGCGCCGAACCGTTGTATTTTATGGATTATCTTGCATTCGGTAAGCTCAATCCGTCTATTGCGGAATCGATAATAAAAGGTTTTTCGATAGCCTGTAAAGAAAACAACATTTCACTTATCGGCGGGGAAACAGCCGAGATGCCCGGAGTTTATGACGAAACGGATTACGATATTTCGGGAACGATTGTCGGTATCGTAGAAAAAGAAAATATCCTGGACGGTAAAAACGTAACGAGCGGCGATATATTAATCGGTTTTAAGTCTTCGGGATTGCATACTAACGGGTATTCGCTTGCAAGAAAAGTATTGCTCGAAAAATTCGATTTGGAAGAAAAGCCGGAAGAACTTGAAAATTCTTTGGGCGCCGAACTTCTAAAAATTCACAAATCTTACTTGAGTTTAATTCGAGAGCTCCATTCCCGAAACTTGGTAAAAGCATTTTCCCACATTACCGGCGGAGGCATTTTGGGAAACACGAAACGGGTAGTCCCCGAAAATCTATCCATCGAAATAAATTGGAATTCTTGGGAACAGCCGGCAATCTTCAAACTAATACAAAACGCGGGTGACATACCGGACGATGAAATGAGAAGCGTATTTAATCTGGGAGTAGGCTTGATAGCAATTTGCGACGAAAAAAACGCCGAGTCGGTAATCTCACTATCGAAACGTTTGGGTGAAGAAGGATTTCTAATCGGCAAAATAAAATAATTTGCAATGAAAAACTTGCTGAAATATTTATTGCTCGCCATTGTGTTATGGAATTGCGACGGTGGTATTCAACCTGGTTTGCAAGAACCCGGATTCAGCGGAACAATATATTTCATTGGTGAGTGGCCCGATAGCGTAAAACGTACGCACATTGTGTTATTCGAAAAGCCGCTTTTGGATACAACCGATTTCAGTGCGGAAAATTTAAAATACGTAAGCAACGAAATTCCATACGGGGTAAACGAATATAAATATACGACTGAGAACAATTCACTGTTCGGCGTTATTAAACCCGGGGAATACGGTTACCTTGCCGTAGCACAATCTACTTTGGAAACTATCTCGCTAAAACGGGAAGATTGGACGATTGCCGGAATATATTTCAATCCGGGCGATTCGACAAAACCCGGAAGATTAATTATCCCGGAAAACACATTTTTGCACAATATTAACATAACATGCGATTTTAATCATCCGCCCGTTCAACCGCCGGGAGGAAAATAAAATGAGGAAACCCGTAAAAATACTTTTTGGATTTTTCTTTATTATCCCAGCAATTATTTTCGGGCAAGCAGGAACTATAGAAGGTAAAGTAACAGACGAAACAGGCATTCCGCTTGTAGGTGTAAACATTCTGCTGAAAAATACTAACCGGGGCACTGCAACCGATTTACAAGGAAATTTCGAACTCCGGAACATTCCGTATGGAAATTACACTCTTGTTGCTTCCATGGTAGGTTACAAAAAGTTCACAAAAAATATCGGACTTAACAAAGATAAAGTTTCCGTTAAAATCATACTTCGTGAAACAACGCTAAAATTTAACGAAGTTGTGGTTACCGCCGGAAAACACCGGCAAAAAATTTCCGATTTACCGGTAAGTGCCTCTGTAATCTCTCCATACTTCATCTCCAAAAAAAATTTCATCAAACTTGACGATGTTTTAAGATATGCGCCCGGAGTCAACGTTACACTCGATCAAGTAAGCATTCGGGGTTCAAGCGGTTACAGTCGGGGTGCGGGAACACGGGTTTTAGTGGCAATCGATGGTATTCCGGCATTTACCGGCGACACCGGCGAAATAATTTGGGAATTGGTCCCGATAAGCGATTTGAACAGAATAGAAATTATCAAAGGAGCGGCAAGTTCCCTGTACGGTTCAAGCGCCATCGGCGGAGTAATTAATATCATCACAAAAAATATTCCTCAAAAACCGGTAACAATGATCAAAACCCAAGTCGGAGCTTACGATAAACCTTTTCATAAAGAATGGGACTGGTCCGATAAATACAGAACATTTAACAATTTTACCGTAAGCCACTCGAATAAATTCGGCAATCTGGGAATCGCGTTTTCCGTCACCCGCTACGAAGATATGAGTTACAGAATGAACGATTGGCAAAACAGATTTTCAGGTTATTTCAAAAGTCTGTATAAATTCTCCGATTCCGTTTCCCTTTCGTTTATGGCGACAGGCTTTTATAGAGACAAAGCAACGTTCGATTATTGGAAAAATTCTCGCGAAGCTCTGATTCCCTCGCAAAATCAAATCGGGAACGAAGTTCATTCCGAAAGGTTTTTATTCGGCTCAATCTATAAAAACAAAATTTCACAGAGGTTAAACTTATCGCTTAAATCCAGTTTGTACCGTTCGTTTTGGAAAGACAAATCGGAAAGCAGAAATTTTTCCGGCTCAAACCAATACAGATTGGAGCTACTCGCAAATTATAAATTCCATAAAAACTTATTTCTCGTCGGTGGTTCTGAAATTACTTACGGTACGGTAAACTCCAATATTTTCGGTAACAAACATTCAAACGGCTTTGCGTTTTACGCTCAAGCGGAATACAATCTCACCGGAAAATTAAAACTTTCGGGAGGTGCAAGGTTCGACTATAATAAACTGCATGATTTGAATCCCGAGTATTCGTTTTCACCCAAAATCGGATTTAACTATAAACTTGAATCTCAAACAATTCTTAGAGGCAATTTAACAAAAGGTTTCCGTGCACCGACATTGGCGGAAACGTTCACATCGACAATTACAAGCGGCATTAAAGTTAAACCGAATCCCGAACTAAAATCGGAGACAAATTATAATTTTGAAATTGGAATTAACAAACAGTTGACGGAAAATATTAATTTGGATTTAGCTGTTTTTAATAACGAATTTTTTGATATGATCGAACCGGCAATAGACATAACCGACGGAGAAGTTACTTTTAACAACGTTACACGTGCACGTATAACCGGAGCCGAAGTTACAGGAAAATTTGAAATTCCCGATATAAATTTTACCGCCGGAATAAATTATACACTGTTGCTAACAGAAGACTTGAACAAAAACAAAGCTCTGAAATACCGGCCGAAACATTCCGTAAACATTCAAACCGATTACACTCCGGGCGGCTTTACTTTCGGTATCGATTTCAGGTATTGGAGTCGCGTTGAAGAAATCGACATAGAGTTAGTGGATTTGGGACTTGTACCAAACGGCGACGCGCGTGTTCCGGTTTACGTACTCGATTTACGCACAGGTTATAACTTTTTCACTCTCGGTTTGCCCGCCAATTTATTTCTCGCTTTAAACAACGTACTTAACTACAACTACGTGGAAATGATAGGTAACATTTCACCCATAAGAAATATTTCGTTAAATTTAGAAATAATATTTTAACCTCAAACCCTAAGCAAAGGAAAGTATATGTTTGTTGATTCACACGCTCATCTTTTTTATCCGAATTTTAACGGGGAAGTCGAACAAATAATTCAACGGGCAAAGACTGCAGGAGTCGATTATATTTTAGTACCGGCAACCGATTTGGCATCGTCGGCACAAGCGATAGATTTAGCCGAGCAGTTCGATATGGTGTACGCCGCCGTTGGTGTTCACCCGCACGATACAAACGAATGGGAAGATTCGTTAATTCCCAAACTGGAAAAATTGGCTCGGCATCCCAAAGTAGTTGCCATCGGTGAAATCGGACTTGATTATTACTATGATTTTTCCCCGAAAGAAAAACAAATTCACGCTTTCAAAAAACAAATCGATTTGGCATTAAAAGTTAACAAACCGATAATCGTTCACAATCGTCAATCGAACGACGATATAATGGAAATCATCAGAGAATATAAAAATTCCGGTTTACGAGCGCATTTCCACTGCTTTGCCGGAAATACAACCGAAGCGAAAGAATTAATTGAGATGAGACACTTTATTTCGTTCACGGGAAATATAACATTCAAAAAAGCCGACGACATAAGAAAAATCGTAAGTCAATTAAGCGTGGAAGATATGCTTTTGGAAACCGATTCACCTTTTTTAACTCCCGTTCCTTACCGCGGGAAAAGAAACGAACCTTCTTACATAACTTTTATTGCCGAAAAATTAGCGGAACTTAAACACTTGAGGATAGAAGACGTGGCGCGCACAACATCGTATAATGCTTACAGGTTATATGGCATCGGGGAAAAACCGCCGTTGAGTTATACTTACCAAATCGGTAAATCGCTTTACATTAACGTAACAAACCGGTGTAACGCCGATTGTATTTTCTGCGACAGAAAAGGTGAAGCGGTAATCAGCGGATATAATCTTAAAATGGATAAATCCCAAGAACCGCCGGCGGAAAAATACATTGAGGAAATAGGCGATCCGAAACAATACGACGAAATTGTTTTTTGCGGTTACGGTGAACCGACAATCCGCTGGGATGTTGTTAAAGAGGTTGCAAAATACGTTAAAGAAAAAGGCGGTAAAACCAGATTAAACACGGATGGTCACGGCAATTTTATTAACAAGCGGGATATAACACCGGAATTGAAAGGTCTTATCGATACGGTTTCGATCAGTTTGAATTCTACAGATCCGCAACAGTATGCTAAATTAATGAGAGTCGATCCGAAATTACATCAAGAGATGCTAGATTTTGCTAAAAAAGCCAAACAGTATGCTAAAGTTGTAATGACGATTGTAGGAATGAACGAAGTGGATACGGAAAAAGCCAAAAAATTCGTCACCGAAGAACTCGGTGTGGAATTCAGAGAAAGAGTTTATTTTTAAAACTCACGGTTTGCAAACAATGATTAAAAAAGTTTTTCTCCTCGTTTTCTTACTAATTAATGTTACCGTGCTTGCGCAAAACGGCAAAGTAACTGAACAAATCGACGAAATTCTTGCCGACGACTTTTTTGAATCGACAAATATTTCCATAGCCGTTTACGATTTAACGGCAAACAAGCCGGTTTACAAAAAAAACGAGAAACTGCTAATGCATCCGGCATCGAATATGAAAATTTTAACCAGCGTTGCCGCTCTGCTGGCACTCGATTCGTCTTTCACTTTTAAGACATCGGCATATTACTCGGGTTTGCTCATGGAATCAATTTGTTACGGCGATTTATATTTCGTAGGAGGCGGCGATCCGGATTTTACAACCGGAGACTTGGATTCGCTAGTTAATTCGATTAAAGAATTCGGCATCGATGAAATCCGCGGAAACCTCTACGGTGATGTATCGCTTTTCGATTCCCTATTCTGGGGTAGCGGTTGGATGTGGGACGATGACCCCAGCACCGACTTTCCGTATATGACGCCGTTGATAATTAACGACGCCGCGGTTAAAATCGCTTACGAACCGAATTTAATCGATAAACCGGTCGTAGTAAAAACCATTCCCGAATCAAAATTTTTCGACATTGAAAATACATCCGTAACCATCAAAGAAGACACATCCGATCTTACGATTACACGCGATTGGATTAATCGCGAAAACACTATTATCGTAAAAGGGACCTTGTCTTACAAACACGAACCCGATACAACCGCATTAAATTTAGTTCACCCGGAAAAATATTTTCTTACACTGGCGGAAGAAAGTCTGAGAAAAAACGGGATTGTTTTCGAGGGATTTTTGGATACAGCTACCATGCCGTTATTCACGCACCACATCGCTACTTTTGAAAGAAGCTTGGACTCGGTTCTTATAAATTTAAATAAAGAAAGTGATAATTTAAGTGCGGAAATGCTTTTGCGCGCAATGGCTTTCACATATTTCGGGAAACCGGCAACGGCGGAAAACGGGTTAAAATTAATAGACAGTTTGATTATTATGGTAGGTTTGGACCCTGACAATTACAATTTCGCCGACGGTTCGGGCGTTTCGAGGTATAATCTGGTTACCGCCGAATTGTTATTGGAAGTATTGAAATATATTTACTACAATCATCACGACAAATATCTGATTTTATATAATTCATTTCCCGTTGCCGGCGTAGACGGAACTTTGGAAAAAAGAATGACTAATTCCACATCATTCCAAAACGTGCATGCAAAAACCGGTTCTCTTAGCGGAGTAAGTTCCCTTTCCGGCTATCTTACTTCCAAAAACAACCATCAAATTGCTTTTTCCATTCTAATGCAAAACTACGTCGAAAATTCGAGCATACCGAGATTAATCCAAGACAAAATTTGCGATATTTTAACTTCTTCAACAATTGAATAATGCGATGGAAAACTTCATTAAGTTTTTAGTAAAAACCGAACCGTTTAATCCCGAACTTCTGAGCGGTATTTTGTGGGATTTGGAAATATTGGGAATCGAGGAGAACGACAATTTTCTTTCGGTGTACGTAAAAAAAAGCTCTCACATAAAAAAAGAAACTATTGAAAAATCACTTGAAAAATTAAAATCGGAAAACGTAATTGAGAACTTTCTTGTTTCGGAAGAAGAAGTTGAGAACAAGAACTGGAATGAAGAATGGGAAAAGAAACAAGAAATCATTAAAGTACCGCCTCGTATCATTATTCGTCCGTCATTCAAAAAATATGAACCTGAAAAGAACGAAATCGTAATAATTATTAATCCTAAAATGTCTTTCGGAACGGGCAAACACGAAACAACGCGCTTGATGTTGGAAATGTTGCAAAAATATATAAGACCTAACGATAAAGTTTTGGACGTTGGAAGCGGAACCGGTGTGTTGGCAATTGCCGCAGCAAAAATGAGTGCAGGGCGAGTCATCGCAATAGATAATGACGAATGGTGTTACATCAATGGTATTGAAAATGTTCAAATAAATAACGTTTCCGATAAAGTGGAAATACAACATACGGAAATCGATTCAATCACAAATCTGAAATTCGATTTGGTGTTAGCAAACATTAATAAGAACATATTATTATCAATACAAAAAGAACTCGCCCGCACTACTAATAAAAGCGGCAGATTAATTCTTTCGGGAATTCTTAACTCCGATGAAAGCGAATTAATCCGAACCTTTGAGAACTATTCGTTTAACTTACTCGATGTAAAACGATTAAACGAATGGTCTGCTTTAACTTTTGAAAAACTAAATTAAGAAGCTATTTTATTCAACAATTTCAACAATTGCTTCAATTCGTTTTCCGACAATTTATTCGTAAAACTTTGTAAAGTTTTTACGTGCTCAGGAAAAAGCTTCTCGAATTTTTGTTTTCCTTTCGGTGTGATTTCCGCGTTAATAACTCTACGGTCTTCTTTCGAAGGATTTCTTCTGACGAGATCTTCTTTTTCCAAATTGTCGATTACACATGTGATGTTTGCACCGGTCACATGCATTTGTTCGCTAATTCTCTTCAAAGGAATACTTCCCTTTTCCGTTAGAATTTCAAGCACACTAAATTGCGGACTTGTTAACTTATGAGCATATACTTTTTGAGCGTGTGCTCTTTTAAGTACTTCATAAGCCTTGTTCATTGTTTCCCACAATTCAAGCGCTGCTTGTGCTTTTGTTTGTTTAGCCATGTTTCTTTCTCCCTTCCATTAGTTAAGAAATAAGCCTAATTGATGTTTGTGGATTTTGTAATCGGGCATGATTGCCTCCACTAGTTTCCAAAATCTATCCGAATGATTCATTTCTTTTAAATGACACAATTCGTGTACAATAACATAATCAATAACTTTATTGTTAAAATACATAAGTTTGTAATTAAAAGAAAGCGTTCCGTTGGTCGAACAACTGCCCCATCTGGTTTTTTGTCCACGGATTATGACTTTCTTGTATATAAATCCGAACTTATCGGAGAAATATTCAACCCTTCTTGGAATATAAGATTTGGCTTGTGTTCTCAGCCATTCATTGTAAAGCTTTCTTATATTTTCAACTTTATTTGTATTCAATATTAATAATTTGTTATCAAATATCAAAGGCGATTTCGATTGACGCAAGTTATTATTTCCGGTTACTATTTCCAATTCGTTACCAAGAAAATAAAACTTCCTTAATTTATTTTGAATATTTTGGTAATTTTTGATTATTAAATTGTTTTTACTGAACATTAATTTTTCGGCGTGCGAAATACTAACAAACTTCGGTACTATCAAATGTATCTCGCCGTCAAGGTTTATTTTCAATCGAACATATTTGGCTTTGTTGCTCTTTTTAACCGAATATGTTATTTTATTGCCGTTTATGTTAACGGATTTATTATTCAATATTAATATTACGATATAGTAATGTGCAAGTTTAAAATTAAAATTAACTCTTTTAATTTGAAAGTTCAAGTAGAAACGTTATATTTATATATTATTTTTGAGACAGAAAAAATTGGCTGAACTATACGAAAAACTCAATAAATTTAACGAAACACACGGGATACATTCCGAAAATCCTTCAAAAACAACTAATTTGATCAGTTTTTCCACTGTAATTGAATATATTGATCTTAATTTTTTAATTCGGGATTTTAATATTAAAACAGATTTTTTTTACTGGAACATATCCGGTAAAAAAATTTCATTTCTTGCTTTCGATCCGATAGTTAACATCACCGAAAACGGAATTCTACGCGTTGAAAAAACCGATGAGAAAATTTCTTCGTTACGAAAAAATTTCATAAACAATTGGAAGGAAAACAACCTCGGCAACTTACCTCTTTTTTTCGGCGGAATGAAATTCGCACCGAATCAAAAAAGTAATGTGTGGAAAGATTTTTCGGATTCCGACTGGTTCGTTCCCCGTTTCTTGATTTTAAATCGAGCCGGAAAATCTTATTTAATCGTAAATTATTTTTCCGACGAGATAAACTCCACCGCCTTACGGAATAAACTGGAGAACATTCTTAAAATTTTAACCGTAAATAAATCCGTACATTCGCCAATTCCGGAAAGCGATGTAAGAATTATCGATTTTAAGGAACATAACGGTTGGAACGAAAAAGTTATTCTTGCTCTTGAAAATATTTCCAAAGGTTCAATTCAAAAAATAGTACTTTCCCGTGAAGTTGAATGGGAACTATCCGGCGAACCAGATTTAAGTTATATTCTTAAAACTTTAAGTGAAAGATATCCCAAATGTTACGTCTTTGCGTTTAAAAGAAACAATTCTATTTTCTTTGGTGCCTCACCCGAAAAACTTGCTAAAATTTCGAACGGCTGGATTGAAGCCGATGCGCTAGCCGGTTCAATCTCAAGGGGGAAAACGGAAGAAGAAGATAAAATTTTGGAAACCGAACTTCTTAACAGCAAAAAGAATCTTCACGAACAAAACGCCGTGGTGGAGTTTATTACTTCTTCTTTGAAAAAGATATCCAACGAGATTATATTCGACGAAAAACCGATAATCAGAAAATTACCGAACATCCAGCATTTGTGGACGCCGATAAAAGCAAAATTAAAAAACGAAATGCCTTTGTTTTCCATTTTAAAAGAATTACATCCTACTCCGGCTATTTGCGGAGCTCCATGGATGAATGCGCTCAAGTCAATTACCGAAATGGAAGAGCACGACAGAGGTTTATATGCCGGAATTGTAGGATGGTTCAGCTTTGAGGACGAAGCGGAATTTGCTGTTGCAATCCGTTCGGCACTTTACAAAGAAAAGAAAATATTTGCATACGCCGGTTGCGGAATTGTAGAAGGTTCGGAACCTCAAGAAGAATTCAACGAAACGGAATTGAAACTGAAACCCATTAAGAATCTCTTCATTTATGAAAATTCCTATCAACCGCAATAGTTTTTGGTCGGAATTATTCACCGAGCAACTTGCAGAAATCGGAATTAAATTTGCATGCATTTCACCGGGGTCAAGAAGTACACCGCTTACTTTGGCATTTGCGGCAAATAAAAAAATAAAGACTTTCGTTAATCCCGATGAACGCTCGAGCGCCTTTTTTGCTTTGGGTCTTGCAGAACAATCCGGTTCGCCGGTCGTTATTGTTACAACATCGGGAACCGCCGTTGCAGAATTGTACCCGGCAATTATAGAAGCATACCAAAGAAGAATTCCGTTAATTGTTTGCACGGCCGATAGACCACCCGAACTTTTGAACCGAGGCGCAAATCAAACAATAAATCAATCGAATATTTACGCAAATCATATACGCAAATTTTTCAATGCCGGTCTGCCTTCTTTAACCGAATCGAAACTATTGAACATCAAAAAGATTGCGGCAGAAGCCGTTGAAATCGCTTTTAAAAAAAACCGAGGACCCGTACACATAAATTTCCCTTTCAGAAAACCTCTGGAACCCGGAACTTTTACCGATAAAATAGATAAAACTTTTTATAACAAAATTAAAAATATATCAATTGAAAATTACATTTCAACTTCGAATCCTCCCGCTGCCGAAAATTTATCCTCTGTGGTAAAAGCCATAACCCGCAAACCGAAAGGGTTAATTTTCTGCGGATGGGATAATTATCGGAACGATTTTGCAAAACTGCTAACAAAGTTTTCCAAAATTACGGGTTACCCTATTATTGCCGACGGAATTTCGGGTTTACGTTTCGGTAATTTTTCAAAACACAATGTTATTTCCAATGCCTCGGCATTTTTGAAATCCGGTGCCTACGGCTTTCTGCTCAATGCCGATATAATTTTTCAATTCGGAAGTGCACCGACATCCAACATCGCGCTTGATTTTATTAAGGATGCGAAAGGAACAAAAATTTTAATTAATGAATTCGGTGACTACAAAGATCCTTCCGGTACAACCAAGTCAATTATTTCACAAAACCCTTCGGAGTTTTTACATGTAGCAATTTCCTTGTTAAATAAAAAATCCGCACCGGAAATAACCGAATGGTTGAATAAAATCCGCAATTTGGAAATAAACACCGAACAAATCAAAAAGGGAAAAATTTTTAATGCCGATTTTCCCTTCGAAGGCAGAATAATCCCTGAACTGATAAAATGTATTCCGCCCAATAGTAACCTTGTTATTTCGAACAGTATGCCGGTGAGGGATCTGGATTTTTTCGCTTCGCCGACACGTAAAAAAATCAACGTTTTTTCGAACAGAGGGGCGAGCGGAATAGACGGAGTAATTTCGACGGCCGCCGGTATTGCCGCGCAATCGAAAAAACAAACCTATTTGGTAATTGGCGATTTGGCTTTTCTACACGATGTTAACGGCTTGAACATTTTACGGAACAATAAAATTCCGTTGAAAATAATATTAATTAATAACAACGGAGGCGGTATATTCAAAATGTTACCGATAGCAAACTATAATAAATTCTTCCGGGAATATTTCCAAACTCCACAGTCGGTTAACTTCAAATTACTCACAAAAGCTTACGGGGGCATTTTTTACAATATTAAAAGTTTTAACGATTTAATAAATAAACTTGCCTGTGAAAGAGAAGCTGAAAGCTTCACCGTTTTACATATCGAAACCGATTCCGAATCTTCCGTTGAACTTCGTAAAGAATATTGGCAATTTGTTAGCAACAAATTAAAAAAATCATTCTAAATGTTACTCCGTTCCGATGAAATTAATATCAATGTAATTACAGATAAAGAAAATATTCCTCCCGGAAAAATCCCTTTGGTTTTTCTTCACGGTTTTTCCGGCAATGCACACGAATGGGATTTTGTATCGGGTAAAATTAGGGGAAAATATTTCCCGGTTTCTATCGATTTAATCGGCCACGGTAAAAGCTCGGTACCTGCAGACGCAAGTTTATACTCATACAAATCACAAGTAAAATATTTACGCAACTTAATCAACTTCTTAAATGCCGATAAAATTGTACTTACCGGTTATTCAATGGGAGGACGACTTGCTCTTTTGTTTACACTGGAATTTCCGGAACTAATTGAAAAACTCATACTCGAAAGCACTACAGCCGGCATAATTACAGAAAGCGAAAGAAACACAAGGATCAAGAGTGACGAAAAGTTAGCCGATTTCATTCTGGAAAACGGGGTCGAACGGTTTGTGAATTATTGGCTTGCTTTACCATTGTTCGATTCCCTTAAAAACATTCCCGCTGAAAAATACGAGCATTTGAAATTGATGAAACTCCGGAACAATAAAATCGGTCTTGCAAATACGCTGAAAAGTTTCGGCACGGGCAAAATGCCTCAAGTTTGGGGTAAACTTAAAAATTTAAATATTCCAACTTTATTAATTACCGGAGCCTTGGATAAAAAGTTCACGGAACTGAACAAAAAAATGGTTCGTGCATTACCGAATGCCGAACATAAAATTGTAAACGAATGCGGACATAATGTTCATATAGAAAAATCTGAGGAATTTATTATTTTGGTAAACGAATTTTTATCGAACAATTAACGAGAGAGAACACAATGAGTTTTAATTGGCAAAAAGCAAAAGATTATCAGGATATTATTTACGAAAAAATGGACGGCATTGCCAAAATTACGATAAACAGACCTGAAGTAAGAAACGCGTTCAGACCCGAAACGGTTTTGGAAATGTACGATGCATTTTCGGATGCCCGCGAGGATCCGGGAATCGGTGTTGTACTCCTTACCGGCAAAGGTCCGGCAAAAGATGGCAAGTATGCCTTTTGTTCGGGTGGCGATCAAAAAATCCGGGGCGACAAGGGCTACGTCGGTAAAGACGGAGTACCCCGCTTAAACGTTTTGGATTTGCAAAAACTAATACGCAGCATGCCGAAGCCGGTTATTGCGCTTGTTGCCGGTTACGCAATCGGCGGCGGACACGTTCTTCATGTTGTGTGCGATTTAACAATAGCGGCGGATAATGCTGTATTCGGTCAAACCGGACCGAAAGTAGGTAGCTTCGACGGTGGGTTCGGTGCCAGTTATTTGGCAAGAATCGTTGGTCAGAAAAAAGCACGCGAGATTTGGTACTTATGCCGTCAATACAACGCTCAAGAAGCATACGAAATGGGCTTGGTAAATAAAGTAGTTCCTATCGACGAGCTTGAAAAAGAAGGCGTTCAATGGGCGCGGGAAATTCTGGAAAAAAGTCCGCTGGCAATCCGTTTACTCAAATCCGCTTTTAACGCCGAGCTTGACGGACAAGCCGGGATTCAAGAACTTGCCGGAAACGCCACTTTATTGTATTATATGAGCGAGGAAGCGCAAGAAGGTAAAAAAGCTTACATCGAAAAACGTAAACCCGATTTTTCAAAATTTCCAAGGGTGCCGTAACAAATGATTGAATCGACAATACAAAAATCATCCAAAATCGATTACTGGATTCTGGCCAGCAGACCCAAAACATTACTGGCGGCATTTGTTCCTGTAATTGTCGGTTCTTCCATCGCTTATTACGACGGGAAATTTAAACCGCTTGCCGCACTCGTAGCGTTGGTGTGCGCTTTGTTAATTCAAATCGGAACCAACTTTGTAAATGATTTATACGATTACCTTGCCGGCACCGATACAAAAGAACGCGTAGGACCTACGAGAGTATTGGCAGCCGGATTGATTTCTCCTTCGGAAATGAAAAGAGCAATAATTTTTACTTTCGGATTGACATTTTTTCTCGGTTTGTATTTGGTTTACATTTCCGGTTATATAACCTTAATTATCGGCATTGTTTCGATAATTGCCGGAATTGCATATACCGCAGGACCTTTCCCACTTGCATACAACGGCTTGGGCGATGTGTTCGTATTTATATTTTTCGGTTTAATAGGAACCGTTGGTACGTATTACGTTCAGGCGTTAACCATTACTCCTTTGGTAGTCTGGGCTTCAATCCCGGTTGGAGCGCTTATTACAAACGTACTGGTTGTAAACAACTATCGCGATATTGAACAAGACAGTAAAGCCGGTAAGATAACCCTCGCTGTTAAATACGGGAAAAATTTCACACGAATTCAGTACGTTGTTTTTACAATAACTTCATACTTGATTTTATTTGTAGTCTACTTTACCTACAAGGAAAGTTTATTTGTTTTTTTACCGGTATTGACTCTTCCATTAGCAATAAAATTAATCCGGATGATTTATACATTCAGAGACCAACAGCTAAACAAAACTCTTGAACTAACCGCAAAACTATCGGCAATTTACGGACTGCTTTTTGCAGCCGGCATTTTATTATGATGATTAATAATTTAAATTTTTATCCTTACAAGTTAAACTTCTCTTCCGTACTAAAAACTTCTAAAGAAGATTTTAATATCCGTGAAGGGTTATTGCTCCGTTTAACAAGTGATACAAATAAATTCTATTGGGGTGATGTAACACCTTTACCTTCCTTCGGCACTGAAACATTCACGGAAGCAAAAGAAGAAGTAAAAACTTTAATCCCCGTATTCGAAAACACAGACTTACCGGAAATATTTAATCTTGTAAATTCGTTCAGATTATTTCAATTCCCCGCACTTAAATTCGGAATAGAACAGGCAATAATTAATTTTTCGTTCGATAGTAATTTCAAACCGGTAACGGAGCAATTTGTTCATACCAATCTTGAAATTGCGACTTCCGCTCTGTTAGGTTCCAACAGCATAAAAAATGGCTTCGACGAGTTTTCCGAACTTCTTAAAAAAGGAATAAAAACTTTTAAAATTAAAATCGGACGAAATAATTTTAATAAGGATTTGGAATATATAAAAAACATCAGGGAATTAGGAAGTAACTTCAAAATCCGGCTTGATGCCAATGCATCCTGGTCGTTACGTGAAGCTAAAAAATTCATTCCGATGTTACGGAAATATGATATTGAATTTATCGAGCAACCCGTAAAAACACTGAAAGATTTGTATGAGCTCGCCAAGTTCTCCGAAGTTCCGATTGCAGTTGATGAATCGGTTACAGACTATAAAACCGCCGTAAAAATAATAGAAAGCGGGAAATTCAATTTCATTGTTTTGAAGCCGGTTGTTTTGGGTAGTATTTTCGATTCGTTAAAATTAATAAACCTTGCAAACTCGAAAAAAATAAATGCGATTGTTTCATCTTCGTTCGAATCCATGCTGGGCAAAAGCATTTTATTTTTGTTGGCCGCACAAGCAAATCATAATTTCGCCCACGGTTTAATTGCAAACAAAATTTTCGATAAAGATTTATTTTCCAATCCATTTGACTCGGTAAACGGAAAGATAAAATTCGAACTAAACAAATACATTGAATTTATAGAAAAATTATCGACTTTTGATTATGATAATCGATAACGCTAAAAGCGATTGGTTAAAAGAACAAACGAAAGTCCGCCCGGATAAAATATTTATCATAGGGGAAAAAGAGCATTATACTTTTTCAGAAGTTTACAAATCGGTAATCGCATTTACCCGTTTCCTATCCGGAAAAATAAAAAGGCATTCTTATGTTCCGCTTTTATGCGAAAATAATCCCGACTTCATCGTTGCGACTTTTGCTATTTGGCAAACCGGTGCCGTACCCGTTTTAATAAATCATAAATTAAAGCAACACGAAGTAACTGAAATCCTTCGGCAATTTGAATACGATTATATTTTACTGCATTCCGGTTTAACGGAAAAATTCTCATTACAAGAATCGAAGAAAATCGTTTTTCCCGTTCACCGCGATGTAGAAATCGAGGAAACCTACGACAGTCGTTCCGAAGCAACGGCTGTGGTTTTATTTACGTCCGGTAGCCGGGGAAAACCCAAAGGTGTTAAAATTTCTTTCGAGAATCTTTGGGAAAGTGTTTTTTCTTTCGATTCAGCATTCGAACTTTCCGAGAAAGATAAATTATTGGCTTCCTTACCTTTTTATCATATCGGCGGATTTTCGATAATTGTCAGATCGATTTTAAGCGGTGCACAAATAATCTTCCCGGCAAATTTAAAAACGGGAAATATTTTACGTAGCATAAAAAAGCACAAGCCGACTTTTATTTCACTTGTACCGACGATGTTAAAGCGGCTAACCGAAACTGGCCTTAATCATTATTCCGGTTTGAAAAACATTTTTGTAGGCGGCGGACCTTCCGCTCAAAATATTTTAATTAGTGCAATAAATAAACAACTTCCGATAACATTGGTTTACGGTGCAACGGAAACATCTTCGATGATAGCCGAAAAAAAAATCGATAACAATTTTACTGGGGAAAGCTTTGTTGTTCCGATGAGGAATGTAAAAATAACAATCGTCGATGAACAAAGAAACGAATTGCCGGCTTATTCGAAAGGTGAAATAGTTGTAACGGCTCCGCAAGTTGCGGAAGGTTATTTGAACAATCCGGATAGCACTGCCGAAAAATTCGAGGGAAAATCTTTTTACACGGGCGATTACGGTTATACGGATAATACCGGGAAACTTTTTATTCTCGGGCGTAAAGACGACTTAATCATTTCCGGAGGTGAAAATATTAATCCGGCCGAAATTGAATACGCACTAACCTCGTATCCCGAAATAGAAGATGCTTATGTTTTCGGTGAAGCAAACGAAGAATGGGGCGAGAGTTTAGTTGCCGCAATTAAAATTTCCGATGATTCGAAACTTAATATTTACGAGTTAAAAGAATATTTGCGGAAAAAAATCGCTCCGTTTAAAATTCCGAAAAAATTCTTCTTTGTCGAATCTATTCCGCGCACTCAACTTGGCAAGGTAAACAAACCCGAGTTAATAAAGAAAATAAATTCTTAGTTTATTTTTGCATATGATTTTTCAACTCGTTGTATAAATCGGTTTGCATTGCAATTTTTTTAAATTCCGTTTTACCGACCGACACATGAACGGTTTTTCCCTTTCCGACCAACTTGCCGCTTACGGAAAAAATTTCATAACTCAATTCAAAAGACGATTCTTTCAATTGTGTTACCGATACGTTAATTATTATTTCGTCATGAAGTCTTATCGGAGCAATATAGTCAGCCTCTGCATGAATTATCGGTAATACATATTTTTCGCTTTCAAAATAATTTTCTTCGGTATCGAAACTTCCGAGTAATTCCTCATATACTTGATGCATCAGTTTGTATAACTCAACGAAATAAATAATTCCACCGGGATCAACTTGATCGAAATAAATTTTTTTCTTTACGGACAACATAATTTCCTCGGTTGTGGGATAATATTTACACTATATAAAATTGATATTCACCATAAATTAATATATAATTTCTTTTCCAAAAAAATAATTTACTTAAGGGAAAATATTTATGGAAATCGGAATAGTCATAGGACTATTAATTTCATTATTCTTGTTTGCACAATTCAGGTTGTACAGAAAATCGAAGAAAACCGTTGGCACTACGGTTCCCTTCGATAAATTAAGCGACCGGTTAAAATCGTTAATAGAGAACCAAAAATCCGTTATCTATTTTTATTCGCCCAACTGCCATGCATGTAAGCAACAAACACCGGTAATGGAAGAACTTGGGAACGAAGTTCAAAACGTTATAATGATAGATGCTTCGAGAAATATGAAAGACGCAATGGCTTTCGGGATAATGGGAACCCCTTCAACAATTTTTATCCGGGATAACAAAATACAAGATGTTATGGTTGGGTTCCGCGGTGAATCTTCATTGCGTAAAAAAATCGATTTACTTTATTCATAATATGGAATTCTTAACCGGATGAATAAATTTAATCTTCCTTTCAAAGTTATAATCCTTTTATTCCTTTTATTACTACCGGCAACAACGTCGTTTCCCCAAACCGGTAAAAAGGAAATCAGAAAAACATACTACGATAACGGAAAACTAAAATCGGAAGGCGAATACGTTAACGGAATTAAAAACGGTTACTACAGAGAATATTACGAAAACGGTAATTTATGGAAAGAATGGTATTACGAAAACGGTTTGGAAGAAGGACCTTCGTATTGGTATTTTGAAGACGGTACGTTAAGTATGATTTGGAACTATAAGCACGGCAAGCTCGACGGTAAACAGCAATGGTTTTACGAATCGGGTGAGCTTTGGGCTACTCCTAATTTCGTGAACGGAGTAAGAGAAGGTTATACCGAAACATATTATAAAAGCGGTGCGCTTCAAGGTATTTGGCATTATAAAAACGGTAAACTAAACGGTGTCTCGAAAATTTTTTACGAAAACGGAAAGCTGGAAGTTGAACGTAATTATGTAGACGGCAAACTTAATGGAATAAGTAAAGTGTATAACGATTACGGCGGCGTTGCCTTGGAAGCAAATTATAAAAACAATGTTTTGGACGGAACATCGTATTTATATTATCCGGATGGCTCAATCAAAGTTATAGATACTTACAAGAACGGCCAAATAGTTAAAAGAAAACGGTACGATATTGTAGGCAACTTCGATAAAGTTGAAGAAGATTTTAAAGATTATTACGCAGACGGAATAATGAAATCCGAACAGCATTTTAGGGAAGGCGAACTCGACGGTCTAAACAAATACTATTACCACAACGGTTTTCTTAAATCGGCGTTGTTTTACAATCAAGGTAAACTGGACAGCACATCAAAATATTATTACGAAACCGGAATTTTACAACGCATAACCAATTATTCTCAAAATGTAAAAGAAGGGAAAGAATTTTTATACAACCAAGCCGGTATTCTAACTACGGAACAAAACTATTCAAACGGAGTCTTATCCGATACGCTTAAAACATTCTTCGAATCCGGTGAATTGAAATCGGTTACGATTTACAAAAACGGCAAACCAGAAGGAAGGGCGTTTTCATTTTATAAAACCGGCGAAAAATCGGAGGAAGTTTATTATGCAAGCGGAAACCGTGAGGGATACTATACGAAATATTTTCCAAACGGCGAAATGAAAGCATACGGCTTTTACAAAAACAATCTACTCGACGGAAAATATTATGAATATTATGAAAACGGTCTGCTTAAACTGGAAGCGGTTTATTCAAACGGTAAATTACTAAACCAAATAAGATACAACCCCGACGGTACGCGCGTAAAATAATTTTACCTCACAACGAATTTAGCTTCGTCCAACACCAATGTTATTTTATTATTTGTAATTATTAAATTTGCTTTTTTAAATTTTTTATTATTTAATATTGTTAAAATCTCATCCGCCCCTTTCAAATTGCTTTCTCGGACAATCGCAATTTTGTTGTACCATACACCGTTTTCCAATACGGATTCCGTAGACGTTACGGTTATAACCTTATTATTTTTGAAATCCGCCACAAGTATAAATTCGTTTTCCGGGAAACTGCGACTCCATTTAGTAATTTTATTTTCCGTATCAAGCAAAAAGATTTTATGTTTATCAAACCCAAGGAAGTATTTTCCTTCTTGTGAGAATTTCCCGTTATCGAATTTATGCGGCGTTTCCATCAATGGTTTGCCGTCAAAATCGAATATCGACGTATTTCCGATTAGATCATCCGCTCGCCAATAATATGTAGAAATAGCGATTAGCTTTTTATCCGGTAATATTTCGACCCCGCTTCCGTTTGTCCCCTTCACTTCAAATTCATTTATAAGCCGACCGTTTACATCGAATATTTTAACAACGGAATTTTCCCTTTCCTTCTGCGAAACAAGAAACACAACAAATCCGTTGCTTGCGGCCGTTTGCACTTTTCTTTCGTAAGCAAACGGAAAGCCTTCGAAAAGCGAGACGCTTTTTACTTTTATTCCTTCGGAATTAAAAAACTCTGCATTTCCTTCCAAAACATCCACAAGTATTACTCCTCCGTTATCTACGGGAACGGCATACGGTGCCGTTTCTTTCGAAGGAAGTTCTTTTTCGATTTTAAATTTAAGCTCCCCGCTATTGCCGTAAACTTTTACTTCAAAAATTTTTTGTGAACCCGAATACTTTATTTCCGTCCGGATTTTATTTTCCGGAGCTTTAACGGTTTGCGGCTTTACCACTGACAATGCTATAAATATAAATATTATTAGTTTCATGTTTTTATATTTTATTTAAGTAATACCATTTTCTTAGTCGCTATTTTACTTCCGTATCGAAGTTGATAAAAATAAATTCCGCTGCTTAATCCGTTCGCTTCGAAAACAATTCTATAATTCCCCGGAGCTTGGATTTTATTCACAAGTGTTGCTACTTCCCTTCCTAAAATATCGTAAACAACCAAACTGACCTTTACGTTGCCTTTCCCGGCTTGCTCCGGGATTCCATTATCCGGTTGCTCGAATGTGTTCGTTAAAATATCAGTCAACGGAATGGTATAATTTATCGTTGTGCTCGGGTTAAACGGGTTCGGGTAATTTTGTTCCAATACAAATTCCCAAGGTATCTTCGGAATAGAATTTCGGGTACCGGTTATCACTCCGAAATACCGCAGAGCACTTTCCATAAATTCGTTTAATTGTACTTGTTCAAGCGTCTCTAGAGCAAACGAAATGTAAATCACTTGCCCTACTAAATTACTCGTACCGAAAGCGCCGGTGTAAGCTATTCCGCCTTTTCTAAAGTGCATATTATCGTTTCTCAAAAAATTATAAATAAGTACCGAATCGGCACCGTTCACAGGTTCGATATCGTCGGGCGAATCTTCCTCGTAAGTTTTACCGAACTGGAGAGACAAAGGTTGAAACACGGTTCCTTCAACTCCGTTTGCTTCGGTAAGCAAAGTATTGCCGGTATGTACGAGGTGAGCTTTTAAATAATGGCGGTAAAACAGCGTATCGGAAAATTCGGAGTATTGGTGTTCTTGATCCAAATCGTAACCGATATCGTCGCCGGTAATTACTATTTTTCCACCGTGTTCAAGGTATAAAGCTATTTTTCCTTGCTCAGGATTCTCAAAAGTATTTTCCGCTCTCGATTCATCTCCGGTAAACCAAATAACAAAATCGTAATCTTCCAATTCTATTTTATTCTGAACTACCGCGTCGTTTGCACAAGATTCGATTAACACATTGTATTTTTCAAGCGCGTTGAAATACATTGTGTTAAACGAATGTGACGGCTCCGCCCAGCTGCCTCCGCTTCCGGACCTGTCAAATCCATCGACAATCAATACTTCCGGTACGTTTACGCTGTCTTCAAAAACCGACCGCGAATATACATCACTTCTTTTTCCCTCAACATCGTTCGAATCCACATAAGTCAGGTAAAAATATTTAACATCATCGGGAACCGACGGATTGAATTGCGAAGGTGAGTTAAAAGTGTATTCGGTTAAATCTTTCGTAAAAACATCTTCTCCCGCTATCAAGTACCAATTTTGCAAAGTAGTATCATTGGTACCGTATAATCTATAACCTTTTAAATTTTTCAGTGTGAATTTTCCCCAAGTAACACGCAATGATTTTCTTTTGTCCGGGTTTTCCACGCTTAATAAAACCGGCGGGTTTTTCGTAATCGAGATATTGAAATATTTCTCCGCATAGTTGTCTCTCGTATCTTCGGTAAAAACCTGCAGTATATAATTTCCTTCGGGGAATTGATCCGTATCGAGATAGCTATCGTTTACAATCAGATTTTCGTTTATGTACGATTCCCCTTTCCCGTTTGTCAACCAATAGACCGGATTGCTCAGCGTAGCAATTCCTTTTACAAAAACTTTGTGCACATATTCGTTCAAAGGTTTCCTATCGAATTTATATTTTACTCCGCCGTCCGGCGGTTCGTAAATAATTTGAGTTGTATCGGCATTCCAAATTCTATAACCGAGCAAATAAGTTCCGTTATTAGTTTGCGATGAATAACTTCCGTTTCTTTCAACTACTTTAATTATTATATCAACTTTACCGGTAAGATTATTTTTATCAACTTTAGTACTTGAATTATTCCTTCTGAACTCAAGCGAAGAAGAATGGATAACAGGCGTGTAATTATCGTTATACGGTGTTAATCCTCCGCCTTTTCTAATAGGATTAATTTCCGTTCCCAAACTGGAAGAAGACGAATTTATGAGTTCCCTTTCGATCAAATGAACGTGACCCGCACCGTCGGCAATCGTACCCACAACAGTAACGCCGGCTGTAACATGATCACCAACGTCCAAAGAAGGATTCGGTTTTACATGATAATAAGTAATATGCTTTTTTTGAAACCCGAAAGTCGTTTTCACGTTCACGTAAGAATTATATCCGTTGGTGCTTTTAGAATAAACAACACCATCCAAACAAGCATAAACCGGTTCACCGTCGGCTTTCCCGATATCCACGGCATTGTGAAAATGATCGGACGATAAGGTATTTCTAAATTCGCAAAACGTACCGTTAATCCCGTGAGACGAATTCAAAGGCTGAACCGGCCAAGAATATTTGATTGTATCGGTTTGCGCTTGTAAAAAAGCGGTAATACACAATAGAAATACAATCAACATTCTTTTAATCATAATATTATTAAATTTTGAATTTTCCTTTAATCTCTCCATATAAAATCGAATAACATTAAACCACCGGTGAACATTATTACATTGTAGCTTATCAAAATAGCAAGATATACCCAAGCAAATTCGAACGTTTCACCGTCCATTGAAAATTGAGTCAATTTAACTAAAGTTAAAATTAACGGAAGCAAAATAGGGAAAGAAAGAACCGGATAAAGCGTTCCTTTCGTATTAGCTTTTGAAATTATTGCGGCGATTAACGTAGATGAAATTGCTATACCGGTACTGCCCAGCAACAAGGCAACCGCAAAAAGTGAAATATTATGTATGATAAAATTTTCGAAAAGTATCGAGTATAAAAATGTAATAGCTGCAACCATCAGATAAACAAGAACCAGATTGAAAACAAGCTTGCCGAAAAATACCGTGGAAGGAGAAGCAATTAATTGCAAAGTAAGAGTTGTTCCCCTTTCCTCTTCGGTTACAAAAACGCGGGAAAGTCCAGACATCGCCGAAAAGAAAATAACCACCCAAAACAAACCTCCGGTCAAATATTCCGTTACCGGTTCATCTCCTATCGAAAACATTATTACCGAAATAGTAACAAGTATAAACATTGCCAGCGCATTAATTGCATAGCGTGTGCGTAGTTCCGATTCCCAGTCTTTTTTAAATACAGCCAGAGCTTTCATAAGTTTAACTGTTCTTATTTTTCATATTATTCTTAAACTTTGATAATTCCAAAACCTCATCGCAGAGTTCCAAATCGTTTTTTTCGTTCGATGCAATTATTACAACCGTGTTTTTCTTTATTTGATTGATAACCCTGTAAACCGTTTTCTTACCTTCCTCATCCAAATTGGAAGTCGGTTCGTCCAAAAGCAATAATTTGGGCGAATGCTGTAACGCAAAGATAAATTTCATTCTTTGTTTCATTCCCGACGAGTAGGCTTTGAGCAGATCGTTTCCGCGCTTCGATAATCCGAATTCATTCAATAATAATTTAATTTTTTCTTCGTCGAAACCGATTCCTCTTATTTCTGCAAAATACTTCAGATTTTCCAATGCGGAAAATTCGTCGTAAAGTACAAGATACGGAGAAACAAAACCCAAATAATTGTGAAGACGCTCGGCTATTATTTCCGAGCCTCCGTTCGAATGAATTACTTTTCCCTTACTCGGTGATAAAACACCCGCTATTATTTTGGTAAGAGTCGATTTCCCCGAACCATTACTACCGGCAATGCCATAAATTTTATTTTCGGTAAAGCGATAATCGATTCCCTTGAATATCAATCTTCTGCCGAATGATTTCGAAATATTTTCCAGAGTAAGAGAATACGACATGGTTTAAAGTTATTTATTTTGAATTATAATTTTACCTTTTTTAACAACATCGTCGGATTTTGTAACGTATAAATATACGCCCGTCGGAAGTTTGTTCCCGTCCGAATCCAATCCGTTCCAAACCACGGTAATTTTGTCCGTTGCAAATATTTTCGCTCTTCCCGAAACGACTAAATCCATTCCGGACGTATAAATATTATAATCGGCATAACCGCTTTCGTTAAGGACGGTAGGCAAATGCAAATAAGAAACCGTACTACCGTATACATACGGCTGCGGGAATGCATAATCGATTTCATTTCTATCTATCGTACCGCCGGCAAGTTCGTTATTGAAAATATTCGATTCATATAATTTTTCGTTATTATCCGCAACGATTTTCGAATAATAAAATTCATTGATTTTCCTTGCGCCTTCAAAATCTTTATCCGATAAAACATAATCGAAACTCATATCGTTATTTTGCGGATCCAATCCGCCTTCAATATCCGTATTCGAAATTATCGACACAAGCGTATCGTTAAACCCTTTCGAATAGTCGGGAAAAATCAAATAATTATTCGAGACCGGTTCGGAGTTAATCATAACTTCCTTTTTCGGTGGTGCAAATTCGATTGTCGTAGTCGGTTGAACAACAGGATAATTTATGGCTTCCTCAAAATACTTGCCCGGTTTCGCCCTATAATTTGTAAAATAAATCCACACTCCGAAATTATTAAACTCTTGCTTGAACGAAAAACCCTTTTCTTGTAAAGATTTCGCAATTGAAACAATTGCGCGATTATCAATAAGTAATTCCCAGCTACGTTTAATCATGTCGAAACCAAGCATCGGATTCTGCGGGGCAAATCTTTCAACAAGAAAGATATTCCAAACGGCCATATCGTAACCGCTGTGGGCTGAAATCGTGCTGAAGGGACGGTAAAAATAAGATTTCATGTAGGCGTAATAATCGTTTACATCGTCAAATACGAATTCTTCCATCGATGTTGAAGTAAGTTCGTAATACCAAACGTCATCTTCCCGGAAGATATAATTTCCCAATTGAATTGCATGATGAAACTCATGTGCCGCGGTTGCACGTGCAGCATTTATACCCGTTGTGTTGTAACCGGCGAAATCATTTTCCATTACCATGAAAGTTGTATAAGTCAAATTTGTAACTTGCGTTTCAGGCTCGGTATAACCGTATAATCCACCGTTCAAACTGATAATGTAAATATCATATTTATCGTCACCGCCCGCGTTATTGTCGGAAGGCGGTGGCGGATAACCGAGAAAATTCACCTCAAAATCATAAACGGAATCCAATGCGGCGGCCAATTTGTTCACATCATAACCCGGTTTATTCGTACCGCTTTTGTAGAAATGTATTCTGAAAAAACCGGAAGGCGAAACGATGCTTGTGTCAGTCGAGGGTCTCTGCAATATCTGTTGAATCTTGTATTGCTGCGATTTTGAAAACATATTGAAATTCGTTTTTACCGAAGTTATTAATCCGAATCCGCATTTTTCCCCTTCGGCCGATTCTTGAATAATACCCGTAGTATTTACCGGAGTTTCGCCCGTAGTTAAACGAATCAACCGACTGAATAAAGAATCGGTGTTTTGACCGTAAACAACAAAATTCAGTAATAACAGCAAATATACATTTATTAATGTTTTAATCACTAATATTTTTAAAGTTTATTGTATTATTAAGTGTATCCGAGTAAATCAGATATTTCGACTTTCCGAGCTTTTCAATTAAAAAGTTACCCGGATTTTTCATTTCCGTAATTTTGGTAAACAAAATATTTTTTCTCCTTTTGTCGATTTCCGCACCGTAAACATAGTGCGATTCATCATCGTACAGGTAAATATAAGCTTTATTTTTGTTGTTCCCATAAAATTTCAAATCGTCATTATTTTTAGCAATCGGGATCATATCGTCTTCACCCCGGAGTTCTTTTGATTTTTTACCGGCAATTAACACATAGGTCGTTTTCGACTTCCCGCCTAACACGTGAAGCGATTCGTTCTTTACATGATTTAATATCATGGTGGCTTGTATAAACGCGGAATCCGGATTTACAAAAAAGTCGGTTACTTCAACGGAATAATTGCCAGGATATTTTTTGAAAAAATATCCGTTTTCGGTTTTCGTAAAATAAAAGAATAAATCTTTACTCTTGGAAAATGTAACCTTTCCAACGAAGCCCGTATCGACCAATTCAACATCGGAATTTACAAAGTGCTCGTTAATTCTGTAAAAATTTTCAATCAACAAACTGTCTTTGTTTTGTTCCAGCACACTTATCGAAGAATCTGTTTGCGAAATTACTTTCAATATCGGGAAAGATGTATATACGGCTTCGCGTTTAACTTCCGTGCCCGGAATATTTCTGTTCAGGATTTCCACAAGTCTTCCTTTTTCGGAATAACAATGAAATTCGTATTTCAAATCGGAATTACGGTATAAATCGACTCTGTTATGCTTTTCCGCCAAATCATCCGAGTATAAACCGGCAAAGTAATCGGGCGAATTACCGGTAAGTATTTTCAGAGTGTTATCGTACGAATCGATAAAATAAAACACGGGAAAATCAAACTTCCCGATTTTTTCAGCATATAATTTATCAATCGCACCGCCGATCTTAACGGAAACCGAGTCGGTTAATTCGAATTTCGAATACGAATAAAATTTTCCTTCCGGTGAAATCAAATAAAGACTTGAGCTATCGGAAGCTTCGTTATGGGAACCGGTAAAAACTTTCCCGTTCGTCAACATTAGCGGTTCGGCAAATCCTTTGCCAGTGGAAAGCAAAATGCGACAATCTTTCCGGTTTGCATCTATGTAAATCAAATCGGGATTCGCATCCCCGTTCAAATCTTCGAATCGGTATTTCTCGATGCTTTCCGGCACTTCAATAGCAGCTCTTTCGGTAAAAGAAGAAACGGAATCGCCGAATAAAACGGCAACGGAATTTTCTTCCGAAACCGTTATATCGGTAAAACCGTCACCGTTAAAATCGAATGTGAAAAGATTTTTAATATCCCTCTCGAAAGGAATTGTTCGGGTGATTTTATAATTCCCGTTATTATCGTTCATCAACAAAACAACAGAATTGGCAATAAGATCGATACCAACAAGATCGGGGTAACCGTCGTAATCCAAATCGATAAAATTTAAATCGCTGAATATTTTATTTTTTATAATTTTACTTTCTAAAACTTTATAATTGTTTTGTTCGACGACGGACAAACCGTTAAAATTATTTCCGAAAATAACAGCTTCGTTTTTATCGTCTTTATCGATATCACCGATTAAAAACTTTGCGGGATACGAATCGAGACTTTTCTGATTAAGCAAAATCATCGACCCTTTTTTCGTAAACGACGTCAGTCCCATTTTTCTGGTTTTTTCCGAGACAAAGAAATAGAAATTACCTAGCGGTTCGAGCGAGTTAAAAAATCCGAAGTCGGATACGGGAAAGAAAAAAAATTTCGGTGCAACCGAATAACCGTTATCGGATCGGTCGATTACAACAAATCTTTTTTCGGGGGAACCGAAAAGAATTATTTCATCGTTGTCATCTTCATCTATGTCGATTAACCGGAATTCGTAAAAATTGCGGGGAACGTCGATTTGCTCGACCCGGCAGAAACCGTTAAGCGGAATTTGTGCGAAAAGGCTGCTTGCAAGCAGAAAAATTACGAGAAAACTACTTACCGCTCCGGCGGGAAGCAAGACGGTTTTGCCTTCTTTGAAGCGCTTCTTCATATCTTCTTTTTTCTTCATCGGTTTCCGGTATTATTCCGAATGTTTCAACGGGATTGTTATTTTCGTCGACACTTACGAAAGTAAGATAAGCGGAATTCGTATGGACGCATTTGCCTTTTGCAAAATTTTCCGCATGCACCTTAACGCCAACCTCCATCGAAGTTTTGAAAGCTCTGTTAACCGAGGCAACCAGTGTTACCACATCGCCGAGCTTTATCGGTTCGTGGAAATCGATTTTATCGACCGAGGCGGTAACACAAACCCTTTGCGAGTGTTTACCCGCAGCAAGCGCGGCACAGATATCAATCCAGTGCATCAGTTGTCCGCCCAACAAATTTCCAAGTTGATTGGTATGATGCGGTAAAACCAACTCCGTCATCGTGATTATCGATTCGCTTACGCGTTTACTTTTTCTCTCCGTCATATTTTATTTCGACGCAATAATTTCGTTTTGAAGTTTTTTCACTTCCTCAACATATTCGCTATCGGAATATTTTGCCAAGAATGTTGCTATATCTTTAAGCGCTTCACTCTTTCTGTCTTTATCTATTAATAATTTGATTTTTCTGTATAAGGCAACCGGGGCAAATTTGGAATCGTGGTATGCTTCGAAAACCCGCTCATAATAAATTATTGCTGCATTGTAATATTCCATTTTTTCGTAAATCACACCGGCATTATATTCTTTTTCCGCAAGTTTTTCATTTAGTTCGTTAATTTTTCTTTCAGCTTCTTCCACTCTTTTATCAAGCGGGAAATAATCGATAAACGCTTGGAATTCGTCAATCGCTTTTTTGGTATAACTTTGTTCGAGCGGATATGGCGGCGAAAGTTCGTAATACGAATCCGCCAACATAAACTGGGCTTCGGGCACCAACGGGCTTGCCGGAATGTCTCTTATCAACTTGCTGAACTCGTATGCGGCAAGTAAAAATTGCTCTTGTTTGAAATAAGTCATACCCAAATAAAATTGCGCATCGTCGTTTACTGGATTTCCGGCATATTGAAGAATAATCGATTGAAATTCTTTTATTGCCTGTTCATAATCTTCATCGTTATAAAGCGACATAGCATATTGCAAATGTTCTTCGGGCGACATGCTCCCGGTATCTTTCCCGCCCGAACATGCCCACATAAAAGTAATTAAAATTAAAGCGGCATATTTTCCGTATTTCATATTCCTTCCGTATTAAATTCGAATTGTAAAACTAACTAAATTTTTTTTCGTCTCAAATTATTAAACTAATTGGACCTTACCGTAAAAAATAAAAATATAGCAACGGCTACAGCGCCCAAAGCAATAACCGGTTCAAGAAGACTGCCGAAAAACGGCACTTCCGGCTTTTGCGTTCCTTCGGCAAATCCGTTGTTAAAATCGGGAACACTTTCGTAATCAAGCGTATCGCTTGTGAAGAGATTAAAATATTCACTTACGGAAACTTTCCCGTTTTCGTACAAAATGAAACTTCCGGCAATTTTCACTTTCCTTTCGGTTTTGTAATTACCGAAAAAGCTTTCGCGAAATGCATCGGAATAGCTTACTGATACGTCATCGAGCACGTAATTTAATTTTGTTTCCGAAAATTTATTTTCGAATATATCTATTCCGTTTTCTCTAAGTTTATAAATTATTCTGTTTTCGAACCGCTTGAACCTCACAGGCGAATTATATTCGAACAACAGCTCTTTTACATCGTTTGTCGATTTCAAAATCATATCGACCGATTCGTCCAAAAGGGAATAAATAACATCGATGTTACGTTCAGGTTGCCCCGCCGCGGTGACGTGCGAACCGAAGAAAAACGTAATCCAAATAAAAAAAATCGCGTAGCGAATCATAAATACGATATTCTGTTTTAAGTTTTGCTTATTCGGTTTCAAATTTACTTAGATGTTAAGTGTCAATCAAGGTTAATATAAATGAACTTCCTTCTTTAACGATATGCAGATTAATAAAGTTCCGGCAAAATAAATTTCCCCGACAAATTACCGATAACAAAATAGAAAACACGCGACGAAAATTTAATTACCTTGCCATTAATTTTTTTTATATTTAATATCGTCTCGTAAATTTTGAGGAAATAATGAAAAAACTGATTTTGTTGATTTTTGCATCGACGATTATCAATGCACAAACGACATTTGAATTTTTACGACTTGATAACAGTCCTCGCGCCGCTGCGCTTGCGGGAAGTTTTGTATCGAATAACGACGATCCGAATGTTATATTTTACAATCCCGCCGGAATTGCCCAATTGGAGAACCGCCCGGCATCGTTTTCGTTTTTAAAACACTTACTCGATATTAATTCCGTCAGTTTGGCTTATTCTCAATTTTTCGAGGGAATCGGCAGATTCGGAGCGGGAATTCAATATATCAATTACGGAAGTTTCACCGAAGCGAACGAGTTCGGTGAAAAACTCGGCGAATTCGGAGCAGGAGAATTTGCTTTAACAATCGGTTACTCCAATGAACTGGGAAACAATTTTTATTACGGTGTAAACACGAAATTTATTTATTCCTCAATTGCCGACAGATATTCCACGGGAATCGGATTCGACTTCGGTTTGCAATATACAATGCCGGAAACAAAATGGAACTTCGGACTTTCAATTTTAAATGCCGGCACCCAAATTAAATATTTTTACTCTACAAAAGAAGATTTGCCGCTCGATGTAAGAATCGGGGTTTCCAAAACACTCGAACATTTACCTTTTACATTTTATGTTTCGTTGAACAAATTAAACGAAGAAGAAGACCGTTTCAAACAGTTTACTGTCGGCGGCGAATTCCGTCTCTCAAAAGTTTTACGTTTACGGTTCGGATACGATAACGAAAAACGAAGAGAGCTGAAAATAGGAACAACAGCCGGAATTGCCGGATTCAGCATCGGAGTTGGGTTTGTAGTGAAAGAATATAACATCGATTACTCTTTTTCCTCTATGGGCTCAATCGGAGCGCTACACAGAATCGGTGTTACCACGTCGTTCTAAGCATGAAAAGAAATATTAATGAATGAATCAAGAACAACGGACTACTTGTTAAAAGCCGTATTGTTGTTTATTGCTCTTATTCCACTTATCTATTTCAACCAAATCAGAAGTGTTCCATTAAAAGTATTTGCATTAGGAACCGGTTCTTGGGGATTAGGACTAATTTTTAAAATTTTATCACATCAGCTTGTAGTTGTTCGATTACAAAACAAAGGTTTGCCTAAGTTATTATATTCCTCCATCAATGGTTTTTTATCCGGATTTTTCGAACTACTTGCCGCTTACTTAATTATTCTTTTAATGAAAGAAAAACTTGCATTTGATTTCAATGCGATTATTTCTTTTGGTCTGGCTATCGGTTCCCTTGAAATACTGATTGTTGTTTTTAATAAAAATAATAATTTGTTCGAAGGAACCGCTCTGGAAAATTCCTCGAAAAAAACAATGGAATATTTTAGAAATAGTACCGGAATTGAATATTTCATACTTAACTTTGTGTTAACTATTTATGAACGGATACTTGCTTTATTTCTCCATATATCTACTCGCGGACTTGTATTTATTACAATTTTCACCGGAAATATCTTACCGATAGGATTTGCACTACTTGTATTTACAATAACCGACGGGCCATTGGTTTTTTATTATCACGTTACCGGCAAATTAACAACACGCAAAGGAGTGGTGGAATTAATTACTTACCTTACGATACTTACAATTATCAGTGTTTTTGTATTTTACAGTATGTATAGTTTATAGTCCGCCCGAAAAAGCCGGTGGTTGTTAACTTGTGAACGACCGAACTATTTAAAAGTTGGCTGTAGAATAAAAGTGAACACAGTAAGCATCATATTTGACTTATTCTAATGCAAATAAGGACGTTTTAAATATTTTTCAGCACGCTCGTGGGAATTTTTATATTCGTCCATATCCAAAACTCTATTGTATTGCGCTATTGCTTTTGCCCGTTGTTCCAGCTGATCGTAAACCATTCCCAAATACAACACGGAGTTCACTAGAAATCCCGAAGGTTCGTCGCCATCTATTTTTTCCGATAGTTCGACACACCGTTGAAACATGGCAAGTGCGGAATCGAGTTTTTTGTCAATATCGTATTTCACGCCGAGATAGTAAACCGCTTCGCGTTCAACTTTTTCCGTGTAACCGACATATCCCGCTTTGCATTTCTCCAAAATATCGCCGAAAATTTCACTCGCTTTTTTATAATCCCCTTTTTTAACGTATAATCTTCCGTAATACCTTTGAAACGTAGGATTATCGGGAAAATCGGACACTAAAATTTTCGCATACTTTAATGCTTCGTTGTAATTTTCCTCGAATTGGTAATAGAGCGTAAGAAGAAAAAACCGGGCTTCGATTTTTGCATACTTTGCTTTTTGTGCAACCTCTTTTAATTGTTTAATTCCCAATTCCTTGTCACCTTCGGGGAAGAATATCATAACCGGTTTAATAAACGGATATTTTTCGGGAATGGCGGTAGCGTAATAATTGTAAATACCGAATCCGAGCTTAACCTCCTCGTTGGTCGGGTCGATTTCGTAAACTTTATAAACCAAGGGCAAAGCTTCTTTCCCGTCCAATGCTGCATTAAACCAGTCTTTACGCAATGCATACAATCTACCACGGAAACCGAGCGAACCGCCTTTGAAAAACATCGCATCTACGTTTTCCGGATCGTTTTCCAGAATGCTATCGCACATTTCTATAACGCTTTCCAATTTCTCGACGAATAAATCATCGTAACTTTCGTTTTTCTTATCGAGAACGATTTTCCACCAAATAATCATCGCATCGAAAAATTTTCCCGCCGGATGATGCGGATATTCTTTCATTACATTACGGAAAGTATTTTCGGCATCTTGGAATTTTATATTATAAATTTGATAAATCCCGGCGGTAATCAACGAATCGAATTTTGGATCTTTAATTTGCCCGAATACGGTTGCCGCTGAAAGTAGAAGTAGAAATGTTGTATTTTTTAATAATTTTAACGTCAATGTTTCTCTTGTCCGTTTTAATCCGGAAATATATTGTTTTCTACAAACAACGCCAAATTTAGTTTCGGATGAAAAAATAAAGAACTGTTCCATATTCAAAAAAATCGGTACCGATTTTTCACCGCCGGAAGTTAACGGCAATTAAATTTGTTTTTCTTTTTCCAAATTGTATAAATTGGGATTATGTTAAACGTGATTTACAATTAAATAAAATGAAAAGAAATTTTTACATCGTTAACAAAACCGGTTCAATCGGAAATTTAAATTTCTTCACCGACGACTTACCCGAACCCGAAGAAAATGAAATCACCGTGGAAGTTAAGTCAATCGGTTTAAACTTTGCCGATATTTTTGCAATACTCGGTCTTTACAGTGCAACACCGAAAGGCAGTTTTATTCCGGGTTTGGAGTATTCGGGCATTGTTTTGAAAAAAGGTAAAGCCGTTAACTCCGTTTCGGAAGGAGATAAAATAATGGGACTTACTCGTTTCGGCGCTTATGCAACTCATTTAAATATCGATGCCGATTATGTAAATAAATTACCCGTAGATTGGAACTTTACCGAAGGCGCTTCATTTTTGGTGAATGTGTTGACAGCTTATTATGCTTTAACCGAATTGGGAAACATCAAACAAAACCAAACGGTTTTAATCCACAGCGCTGCGGGCGGAGTAGGAGTTTATGCTAACAGAATAGCGAAAAAATTTAACGCCTATACAATCGGTACAACCGGTTCTCCCGAAAAAATCGAATTATTAAAAAAAGAAGGTTACAACGATTTTATTGTTCGGAAGAAAAATTTCAAGGAAGAGTTGAAGGAAAGATTAAAAAACAAGGAATTAAATTTAGTATTGGAATGCATCGGCGGCAGTGTATTCAAATCGAGTTACGAAATGCTTGCGCCTCAAGGCAGATTAATCACATACGGTTCGGCTAATTTTACACCCGCGGGAAACCGGGTGAATGTTTTAAAAGCGATTTATAATTATTTAACACGCCCGAAAATCGACCCGTTAAAAATGATTAACACCAACCGTTCGGTAATGGGGTTCAACTTAATTTGGTTATGGGAAAAGAAAAAACAATTTGCCGGAATGCTGAATGAAATTGAAAAATTAAATCTCGAAAAACCGGTCATCGGGAAAGTTTTTCCGTTCGAAGATTTATTAAGCGCAGTAAGATATTTGCAATCGGGAAAATCGATTGGGAAAGTAGTCGTAAAAATTTAACCGGGCTGCACCGGAACCAATCCGGCGCAACCCGAAATTATTTACACATCGTAATACAACGAGAATTCGTACGGGTGCGGTTGCAATGCCATAGGTTGAATTTCGTTTTCGATTTTATAATTTATCCAAGTTTCAATTACATCTTCGGTAAACACATCGCCCTTCAACAAATATTCGTGATCGGCTTCAAGCGCCTTAATCGCTTCGCTTAACGTTGCCGGAGTCGAGGGAACGTTTTGCAATTCTTCCGGATCGAGATCGTAAATATTTTTATCAAGCGGTTCACCCGGATCAATTCTGTTCATTATTCCGTCCAAACCCGCCATTAACATTGCGGAAAAAGCGAGATAAGGATTTGCTGAAGGATCGGGACAACGGAATTCGATTCTTTTGGCTTTAGGACTAGAAGAATACAGCGGGATTCTAACCGCCGCGCTCCGGTTGCGTTGCGAATAGGCAAGATTTACCGGCGCTTCAAATCCGGGAACCAACCGTTTATAAGAATTAGTAGTCGGATTTGTAAATGCCAACAGCGATGCGGCATGTTTTAGAATTCCACCTATAAAGTAAAGAGCCGTTTCGCTCAATCCGGCATAACCGTTTCCGGCAAACAGCGGTTTGTTTTTTTTCCACAAACTTACGTGTACGTGCATACCGCTTCCGTTATCGCCCATAATCGGTTTGGGCATGTAAGTAACTGTCTTACCGTGTTTCCTTGCGGTATTTTTCACAATGTATTTGAAAAATAATAATTGATCGGCGGCTTTTAATAACGGTTGGAACCTTAAATCGATTTCGCACTGACCGCCGCTAGCGACTTCGTGATGTTGCGCTTCGACGGGAATTCCGATTTCCATCAAGTTCAGCACCATTTCATTCCGCAAATCGTTGAGTTGATCCGTCGGCGGTACCGGGAAATATCCTTCTTTGTATCTCGGTTTATAACCCAAGTTCGGATTTTCTTCCCGCCCAGTATTCCATCTTCCTTCGACCGAATCGACTTTGTAGAAAGAACCGTTGGGTGCGGAATCGAACCGAACGTCATCGAAAACAAAAAATTCAGCTTCCGGTCCAAAGTAAGCGGTATCCGCTATTCCGGTGGATTTTAAATACTCAACGGCTTTTTCGGTAATGCTGCGCGGGCATCTCGTATACTTTTCTTTGGTTGCGGGTTCGTGAACGTTACAAATCAAGCTTATCGTGGGCGCATCGATAAATTTATCGATTACCATTGTATCGGGGTCGGGAATAATTAACATATCGCTTTCGTTAATTTTTTTCCATCCGCGAATCGACGAACCGTCGAATCCGAATCCGTCTTTGAAAGAATCGGCCGTAAATTCGGTTGCGGGAACGGTAAAATGCTGCCACATTCCGGGGAAATCCATAAACTTCATATCGACAAATTTTATCTTGTTGGTTTTGATAAAGCTTAACACTTTATCCACAGCAGACTTACTTTTCGCCATTTTTTACTCCTTTAGATTTTAATTTTTGTTGTTTCTTTTTTAGTTGATAATACAAAACTTGAAATTGTTCTAATTACTCCGGGCCACGATTGAATTTTGCTCAGAAGCTTTTCAAGTGCTTCGGTATCTTTTACAACTACTTTTAAGATGTGAGAACCTTCACCTAAAACGGAATAACATTCCAAAATTTCCGGTGTATCTTCCACCTTATCGGCAAACTTTTGGTAAAATTTGGACGATTCCATTACTACCGTAATAAACGCCATTAAATCGTATCCGAAAGCTTTTCTGTTTAACTTTGTGTAATAACCTTCAATTATGCCTTTTTCTTCAAGTTTGTTCAAACGCTCGCTTAACGACGGTAAAGATAAACCGACCGCTTCGGCTAAAACGCTTCTTTTTGTTCTCCCGTTTTCCTGAAGAATGTTTAGTATTTTTTTATCTAAATTATCCATATTGCCTTAGTTATTAAGTGATATTCGCAAATCTGACTGCAAAATTAAGGGACAATCGTCATTTTGTCAAATATTTTTTCAATATTTTCCCGTTTTTTTTATTTCTCACGGCAAAAATGTGATTTCTATCAAATATTAACGAACAAATATCAGACCAATTGTCGAATTTGAATTAATTTAGTTTAAATTATCGGGGATTTTTACCGGCTAAAATTAAGAGGCTCTTCACTGTTCGGGCATTTCCGTTTTAAAAATTCCGTACTTCGTAAATGCGGAATTCTCCGATTTCACACGTTCGAACAAATCCAGATTTTCTTGCGGGCGAGGTAACAATTTATGATAGAGATGATATTGTATTGCTATGTTGTTTAAGGATTTAACTTTCACTCCGTTCAATTCCAACCGGTATTGTACGTCCGAGTCTTCGCCGATTGAAGGAGCTTTGTAACGTTCGTCGAATCCGTTTATTTCAAACAAGTCTTTTTTATGAATCGAGAAATTACTTCCCAACAAACCTCGTTGTTTTTTATTTGCCAATTTTCTTAAAAATTTATTTTTCAGATATATTCCCTTTTCAACGTAAGCGGATTTTCCGAAAATCCCGTCTAGGATCAAAGAACCGAATTTACGTTCGAGATAATAACTTTCGATTTTTTCCACCGAAAGGTTTTCCGTAATCTTTTCCGAAAGATTAACGCGTCTTCCGGCTAAAACCGTTTTATCTTCGCGGTTATGGTAATGTTCTTCTACAAATTTGGAATGCGGAATGCAATCGGCATCGGAAAAAACAAGGTAACCGGAACCGGCAACTTCAATTGCTTTATTCAAAATTCTGTTTTTTCTAAATCCTTTGTCTTCCTGCCACAAGTGTGTAATTTCAATGTGATATCGTTTAAATAATTCTTCAAGTCCGGCAACAACTTCCGGCTTTGAACCGTCGTCGGCTATAATAATTTCGAAATCTTTAAAACTCTGCACCGCAAATCCGGCAAGCACCAATTTCAAATAATCAATCTTATTATAAAACGAAAGTATAACGGAAACTTCCGGCATAAATATATTTTCCCAATCGAATTAATCTTTACCATAAATTTATTAAAATATTAACCGATAATAGAGCAAATAAAATATTTGCATAATAATTTCGATTAAACATTTTGGAAAATAATTTTTCGTTTATATTCGGCATCGCCGTTTCATTTATATTTTTCATAGGAATTTTCATATTCTTAATAAAGAAAAACGTCTTCGGACTTTCCGATGGTCATTCCGTCCAATCCGAAACCGGAGACGAACCGCTTCCCCAACCGGCATCAAGCGATGAAAGTCTTGTTGACGAACTAAAGCGCGAAAACAAAAACTTAAGTGCCAAGCTCGCCTTCATGGAAGTTAAAATGGAAAAAATGGAAGGAAAAATTAAAGAGCTTCAGGCAACCAACCACGATTTGGAAGAGCATGCAAAGCAATTGCACCAAAGCAAAAGAAAACTGGAAGAATTGCAATTACAAAAAGACGAATTGTTTTCCATAATTGTCCACGATTTAAAAAATCCGGCTTCCGCAATAAAAAATTTCATCGAGTTGCTGGAATCTTACGATCTGAACGCTCAGGAACAACATGAAATAATGAACGGACTTCTGGAAACTTCCACTCACATTTTGAATCTTGCCGACGAAGTCTCGAAAATAATGAGCGTCGAAAAATCCAACTTCAAACTGGAATTGGGCTTGCACAATATTAACGATGCCGTGTTAACAATCGTACAGCGGAACCAACCGTTTGCACAGAAGAAGAACATCAAACTTACGTTTACAAAAGAAGACCAATTGCCTGAAATAAGTATGGATTTCAATAAAATTAAAGACGTTGTCGATAATTTCGTAAATAACGCCATTAAATTTGCGCCAAAAGGTTCACGGGTTGAAGTTGTAACCAAAAAAGAAAACGATAATATAATTGTTGAAGTTATCGATAACGGTTTCGGACTTTCACAAGAAGACATTCAGCGAGCCTTCGAAAAAGGTTCGAAACTTAGTACAAGACCTACCGGCGGCGAAAGCAGTTCGGGTTTGGGACTTTGGATTGCAAAACGCATAATCGAAGAGCACAAAGGAAAAGTTTGGGTTAAAAGTAAAAAAGGCGCCGGTTCAACTTTCGCTTTCTCTTTACCGCTGGCGTAAACATTTTGTTCTTCTCTTAAACTTTCATGACTTGTTTCGGCATTCCGGCCGGAAATATTTTGAGACAATTTTAAAATAAATCGAAAAAAGTGTTGCATTTTCTGTAATCGTTCTTATTTTTACCGATGTGAATTCGGCAAAATATGTATTAAAAAGAAACACGGACTATAAATTTCAATTAAATTTTCGAAAATAATTCATACAAAAGATTTTTTGTCGTGTTTGCAACTTTAAGAAAAATAATAATTTAGGAAACCGGTTTTTCCGAAGTGTCGCAAAATAATATTTCTCATTATGTTACAAGCTGAATTTTAACTCAAGTGAACAATGTAGAAAACAAAAATATCGAAAAAACAAACGCATTACCGGCAAGCGCGGATGTAAGCAAGGAATTCCTATTGCTTGCTTCGCTTTCTAAAGATGTGGTTTTCCTTTTGAACGAAGAAGGATTTTTTACTTTCGTTAACGAAAACGGCGCCCGGCAACTCGATTACTTTCCCGATGAACTTATAGGCAAACACTTTTTCGATTTGATAAACGAGAACGATAAAATAACGGTTTCCGAGGCGTTCAATAAAATTTTAACCGAAAAAAACGAAGCGGATTTCCAAACGAGGATTATCTCCAAATTCGGAAATAATTTGACTTTCAACGTTAAGACAATGCCGATAGAAAACAACGGAAAAGTTGAAGGATTAATTGCAATTGCTTACGACATTACGAACTTGGGGAAAGAGGAAAGAAAACTGAAAGAACTGAACGCAAAATTAATCGAAGCAAACAGAATTATCTCGATAGAACGAGACCGGGCAAAACAGAAAATTTCCGTTTTGGAAGAACTTAACAGTTTGAAAAGCGATTTCATTTCGAACATGTCGCACGAACTCAGAACACCCCTTGCTTCAATTGTGGGATTTGCGGAAACAATAGACGCCGATACGGAATTAACGCCCGATAAAATTAAAGAATTCAACAAAATTATTTTGGACGAAAGCAAACGGTTGGCAAAATTGATCGATGACGTACTCGATTTTTCGAAACTGGAAAGAGAAAAAGAACCGTTGAACAAAACGGAATTCGACTTGATTTTATTGCTGAAAACGGCATCTAAAGAATTCCGGGAAGCTGCCTCCGAAAAGAATATTTCCTTCTCGCTGGAAATTCCGGAAGCCGAAATTAAAATTTACGCCGATAAAGAAAGAATTTCCAAAGTTATTAAAAATTTACTTTCGAATGCAGTTAAGTTTACGGAATCCGGCGGAAGAGTAACATTGATCGTACAAGATTTCTTAAAAGAAACCGAAATAATTATAAGCGATACGGGAATCGGTATTCCCCAAGACGAACTTCCGTTTATTTTCGAAAAATTCCGGAAACTGGAAACCCGAGGTAAAAGCACTAAAAGTACGGGTTTGGGATTGGTTACCGCTAAAAAAATTATCGATTTACATAAAGGATTAATAAGAGTAAAAAGCGAAGTAAATAAAGGCACAACCTTTATTATCCGGCTTCCAAAAAATTAAAAACAAGAGGGAGAGAAAATTGGAAAAAACAATTTTCATTGTTGACGACGAAGAATCAATTCTTAAACTTTTAACGCATTGGGTTAAAAACGAATGGAAATATAACGTAAAAACCTTCACAAACGGAAACGATTTGCTCGATAGTCTGTATGAAGGTCCCGACCTTGTTCTTCTTGATATTATGCTACCCGATATAAGCGGTGTTGAAGTTTTAAAAAGAATAAAACGAAGTTATAAAAATCTGCCTGTTATTATGCTTTCCGCACAAGGAAGTATTGACGTTGCGCTCGAATCGATTAGGTCCGGCGCTTACGATTATTTCCCAAAACCGGTCGATAAAAACAGACTTCAACCGGCAATTAAAAATGCAATTACCAATTACGATTTGCAACGCAGAGTTGACGAACTGAAAGGCGATTTGCAAAAAGAATTCAGCTTCGATAACATAATTTCCGCCGATAAAAAAATGCAAGAAGTATTCCGTATGGTAACCAAAGTCCTGGATAATTCGATTACGGTTTTAATCAACGGTGAAAGCGGAACGGGTAAAGAATTAATTGCGCGGGCAATTCATTACAACGGCGTAAGAAAAGATGCTCCGTTTGTGGTCGTTAACTCCGCTTCCATTCCGCGCGAACTTTTGGAAAGCGAATTATTCGGACACGAAAAAGGTTCTTTTACCGGCGCGTACCAACGAAAAATAGGTAAATTCGAACTGGCGAACGGAGGAACTCTTTTCCTGGATGAAATCGGCGAAATGGAGATGTCGCTTCAAGCAAAAATTCTCAGGGTAATTCAACAAAGAGAATTCGAACGGGTCGGCGGAACCGAAACGATTAAAACGGACGTCCGAATCATTTCCGCAACAAACCGTAATCTGAAGGAAATGGTTAAAAACCGGGAGTTTAGAGAAGATTTGTATTACCGTTTGAATTCGTTCCCCATTTACATTCCGCCGCTACGCGAAAGACGGGGCGATATCGTTATTCTTGTTAATCATTTCTTAAAAGTATTCAACGAAAAACTGGGTAAAGACGTAAAAGGTTTCACAAAAGCGGCGTTAAAATTGTTGTACGATTACGATTGGCCCGGAAACGTAAGGGAATTGGAAAATACGATTGAACGTTGTATTATTCTTACCGATCACGATAAAATCGATGTCGATGTTCTTCCTCCACAAATATTAAATGCCGACGGAAGTTCGAGTTTCTATTCGGATGTTCCGTTATTCGACGATAATTCTCCAATTATTCCGTTTGAAAAATTAAAAGCCGAAGCAATTAAACACGCTTTGCGCGTTACAAAGGGAAATATCGTTGAAGCCTCGAAGAAACTAAACGTTGGAAGAGCAACACTGTACAGATTGATGGAAAAATATAACATTAAATCCAAACGGGATTGATCCATGTCCGATTCTGCAAATCAAAAAATATTATTGGTAGAAGACGAAGAAAACATTGCCAAACTTTTTATCTTCAGTTTTAAACGCTCGGGTTACACTTGCGAATGGGCTGAAAACGGAATTGAAGGTTTGGAGAAACTTAAAACATTTAAACCCGATATTATCGTAAGCGACATTATGATGCCGGAAATGGACGGATATGAATTCAGGAAAAACATCCTCAAAAACGAAGAGCTAAAATCGATTCCGTTTGTATTTCTTACGGCAAAAGGCGATGAGAACGACATTCTTGAAGGATATGATTTGGAAATTGAAGATTATATAGTTAAAACTTCAAGTCCTAAAATAGTTACCGCAAAGATCGGCGCCATATTAAAATCGAAAAAGAAAGAAATGGACAAAGCCGTAAACGAAGTACAACAAGCCGCTTCGAAAATGGGTGCGAAAGTCGTTCCCGACGAATTCCCGAAATTCGAAGGATACGAAATTGAGCATTGGCACGTTCCATACAAAAATGTTCCGGGCGGAGATTTTATTGATTATTTCAATCTTGACGAAAACAATTTAATCGTTGTGCTGGGCGACATTATGGGTAAACGCTGGGGCGCTTGGTATTTTGCCGTTGCGTATGCCGGTTACGTTCGCAGTGCAATACGTTTTGTGCTCGATTCCGGTGAAAATTTTTCCGCAGCAAGCATTTTAAATAAAGTAAACGATGCCGTTTATAAAGACGAAAGACTTTCCGAGGTGTTCATCACGCTTTCTGTAATTATGATTAACAAAAAAGACAACACGGTTTATTACAGCGGTGCGGGCGATTTACCCTTGTTGCATAAGTCGAACGGAGAAGTGAAAAGCGTTCGATCAAACGGTGTTTTACTCGGTTTTCTGGAAACCGGGGATTACGAGGATATTAAATTCACACTGGGAAAAAACGATATTCTTTTCATCACGACGGACGGAATTACGGAATCGAGAAATCCCGCCGGCGAATTTTTCGGTGAAGCCGGATTAAAAAATATATTGGCAAATATTTCCGCCGATGAAAATCCGGTCTCCGCTGTTAAAGAAAAATTCACCCGGTTTACCGAAGGAAATTTCGAAGACGACGTAAGTTTAATCAGCATTAAACGAACTGCGTAATTATTTTTCCGGATCCCCGAAAAAATTTCGATTCGTTTTTACACCGGTTTATTCGACGTACCCGTTCCTATTTCCGCTTCCGTTTTCCGGCAATCTTTTTCGCATAAAATTGGAATAAATTAAAATATTTGAATATTATTCGAGTCAAAATTATATCAATTACGAAAATTCCAAGGAAACGAAATGAAGCATAAATTTATATCGGTTTTCTTTTTGCTTGCGGTAGGTGTTTTTGCACAGAATAAAACAGTAATGAATGCCGAAGAATTACGTGCACAAACGGATAGCTTGCAAAACCTGAAAACGCGACTTATCGCTCAAAAAGAGATACTGAATTCGGAAATCGACAGCTTGCGGGAAGTATCTTCCGAGCTCGACGTTAAACTGCGCACCGCACTGAGAAAAGTTTACAGAAAACGTTACGGAAGAAAAATCGGCGATAGAATTATCGATAAACAAATCTGGAAAGGAATGACCGAAAGGATGTTACGCGACAGTTGGGGCGAACCGGATAGAATTACACGTAACAAAGAGAAATGGGGACTTTTTACCCAATGGTATTACGGTAAAATCACCTTTTATTTTAAAGATAGAAAACTTGTTGACTGGGAAGAGAAAAAATAATCCGTTTTACACGAACAATTTTACCATCAAAACGGTTAATACTGCAAAATATCCCAATCCCATGTAGAATTTAATCATATTGAGACTTCTTGCTCTTTCAACACTGCTGATTAATTCGTCGGTATTGTCTTTTGCTTTTATCGAATCTAAAACTACAGAAAAATGATTTGACATAACGAATTCCCTTTCTTTTTTGTTCCTTATGCCAAATTATCGGTAAGTAAAAGCGTAAGTTTAATTCTTGAGGTTAAAATTTTTATAAAAATGTAGCTTTTCGGGAAAAATTTGCTCTTTTTGTGACGTGGAATAACTTTACCGTGAAAGAAATGTATTAAACCGAGAACCTAAACCGGATCAATCCATCTGCCGTCTTCTTTAATCAATTTAATTAATTCATCCACGGCTTTCTCCGAATCTATATTTTTTCGCACCACTTCCTTCCCTTTGTATAAAGTGATTTTACCTACTCCGGATCCTACGTAACCGTAATCGGCATCGGCCATTTCACCCGGACCGTTAACAATGCAACCCATAATTCCTATTTTCACACCTTTAAGATGTTCGGTACGTTTTCTTATTTTTGCCGTAACTTCAACCAAATCGAATAATGTTCTGCCGCAAGAAGGGCAAGCGATATATTCGGTCTTTGTAATTCGCGCTCTTGCCGCTTGCAATATGCCGAACAAATTTCTGTTAACGGTAACCGTTTTGTCTTCCTGAGTTCGCAAATCGTTTAACTCCGCCGAAACCCAAACCCCGTCGCCGTATCCGTCGATTAACAAACTTCCCAAATCGGTTGAAGCATATAACCTGAATTCTTCCGACGTAATGCCGTTATAGCTTCTATTTAAAATCACCGGATTTTTAACGCCTTTGCTTTCTAATTCAAAAAACATTCTGCGCTGTTCGGCCATTCCGTGCGCGTTTGCCGTGGTAAAAACAAAAACTACGCTTTGTTCGTTAGCCGCGTAGTTTAAGTCGTCGGAAAAAACATCGCCAACGGAAAGCCATACGAAACTCAACACTTCCGATAAATTATTATTTGTCACATAATCCTTCAATCCGATTAAAGGGTAAGAATTTTTCTTTTCTTTCAAATCGAGCCAAGTTTCGTAATCGTATATTGCTTTTAGTGATTGCGGGAGTTCAATTTCCGGAACATTAGAGCCAAGATAAATGTAATCGGCCGCCGTATCCGAAATTTCCCATTTATCAAGTTCGGTTACGTATTTATAACCGATGCGGGATAAATCGTTAAAACCGCCGATTCCCGAACGTGAATAATCCGCCACTACAACGGGAACGTTCGTCCCGCCGATATTCTCAATCTCAATTGTTTCACGGCGTTCGTATTCGAAGGGATTTTTCGTTACAATTTCCACGGGAGGAATTTTGGGATGCCCCGTTCTGTTACGATACCTGTTAACCAACGAAAGTGCCACGGGAATTTCCGCTTCCGGTTCTTCCGTAAGGGAAACACGGATTGTGTCGCCAAGGCCGTCTTCCAGCAAAGCGCCGATTCCCAATGCCGATTTAATTCTGCCGTCTTCACCGTCGCCCGCTTCGGTAACCCCAAGATGCAGCGGATAGTTCCGCCCCGTTTCCATCATCTTGTGAACCAGCAATCTGTATGCTTGCACCATTATTTGCGGATTGCTTGCTTTCATCGAAAGAACTATGTCGTAATAATTCATATCCTCGCAAAATCTTACAAATTCCAAAGCCGATTCAACCATACCGAGAGGTGTATCGCCGTAGCGGCTCATTATTCTATCGGAAAGCGATCCGTGGTTAGCGCCGATTCTCATTGCCGTTCCGTATTCTTTGCAAATCTTTACCAACGGCGAAAATCTTTCGTAAATTCTTTCCAGCTCCGCTTTGTATTCTTCGTCGGTATATTCAATCCGTTGGAATTTCTTTTTGTCGACATAGTTTCCCGGATTAATTCTCACTTTTTCAACAATCCGTGCGGCAACTTCGGCGGCATTCGGCGTGTAATGAATATCGGCGATAAGCGGAACATTGTAACCGCGTTTTTTAAGTTCATCTTTTATGTTTTTGAGGTTTTCCGCTTCTTTCAAGCTCGGTGCGGTAATTCTAACATATTCGCAACCAGCGTTTACCATTCTTATTGTTTGTTCAACCGTAGCAAGTGTATCCATCGTATCGGTCGTGGTCATCGATTGAACGCGTATCGGGTTATCCCCGCCGAGCGGCACGTCGCCGACGTTTACCACTCGAGTTTGAAACCGGGAATATTCGGTCAGACTGTTACAATATTGAAATCTATCAATCATCCGGTAAGCTTTCTTTAATTATTTCCGTAAGTTCTACCGTATTTTAACACTTCGGCAATCTTATTTCCGAATTCCACTGCGGCGTGCGGACCTTGCGCGGTTATTACCGTTCCGGCCACTATTACATTTTTGTTTTCGTAAGTTGCTCCTTCGCGTTCCAATTCGTTTTTATCGTTTGGGAAGCAAGTTGCTTCCTTACCGTTCAAGATGCCAGCGCGCGCTAAAATAACGGGGGCGCTGCAAATAGCCGCAACAATTTTACCTGCATCGTAAAACCGTTTCGATATTTTGTGTAAAACCGGGTTATCCCAATAATTCAACACTCCGGGTCCGCCAATAAAAACAATGCCGGCAAAGTTGTTTACGTGAATGTTAAAAAAGGAAACGTCGGCTCTTATTTTCAAGCCTTGCGAACCAGTACAAAGCGAGTGCGCATCCGAAGCTATGAAAATATTCAACCCGTATTTCTCCAGTGTATTTTTCGTTCCGAGAAATTCCTGCTCGTTAAAATCTACCGCCGGAAGCACAATCAGTATGCTTTTGTTCTGTACAGCCAAACCGCTTTCCTTAATTTTAAGTAATGCAAATATAACAATTAGGAGCTGGAATTAACAACGGGACTGAAAAAACATACGGTCTCCAAATAACAAAATACGTTTGAAAGTAACGTTGTATATGCTATATGTAATTTCAATTTTTTCCGAGTGATAAGATTTAGTTAAAAAATTTCCGGATTGAGAAATTCTTATCAAGATTTCCGGATTTTTAAACATTTTTCTCAAAAACATTTGAAATTCGGCAAACAAAATTTATATTATAAGTATGAGAATACCGGAAGATAAAATAGAAGAAATCCGCGGTTCCGTTAATATTGTCGATTTCATTTCGGGATATGTACAATTGAAAAAACGCGGTAAAAATTTTGTAGGACTCTGCCCGTTCCACCAGGAAAAAACGCCGTCTTTTACCGTCAGCGAAGAAAAACAAATTTTCCACTGTTTCGGATGCCATGCCGGCGGTAATGTTTACAAATTCCTTATGGATTACAAAAGCATTTCATTTGTCGAAGCCGTTCAAGAGGTTGCCGATTACGCCGGAATTTCACTTGAATTTGAAAAAGGGACGGATGATAAAAACAAAGATTTAATTGAAGAACTCTACGAAATTAACGTTAAAGCGGCTCGCTACTTTTCCGAAAATCTGCTTAAAAGAAATGAGGGTGAAATCGCCCGTAACTATTTCGAAAACAGAAATATTAAAATCAAAACTCAAAAAATATTCGGACTCGGATACGCGCTGCCGCTGTGGGACGATTTTGTGAACTTCTGCAAGGAAAACAACATCGATCTGGCAAAAGCGAAACAACTCGGTTTAATAGATGCAAAAGAAGGCGGAAAGTTTTACGACAAATTTAAAGGCAGAATTATTTTCCCGATCTTTTCTCCCAACGGACGCGTTATCGCTTTCGGTGGAAGAATTTTGGAAAACACCGACAGAGCAGCCAAATATTTGAATTCGCCAGAATCGGAAATTTATCTTAAACGTAAATCGCTTTACGGACTTTACCATTCCAAAGAAGAAATACGTAAACTCGATAAAGCCATTCTTGTTGAAGGTTACATGGATTTAATCTCGCTCTACCAACACGGAATTAAAAACGTAGTCGCTTCATCCGGTACGTCGCTTACGGACGACCAAGCACGCTTGCTTTCTCGGTACACGAAAAACGTTGTTGTAATTTTCGATGCGGACGTTGCCGGACAAAAAGCTTCTATGAGAAGTATAGAGATTTTATTGAAACAAGATTTCGACGTTAAAATTTTATCGTTGCCCGAAAGCGAAGATCCCGATTCGTTCGTAAACAAATACGGCAAGGAAGAATTCGAAGAATATTTGCACAAAGCGATGAACTTTTTGGAATACCAAACGGCACAATTCGAAAAAGCCGGCGCCTTCGAAGACCCCAAAACTTATGCTGATGCGGTACGCGAGTTGGTTAAAAGCGCCGCACTTGTTTCCGATGAGTTAAGAAGAAATTTATTGATAAAATCGATTGCACGAAAATTCGGACTCCGAGAAAAACTAATCGAATCGGAACTTGAAAAAATAACCGCAAAATCGCAAAGGGCATCGGCAGTTAGAACGCGAGCGAACACAAAAAAAATTCCCGATACAAACCTTCGCACAACCGGTAACGGAATCGAAAAAAGAATCAACACGGTGGAAAAAGAATTACTCGTTCTGTTGTTCGAAGGAAAAGAAGAAGTTGTTAAATTTATCTTCGATCATATTTCACCGGACGATTTTACAAACGAAAAAATAAAAGAATTGGCTCACCTTGTCTTTGAAGGTTTGGTCGACGGAAACGTTTCAACCGCTTATTTGATAAGCAAAATAGAAGACGAGAAAATCCGGAATTATGTTCTTTCGTTAACATTAACCGAAGAACCCATCAGCTCTAAATGGTCCGAAATGTCCTACAACGGCGAAATAGAAAAAGATTCGCTTAAAATTGCAACGGATGCGGTAAAAAAATTCAAAACGCATCAAATAGATTATAAAATTAAACTCAAGAACGAAGAAATCAAAAAGCTAACAGATGAAACAGCAGTGATTAATATACTTTCCGAAATCAAAAAATTGCAAGAACGGAAGAAACAACTTATTATTGAGCTGGAAGAAAAAGATAATCTCGATTGAAACAACTTGAGATTGATTAAATGTTTAAAAATCCCAACTTATATGAAATTAACACGCGCGTTTGGATAAAACGTTTCGGTGAAAACGTTAAGCTTGATGAAGTGCCGACCGAATACTGGATTAATTTGGCGGACAAAGGAATCGATTACGTTTGGTTGATGGGCGTATGGAAAACAAACGAAAGCGCTATCGATAAATATTGTTTTGAAGAAGGGCTGGTGGAAGAATATTCACGCGCTTTACCCGATTGGAAACATGAAGATATTATAGGCTCGCCTTACGCAATAGACGACTACGAAATTAATCCAGCGTTCGGGGGCAACAAAAGTTTGCAAAACCTTCGTCGTACGTTGCACGAACTTAATATGAAGTTAATACTCGATTTCATCCCCAATCATTTCGGTGCGGAAAGTTCGTTAATTAAATCCAATCCGGAAATATTTTTGCAAGCCGACAACGAAGCTTTCCGCAACGACAGTCATACTTACTTCAAACCGCCCGGAACAGAAAAAATATTTGCGCACGGAAGGGACCCGTTTTTCCCCGCCTGGCAAGACACCGTACAAATCAATTATTTCAGCGATTACGCCCGTGAATTTATGACGCAAAAATTACTTGAAATCTCCGGAATGTGCGACGGTGTGCGTTGCGATATGGCAATGCTGAATTTAAACCACGTTTTCCAAAATACATGGGGAACAATAATTTCCAAATCGGGTTACCGGAAACCTGAAAAAGAATTTTGGGAAACGGCGATAGAAACTACAAAAAAACACAAACCGGATTTTCTTTTCATCGGCGAAGCTTATTGGGATTTGGAATGGACGTTGCAACAATTGGGTTTCGATTTCACATACGATAAAAAATTAACCGACAGATTAAGAATTTTTAATCCGTCGGCTATCCGCTCACATTTACAAGCGGAATTCGAATATCAGAAAAAACTGGTTCGGTTTTTGGAAAACCACGATGAAGAACGAGCCGCAAAAATTTTAGGTTACAAACAATCGAAAGCCGCGGCTGTTATTATCGGTACGATTATGGGAATGCATCTGTTTTACGACGGACAATTCGAGGGCAAAACCGTTAAACTTCCCGTGCAACTTGGTCGCGAACCGATTGAGAAATTGCAAAAGGGTATAAAATATTTTTACGACAATTTTTTAAGAATTATAAAATCCGAAGTATTTAAAAACGGTAATTGGAAAATGCTGCACGTATTTCCTGCCGGCGAAGGTGACAACACTTACGAAAACATGCTGGCTTGGTTATGGGAATTAAACAACGAAAAAAGGTTGGTCGTTGTTAATTACTCTTCGTTTGTTTCGCATTGCAGAATCAAATTGAATCTGAACGGTTATCCGGAAAAAATTTTGTTGGACGATTTGATTAACAACCAAAAATATTTGAGAACCAAAAACGAAATTCAAGAACCCGGCTTATTTATAAAACTTGACGCATATAAATATCACATATTTAAATTTTAATTTTTTATATATAACCGGATCCGGTCATATCGGCTGCACATCCAAGTTTGTTAGTCCTTTATCAATTGCATATCTCACTGCTTCGTAATATTCTTCCGGCTTCAATCTTTTCGAAATTTCCGGATATTTATAAGCTCTGAACGACGGAACGTACTGCGCCATTAAATTCAGATACGTATCCTTCGGAAGATTTTCGGCAATCCAGTCGATAATTTTTTTCGTATTATCCGAATTGTTAGGCATCACCAAGTGCCGTATCATTAGTCCGTGCCGGATTAAACCGTCCGGTTCCGGTTTTGCAACACCAACTTGTCTGTGCATCTCCAGTAATGCTTTTCGGGCAACATCGGGGTAATCCGCAGCGCCTGGTGAATATTTTTTTGCAATTGCAGAATCGGAATATTTGAAATCGGCCAAGTAAATATCCACAATACCGTTTAGTCGTTTCAAAATCTCCAACCGTTCGTAACCGCTTGTATTATAAACTATAGGCAATTTCAATCCTTTCTTAACGGCTTTATCGAGCGCAAGAACGATATGCGGTGAATATTGAGTGGGCGTTACAAAATTTATATTTTGGCTCCCTCGCCTTTGGAGGGTTAACATCATATCGGCCAATTCGTCTATACTTTTATCAAATCCTTCCCCCGCGTGACTAATTTCCCAATTAAAACAAAACACGCATTGCAGTCCGCAATAGCTTAAAAAGATTGTTCCGGAACCGCCGGTACCGACCAACGGTTCTTCTTCGCCGAAATGCGGATGAAACGACGATACTTTTAAACCTGCGGTCGCTTTACAAACGCCTAACTCACCTTTCAATCTGTTCGAACCGCACGCTCTCGGACAAAGTTCGCAATGCTCCAACATTTCCCATAACATTTTTCCGCGTTTCTTTAATTCCCCTTTTTCCGAAAGCGCGATATAATTCGGTTCCCAACCAATCGAATCCGTGTTTTTGTCGTTGAACATTTTTATCGCAATCCGTTTTTAATTTAACGGAATATTAAACACTATATAAATTTACAAACCTTCCGGATTAATAGAAATGCATTGCTTCCACATCCCGGCGAAAGTTATCGGGATTATTGGATTTCATTCCGTAAAAGTGTGTGCCGTTTTTTCGGATTAAAACCGGTGGGCAATTAATCTTTTTCCACGGGTTTCATCTCGAACAATTTTTGCAATTCTTTTTTATCGCGATTTTTCCAAACGCCTTTGTGATAAGCGTAACCGGCAATCAAAGGCATTGCTAATGTAGCTTCGGAATAAACCATTTGCTCGTGTGTAGTTTCAACTTTACCCCAAGAGCTTGCCTCTTTTAACGTTGAGCTGGAAAGCGCACCGTCCCTAACGTCGGCAACAGTAATTTGAATTGCGTATTTGTGCATGGGAGCGTCTTCTTGCAAAATATCGGCGGCAACAACAATATCCTGAGTAAAGTTTTTCGGCACCCCGCCTCCAATCATGAAAATTCCCGTTTCTTTACTATTCAATTTAATTTGGGTGAGTTCGAGAAAGTCTTTCCCCGAATCGAACGAAACGTGGTGTTCGGGGTTTTTCGTTTGATGCATTACAATTCCGAAACCCGCCGAGCAATCCGAAAAAGCCGGTACGAAAATCGGTACATTGTTTTTATATGCGGCGTAAATTACACTGTCGTCTGTTTTAGGTCCACCGTTATCTTCCAAATATTTTCCGAAGTGCCAAAGTAATTCACGCGAGGAATACGGGCGGGGTTCCAAACCGTCGAAAATTTCCGCCGTCGTATCGTCACAAACCCTCAGTTCATCTTCGTCGATAAAAGTATCGTAAATTCTATCGATGTGCAATTCGCGTAATTCGTTATCGTCAACATACGGCGAGCCGATGTAATGTTTAAACCCGAGAGCCTCAAAAAAATCCTGATCCACCATAATCGCTCCTGTTGAAACGATTGCATCAACCATATTATTGGTAATTAAATCGTACACAACTTTTTTAAGACCGGCGCTGAACAAACTACCCGCTAAAGTCAGAATAACCGTTGTGTCTTTGTCTGTTAACATCTTTTCGTAAATTACTGCCGCACGGTATAAATCCCTTGCCGAAAAAGCCATGTACTTCATCGATTCAACCAAATCAACTACATTGTGCTTCTTAATATCGATGTGCTTTATTGTTTCTTTTAGGTAATCTTTCTTCGTTGCCATTTTTAAACCCTGTTTTTTCTTTTCCGAATATAAAAATTTTAGAACTAATTTATCATAAACCTGTTAAGTAACCGACGGCATTAATAATAACAAAGACTGTTCCGTAAAGAAATTCAAGCATACCGATTTGTTTTACGCTTAAATTTTTAGCGTATTCGGTAAATCCGAATATTGCTCTAATTACAAGAATTAAAACCGCAAGAATCGATAAATACGGAACCAAACCTGTAACCGACAAAACAATTACCGCAATAAAACCGGTAACGGATATTAAATGCGTTCTCAAAATATTAACTTTTTGCTTTTTGAGCGAATTTAATTTTTCATGAATATAAAACGTCGTCGGAACGGAGCGGTTAAGTAAAACAACAAGAAAAGCAAATGCATTTGGGTAAGACCATCCATCCGATAAAACTATCGAAAAAGCAATTAAGTTCATCGAAACCGGACCGATAAGTTCCGCATAAATATTTCTCGACAAACCTATTGTTTCCAAATATAAAAAATACATCATAAGTACAATAACAAACGCCAGCGGAATCAGCACCGTTAATTCTTGTACTTTTATTACCCGGACAATAAAAACCGCGGAAAGAAAAAAGTAAACACCCAAGAACCAAACGGCTTTCCGTTTTAACTCTTTGCTGATCCCTTTTTTTAGTATAATCCGTATCGGTTGGTGCGCAAGGAAAGTAAAAAAAGCGCTCACCGCGATGAAAAATCCGCTTGTATTATAAGCAACCGCAACTGCAAGAATCAACGGTTCAAGCACAAAACCCCAAGAACCATGCTCGCGGGGAAATGCAACGGCTTTAAAATTTACGTTTCTATTTGCCAAAATAAATCTTTCTTTTTTTTAGGAACACAAAATTATATAACTCGGTAACCAAAAGGAAGAAAAGAATTGAGGCGGAGAGAACAAAAAAGGACTACCCGGAGGATATTAGGCAGTCCTTAATCCGAATTAAACGGACAGACTTTCAACGGTTTTAATCTGTGGTTTATAAATTGCACCTACAACCGCTCCGTAAACAAAATGAGCAATTAAACTGGCAAAAGCTAATTTAAGCGAACCGGAAAATAATCCGTCCGAAAAATTCATTCCTTGCATTACGGACATCATCGGCATAACAATCATTTGCGCCATAAACCACGGAATAATTCCGAACAACATACCTTTTACCACTTTATTATCAATACTAATTACGTTGTAAAAAATTAACCCGAAAGAAAGCGCAAGAAAAATGCCTATCATAAAATGCATTAGCCAGCCGATTGCCAAATTTCCACCGAACATTGAGCTTAGCATTTTAGGAACATTCATATTGATGCCCATAAATTTTCCCATAAACATAAAAATCGTCATTGCTATTGTTCCGGCAATACCGCCCAAAACCGCTTTCGATAATGAAAATACGTTTTTCATTTTCAACTCCATTATTTGTTAAAGAATTTCCAACCGCAAGGTAATACACCGATCAACTTTAAAATGACAACCAGACGATAGTTGTGCGGCGGAACCGTAAGGTTTGTCGTATATACGTCATTTTGCATGCATTTGTCGGATTTTTAAAACTTTATTCCGGTATATACAACTTACCGTGACCTGTTTTCTTTACGTTTTATCATTATTTTCATTATATTTTTTAATCCAAAACAAAAGGAGAATAAAAATGCATTACCTCAGAAAAATTTCTTATTTGTTAATTGTTGCCGGAATACTTTTTGCGATTCCAAATACATCCGCCGGGCAAGGTTTTGAAGGCAAGGTAAGATTCAAAATTAAATCCGACGGCGACGAAACTTATATGAATTATTATATTAAGAACAAAAAGTTCAGAATCGACGTTCCCGGCGGAATGGGCGGAGCAATGATCGTCGACGAAGAAAAAATGATAATGATTATGCCGCAGCAAAAAATGTATATGGAATTTTCAATGGATAAGATTCGCGAACAAGTCGGTGCAATGGCGAAAGACATTGACAAAGCAAAAGAAGAAAAAGGTGAAGAAAAATTCGATTTCAAAAATCTCGAACAATATAAAACCGGGAAAACAAAGGAAATGTTCGGGCACAAATGCGAACAATTAGTTTACAAAGATGAAGAATCCGGCGAAACCGTGGAAGCTTGGGTTGCAACGGATATGGGCAATTTTATTTTTGCACAAAACCCGATGATACCGGAAGACCAGCCTGAATGGCAAAAAAGATTCGGAGATGCTTTCTTCCCGATGCAAATGACTGTTAGGGATTCCGACGGCAACGTGAAAGAAGTTTTCGAAGTGGTAGAACTTAAAAAGCAATCGCTCGATTCGTCGTTATTTGAAGTTCCGGCAGGATTTCAAAAAATGTCTATTCCCGGAATGAACTAAAAACCGTTTGTGAGCCGGAGATTTTTTATTTCGGCTCAATTTTTCTTTTGTTCAACTTGGAAATATTAAAATGAAAAAGTTCTTGGCAGTTTCCCTTGTATTGTTACTTTTCTTTTCCGCATGCAAAGAAAAAGAATTAACTTCCGTAAGCAACGAAATTACACAACCCAAACTACTTGAAGAAGTCGCGGTTCATAAAATTAATCTTGCTGGACCCGTTTCACAACGCATTACCGAAATTTCGGGATTGACTTGGTACAAAGACAACCTAATAATTCTGCCGCAATTCCCCAACAAATTCCCATTCGGAAACGGCGGAACGATTTACACGATTCCCAAAAACAAAATAGAAACTTATTTGTTCGGCGGAACCGTTACGGAAATTGAACCGGATAAAATAGAATTCATTGCAAAGGGTTTGGAAAAATACGACAAAAAGGATTCCGGTTACGAATCCATCGTTTTCCTCGGCGATACGGCTTATTTGACAATAGAATACGTTAATAATGGGAATACCGAAAGTTTAATTGTAAAGGGCGAAATGAATTGGGACAAAAAACAGTTGGTCTTAAATCCGGAAAGCCTAAAACAATCGCCCGCTCCCCAACACTTTTTTAATTGGAGCACCGAAACCATTTTAACTTATAATAATTATGTTTATACTATTTTTGAAGTTAACGGAAAAAATTTAATCGACTCACCGCAAGCTTACAAATTCAACGGCAATTTGGATTTTATATCCGCCGTATCTTTTCCTTCAATTGAATACAGAGTTACCGATGCAACGTTACCCGACGACGAAGGAAATTTTTGGGTGATAAACTATTTATATCCCGGGGAAAAATCAAAATTAAACCCGGCGGAAGATTTCCTTGTGGTAAAATACGGAATCGGACGAACGCATATCGAGTCCGATGCCGTAGAACGTTTGCTCGAATTGAAGTTTGATAACGGCTCGATTAAATTGGCTGACCGAGCACCGGTTTATTTACAACTTCCTCTTGACGAACCAAGCAGAAATTGGGAAGGAATTGTAAAATTCGACAATCGCGGTTTTATAATCGCAACGGATAAACATCCGGAAACAATTCTTGCATTTGTTCCGGTAGAAAATTTAAAATAATCCGGAAAGTCCGGTTTCAAGCCGGACTTTCCGTTCAATTCAAATATTTTCCGTCAGTTTTCTAAGCTCGATAGATTTGGTGTAAAATTCTTCAAGCGTCAATTCTTTCAAATAAACTATTCCGTGTGCGGCACGGACACGGGGGCTTTCGTGACATAAAAAGAAATTATTTCCCAAACAAAGTCGGATGGTTTCGTATTGATCCACTTGAATTTTTTGAGCCAACCGGCAAAACGGTCCATCGTATTCCCAACTTGGGAAACTTGCGTTTTTCTGCGAACCGTAACTTTTCATAAATGCATTTTCCATTATCGCAAAAGAGTTCAAACTGACGGGCACATAAATATTCGCTTCGGATGGATGGAATCTGTACCAAACGTTTCTATAACCCCAAATTCTAAGATTCGAAACATCGGCTTCTTTTTCATACAACCTTAAAGCTTCCGTAATTGCCATTAACACTTTGTAATGCGTATCCGGTCCGCTTCCTTCCGGATCGAGTGCAACCGTAACAATTGTAGGTTTTATTTTTCGTAACAATTTTAAAATAGGTAGAACGTCTCTGTTCAATTCGGGATTTTCCGTAAAAATTTCACCTTGATAAAATCCCAATCGGAGATGCGAAACGCTATCCGAATTAAATCCGAAATATGCCCATAAAATTTCTTCTTCCCATTCACGCAACATGCCCTTAAATTTTTGCATATCCGGAATGTCTTTTTGTCCGGGATATTGAGCTTGAAAATATTCTATTAATTCATCTGTCTTTTTAGTTAAAAATTTGTAATCATATTTTCCGAAAAGCTCGATTAAATTTCTTAACATTCTTCTGGAAGTAGCTTCATTTTTCAAAGTTCTGCTGTGAAAAGCTATTCCGTCCAAATACAAATTAACGTCTCTGTTTTTTCCTTCGATAAAATCGGGCTTGAAATATCCCTTGTTAAATTTCTTTTTGAACTCGCCGTGAGCCAAATAATATTTTAAGAGTTCCAACAATTCAAGCATGTACGAATTTGTAACCGCCGTAAATCCGCTTGTTAATGTTGTAAAATGATGTTTGTTTTCCGGAGTACGAACCAAATGTACGATATAAGGCAAATAGCCCAACATAATATCATCGTGATGCGGAGCGGTGTGCAGAATTGTTTCACCTTTTAAATATTTCAAACCTTTATTAAACCTTTTTTCAACTTCACCTCTAACCAATTCGTTAAGTTGCTTGGGTGTTTTTCTTGTTCTTTTCAAAACCAGCTTAGTAAACTTATTCGATTCGTAATCCCTCTTCGTTAAATCCTTTACTTGTTTCTGTTTTTCTTTAGCCAAATTAATTATTGCTCTTTCAATCGAAGCTTGGGATAAGGGTTTTTCGGCTTTCATATCAACTAATCTTCGTTCGGTTAATCTAAGCGAAGCGCCGTTTGTTAGATAAAATCTTGCATTTTTTAATTTTTGTAAAACCGTTGCCGGATGTTCGTTGGAAGGAGAATTTTCAATCGAATCTCTCACAATATTTGCTTTTGCTTCACCTGCCGCAATTATAATTGCGGTTGCATCTTTGTTGTAAGTAATCGTGTTAAGTCCGATTGTAATTACCAATCTGTTTCTAGCAACTTCAATGCCTCCCAAATCCGTTGCCGAAGCCGCTTGCGTTTCGTAATTAGTTTCGGTTAATCTTGTAGTAGAATAATGATCGCTTCCCTTTACGTTAAAACCGATATGACCGTCGGGACCAATTCCGCCCAGGAAAAAACCTATTCCGCCCATCTCGCGAATTTTACTTTCATAGTTTGTACAAAACTCGTCGACAATTTCAATCGTTCGTTTTTGCAAGCGCTCCAATCGATTTGAGGCAAATCTTGTTCTTAATGATAAATCGACTTTTTGACCGGGAAATATTTCCGAAAGCGGTAAATTCTCTGCAGTACCGATTTCATTCACATTTATCAACATTGCTTTTTTAGGATCGAGATTCAATCCTTTCATATAATATTTGTTGATATAGTAATAAAAGCTGTTATGCTGTTTCGAATCAATCGGATAAAACTCATCGATCTGTACGAAATACAGACTTTTCATATCCGGTTTTTTAGAAGTGTTAATACCTACCTCGCCCATTTCCCTTTGAGCTTTTTTCGTATTCCACTTATTTATAAAGTACGAAACCCATTTAATGAAATGCTCCGGCGTCTTGCCGGTCGGCAAAGAAATAACCCCGCCTTTATTGTTTTGAGCCCATTCGATGAACCTTAATGCCGTTAGCTTACCGAGTTCGGGAAAATTAGGAACTTGTATAACCGGAATTTTTTCGGTAGGTGCATAAATTAACTTTTTGCCCGACAAAGACAAATAATATTTTTCCACATTTGAAATGTTTTTGATGCTGTATTGATTTTTTACATTGGACATTTATCGATTGCCTGTGTTTTATTCGAAAAAATTTAAGGGTAAAATTACGATTATTTGCCGACTTTGAAAAATTTAAGACGGAACTCAATCGTTAAGATAGAAATATTTTAATGTTTAAAATATTTTGTAAAAATAAGCACGGTTTTTAACCGTGCTTATTTAATATTACTCTTTACATCCCGGCACGGGGGTATCGAGCATTGTTTTCAGTCCGGCGGGCATTTTACTAACAACATTTAATGCGTTTAATGTTATGGCACTTGTTGCAATATCACCGTTTACGCCACCGTTAATTATCGATTTAATATTGGGAACACCTTTAATCTCAATCGAATCGAGCGGTTCTTTTTCCGAAATCGAAGCGCGAAAATGTAAACGGATTACTTCCTTATCATCTACATAACCCTTTCCTATTTGCTCAACGCCGCAAACCATACCTTTCTCAACATCAATAAATCCACGCGTAAGCTTTTGTTTGGCAATTACCGGTTTAATTATTTCGTCAACTTTATCCAACTTCCAATTCATACAAGCGGCAATCATATCTATCGATTCGGGCAAACCCACATGACGAATAATTCCGGCTTTTACTTTTTCGTTAAATTCTTTTCTGGTTAATCCTACGCCTATTTTTTTCTGAAACGGAATTCTTCTGAAAGATGCGTCTTGAAATCTCGAAACTTTAACTTTTTCTACTTTAAAATTTACCGAAGTAAGTGCACAAGGTAAGTAATCCATTAAAAAGCCGGGATTAACTCCGGTTGCCAAACAAACAACATTATATTTTTTGCAAATTTCATCCAATTTTTTTGCAACCGATTTATGTCTTTTCCACGGATACGACAATTCCTCGCATGTCGTAACAATATTAATTCCAAGCTTGGCAATGGCTTCCACTTGTTTCACAATGGCTTTTGCGCTTGAAACCGTTGTAAGAATAGCAATATCGATTTTCTTTTTACCAACCGCTTTTTGTAAGTCGTTTTGAATTTTAACACCGAGCTTTTCCGTTTCACTAACTTCACCTAAATCTTTACCGAGTAATTCTTCGTTCAAATCAACCGCGGCAACAAATTTTAAGTTGGGTTTCCGCGTACCGAGTTTAACGATTTTTTTTCCTAAAGGACCAATACCGATTTGTAAGACTTTAATCATTTTGAATTCCCGCTTTAATGAAAAAATAAATTTAGTGGTACGGTAAATATAATATTGTCGTTATTGAAAACTGAATTAAATTTTAAAAAGATCCCGTTTTATACCATACGCCAAGAAAAACAAAAATAACGGCAATAACGCTTAGTATAATTATGTGTATAGCCAATGGTTTCATGTTTTCATCACTAAGATTTTTAAAACCGAAAACTTTCGCTCTTATTACCAATACGGCGGTAATAAGTAACAGTGTAATTTTGGTAACAACCATATGCGAAATCGGAGCTTTGAAAGCAAACCATTCGGAAAAATCCGGCATATAGTGGAAACCCAAGTAAATACCTGTAAATAATTGCAGAATTAAAGCGGTGATTCCAGCTTTATCGTATGATTCTTCAAACCGTTTGATAGTATCTAACGATTTATTTTTAAGAGCTTTCGGTAGAACCGTAAGACTTAAAATCAGCAGACCTCCGGTCCATACGGTTGCAGCAAGTACGTGAATTAACACTATATATTTATACATATTATTTTCTCCTTTCCTTGCAATAATTTGATTAGAAATGTTATTAGTACTAAATCTGATTTTCGTAAACGTTTGCGAAGTTATCAAAATATCCGGTCTAATTCACAACGCTTACATTTTTAACGGAATGGGGATATGAAATGTACAACTTTAATTGGAAAAGGGAAAGAGGGGTGCTTTATTTTGCCCCCTCCATATAAGGAACGTATTCTTGATCGCTATGCATAATATGCACAACTATCCAATTCGATAAAAAGCTAAGTAAATCCGTATAGACCTCTCTGGAATTGTAAGAACATTTTGCTTGAAGATTTTTGAGCTTGTTAACAAAAGCGGCATGTTGCTTTTTATGTGCTTCCAAACCGGGGTAGTTAATCTTTTCCATATACTTTTCTTCGGATGTGAAATGATATTTCGTATATTCAATCAATTCCATGAACACACTTCTTACGTCTTCTCTTTTAAAATCTTCTTTCCATGCATCATTTAATCTGTTAATCAGTTCGATAAGTTTTTTGTGTTGAGCGTCTATTTCATCGATATTAACGCTCAATTTGTCCGACCATTCAAGAAGTGCCATTGTATTTCTCCGTATTTGTATTGTTGTTTGTTTATCCGCATTATCGGAAAACGGAATAAAATATTTATAGGCATTTTAAAATAAATTACCCGACGTTGAACATACAACATTCTGTTTTTTTTATATATTGGATTCAATTAAAAATATTTTTTTACATTCAGAGGATACTGAAAATGAGAACTTTGTTAATTTTTTCTCTGCTTTTAGCATTCAATTTGATGAGTTTCGCTCAAACAAACAACATTCACCACAATATCGAGGCGAAAGTTTATCCGGGAAAATCTTACATCGAAGTAACGGATGAAATGACGGTGCCGAAATCACTTGCCGAAAACACCATTAAGTTCAAACTCCACGCAAATTTAAAACCGTTACTCAAAACAAAAGGAATCAGATTAATAATTACCGGCGTAAACGTTCCGGCAAAAGACATCGGAATGGATAGAGACGACGCCGAAGGGAAAAACAAATTACTTTTGAATGAATACGAGCTTTTATTAAAAGATAAATTCGAAGGAGATGTAAAATTCAAACTGGTTTATAAGGGATTTATTCATTCTCCGGTGAAACAAAGCGAAGAAAATTATCAGCGCGGATTCAGCGAATCGCCCGGAATAATCGATACATTGGGCATTTACTTGGCAGGCTCGACATATTGGGTACCTCAATTTGCCGATCAACTGATTACATTCAAACTTAAAACAATATTGCCCGAAAATTGGAAAAGCGTTTCACAAGGAAAGCGCACAAGCGAAGCGGATAAAAACGGATTTCACATCGATGTTTGGGATTCCCCAGAACCTCAAGAGGAAATCTTTTTAATCGGTGCTAAATTTACGGAATATCAATATCCGGTCGGCAACGTAATGGCAATGGCATTTTTACGAACGCCCGACGAAACGCTTGCAAATAAATATCTGGAAACCACAGCGCAATATTTGGAAATGTACCGACAATTGGTAGGACCATATCCCTATTGGAAATTCGCTCTGGTGGAAAACTTTTGGGAAACCGGTTACGGCATGCCTTCGTTTACTTTGCTGGGCGAAAAAATAATTCGCTTTCCCTTTATACTTCATTCCTCTTACCCGCACGAGCTATTGCATAATTGGTGGGGCAACAGCGTTTACGTGGATTTTGAAAATGGGAATTGGTGCGAAGGTTTAACCGCTTACATGGCGGACCATCTAATCAAAGAACAACGGGGGAAAGGCGAAGAATACCGGCGTTCCACTTTGCAAAAATTTACCGACTATGTGAACGAGAAAAACGATTTTCCGTTAAAAGATTTCCGTTCCCGTTACAATGCTTCCAGCGAAGCTATCGGTTACGGTAAATCTTTAATGATGTGGCATATGCTGAGACGAAAAACGGGTGACGACACTTTCATTAAAGCTTTTCAACATTTTTACAGAAACAACAAATTTAAATTCGCATCTTTTAACGATATCCGTAAATCTTTCGAAGAAGTTACGGGTGAAAATTTTAAGTGGTTTTTCGATCAATGGGTAAACCGTAAAGGCGCGCCTGAATTAAAATTAGGGAACATTGAAGTTAAACCCGTGCGCGATTTCTACGATGTTGCGATCGAGTTGTTTCAAATTCAAGACGATAAATCCTTTGTAATCGACGTGCCCGTTGTAATTCTAACCCAAAACGGAACGCATACGGAAATTTTAACAATGCAAAAGAAAAATGAAAATTTTAATATTAACGTAAAATCGAAACCCCTCGAAATTTTTATTGATCCGCAATACGATGTTTTCCGAAAAGTGGATCCCAACGAAGTGCCTCCGGCTTTATCGAGCGCATTCGGCGCCGATAAAACCATTATCGTTTTGCCAACGCATACGGATAAAGCGGATGTTTATAAAAAATTCACGGAAAGCTGGACGGCTTCAAAAAAAGATAAATTCGAAATTGTTACCGATAACGAAATAGATAAACTACCGACCGACAAAACGGTATGGATTCTCGGTTTCGGAAATAAATTCAAACCGGAATTTTCCGGATTGATGAAAAAGTATAACGCATCAATCAACTCGGAGTCCGTGAATTTCGGGAAAAAGAAAATTGTAAAAGACGGAAACTCAATCGTTATCTCGGTTAGAAATCCCGTTAAACCGAAAGAAGTTTTCGTGTTTTTATCAATCGGCCAAGAGCAAGCGATTCCGGGATTAGTACGGAAACTTCCGCATTACGGCAAATACAGTTACTTGGCATTCGAAGGAAATGAACCGACAAACATTGCGAAGGGTCAATGGGCGGTAATTAATTCCCCCTTGGTTAAAATACTCGATTCAAGCGCTAAAAATATTAAACCCGATTTCGGTAAAAGAAAAGCGCTCACAACTTTAGCTCCCGCTTTCTCTGCAAAAAGAATGAAGAAACATGTTGAATTTTTAGCTTCGGAAAAGATGAGAGGGCGCGGGCTCGGTACACCGGAACTTGAAAACGCAGCAAATTACATTGCCCAACAGTTCAAAGAAGCAGGTCTAATTCCGGGCGGGGACGGTAAAAGTTATTTCCAAAGTTTCTCGCATAAATTTAAAGATAAAGGAAAAATCGATATTAAAAACATTATCGGAATTATTCCCGGTACGGATCCCGAACTAAAAAACACATACGTTATCGTTTCCGCACATTACGATCATCTCGGTTTAGGTTGGCCCGACGTAAGAAAGGGGAATGAGGGCAAAATACATTACGGGGCGGACGATAACGCCAGCGGTGTAGCAGTAATGCTTGAACTTGCGAAAGCAATGGCAAAATCGGCAAAACCGAAACGCACAATCGTTTTCGTTGCTTTTTCCGGCGAAGAAGCCGGGTTGCTTGGTTCGGAATATTTCGTAAAACAATTCCCTGCAACACCCGATAACACAATCGCAAACATCAATTTGGATACGGTAGGCAGATTGGAAGGTAAAAAAATACTTATTCTTAACGGCAATAGCGCACGCGAATGGAAATTCATTTTTATGGGAACCGACTTCGTAACGGGAATCGGTACAGATATGGTTACGCAACAACTGGATGCAAGCGATCAAGTTTCGTTTATCCGGAACGGAATTCCGGCAGTGCAATTTTTCAGCGGTCCGAATCTCGACTATCACCGACCGACCGATACAGCAAGCAAAATCGATGCGGACGGAATGGTAAAAGTAGCCACCGTTGCAAAAGAAGTAATTAACTATTTAGCCGACAGAAAAGAACCTTTGAATTTTCAAGGGGAAAAGAAAAAAGACGAAAAGAAAAAACATAACGCTCAACTTAAATCGGAACGGAGAGCAAGTACCGGCACCATTCCCGACTTTGCTTTCTCTGGAAAAGGCGTGAAAGTTGGAGGTGTTGTGCCCTCTTCACCGGCCGAAAAATCGGGTTTGCAAAAAGGTGATGTGATTGTAAAATTCGACGGAAAGCCGGTTAACAATTTGCGCGACTATTCGAATTTACTTAAACAACACAAACCGGGCGATAAGGTTGTTCTTACAATCGAAAGAAACGGCGAAAAATTAGACGTTAATCTGATTTTGGGAGAACGTTAACGTTAATTTAAAATAACAAACTTTTTTAAAAACGATTCGGTTTTCGTTTCAATTTTTATGAAATAAATCCCGTTTGCAAAATTTGCAATGTTTATTGCACTCTGCGGACGGGATGATTTTTTTATCAACTGTCCAATTGAGTTATAAATCTCCCACGTATATTTCTCGTTTGACGGAAAAGTAATTTTCAATAACCCGCGAGCCGGATTCGGACCGACGGATACTAAATTTTCCTCTTTCCCGGAATTCACTATCGATGTAATTTCAGTTGCGGAGAAACATAAAACTTTGTGAATATTTAAATCGAAAGTACACGTAATTTTGTTCCCACCAATTTCGTTAAATCCCAATTCGCTTTCGCTTTCAAGATAATCTATCTGTACGGCGGATTTGATTTTCATGTCTCCGGGAATTTTCAACGTAAGTTCGATATTATTTCGCGGTTGTGGGATAAAATTATTTTTCGCCAAACCCGAATAATTATTTACCGCCACAAAAATCGAATCCCCTTTTCTGAACAAATTGAAAATGACTTCTTTCGGTGCGTCGGTCGATATCAGACTTTCAACATCCAACTTTTGCCACATTTCGTTTAAGAACGCTTGCCTATTGGCTTCTGCATTACCAGGATTTATGTACGCCTCGTCTATATGCGGATTCGCGGCAATATAATATTCGTTCCCAAAAATACTTAAAGTCGAAACCGATTTACCGCTTCCGAATTGATTTACCGTGTAAACGCCGTAATCCGGTTCCGCTCCGAATACATCTTGCAAACCGAAGCCGCCCCTTCCGCTTCCGTCTTCGTTCAGGTAAGACGTAAATCCGGTCGAAATAATTTTGCCGCCGCCGTTTACATACGCGCGTATTTTATCCAAATCGGAATTACTAAGCGCGGTTACGTCGGGTAAAATTAACACTTCGTATTTGTGAAGTTGATCGAGTAAATCAACAGGTAAAATTTCGAAAGGAATATGCGATTCGAATAACATCATCGCAACACCTTTTAATTCCTCCGCAAAGGCTTCCGGGTTGTTACCGTAGTACGACAAAGCAAACGGCGAATATAAAACCGCCGTATTGGTGTAAGGTAAAATATCTCCGTCAAAATAAAATTCGTTGTACTCTTTTATCCAGTTCAAAATTTCCGTTCGCCATTGTAAACTTACCGTCGATGACATAACGGGAAAATTGACTTCGTAAAAATTACAACGCGTAAACAGATTTGTCGCTGCTCTGATTTTTGAATGTTCAACATTATGCGAATAGTTTAATATCCAAGAAGGTCTTTCACGATCGACACCTCTGTATATTTTTTCGATAGCGGCATCGTGCAACCAAGAAAAATAATGATAATCGGCCGGGTCAATCGGATGAAACTCATGTGCAATTCCGTCGTTATAATTATTCGTTCTGCAAAACGAAGGTTCGAACCCGTATTGCGGTTCAAATCGGTCAACCGAATTCCAAGCTTCGTTAAAGAGGACAAAATCCGGATTAACCGAGCGCGCCGAATTACGGCATTCCAATATGAATTTACCCATTGTTTCATACCGCCAGTCGATAAATTTACGCCAAACCGGATTTTCCCAATCTTCCGTAGCGGGAATGGATGATCCTGAATAATTCAGAAACTCGGTTTGACAATCGGAGCAATGGCACGGCCATTCGCCGTCCCAGTCGTCTCCGAAAAAATGAAAGAAAAACGGCACGTCCCACCAAACTCCGTCGAGACCGGTTGCGGCTATTTTTGCGAAATTATCGATCCATATTTGTCTGTAAACGGGATCGTTCGGACAAAGGAAAACATCTTCGGAAGTCGAATCTATCCAAAATGCGATAGCTCCGTAAAAAACGGCTGGTTTTCCGCTTATGCCCACTTGCAACCATTCCGGATGTTCAGTATAAACGCTTGTTTTGCCCGAATCGATAACACCGTCTTTATCCATATCAACATCCGTAGTCTGTTTTTCAAGCGGACCGACGTACATCACCGCCTTCATATCGGGATAGTGTGAATGTGTATAGTTTACAATATCGGTTATGTAAAGCGAATCTTCTTGTGTCCATTCATACAGCATATCTGAAATTCTCGCCCAAAACAACATAACGGAAACACCTTCGGCGTAATGTTTGTCAATCGCTTCATGAATTTCATCGGAAGTCATATCAAAATATATGTCCGCTCCAACCAGTCTTGCTGTTTTCGTCCATCGATTATCAATTTGTTGAGGATACGCTTTAACCGTAAACAGTAGTGCAATTAATAACGGAATGAATTTCATAATTTCCCCGGAGATAAATTAAAGGAAAAGTAAATATTTATAAAATACAATCGCTCCGAAATGCAAAAACTTAAATTTAATCATTTAAAACCGAAAAGTTTTTATTTCAGAACGGAATTTACGAAATCCCTGAGCAATTGCATTTGAGACCGCGCTTTTCTTCTTCCGTTGTATAATATCGAGAAGACAATAAGGATAATTAAAAAGGCGACCAAAATAATGGTTAATGCAACCGAATGATCGTGACCCAAAGTAAGCAACGAAAAAAGCCACATTAACGAAAGAACTATAGTGGTTCCTGCTCCGAAAAAAATAAACATCGTAAGAGTGAACGTAGAAGGATTCGGACCAATGTTTTCAAAAATTTTGGTCTTGGTTTCATCCTCTTCGCATTTATCAACGGAAATTGTCATTTGAGGCGACCACCATTGGTGTTGCTCGGCAGGAATTTTAAGAAAAACTTTTTCGTTTACAACATGCCCCAAAACATTATTATTTTTTTCGGATAATTTATTTTCAAATTTTTTCAGAATTTCTTCCGGGGTACCGCTTACTTCGTACCTCTTTTTTAGTTTTATTCCAAAATTATCGCTTTGCATAAATCTATATAAAATGTTAATGAAAGTGTATTATTTAATTGAATGGAAAAAATACAAAATATCCTTTTATAACAAAAGCGGGGGAAATTAAATTCCCCCGTAAAATTTGGTGAGCGAATTACGAAATGTAGGTTTGGAAACGAAGTTTTATTTTTGTTATAAATTTTTTAACATCTTCAACTTTCATGTTTTGTACTTCGGCAATTTCTTCAACGGTAAGATTGCCAAATGCGTACAGGTCTAAAATAGATTGACTCAAATCGCTTAACTCCGCATAAAGTTGACCGAGAGCTTTTCGTTTTTCCAAATCTTCGGAAATACCTTTTTCCGCCAAATCGAGGGATTTAATTAAATCTTCTTCTTGGGATTTTTCCAGAATTATTAAGTTCGGTTTGAACTCTTCCTGCTTATAAGAAATATCGTCCAATTCTTCCATCATTACAAAATCACCGTCGGCATCAACGGTAAATTTTTCTTCAAGTGTTTCCAATTCACTTTTAATAATCTCGTCGATATCAATTTTGCGGGCTCTCCAATTTTCGCTTTTAATCTTCTCGCTAAGTAATTCGTTCGTAAGCATAAAAAGTTTTAATTTTAGTGCTCCGGGGTCTTTGTCTTGTTCTCCGAACTCATTAAAAACCTTCAGATAAATTTCATCCAAAATGTCATCCGGAGTGTACATTCCTTTGGGTATTTTTTTCTTAGTTTCAGCAATTTTTAATTTTGTTCGAATATACTTTCTAAGCGCAGGAATAAATTTCGAAAGAACCTTCCCGAATTCTTTAATGTTGTTTGCGCTTTTATATTCGGTCAGTTCGGCAATCTCATTGTTCATTTCACTCATTTTCACCTCACTTTATTTCATCCGATTTCGTCCGTGCATTTATAATCTGAAATTGCTAATTTGTTCCCAAAACATTTTTACTTCCAAATTTTAATTCGTACGAACTAATTAAGAGGCAGCGCCATGAATCAATCTAAAATGAAAAACTTAATAAATACCGTTTTATTTTTTTTATTGATTTTCCCGATTACTTTTACCGCACAAGAGAAGTCCTCCGAAACTTGTGAATATTTATATTTCAAAACTCCGGGAGAATATCAAGCGGCGGGAATACAGATGATACAATTAAAAGAAGGATATAAAGTATGGACGAAAAGGTTCGGCAACAGTCCGATGAAAGTCCTTCTCCTTCATGGCGGTCCGGCTTTTACACACGAGTATATGGAATGCTTCGAAAGCTTTTTCCCGCAGGCAAATATTGAATTTTACGAATACGATCAATTGGGCTCTTATTATTCCGATCAACCGGATAACGACAGTTTATGGGTGTTGGACAGATTTGTGGAAGAAGTTGAGCAAGTACGAAAAGCGTTGGGACTGAACAAAGATAACTTCTTTCTGCTCGGTAATTCATGGGGCGGACTTCTCGCAATGGAATATGCTGTTAAGTATCAAGAAAATTTGAAAGGATTGATTATTTGCAATATGACTTCCAGTTTCGATAAGTATGTTGTTTATAATACGAAACTAAGAAATCAATTAAGACCTACGTTGCTCGATACTTTATCGTATTACGAAGAGCGGAAAGATTTTCACAATCCCGTTTACCAGGATTTGGTATTCAAAGAATATTACACACGCCATATTTTAAGAATGCCCGTGGACGAATGGCCCGAACCGGTAATGCGAAGTTTCAAACACATGAACGCCCATGTTTATGAGTTTATGCAAGGTCCGAGTGAATTTGTACCCGGCGGAAATTTAAAAGGTTGGACGATAACCGACCGGTTACCGCAGATTAAAGTTCCCACGTTATCCGTAGGCGCCAAGTACGATACCATGAATCCTGAAGACATGAAAGAGATTGCCGAGCTTGTACAAAACGGAAGATATTTATATTGCCCGAACGGAAGCCACATGGCAATGTGGGACGACCAGGAATTTTTTATGAACGGCGTAATCAAATTTATTAAGGATGTTCATTACGGCAGATTCGATAAAACCGAATAATTATAACCAATCGGGTGTTACAATATCAAGTAACCGCCTGAGCATATCTTTATTGTGATTTTCGATTTCATTTTTTCTTGGAATCGCTTTATAGGAAGGATTGGCATCGTGAAAAGTTTTGTTAATTTTCACGCCCAATCTTTCCTCCCATTTTTTCAACCAACCTTCGGGAAGTTTCTCCGGAATATGCGAATCGGTTAACACAAGGTACAGAAGCGACCAAATTCTTGCAGTCGCTTCGAAAGAATAGCCACCGCCTAACGTAAATAAAATTTTACCTCCGGCATAAATTTCCGATTTTTCGACAATCGTCTTAAAAATGCGCTCGTAATCATAAGTCGTAAGCATTAAATCCGCTAACGGATCCGAGAAATGTGCATCCGCTCCGGCTTGAACAACCAGCGCGTCGGGTCGAAAATAAGATAACGCCGATTCCAAAAGTTCATCGATAATTTTTGTATAAGAATCTCCTTCGGTAAAAGGCTCGAGGGGTAAATTCAGTTTAAGAGATTTTCCCATTCCCCTGCCCGCTTCATAAATCCATCCCGTACCCGGGAAAAGATATTCACCAGATTCATGCAGTGAAATCGTCATTACCCTATCGTCTTCGTAAAACATCTTTTGTACACCGTCGCCGTGGTGAACGTCTATATCCAGATAAACAACATGCCACCCGTTGTTTATCATTTCCGTTATAGCCAAAGCAAGATCGTTATACAAACAAAAGCCGGATGCTAAATTTCTATGTGCGTGATGAAATCCTCCGCCAAGTTGAAGCACTTTTTTATATTTTCCCTTTAGCAATAATTTTGCCCCGTGTAAAGTTCCCGCACAAATATAACGCGCCGCTTCGCTCATTCCGGTTTTAACCGGATTATCGGCGGTTCCCAGCCCGAACTTTTCGAACCTCGAATCTTCCACACCTTTTCCGGCAAGTTCGACAACTTCGATATATTCGGTATCGTGAATTGTCCGTAGTTTTTCCGGCGCAATTAATCCGGGCAATTCGTAATTCAGCTCATGCCCTAATTCTTCTAGCAATTCCGTAACCATTTTAATCCGGAGCGGACTAAACGGATGTTGATCGCCCAAATCATATTCCAAATATTTCGGGTGATAAACTAATCCGCACATGACATTTGGGGTGGCCAGACAATTTCAAAACCGGCATTGCAAAGACCTTGCGCAATACCACGAATATCGATTGTACTGATTCTCAATACGATTCTGATTTTTCCGTTGACAGCCGGATAAGTTAAAATAGAGTGAATATTAACTCTCTTTTCTGCAAGATAATGTGCCAGCTTTGCCAATTCTCCGGGTTTATCCGACAAACTAATTTCCAATCTACCAGAGGGCCTGTGAACGCCTGTAAGCATTAACAATGCATCCAACATATCGGTTACCGTTACGATTCCTATAAGTTCGTTGTTTTCCATTACCGGCAAACAACCGATCTTGTTTTCCCGCATAATTTTTGCGGCTACATCGACAGGGTCCAAAGGATGAACTGTTTGTACTTCCTTAATCATAATTTCCGAAACCTCGTCTCCGGGTTGAAACGGTATTTCGGCTAATTTACTTGTAGCCGAACGCAAATCTCTGTCGGTTATTATTCCAACCAATTTCCCGTTTTCCAAAACCGGCAGATGTCTAATATTTTTCTCGTGCATTATTTCGTATGCCCTAAACAATTTCGTTTCAGGCGATATTGTAACCGGTTCACGATGCATAATCTCGTTAATTAACATTTTCTCCTCTCAATTAATACGAAGGTCTTTTAATTCCTGATGATTTTAATTTCATTGAAATTTCTTGCAAGCTCAAAAGTTCATCTTCCGCTTCTAATTTCAATCTTAAACACCATAACCAAGGTATTTCTTCGATTAGCTGTGAAATTTTTCCGAGGATTACTTTGATATAATTATTGTCAATTTTTAAATTATTTAATATTTGCTCAATATCTCTGTCGGTTAAAGGCGTAATTCTTAAAACTGAATTCGAATTTTTCTTGCATTCGATTAAAGGTCCGAATAACGGATCGGTTCTAACAATTATTTCCAAAGCTTTATCTTTTCCCGGTTCCGTACGTTGGAATTCAATCCCGAAATATTTCAGTATTTGCAAAGCGTCCGATTTTTCAACGGCAAAAACATCTTCACCGCCATCTGCGTTTCGAATTAATTTCTGAACTATTTTTCTGCTTTCTTCGGCGTTAACATCTTCATACCAAACAATTTCTCCGTGCGGATTGTTTTTAAATTCCACGTACTTAACTATTTTACCCAAAGCTTTCGGAGCCGCTTCGGGAAATCTGAAAGCCGGAAACATTCTCTGTTCACCGTCCTCTTCAATTAACGATACCGAACCAACTTCGCCCATCAAGCAAAGAAGCACCGGTTTACGCATTCCGGTTACCTCTTCCGCTTCCTTAACACCCAATCGTATGGCTTCGGCAAAAGGTTGGGTCGTACAATTTCCCACGCAAGCATAACCGATTAATAATGCATCTACATTTTCGTTCACCAGCGCTTCTTTTACCGAATCACGATAATTTTTCGGGGACGTAAAAGCACCGAGGTTTATAAGTCCTGGACCCGCAATTTCCAATCCGTTCGCTTCGCAAGAATCTGCAAATATTGTTGCCATGCCTGCTGAATTTGCAATGATGCTTACTTTATTTCCTTCCGGTAAAGGTTGGTGTGCAAGAACGAGTGCAACATCGAAAAGATCTTCCAATGTTTCCGCCAGAATTATCCCCGTCTGTTGAAACAACGCTTCAATTTCAATTTTTCCTCCACCCGGTATTCCGCTTCTTTGTTCGGTTGCTTTTTTTCCTTCCCTGCTTCTTCCGCTCTTTACACAAAGAATCGGTTTTTTATACGACATTCTTCTTGCAATTCGCACGAACCGGCGCGGGTTCTTAAACGTTTCGAGATACATTATCGCCATTTCAGTATCCGGGTCTTCTTCCCAAAATTGCAACAAATCGTTTCCGGTTACATCCGCTCTATTTCCTGCAGAAACAAAATACGTAAAGCCCAATCCGTGCTCGGTTGCGTATTCCAAAATTACCAAACCCAATGCAGCGGAATGCGAGAAAAATCCCGCCGGTCCGCGATTTGCCATCAGTGGTGCAAGACTTGCATTCAATAATATTTGCGGATTGGTGTTCATAACTCCGAGACAACTCGGTCCTATTAACCTTACGCCGTTGGCTTGGATTAAATCGACTAATTTTTGCTGCCGGATTTTACCTTCTTCACCTATTTCCGCAAATCCGGCCGAAACGATTACAAAACCTTTTGTACCGGCTTCAATTGCTTCTTCAACAGCATCGTAAACTTTTTCCGCCGGAAGGGATACAACCGCCAAATCGATTTTTTCCGGAAGTTCGGAAATTGTGGAATATGCTTTTACTCCATTAATCGAAACCGCCTCGGGATTCACCGGATATATTGTGCCGGTGAAACCGCAATTTAAAATATTTCTGAAAATAATATTTCCGATTGAATCCGGATCGCGTGAAGCACCGATTACCGCAACGGTTTTGGGATTAAGAATCGGCGATAGAGAATTTGCAACCGCAATCCGTTCTCTTAGTTCCGCTTTTTTCCATAAAGCAACGGCGCTACCCACGGGTAATTCGATGTGAATGGTATCAGAATTCCATACTTGATGAACGGTAAAACCCGAACTCTTGAACACATTGATCATCGGTTGATTATCCGGTAGAACTTCGGCTTCCAATTCAATTATTCCGTTTGCCGCCGCCAACCCGGCGAGCCTTTCGAGAAGTAACGTACTAATACCTTTTCCTTGATATTCGTCTTCTATAAGAAAAGCAACTTCCGCCGAACGCCCGTTACCCGTTGCCGTATAATTCCCCACACCAATAACTTTGGCATTCTCGCCTTCACCGGTTATTGCCAAAAGGCAACCGGAATTTTTAAAATCGCCGTTACACAAATCGTTAATCAATTTATCGGAAACTTCGGAAACAGCCGCCATAAACCGCATGTGCAAACTTTCGCGGGAAACACGCTTCATAAATGATTTAATAAGCCGGAAATCTTCGGGGGTTGCAGGCTTCAATAAAATTCCCTGTCCGTTTTTCAGCAAAACGTGTTCTTTGAATGACAAACCTTCGGTAATAATGCGAAACATAAAAACCCCGCGATTCGGTGTGGGAAATTCCGATTTTTAAATTTATAACAATTTTACTAAAATGCTTCGCCTATTCCCAATTGAATTGAAGTAGTATTCCAAAAACCTCTGTAATCGTTAATTCTTTCGCCAAATGGACGTCTGTCAAACGGATCGTATGCTTTAACACCAAGATCGATTCTAATCGGTGCAAAACTCGAATAATATCTAATGCCAAAACCTACCGCAACCGCCAGACCGTCGAATCTGAATTCTTTGTAACTGTTCCACGTATTTCCGATATCGACAAACAAAGCACTTCCGAAATTACCGTAGATTCTGTTTCTTGTTTCAATTGAACCTTCAAACAAGAAAAAGCCGCCCGGAGTAATTCCTTTGAGCAAAACACTCTCAAGTTCTTCCTTAGTAATATTTTCCGGCAATTGATTTATTGTCGTTAGTGGCGGAGTAAGGTCGTTTGTTTTCCATGCTCTTACGGAATTACTGCCGCCCGCTATAAATCTTTCGTTTAACGGGATACTGAATTTATCGCCCCGGTAGGTATGGATAAACCCTGTCTTGATTTTAAAACCGAACGCGTTTTTATCGCTGTTATAAACGGGAAGATAAAAAGTTGTTGTAATTAACGCTTTATAATAAAGAGGTGAGCTCATATTGTAACCGCCGATTTTGCTTGCAAGATACGAAAGTGAATTTCCGTCTTCCAGATCGAGCGCCAAACTGTAACCGCGGGTAGGAAATACATATTTATCCGTTTTGTTTGCACCGAGATGTATGCCGAGCAACACATTGGTACTTTTGCTGGTTAGCGGTTCAATTATTAACGTATCGGTAAACAGAGAAAAAACGTTTCTGATATAATCGGTTTGAAAAACATACTCCGATGCCTGAATATTCAAATAGCCGGAAAGCGAAGTCAGATAAGTATATTTCGGTAGTTCGAAATTCAAACTAAGCTGGGCGCCTATCAATCTTGTGTTATATTGATTCTGTTTTTTCTGCAGCGTGTAATAATTTTCCAACTTCGTGTAAATAGGCTTTCCGAAAATGAAAGGTTGTTCAAGACCCAGACGGAAATCCACATACCCGTAAACATTATTTTCCGTGAGCGAAGGATTAGAAATGAAATCGGCAATATTCTGTGCAGCGGATGAAATACGTGTTGTAAATTTCCTTGCACCGCCTAAAAAGTTTTTTTTCATGAAACTTAAACCGAAACCGAACTTAAATGTATTTTCCTCGTTTATTAAAACCAACTCCGGCGACAATTCGTGCATTAATCCTACATCGGCGGCAATTTTTATAGGCACGAAATGATCGACCGTATCACTTACGACGCCGCTTACCAATGCCGATGTAAAAAGATTTGTTCTGTATAACCGGATTTGCGCTTTCTTCAAATCGTATAAACTGTAATAGTTGCCGGGTTTTAAATCCGCTATTTCATAAATCAAATCGTCTTCTACCAAATCTTTACCGTCACCGGTACGCTCAACGGTTATTTTGCTAATTTTATATCTTCCGCCCGGAGTAAATTCAAGCTTAACATCCGTTATGTTATGCATCGTATCTATATCAACTACTGGAAGCATTGATTTTGCAAGCATGTAACCGTGATCGTATAAAAAATTCAATATGAAATTCCGGTTTGCCTCAATTAATTGATCCGAATAAAAAACATTGGAGTCCAGTGTTATATCGGATAAAATCATTTCCTTAAATTCCGAAGGAATCTTATCCAAGCCTTTGATATTAACGTTGCGAATAGTGAAACGGGGACCGGCATCGATATTATAGGTCAAATATGCTTCGTAAACACTATCGATTAAAATGTAATCGGATTTAATTTTGGCTTTAAAATATCCGTGAGACATATAAAACTGTCGCATCGCCTCAATATCGTTCGGAATCAATAACGAATCGAAGAAAAACGCATTGGTTTCGAATGTTGTAATGCTGTTGATTGTTTTCGAGAGCCAACCGGGCGATTCTTGTGAAGAAATTACCGTTTCCAAATCGGACGAAGAGAAAACCGGGTTGCCTGTAAATTCAATACCCACCAATTCGTATTGCTGTTGAGCAAATAAATGTTGCGATATGCCGAGAAGGAAGAGACTCAAGAAAAAGAACAAACTTCGTTTAATATTTAATATTTTAATTAATGATTTTAACATCATTACCTATTTGCATAACGGAAAATAATTCGTCCATTCCCTCATTGCTTATTGCAATCGAACCGTTAGTCCAATTAAAAACAAACGGTAGATTTTTCAGAACAATATTAAACTTACCCAAACCGTGAATACTAATATTACCGCCGAGTTGTGTATCGAACGGCGGACATTCACCGTATTCTTGCGCGGTTTTAATTTTATAAAACTCCGCTTGAGTTATCAAATTTTTTTTCAAACCTTCGGCTGCGTCCTTTATCGTCGGATAGTTCAGTATCAATTTCTTATAATATTTCGTGCTGTCCGTTTTATCGCATATTTTAAATTCGCCTACAGGCGTAACAAAATCGTGCGGAGATGTTTTTATACTGCTTCTGTTTTTACCGAAAGCCGCACGGTATTTTTTAATTTGAATATCACCGGAATACAATTCTACAAAATAATTTTTTCTGTCGACAATTAAATACGGATCGTCTATTTTTTCAATCCCCTTTTTCTTCATCGATTCTTCAAGAGTTAATTCGTTTATATTTAAAATAATTCCGTAAATCAGTGTTCCGGCAAAAAACAAAATAATACTTAACGAAATATAGATTACATTTCTTAGCATTTAATTAATATACGGAAAATAATTTTTTATAACCGACACAAAGATATCAGTTTTTAAGGGGAATTTAAATAAAACGGAATTCGTACGAATTTTTACCCTTATAAAAAAAGCTGTTCTTTTATTTAATTTTACAAGCCTCAACAACAGCGATTGCGGTCATATTTACTATATCGTCTACGGTAGCACCCCGTTGCAAAATATGAATAGGTTTTTTCATACCCATTAAAACGGGTCCGATAACCGAAGCATCCGTAATCCGTTCGAATAATTTATATGCGATATTACCGGCGTTCAAATCCGGGAAAATTAATACATTAGCAGCCGTTTTAAGTTTTGCGAACGGAAATTCGTTATTTAATATTTCGGTTACAACCGCCGTATCCGCTTGCATTTCACCATCCAAGACAATATCGGGCCTTAGTTCATTAACTATCTCAACTGCTTTTTTAACTTTCAACGCTTCCGGGTGCTTAACACTTCCGAAATTACTGAACGAAAGCATAGCCACTCTGGGTTCGATATCAAATTCGCGCACAGTATCGGCGGCACTTATCGCAATTTTGGCAAGTTCTTCGGCGGTCGGATTAATATTTACCGACGTATCGGAGAAAAAATAAACCTTACGATTTACAATAACAATATACAAACCGCTTACCAAACCTATTTCTTCCTTTACACCAATACATTCCAAAGCTGGACGAATTGTGTTGGGGTAATTTCTTGTAAGTCCGCCCAGCAAAGTGTCGGCATCACCGAACCGTACCATCATGGAACCGAAATATGTCGGTTGTTTCATTAATCTTAAAGCTTCTTTTCGTGTTACTCCTTTGCGCTGGCGCAATTTGTAAAACTCTTCGGCATACAGTTTTAATTTTTCATCTTTCTCCGGTTCGATAATCGTGAAAATACCGCTATCGAAACCGAGTTCAGCAATTGCATTTTCAATATTTTCCCTATTTCCCAATAAAACCGGTTCGGCAATTTTATCGTGAACGGCAACATCGTACGCTGCGCGAATAATTCTTTCTTCTTCGCCTTCTGGGAAAACAACCTTTTTCGGATTGCGCTGGGCTTTGTGAATCATTGCTCTTATTACCTCTTGGGAATAACCTAGTCTTTCTTTTAATTTTTCTTCGTATTCGGTCCAATCTTCAATCGAATGCCGGGCAACTCCCGATTCAATTGCCGCTTTGGCAACAGCCGGAGCAACTTTCCAAAGCACACGCGGATCGAACGGTTTCGGGATTATGTATTCCCTTCCGAAAGAAAATTCAACATTGCCGTAGGCTTTAATTACAACTTCCGGAACTTTTTCTTTTGCCAGATTAGCCAAAGCTTTAACTGCAGCCATTTTCATTTTCTCGTTTATCGCTTTTGCTCTAACATCAAGCGCACCTCTGAAAATAAACGGGAACCCGAGTACGTTGTTAACTTGATTGGGATAGTCGCTTCTTCCCGTAGCCATTATTAAATCTTCCCGTACGGATATTGCGTCTTCGTAAGTGATTTCCGGATCGGGATTGGCAAGTGCAAAAATGATCGGGTTGTGCGCCATATTTTTTACCATTTCTTTCGATACAAGATTCGGTTTGGAAAGTCCGACAAACACATCGGCTCCAATCATAGCTTCTTCGAGAGAATCGAATTTTTTCTCGGTTGCAAATTCTTGTTTATACGGATTCAAATCTGTTCTGTCTTTTGAAATATGTCCTTTCGAATCGAACATTGCGATATTTTCTTTTTTTACGCCGGCTTGAACATAAAGTTTCGCACAGGCAATACCTGCGGCACCGGCACCAACAATAATCAAGCGAAGATCTTCAAGTTTTTTTTCTGCAATTTCCGCTGCATTAATTAACGCGGCACAAGAAATTATCGCCGTTCCGTGTTGGTCGTCGTGAAAAACCGGAATGTTCATCGATTTTTTTAACTCTTCTTCTATCTGAAAACATTCCGGCGCTTTAATATCTTCCAAATTTATTCCGCCGAATGTGGGCTCAAGCAATTTTACGGTATTAATGAATTCTTTCGGGTCGGTGGTATTTATTTCTATATCGAAAACATCAATATCGGCAAACCTTTTGAACAACACTCCTTTTCCTTCCATTACGGGTTTTCCGGCTTCCGGCCCAATCGCTCCGAGTCCCAACACGGCAGTTCCGTTTGAAATAACCGCAACCAGATTTCCCCGTGCGGTATATTTATAAACATCATCCGGATTATCTTTTATCTCCAAGCAAGGTTCTGCAACGCCGGGAGTGTAAGCCAATGATAAATCCCGCGACGTAAAAAAAGGTTTGGTCGCTTTTACTTCTATCTTTCCCGGGCGCCCTTTACTATGGTAATCGAGCGCTTCTTGTTTTCTGATTTTCATTTTTTTACCCTCAATTAAGATATTTTTGTCTTCTAAAATTAATCATTATAAAAGCAACAAAAAAGTTTATCGCATAAAATAATTTCGGTACGGAGGATAAATTACTTTTGTGTATGCAACAGTGCAATAAAAAGATAAGGTTCGGGCGGAGGGAACGGAAGTCCGAGTTATCAGACTTCCATTATTTCGGCTTCTTTAATTTTAACTATTTCGTCTATACGTTTGATGTGTTTATCGGTTAAATCTTGAACCTCTTGTTCGAGGTGTCTTTTGTCGTCTTCGGAAATTTCTTTGTTCTTTTCGGCTTTACGTATATGTTCGTTCACATCCCGCCTCACATTTCTGATTGCGATTTTCGCATCTTCGCCGAATTTTTTAACGAGTTTAACCAGCTCTTTTCTTCTTTCTTCCGTCAAAGGAGGAATCGGAACTTTGATATTCGTCCCGTCGTTAGCCGGATTCAACCCCAAATCGGCTGAAAGGATAGCTTTTTCAATTTCTTGCACAACGGATTTATCCCACGGTGTAATGGAAAGCGTATGCGAATCCAATACGCTTACATTTGCAACTTGATTGAGAGGAGTCGGATTTCCGTAATATTCCACTTTTATCCCGTCGAGCAAAGCGGTAGTAGCTTTACCGGTTCTGATTTTAGCAATTTCATGTTTGAACGCTTCAATCGATTTATCCATTCGATGATTAGCGTCTTTTACAAACGGATGTTGTTGCATTTTAACCTCTATTTTGGTTGCTAATTTTCCAACTCGGCTTTATTACTTACAGCCGTACCGATATTTTCTCCGGCAACTAGTTTCAGTAAATTGTCTTCTTTATTAATATTGAACACGACAATCGGTAATTCGTTTTCCCGGCACAGGCTTATAGCGGTTAAATCCATCACCCTGAGATTTCTTTTCAGAACGTCAAGGTATGAAATTTCGGAAATAAAGGAAGCGTCGGGATTCAATTTGGGATCCGAGTCGTAAACGCCGTCAACTTTGGTTCCTTTAATAATTACATCGGCTTCAATTTCCACGGCTCTCAAAGAAGCGGCGGTATCGGTACTAAAATAAGGGTGTCCTGTTCCGGCTCCGAATATCACTATTCTGCCTTTCTCAAGATGTCGTATTGCACGTCTTCTAATATACGGTTCGGCAATTTCCTCCATTTTGATGGCACTCATCAGTCTTGTAAACATTCCCGCATTTTCGCATGCATTTTGCAAAGCAAGGGAATTTATCATTGTAGCCAGCATTCCCATTTGGTCGCCCGTAACCCGGTCGATTCCTTGGGCGTTTGCGTTCAATCCGCGATAAATATTTCCCCCGCCAATCACAATACCGATTTGAACACCCAAATCGTGAATTTTTTTAATTTCCTTAGCGAAAAAATCAAGTATATCCGGATCTATTCCGAACTCTTTATTACCGGCAAGAGCTTCTCCGCTAAGTTTAAGTAATATTCTTTTGTATTTTAGGTTTTCTGTCATACTTAATCTCAAATATAATAAAAAAAAAGGTCTTACTTAAATAAGACCTTTTTGATAAATTATTTATTTTCGTCGCTCAAATGGAAGCGATGGAACAGTTTAATTTTAGCTTCCGTTCCGTGCTGTTTATTGAGCTCGTTCATTACATCGCCAACGGTTTTAGTGTTATCTTTAATAAAAGTTTGTTCAACCAGGCAGTTTTCTTGGAAGAATTTTTTCAATTTACCTTCCGCTATTCTATCAAGAATTTGTTCCGGTTTTCCTTCTTTACGGGCAACTTCGCGGTAAATTTCTTTTTCTTTTTCTATTACTTCGGCCGGAACGTCTTCGGAATAAACATATAACGGTTTCATCGCAGCAATTTGCATTGCGATATCTTTGACCGTAGCGGCGAACTCGTCTTTTTTATCGCCAACGTTATCAACACGAACCAATACACCGAGTTTGGCTCCGTGGTGAACATAGTCGACCACCATACCGTTTTCGGCTTTTTCAATTACAAATCGGGAAATCTCGATTTTCTCACCTATCTTTCCGGTAACATCGAGCAGAGCATCTTTTATCTTCATTCCATCCGCTTCGGTTTCCATCAATTCATCCAGATTTGCAGGTTTGTTTTCCAGAATTGCATTCATAACGGTATCGGCAAATTTCACAAAGTCGTCGCTCTTGGCAACAAAGTCGGTTTCACAATTTACCTCGAGCATAATACCGGTTTGTCCGTCATCGATAATTTGAGTTTTAACAATACCTTCGTTGGCCGTTCGCTCGGCTCTTTTAGCTGCAACCGAAGCGCCTTTTTTTCTTAAAATTTCAATTGCCTTTTCAAAATCGCCGTCGGCTTCAACCAACGCTTTTTTGCAATCCATCATTCCCGCGCCGGTTTTATCTCTTAGCTCCTTAACTTGTTGTGCGGTTATAGCCATTGTAATCTATTCCTTATTTTCGTTATTTGTTTCTGTTTTTTCTTCCTTATTTTCCGTTGTTTCCACATTTACTTCTTCTTGCGGAGTTTCAACATCTTTTTTGGTTTCGGGTTCCTTTTCTTCCGTTACTTCGGTTTTTTCTTCTTTTTTCGCCTCGGTATCTTTAACTTTTTTCTTCACCACTTTAGGTTTAGCTTTTTTCTTATCGTCTTTCGAATCGAGTTTTACTTTTCTTACTCTCGGTTTTTTGGTTTTCTTTTCGTCCGTTTCCTCTTCGGTTTCTTTTTCTTTCTTTTCCCTTTCCTTCTGAGCGGCTTCTTCGGCTTTCAACTCTTTGTGTTTTTGCAGACCTTCAATAACTGCATCCGCCATTACTTTTGTTATTAATTCTATTGTTCGAACCGCATCGTCGTTTGCCGGAATAACATAATCAATCGGATCCGGATCGCAATTGGTATCCACAATCGCAAAAATCGGTATATTCAACCTAACCGCTTCTTTAACTGCAATTTCTTCTTTTCTGATATCTACAACAAACAATGCACCGGGCATTTTTTTAAGAGTTTCAACACCTTCCAGTACTTTTTTCAGTTTTTCTTTCTCTCGTATGCGCATCAATTGTTCTTTTTTGGTTAATTGGTCGAACGTACCGTCGGTTTCCATCTTTTCGATGTTCTGCATTCTTTTAATACTTTTGCGGATCGTAGTAAAGTTTGTAAGCATTCCGCCCAACCAACGTTCGCTTACCCAGTTTTGTTCACATCTTTTAGCTTCGGAGGCTATTATTCCTTTGGCTTGTTTCTTAGTCCCGACGAACAAAACGGTTTGACCTTTCGCAACAATTTCCCTCAGTTTTTCTGCGGCAACTTCAATTGCTTTTTGTGTTTTTTTAAGATCGATTATATGAATCCCGTTTTTCTCCATGAAAATGTAGGGTTTCATTTTGGGATTCCAACGGCGTGTCAAGTGTCCGAAGTGCGCACCAGCTTCCAAAAGCTGTGTAAGTGTAACTTTTTCCATAATATCTCCTGTTTTTCTTCTACTTTCGTCAACTTTGCCTTAAATCCCTTTTTCGGGCGGGACACAGGAGGCAAATCGGAAAGTATGTGTTTTAGTAATTAACGAATAAATTTCGTTTGTAATTAATTCGACAAAAAAGCGAAAACTATCTTTTAGAAAATTGAAATTTCTTTCTTGCTTTGGGTTGACCCGGTTTCTTTCTTTCAACCATTCTCGGATCTCTGGTCAATAATCCCTCGGGTTTCAAAACTTTTCTGAAATCGGGATTAATATCTACCAAAGCTCTTGCAATGCCAAGACGAATGGCTTCGGATTGGCCGGTTACCCCGCCACCTTTTGCATTTGCGTAAACATCGTACTTACCTAAAGTTTCGGTAAGCGCAAACGGTAGCAAAACCTGATCCCGATTGTTTTTTTGCGGGAAGTAATTTTCGAATTCCCTTTTATTAATTGTAATTTTACCTGTTCCTGTTCTTAGAATAACACGTGCAACGGCGTTTTTTCTTCTTCCGATAAATATTTTGTCAGCCATTCAAATTCCTCTGTTATAAACTTAATGTTTCGGGTTTTTGAGCGGTATGCGGATGTTCCGCACCGGCATATACTTTTAATTTCTTAATTAATTTTCTTCCCAATCTGTTTTTGGGCAACATACCTTTTACGGCTTGCCTGATTACAAATTCGGGATTTTTCTGCAATAATTCGGAAATGGTTTTTGTTTTTCCGCCGCCCGGGTAACCGGAATGGTGGAAATATGTTTTTTCGCTTGCTCTTTTACCGGTTAATTTAATTTTATCGGCATTTATTACAATTACAAAATCACCGGTATCCATATTCGGTGTGAAAATCGGTTTGTGTTTCCCGCGTATCACACTGGCTACTTGGGTCGCAAGTCGACCAAGCACTTGATCGTTAGCATCAACGACGTACCATTTTCTGTCGGCATCCTCGGTTTTAATAAACTTTGTCATTTTTTCCTGTTTCACAAATCGTTCCTCCTACGAAAAAGAGATTTTTTTAGAGCTTACAAATATATCTGAATGCAAATTGAATGTCAAGAAAGCAAAAATTTAAATTTTCCAGGAAGTTTTTCGAGGATTTTGAATTTCGGGATAAACTCGTCTATTTTTCTTCTTTTAAGGAAGAAATGCCGAAAATAATTCCAAAGATAATTCCGAAAACTACAGGATAGGTCCAGTCGATTTCCGAACCGCCATGGAAAATCAGGTTATACAAATAAATGACTACTGCCGTGGAAATGAAAGCAACTATGAAAGCTATAAAAAATCCTTTAAGGTGACTTGAGAAAGCCATACTTCCCCCATTCGGTTTATTTATAAAAAAACGGTTTCTCTTAATCACCAATAAAAGAATTTATTCACAATATACGAAAAACTTTACAGTTGTTAAACAATTCATTTGCATAATTCCGGATATTGAGGTAGATAATAATAATTTTGACTGAAAGAGGATATTTAGTTAAATTTAAGTTTACATTTTTCCGGAGAGTATATGCCTTCGAGTATGACCGGTTTGGGCAGAGGAATTGCTGAAGCCGGTGAATTGACCGTAGAAACCGAAATAAGAAGTCTGAACAGCCGTTTTTTGGACATTTCGTTCAGATTTCCGAGGGATGTTACGGTTAACGAGTTCGAACTGAGGGATTTGATTAAAAAATATGTTAGTCGGGGAAAACTCACCGTTAACATTAAGCTTCAATTCAACGAAGCTGAAATTTTGAGAAATTTATTGGATGAAGAAGCTCTCGAAACAACGATGGAGCTTTTGAGAAAAATAAAAAAAACGAGCGGAATAAAAGACGAACCGACGTTGGATAATGTGTTGAGCTTACAGAATTTCTTTTTTAAAGAACAGGAACTTGATGCCGAAAACGGTTTTGCGGTAATCAAAGAATCGCTTGTTAACGCTCTGGAAGATTTAAAAACAATGCGCGCAAAAGAAGGACTCGCATTAGAGAAAGATATAACCGAGAGGTTGGAAACAATTTTGACTTTGGTAAATAAAATCGAATCGATTAATAAATCATCGGTGCAAGAATATTTTTCCAAGCTGGTTGAGCGAGCCGGGCAGCTTTCAACCGAATTAAAAGATAACGAGCTGAGATTAAACACCGAACTTGCGTTGCTTGTTGAAAAATATGATGTGACCGAAGAATGCGTTAGACTAAAAAGCCATATCGATATGTTCAAAGATGCTTTGAAAAGCGAAGGAGAAATCGGCAGAAAACTAAATTTTATTTCGCAGGAAATGAATCGCGAGGCAAATACGATTAACAGTAAAGCGATTTCCACCGAGATTTTACATACGGGTATTTTAATAAAAGAAGAACTCGAAAAAATTCGAGAGCAAATTCAAAATATAGAATAAAGGAGTTTGGAAAATTAAAAAAGGAAAGCTGTTTGTATTTTCGGCGCCCAGCGGTTCCGGTAAAACTACAATCATTAAAGATGTTCTTGCAAAATTTCCCGAGCTTGTGTTTTCTGTTTCCGCCACAACTCGGAAAAAAAGATTTTACGAAGAAGACGGAAAAGATTATTTTTTTATCTCTGAAAAAGAATTCGAAGAAAAAATTAAGAATAACGAATTTATTGAATGGGAAAAATTTTACGACTATTATTACGGAACACTAAGAAGTTATGTTGAAAATAATCTCAAAGAAGGAAAATCTATTGTTTTGGAAGTGGACGTTAAAGGTGCGCTTAACATCAAAAAAAATTTTCCCGACGCGGTATTAATATTCATATTGCCGCCCAGTATGGAAGAACTAAAAAAAAGATTGAAAAACAGAAAAACCGAAACCGAGGAGGATTTTAATAAAAGAATCGAACGCGCCAAAATGGAATTAAGTTTTAAGGACAAATTCGATTATAATGTGGTAAACGAGAATTTGGAAAGCGCAGAAAAAGAAGTTTTTGAAATAATAGAAAACGAATTAAAGGAGTAAAATTATGCCGATAAAACCGATTGAATTAACAAAGCTAAACGATAAAGCCGCGAACATCTACGAAGCGGTAATCGTTGCAGCCTTGGAAGCAAGGAGAATTAACGACGAAAACAAAATCGAATTCAACACCTTGTTAAATAATCTTATTGCCGGTTACGAAGACGAATTCGAAGAAAGAGACAATGCCGAACAAATTAAAATTTCCCTCGAATTTGAAAAACGCCCGAAACCTCATATGCTTGCACTTCAAAGATTGATGGACGGCGAAATCAAATACCGTTATAAAGAAGAAGACGAAAAAGAAAGCAAATAAAACAACTTTATTTTTGTTGAGCGGATTCCGTATTTCCGGTTTCCGCTTTTTTTTCTTTATTCTTTCTGAAAAAATTTTATATTGAATAACCGTTTTATCGTAACCATTTAATTCCGATGAATTCTAATTTCACCAAAATATTAAACGCATTAGAAGACCAAAAAGATATTTTCGGGGATTTTTTATTCGAGGAATTAAAAAAAACCAAAATCGAATATGAATCCGAAAATCACGACGAGATAAAAGTGGCGGAAAAAATAGAAACAAAATACGGCGAGGGTTTGCTTTTCGAAGAATATCAATCGGCCGAAACACTGGAAGAACTCTACGAAAAAATTCACACTTGCCAAAAGTGTTCATTGGGAAAAACCAGAAACAAATTCGTTTTCGGTGTTGGGAATCCCGATGCGGACGTTATGTTGATTGGAGAGGCACCCGGAGCGGAAGAAGACAAACAAGGTATTCCGTTTGTGGGTAGAGCGGGAAAATTATTAACCGACATTTTGAAAGCAATTAATTTCAGCAGGGATGACGTTTACATCGCAAACATATTAAAATGCCGTCCGCCGAATAACAGAGATCCGCTTCCTTCCGAAGTGGAAACTTGCATGCCTTATCTTTATAAACAGATTGAATTAATAAAGCCCAAAGCAATTTTGTGTTTAGGACGCGTTGCAGCTACAAACTTGTTCGGCAAAAAATACACGCTTACACAAATGCGCGGAAATATTTACGATGTTGAAGGAATCAAAACAATGGTAACGTACCACCCGGCGGCTCTTTTGCGTAATCCCAATTGGAAACGTGGCTGCTGGGAAGATGTTCAAAAATTCAGAAAGTTGTACGACGAGTTAGCAGGAAAATAAAATGAGCGAAAATTTAAATTTGGAAAACTTACAACAAGGAGTTAACAAACCTCCGGCTGCCGTGGAAGTGGAACAAGCAGTCCTTGGCGCCATGATAATCGAAGCCGAAGCGGTTCCTAAAGCGCTTGAAGTTCTGAAACCCGAATGCTTTTTCGACAAAAAGAACAGAATTATTTTTGAGGCTATGATAAGACTTTTCGAAGCTAACGAACCGATTGATAACGTTTCGATATTCGAAGAACTTCGCAAGGAAGGAAAATTGGATGCCGCAGGTGGAGCGGCTTACATTGCACAACTTTCGCAAAATATTACTTCCGCGGCTAATGTGGATTATCATGCAAGAGTAATTTTGGAAAAATGGATTTTAAGAAAATTAATTTCCACATCGATCGATATTGCCGGAAGAGCTTTCCGTGCCTCGGATGATGTCTTCGATTTGTTGGACGCAGCCGAAACCGAAATTTTCCAAATTACCGAATCCGGACTAAAAGAATCGTTCAAGTCGATGGATAAAGCCGTCAAAGAAGCCATCGAACATATCGAAGCGATACATTCGAATCAGAAATCTGCTTTTGCAGTTCCGACCGGCTATATTCAACTCGACGATATGTTGGGCGGTTTTCAAAAATCGGACTTAATAATAATTGCCGCACGACCTTCGATGGGTAAAACCGCATTTGCTCTTTCCATCGCCCGTAATGCCGCTGTCGATCACGGTGTACCGATTGCCATTTTCAGTTTGGAAATGTCAACCAATCAATTGGTAACAAGATTAATCAGCTCCGAAGCCAGAATTAATGCACACAGTATCCGCACCGGAAAGTTCAAAGCTCAAGACGGATCGAGAATAAGCAGAACGGCGCATAAATTAATGAAAGCACCGATTTACATCGACGATACTCCGGCACAAACAGTTTTGGAAATAAGAGCAAAAGCACGCAGATTAAAAGCCGAAAAAAATATCGGATTGATTATTATCGATTACCTCCAATTGATGAATTCAAGTGCACGAATGGAAAGCAGAGAACGTGAAATTTCGCAAATATCCCGTTCGCTTAAAGCGCTCGCCAAAGAACTGAATGTTCCCGTCGTAGCTCTTTCGCAGTTAAACAGAGCGGTGGAATCGAGACACGACAAGCGACCGCAGTTATCGGATTTACGCGAGTCCGGCTCGATTGAGCAAGATGCCGATGTTGTGATTTTCTTAAACAGACCCGAATTTTACGGAATAACCACCGATAGCGACGGCAATCCGACAGAAGGAATTGCTGAAATAATTATCGGAAAGCAAAGAAACGGTCCGACCGGAGAAATAAAACTATTCTTCCTTAAAGAATTTGCAAAATTTGAAAATCTCGATACGTTCCACACGGACTTTATACCGGAACAAGTCGGACCCGCAACGTCCGAAGAAGAGGAGGATTTACCGATATGAGAAAATTGTTGCCGTTACTTTTTTTAGCACTCAACATAATTACGTTACAAGCCCAAAACGTTACCTTTACCGATAAGGATGTTGAAATTTGTAATACAAAGTTCGATTTTGCCGCAAAGAAAAAATTAAGCGAATTACCAATAAACGAAGTAATAATTGAAATCGGTAAAACTTTTTTGGAAACTCCTTACGTGGCGCATACTTTGGAGAAAGGTGAAAACGAACATTTGGTTATTCATTTAAGCGGATTGGATTGTTACACTTTTTTCGAATCCACTCTAACCCTTTCGCGCTGCGTAAAAAAAGGCAAAACAACTTTCGATGATTTTATTAAAGAGCTACAAACCGTTAGATATCGAAACGGGGAAATCAACGGCTATCCTTCGCGTTTGCATTATGCGTCGGATTGGCTTTACGATAATGCACGAAGAGGAATCGTAAAAGATGTCACTAAAGAAATCGGCGGAATTCCTTTCAAGAAAAAAATAAATTTTATGAGCAGTAATCCGCAATACTATCCTCAACTGCAAAAGCATCCGGAATTTGTAGAGAGGATGAAAGAAATAGAGGACAGCATTAATTCAAGGGAATATTATTTTATCCCTCAAGATTCCATAGAAAATGTCGAATCGAAAATTCAATCCGGCGATATTATTTTAATTACCGCAAGTGCTAAAGGCTTGGATATTTCCCATACCGGTTTGGCAATAAGATTGGAAGACGGCAGAATTCATTTTTTACACGCTCCGCTTGCCGGCAAAAAAGTAGAAATAACATCCGAACCTTTAGCGGATTATGTAAAAAAAATAAAAAGGCATACGGGCATTATGGTTGCACGTCCGTTGGAACCTTAACGGGATTTCAGTTGCTCGACATCAATATATCCGCGGCAGTTGTATTTCCTGCGGTAACAACCACATCCAACGATGCTTCTTTGTAACCCGCCATATTTGCTTTTACCGAATAATCGGCCGGCGGAAGATTGGATAATTTATATCTGCCCAAACTGTCGGTTGTAATCGAGTAAGTTGCCGGTACCGTTTGAATGTTAGCACCTTTAAGCGGTCGCAAAGTCAAAGCATCCATTACAACACCTTCAATACTTCCCGTTTCGGATACAAGGATAAAATCGGCTCGTGTTGCTTGACCCGCAACAACGGTAACCTTAGCCGTCGAACTTTGATAACCCGCTTTGTATATTTCAATCGTATAGTCACCTGGCTCAACGTTCGCGAACTTATACGAACCGTCATCGGATGTAACGACGGAGCTTGTAGAAGGATCGGTATTAACTACGGCACCTTTGATAGCCGATAAAGTTTGTGAGTCTTTTACTATTCCCAAAATTGTACCGGTTGTTGCCAAACCCGCAGTATCACTTTCCGTCAAATAAATATCCGCTTCGGCCACTTTACCGGCAAAGACGGTAACACTTACCGAGGTGGTATCGAAACCTGCTTTTTCCGCTTTTATAACATACTCGCCCGGCAAAACATTTTCGAAAACGTATTTTCCGAAATTATCCGATGTGATTGAACCGGTAGCCGGAACGGTAACAAGATTTACTTTGTCGATCGGTGTAAAAGTTCTTGAATTAAAAATCGCGCCGCTTATTTGTCCGTACTTTACACTGTCTTTCGAATTTTGGCTGACAAGAATAAAATCGGCCACCGTTACGGCGCCGGCAGATACCGTTACGTCAACAGTAATTGTATCGAAACCAATCTTTGCAGCTACAACTTGATATTGACCGGGTTCAACCGTTTTAATTACATAATTACCGCTTTCGTCGGTCTTTACGTAACTTGTCGGTGGAACGGAATAAACATTTACCAAAGATAACGGACTTGAAGAACCGAATTCGATTATATTTCCTTTAATCGTTCCATGCTCCGATGGCGTCGGTTCCACGGGCGATTGTTCATCCTCCTTACAAGATAATGCCATTACCGTTAAAAGAAAAAAAGGCATAAGTATTGTAATCAATAATTTTTTCATGGGCGTACTTTCTCTCTTTTTTTACCAGATTATCGGAGATTTTTTTGATTAGATTAGTAACGATGTGAAATATTTAAAAATTTATTTTATTCACACACAATATTATTAAGATGACGGAAGCCGCATTGCTTGCAAAATTTACGGTTATTTTTAATTTAACAAGGATAAATTTCCGGTAAAGTTTTCAATTTATTTTTTAATTAAACCCTTTAACGTTTTTAAATTTTCCAAATCTTCCAATTGTTCTTTGCCTTTAGGTGTTTCGAGTATTTTGGGAATTTTTTCAATTTTTTTATCGTTCATTATATTGGTAAATCCACCAAGACCAATAAAACCTTTACCGATATGTTCGTGTCTGTCCACTTTACTTCCCAATTCCTTTTTACTGTCGTTCATATGTAAACAGTGCAACCGATTAAGACCAATAATATCGTTAAACTCTTTCATGGTTTTCTTGTATGCTTTGGGTGAACGGATATCGTAGCCGGCAGCAAAAATGTGAGCGGTATCGATACATACGCTCATTCTGTTTTTATCTTCAACCATTTCAATTATTTCGGCAATATGTTCAAATTTGTATCCCAGCGCCGTTCCTTGTCCGGCGGTTAATTCCAGCATGCTGCTTACTTCGAACCCTTTTGTTTGATCGTGAGCAATGTTAATCGATTCGGCAATAATTTTCAGACCGTCCTTTTCGCCTTGTCCGCCGTGAGAACCGGGATGAAAATTCAAATACGGAATACCAAGCAGTTCGCACCTTTCAAGCTCGTCCACAAAAGCTTTGCGGGATTTATCAAGAATGTCTTTGTTCACCGCACATAAATTAATTAAGTAAGAATCGTGTGCCACCACAAACTTAATTCCCGATTTTGCTAATTTTTCTTTGAACAAAATAATTTCGTTTTCTTCCAGTGGTTTGGCAAACCAGCGGTTGTTGTTTTTTGTAAAAATCTGCATAGCCGTAAAACCTAGTTTCACCGCTCTATCGACCGAAGTTGAAACTCCGCCGGCAATGGATGTGTGAGCGCCGAGTAATTGTTTCATCAAAAATGCCTTTTATTTTTTATTCGAACTTCAAACTACAAAAATCTTTTTCGTCAAGATATTTATTCTTCAAATGTGACACGGATAAATAAACACCGTGGAACCAAAATAAAGATTCGGATTTATAATTTTACCTTGAAAGCGAAATTTAGTAAATTTTATTTCACATAATAACGGGGAAATCATGGATAAATTATTCGAGTTGTCAAAAAAAGAAAAAAGAATTGTTGTAGGTGTTATGTCCGGAACATCATTGAACGGTGTTGATGTGGCTTTACTGGAGCTTGAAGGGAGTGGTGTCGGGACAAGAATAAATATGCTTGGATTTATGGAATATCCGTTCCCGCCGGGATTGGATTTGGTGATTCTTAAAAATTCGGTTAAAGAGACCAGTAACGTCGAAGACATTTCGCAATTGAATTTTCTTTTACCGAATATTTACAAAGATGCTATTTTCACTTTGTGCAAGGAAATCGATTTCCCCGTGGAAAAAATAGATTTGATTGGAAGTCACGGTCAAACAATTCATCATTTACCCGAAAGAAGAGAATGGTTCGGTTATGAAGTTGCTTCCACTCTTCAAATCGGCGATCCGTCGGTTTTGGCAAAATTAACGGGAGTGGTAACCGTCGGTAATTTCCGTTCGGGCGATGTGGCGTTAGGCGGTCAAGGCGCTCCGCTTGTTCCCTACTTCGATTATATCATTTTCCATTCCGATACAAAAAACCGGGCATTGCTTAATATAGGTGGAATTTCGAATATTACGGTTCTCGACAAAGACGGTACGGAAGACGATGTTTTTGCATTCGACACCGGACCGGGGAATATGATGATCGATACGCTCACGAAAAAATTTTTTAATAAAAACTACGACGAAGACGGAAAGATTGCACAATCGGGTAAATTTAACGAAGACTTGTTTAACGCATTGGTGGCAAAAGATAGATTTATCGAAAAAAAACCGCCCAAGTCCACAGGCAGGGAATATTACGGTGAAAACTTTTTAATAGATTTGTACGAGGAATTTGCAAATGTACCGAAAGAAGATTGGTTGAATACGGTAACGGAATTTACGGCTTACGGAATTTACAGGAACTATGAAAAATTCATCAAAGAAACAACACCGATCGATGAACTAATCATTAGCGGCGGCGGAGCAAAAAATAAATTCTTGTACAAATGTATTTCCGAACGTTTCGGCAATAATGTTGATGTGAAAATTATTGATCAAATCGGTGTTTCGGCTGATGCGAAAGAAGCTATTTGCTTTGCCGTTTTAGCCAACGAAACAATAAACGGGGTACCGACCAATATTCCGAGAACAACGGGCGCTTCTCGCAAAACCATTCTGGGTAAAATTTGCTTGCCATGAAAATTTTAATTATCGGAGGCAGCGGACTTCTCGGTCAATATTTAAATATCGAACTTTCCAAGAATTTTGATATTTTAACTTCATACAATAAAAACACGGGCAATTGCAAACAATTTCCGAACATCAAACTGAATTTAACGGATTTTAATTCAATCAAAAATACGTTCGAAACTTTTAGACCCGATGTTGTAATATTAACCGCCGCGGTTTCAAATCCCGCCAACGCAAATAAATTACCCGAACACGATGTTTATAAAATTAATGCGGAAGCTCCGGAATACATTGCGGGCCTATGCGAAAAGTCCGGTTCCAAATTGATTTATACATCGACCGACTTGGTTTACGACGGGAACGGTAGCGGAATGTTGGACGAAAACGCCCCGGTTAATCCCGTTTCGATTTATGCTGAGACAAAACTAATTGCGGAAGAAAAAATAAAATCCGTTTTTAATAATTGGGTGATTTTACGAACCGCTTTACTTTACGGTTTGGGATTAAATCATTCCACAAACCACTTCACTCAAATGTATTTTAACTTGAAAAAAGGAATTCGTGTAAAATTGTTTTCCGATCAGTACAGAACTCCTCTTGCCTTGCACGACGCGGCAAGAATGATTAAGGAAATAACGGAAAAAGATTTAACCGGCTTGTTCAATTTCGGTGGGCGCGAACGTCTTTCGAGATTTCAGCTGGGAGAAATACTCTGCAACGAAATGAATTGTGATAAAAATTTACTTGTAAAAATATCCATGGAGGACGCCGGCGGTTTTCCTAAAGTCAAAGATGTTTCTATGAACTCCGGTAAATTAAATTCCCACGGAATAAAAGCCGGAAGCGCAAAGGAAGCGATTCGCCTTATCCTCAATAATTCACTCCGGTAAATTCTACGGTTTTTTGTTACATTGCTACGGATTCAACATTTTGTCGTTAACCGTAACTTGTGTTGTGCGGACCAACCTTTCCAAACAGACGTTTTTTATGATGACGGATTTACTTTTTCGGCGGTTGATTTTTGAATGTTACCACAAATTCCGTCCCTTTTCCCTTTTCGCTTTTTACGCTAATTTCAGCATTGTTTAATGTGCAATATTGTTTAACCAAAGCCAAACCTAAACCCGTACCTTCGTACTTGCGCGTATAACCGCCATCTTCTTGCGTGAAAGGCTCAAATAAATTAGGCAAATAGTTTTCTGAAATTCCGATTCCCGTATCGGCAACGGAAACACAAATTTCACTATTCGTATTTCTGAAAATTTCTATTTTAATTCCGCCTTGTTCGGTATATTTTATTGCGTTATCAACCAAATTTGAAAACAATTGCATAACGGAATATGAATCGGCAATAATTTCGGGTTGCTTTGTTCTCACTTTTAATTCCAAATCCAACTTTTTAGCCGATGCTATTCTTTCGTATTCTTTAATTATACTTTTGATTATTTCATTTTCCAAATCCAATTTTTTCGGAACCACTTCGAATACGCCGGTTTGCAATTCCGACATATTCAATATCATATCGATGGTTTTAATAATTCTTCTTCCGCCTCTGTCGATACTGTCGAAATAATCTTTTAAATTCGTAATTCCGCACTCTTCCAACTCTTGTTTTAATAACGAAACAAAGTTTAAAATTACATTTATCGGCGAACGAATTTCATGTGACATCTGTGCAAGAAATTCCGATTTCAATCTGTTTGATTTTTCCGCTTCTTCTTTGGAACGGATTAATTCTTTTTCGTAGTTGATTCTATCGGTTACATCGTTTATGGTCGTCAGAATACCTTCGGAACTATCGAGTAACGGGAAAACGGTTTTGTTAACTTCAAAATATGAAACCGAACCGTCTTTTTTCTCCAACTTGAAAATCTCGTGCGTAATTTGTTCTTTGTTTTTTGAATGATTGCCGTTAGCCAAAGATTCTTCGGGGAATATAAACGATACGGGCTTACCTATTATTTCTTCGTATTGATATCCCAACGAATTACACATAGCCGGGTTTACGTCCAATATCATTCCGTTTCCGTCTTGAACAATTATTCCGCTCGGCGATGTATCGAACAATGTTCTGTATCTGTGTTCGTTTTCCCTAAGTCTTTGATAAGTTAATTTTTGTTCCGTCACATCATTGGCAATTACCAAAATAAATTCGCCGCCGTATGCCAAAGAAATTTTCGTTTCGCTAAGATCCAAATAAATAAGTGAACCGTCTTTTTTATAGTTTGTTACCGTATGCCGCAGGTATTTATTCTCTTTTAAGTATTTCAGATTGCGTTCAATTTTTTCTTTTTGTCCGGCCGGTGCAAAATCACGTATATTCATATTCAGCAATTCTTCTTTTTCATATCCCATCATGTTACAGAAAGTGGGATTTGCATCCAAAATATTGCCTTCCAAATCTTCCAACAATATACCGCTTGGCATAAAATTAAACAGCGCTCTATAATTTTCTTCCCGATCGGCTAATTTTCTTTCCGATAGTTTTCTTTTGGTTACATCAACGATCGACATTATAAAATGCGTTCGTCCTTTAAATTCAAAACTGTTTACATAAGCTTCAATGTACAATGGAACGGAATCTTTTCTTAAAGTCCGGGCTTCGTAAAAAACCGATTTCTTATTTTTAAGCTCGCGTAAAATTTTTACAAACGAGGCGGAGCTTTCCGGATCGATAAGGTCTCTTATATTAATTTTCAAAAACTCTTCGTATTTGTAGCCGTACAAATTGCAAGCGGTAGGATTAGCTTCTACGATTTTCCCTTTTTTGTCGCTTATAATCAATCCGCTGTTTAGGGAATTAAAAATACTTCTGTAGCGTTTTTCGCTTTCCCGCAATTCCTTTTCTACTTTTTTTCTAACTTTAACTTCTTCTACTAATTCATCGTTAATATTTTTTAGCTGTGCGGTTCTATCTTTAACTTTTTGTTCAAGCTCAAGATTCAATTTTTTAATTTTTTCCAGATATTTTCTTTTTTCGGTAATATCCCTTGCTGTAGTTAAAACGTATTGAACTTTTCCGTCGCGGGAAAATTCCGGTACAAGCAGCCAATCAATCCATACGTCGGTAGGTAATTTGAATTCTATTCTGTTCGGTTTGCCGGTGTCGAAAACCTTCTGTATCGCTTCTTCCCAAACCTTTACCAATTCTTCGGGGAATCCGAGCTCTTCGTGTGTTTTTCCGATGAATTGTTTTGCTTTTATACCGGTTTGTTTATAAACAATGGGGTTGGCATATAAATGTTTATAATTTCTGTCGAACCGCATAATAACATCGTGAGAACTTTCCGCCACGGCTCTGAATTTTTCACTGCTATCGTGTAATTCTTTTTCAACTTGTTTAAGGTTTGTAATGTCGGTATTAATAAAAATACATGCTTCAATTTCTTTCTTATTATTTACAATGGGATAAATGCCGCTGTTTGCTATAAATAATTCGCCGTTTTTTTTCAAAAAGGAAATCTCTATAAGTTTTTTCTTTTTTTTCTTATTGAAAATATCGCTTATAATTGAATCGAGTTCCTTTTTGTTTTGCTTTCCGGCTAAGAACCTCGTGTATTTTTTCCCTAAAGCATCTTCTTCACAATTTTGAAAAATTCTACATGCCTTATTCCAATAAATCAATTTTCCTTTTTCGTCTATCGCAAAAATGGGGTTCGGCGAATTCTGCACAACTTGCCCGTAAAAATCTTTTGTGCCCGAAAGATTTTTTTGCGAAGTTCCGGTTATTTTTTGTTCGGCAGGATGATTTTTTTTTAGTTGCTTAATCTCTTTTCTCAGAATACGTAATTCGTCTATTAAATCGGATTTGGATTTATATGTATCTTTCATTGTTAGTATTCAAATAATATCAAAGTATAAATATATTGAAATTTATTTCACATTCAACCTTTCAAAAAAAATAAAAATATTTTATTCTAAAAGGTGGAACAAACTGTTAATTAACGGTTGTAAAACAAAAGGAAAGCCCCAAAGGGCACAAAAGAGGTGATGAGTTATGATTAATTTAAGAATTCCCCAAACAACGGCGTTAATTTTATTAACGGAAAGGATGAAATACGAACTTGAATTCCGTAAAAGAAACGGAATGGTGGACGAAAACGCCGACTTGTTCAAATTAAGCTACAAAGAATTAATGGAATTGGCCGAAATTGCGGCTTTCGACATGGTTTCGTTTTTACCTTTGGAATTGTTGATTAAAGAAAACAATATCGTCGATATCATCACAAAAGCTATAAAATCTTTATCCCAAGTATTCGGAAAAGAGCAATTTAATTCATACGATAAAAAGCGATGCGAACGTTTAATAAATCCTTTGTTGAAGTATTTACGCGAACAAGTAATGAGCAATGCTCACGTAAACAATTAGGGAAACGGGGGAATTATTACATCGTGAGTACGTTTGGAGCGCGGGAACTGACTTTTTAATTTTCCTTCGTTAGCCACACCTACGCCAAGCATATAGTCTTTAAATTTAACGGCTTTTTGTCCGTTCGAAAGTTCACTTGCAGAAAACGAACTTCCGGAAAAATAATTTTGTAGTTGTTCCGCACTAGTAAGCCAAACTATGTTCTCGGTGATTTCCCCGTTCAGCAACTGCGCGCCGTGCGTATGTAATTGAGCATTGTCCCTTTTATCAATAAACGCGAACGGAATACCGGTTCTTATCATCAAATTTAAAAGCGGCGACTCCCAGTTTCTATTTACGATAAACACATCACGGTTTTTAATCAAATATTTATAATTCCCTAAAACATTTCCGGCAATTCCGAAATGCGAACTTATATTTTCCAAGTATTTTTTTATTTTCTTGTCCGTGAAATTCATTAACTTTAATTCCCGCTCCGGTAATTTGAATTTTTCCTTAGGTTCGGTTTCGCCCGTTTTCCGTAATTTCGCTATAAAAAAACCTTCGGAATTAACTTGCCACGGAATAATTCTTCGGGTTTTGGAAATTTCGGGATTCAGTTTCATTCCTTCGTATTCGGTAAATCCTTCCACCGATTCAACCGGGAGAGAGATTTCAACCAATTCGACGGGATACTTTTTCAAGATAGTATTTATTACCAATTCATTTTCTTCCAATGTCAGTGTACATGTTGAATAAACAATTTCGCCACCTACTTTTAATGTTTTAATTGCACTAATTAGAAGTTTAATTTGTAAATAAGCGATTCTTTCAACTTGTTTTTCGTTCCACCAGCCGCTAACCTCGCCTTTTTTTTGCAAAATTCCCAATGCGCTGCAAGGAGCGTCAACAAGCGCTTTATCGAAAACTTCATCGGTGTATTTGCTTAGAAGCTCTCCCTTGATTTTTAAAATTCCCACATTAGCACAATTCATTTTATCGATGTTATGGGCAAGCGCTTTTACACGGTTAAGATTCGGATCGTTTGCAACAAGTGTTCCGCGGTTATTCATTAATTGCGATAGCTGCGTTGTTTTTGAACCGGGTGCGGCGCTTAAATCCAATACAACATCTTCGCCCGAAGGATTTAGTACATACGGCGGAATCATCGAGGAAAGGCTTTGTATATAATATTTCCCGATTGTAAATTCCATTGTTCTACCCGCTTTATCTTTCCCCTTTTTTATTTCGTATGCGTATGGAATTTGTGCATGCCGTTCTACTTCAATTCCGTAAGCCTTTAAATTTTCTACTAAACGGGTATGCTCGACATTATCGGCAACTCTAAGATAAGATGTTATATCGCTATCGATAAATTCCAAATAGTTCCGGAGGTATTCCTTCCCGAAATTTTTCAGAATATAGTTCGATATTTTTTCACTTAAAACAGCCAATGCAGGTTAAAAAAGGTGTAAGTTTAACGAGTTAAAAATTGCCGCGGAAACTTCATTAAAATTTTTTAACGACTTAAAGTTGTTTTCATAATCTTTTTTCATTTCTTTCAAAAATCCGTACAAATATTTTTCATAACGTTTGACAATTTCATCAAGTTCTTTACTCGAAACGGGAATATTAATTTTGCGGGGTTTGTTTCTGTTGGCGTACAAAATGTATTTCATTTTCGCTTTGCTTTCAGTCTGAATAAACAAATTAGAGCCGGAATCCAAAATTTCAAAATGCCCGAACAGTTCGGCGCCGGGCATCAATGAAGTTCCGGGTAAAATCATTTCCTTGGTTTCAACAGAATTTAAGAACTCCTCGGGAAAGTTTTTTAATTCATCTTTAATTTTTGTAATCCATTTGGTCTTAAATTCTTTTATGTTCATTTAGTCTTTACTACCGGTTTGTAAAGTCTTGAAATTCAAATCCACTTCTTCCGGATTTTCAATCCAATCGGCAACGAAAATATTTGTTGCCCTGCTATCTTTACGGTCGACTCTTCTGTTTGAAGCAAATGCCAATTTTTTACCGTCGAAGGAAAACATCGGGAAAGCATCGAATGTTCCGCTATGAGTTATTTGCTCCAAGCCGGAGCCATCCAAGTTTACCATAAACAAATCGAACAATCTGCCTCCGTTCTTCATCGAATGATGATTTGAAGAAAAAATAATTTTTTTGTCGCCGGGCACGAAAAACGGTGCCCAATTAGCACCGGGTAAATCCGTAACTTGTTTTACGTTTTTCCCGTCGATATCGGCAATAAAAATATTCAACGCTTTCGGTTCCACAAGATCTTGGGCAAGAAGTTCTTTATATTGAGCGGCAGCTTCACCTTTCGGTCGGCTTGCGCGCCAAACTATTTTTTTCGAATCGTTTGAGAAAAAAGCGCCGCCGTCATAACCTAATTCGGATGTAAGCTGTAAATATTCACCCGTTTCAATTTCATACCGCCACAATTCCAAATCGCCCGAACGGGTTGAAGTAAAAACGATGTATTTACCGTCGGGTGAAACCGTTGCTTCGGCGTCATAACCTCCGCCACCGATTAAAACCTCGGGGTCGGAACCGTCTGCATTTGCGATATAAATATCGTATGTCGGAAAAATTTTCCAAACGTATCTACCGTTAACAAACATCGGAGCTTCCGGGCAATCCGGATTTGCGGCATGAGTCGATGCATAAATAATTCTGCCGTCTTTCAAAAAGTAAGAACAAGTTGTTCTGCCTTTACCCGTTGAAACCAAACGGTAACGTTTTCCTTCGGGCAACAGAGAACCGTCCGCATTCATTATAAAAATTTGATCGCAACCTTGAGGATTGATTTTTTCCCAGTCGCTTTGGAAAATCAATTGTTTGTTATCAAAACTCCAATATGCTTCGGCATTATTTCCGCCGAAAGTAAGCTGTTTAATATTCCGTAAATGTACTTCGCCGGTAAATCTCAGCGAATCGAGTTCGGGATTATATGCTGGTTGTTTATTTTCTTTTCCGCAAGAAATTAAAATTAATGCTATAAAGATTATCAGTGTTATTATATGTTTTCTCATTTTTTCCCCTTTGGTAAGTTTTTTTTCTTACTATTAATTAACAGATACACTCCGAGAATAATTAACGGAATACTTAGTATTTGTCCCATGTTCAACAACATTCCTTCTTCGAAGTAGGTTTGGTTTTCCTTTAAAAATTCGACGAAAAACCTGAAACCGAACACCAGAATTAAAAACAATCCGAACAGATAACCTTGAGCAATCTTTTCTTTTTTCGAATCATAAATTTTGTACAGAACGAAAAAAGTTATGAGATACGCCAAAGATTCATACAACTGAGTGGGATGCCGAGGTATTAGCGGGTCGGCAATATGTGCGCGTACAAATTTGAATCCCCAAGGTAAATTGGTCGGTTTGCCGATTATCTCCGAATTGAATAAATTTCCCAATCTGATAAACGAACCGCCTAAAGCCACCGTTATTACGATTCTATCCATAACCCAAAGAAACGGCTGGTCTTTTTTCTTTTTCGAATACAGGTAAATAGCAATTAAAATTCCTATTGCGGCGCCGTGACTTGCCAAGCCGCCTTTCCACACCATTAAAATTTCCAAAGGATGCGAGAGATAATAGGAAGGATTGTAGAACAAACAATGTCCCAGTCTCGCACCGATTACCGTTCCCAAAATCATATACCAAACCAAATCGTTAAGGTCATCGAGATTTTTTTTCTCTTGCTTGAAAATTTTAGTCATTATTTGAAAGCCGACCAAAAAAGCCGAGGCAAAAAGTAATCCATACCAGCGAACAGTGATAGGTCCGATTGAAAATAATTCCGGACTAACATCCCAATTAATCAAATTTTTTCTCCGATTACTGTGTTTCCGATGAACGGTAAATTTAACGAATATCGAAATAATAAGCTAACTACTTATTCCGAAATAAGACGAAAGAGGGAAATAACGAACCGGAAATTATTTTTTTTCTTCTATTTTAATAATATTCACGGGGCAATTTTGCGCGGCAATTTTATTTTCTTCAAGTTCATCATCGCTAACCCAAGCGATATGAAATTCCTTTTTCTCTTTGCTTTCAAGTAATACGCTTTTACCGTCTTTTTTCGACATTCGCCAACGAAACGGAGCCACTTCAACACATGCGTTACAACCGATGCATTTTTTTCTGTAGTGTATTATCTTAAACATTAACAGCGTCTTCCATTCGGTACAATTTATCGGAAGGGCGAATTACTTCATCCAAAGGCATAGAAAAATTATCGCCTTTGTTTACTTGTTCAACCGGTTTATCTTCAAGTCGTAATTCTTTCACTCTGGTTTTTATTACGCCGGTAGTCGGACCTGTAATTAAAATTTCGTCTCCAACACGCAAGTATTTAGTTTCAAGTTTAAATTCGGCTACTTTAATTTTTTTGAAATAATTTACACCTTTACCTATAAACACTTTTCTTTTAGTAGCTTTTGAACCGTATGTATCGCTCCACTCGCCCATTTTTCTGCCGAGATAATATCCGTCCCAAAATCCTCTGTTATAAACGGTTGCAAGTTCTTTTTTCCAGTGTTCAATTTTTTCCAGCGTGTAGGTTCCTTCGGTTAATGAATCCACAGCTTCACGGTAACATTTTGTTGTTGTGTAAACATAGTCGGCCGAACGTCCTCTTCCCTCAATTTTGATTATTTGAATTCCGGCATCGGCAATTTTATCGAGGAAATCGATTGTACATAAATCTTTGGCACTCATTATGTATTCGTTGTCTATTAACAATTCTATACCTTCTTCTTTTTCCGTAACGATATATTGCTTTCGGCAATCTTGCGCACATGCGCCTCTGTTAGCGGACGAATAATGGTTGTGCAGACTCAAATAACATTTACCGGAAATAGCCATGCAAAGCGCTCCGTGCGCAAAAACCTCTATTCTCACAAGCTTTCCGTTAGGTCCGGTTATATTTCTACGCTTTATTTCCTTTGTTATGGCTTTAACTTGCATCAAACTTAATTCCCGCGCAAGAACCATTACTTCAGCAAAGTTCGAATAAAACTCAACCGTTTCAATGTTGCTAACATTCGCTTGAGTGGAAATATGCAAAGGCATTCCAATTTTTCTTGCATAATTCATAACGGCGTGGTCCGAAGCTATAACCGCCGAAATGCCGCATTCTTTTGCTTTATCCACAATTGTTCGCATTAAATGTAAATCGTGATCGTACATTACCGTATTAAGGGTGATATACGATTTTATATTACTCTCTTTACATATATCGGAAATGCGTTGTAGATCATCGAGAGAAAAATTTATAGAGGAACGTGCACGCATATTCAATTGCTCTATTCCGAAATAAACCGAATCGGCTCCGGCTTTAATCGCGGCACTTAACGATTCGTATGAACCAACCGGCGCCATTACTTCCATTTCATTTATGTTCCGTTTCACTTTAAACTTTTTGCAAATTATTTTATGATAAATAATCTTATTAATTAAATATAAGATGATTTCGGGTTACAAAGGTAACAATTTTGGGTGATTCTTGTTTCATTGTTACTTTTAATTTATCCTTGTGTTATACGCTATAATCATACAATATTAATTTTTAGCAGTAACTTGTACTTAAAAAGGATATTTAGTATTTTTTTACGAAGGGAAAAAGTATGAAGAAAATTTCATTAATATCGATAATAACCGCTTTTATAATTCTGCACACCGTCATTCCTCATAAACATCATGAGGAAATGACAATTTCGGAACATATAAAACTTCATAAAAAAGCAGGAAATCCTATTGATTATTTAGGTCTTGCTTTCCATACCGATTTATTAAAAAACTTAGAACTTTCCCCACAATTTTACAGACGAATTTACGAACAGATTAAAAGAACATCAATAACTTCGGCAATTGGTAAATCGGGAAACGATGTATCGCTAAAATTTAATCTGTTTAAACTCAATGTACATCCGGAAATTTTTAACTTTTATAAAGGAAAGGACAGAAAAAAAAGAGCGCCTCCTTTTTTACGGTTATCTTAAGAATAATCAAAAGGTAATTGTAAAACAAAAAAAGGAGAGTTTATGGACGCAGTACACATTCATTTAGTTTTGGTTCATTTCCCAATCGTCGGTATTTTGTTCGGATTGATAATTTTAGCAATCGGTTTATATAAAAAAAACGAAGTACTTCAAAAAACATCGCTCGTAATATTAGTTTTGATGGCGTTAGTAACGATACCCGTATTTTTAAGCGGTGAAGGAGCCGAAGAAACAGTTGAACATTTAGCCGGTGTTTCGGAAACAATTATCGAAAATCACGAAGAGTTAGCAGAAGTTGCTATCTGGTTTATGGAAGCATTGGGATTGCTTTCCTTGTTGGGACTTGTAGCAATTAAGAAAAACCTATCAATTAAAAATACCGTTCTGATATCAACACTGCTTTTTTCGATCGTTACGTTCGGAATATTTGCGCAATTAGGTAATTTGGGCGGACAAATTCGTCATTCGGAAATTAGAGCAAACAAAGCGGGGACGCAGATTGAAAAAAACAACGAAGTTGAAGAGGAGCATGAGAATGAAAAAGACGACGACGATTAGTTAATTGCGCTAACATATTTATAAAAAGAAAAGCCGGCTTATGCCGGCTTTTTCAATCCACTAAATTTACATTCAACATACTTATTTTCGATTTGCCGACAGTCATTTTCCAAGTATTGTTCCGCTCGAATTATTTTCGAGAGCGGGCTCGGTTTTCAACCGGTTTTTCCCGTCTTCGAAAGCGTAATACTTCGGTTCAATTTTACATATCAAGTCAGTTTTTATCTTAATCCACAAAACATTTACACCAAACAACTTGAAACTTTCCAAGCCGGCAAAACAATACCCCTCCTTTGTTTCACATACCGTTTTAGGATTTTATAAACAAGCCTAACGTTAAAACCGGAGCGGATTGAATATTGTATGCAATTATACCGGATTCAAAACTGGCGGTTATACCCATATTTTCCATCAGATTGTAAAACGCTCCGAATTTATATGCTATGAATTGTTGGTTGTTTGCAAACAACAATAAAGATTCACTATTCTGCCTATTCCCGTTGTGTAAAGATTGGATAGCATGCAAGCGAACATTTACAAGTAAATTTTCGAATAAGTTATAACCAGCCTCTACCGCATAATATAATTGATCGGAAAAACCTTCGGTTCTATTATTAAATTTTACTTCACCGGTCAAATATGCATTAGCAGGATAAAAGGAATGACCGATTTCGAAACCGAACAGTTGGTTGAATTCACCGTCGCTCAACGGCAAAACACTTTCTTCATCTTTAGATACCGGTATTCCGAACAGAAGTGCTGCGGACAAAACAGTTTGACCAAAAGAATAAACTTTGTATCGAATCCCGAAATCCAAATCGCCTACCCCGCTTCTTTCTTCCAGGTTACCGTATATTTCCGGTCGGAATGAAACATCTTTATTCAACATTTTATAGAAAGGGAAATTCAAAGATAATGTTAACTTTTCCGTCAATCCGTATTCCCCGTAAAGGTTAAAAGATGCATCAGTCAATTCGGGTATTTGCTTATGAACACCCGAACCGTCGAGATACTTTGAACTTTTTAGAAATCTATATTCCAGAATGAAAAAACTTGCCCCTTTCGGTTGGGTCCAGCCTCCACCGTTTGTTATCACCGGAATTAATAACAACCCGATAATTATTTTTATAAGAAAATTGGTTTTAATCATTATTTGCTTTCTCCTTTTTGTGTTACGTTTAATAAATAAATAAAAATTAACATCGGATAAAATTCAAATTGGACGTCGTACTCCCAGTCAACTCGAAAAATCTTTCTTTTAAATTGTGAAAATTATTTTGAGGTTATCACAATCCAGTTTATCGTACGAGGTCAATAAAATCAACTAGCCGAAAGCGATTTCCTTTTTTACTTTCTCGGCAGAAGTTTATTAATTAATCCAAGCAGTACAATCAAAAATGTTAAACCGGCAAAACTCCATTTTAACGTTGTACACAAACTTGACAAATATGCCAATATTAAAATTTTATTTGAGAACAAAATAATCATTAACACTACAAAAATATTCTCAAGAACGTCGAAAAAACCGATTAAAAGCGGAAACCACAAAAAGTATTTAACGTAAACATAATTCGACTTTTCAAACAATCCGGCAATCACCACGGAGTATATAAAAGAATAAACAAAAGCGTACGGCAAATCAATAATTATTTCGGAAAAAAGGTAAACGGTTCTTTCTTTAGCGCTCATTTTCCCCAGCAAATTATATGCTTCCCGCGCGGAATATCCGAAATTTAAATCGAGCGCATAAATATTGTTAACGGAAAACAACTTCGGAAAACCGGGTAGCAAAACCAAGTTAAACAAAATTATTATTCCGAATCCCAAGATAATATTTCTTTTACTAATGTAAAGGGATATTTCATGCCAAAGATTTTCAGTAATTTTATTGAGTCTTATCATCCTTCTCCGGTGTTCCATTGAAAAACTTTTTCAACACGCCGTTATATTCCTCCGCGGCATTGATATACGGAAAATGACCTTCGTTGTGAAAAGTATATACTTGCGCCTCGTTATAAAGTTCTTTCAGCCGTTTCCTTAAATGTGGCGGAATTAACGGATCGTTATCCGATTCGATTATCAACTTCGGAATACGTCTTATATTTTCGTTTGTCGTATCCGGTACAAAATAATCGACCACAACATAATATCTGCCGATAAGCTGTTTTTTGCTGAACGGTAAACTGGGAAGAAACGACATTAGCAACTTGCTGTTATGTCCCGCGGGATAAATATTTTTTTTAAAATTCAATTCCCCGACAAATGCGATTAATATTTCGGGAACGTACGGAACAATTTTGGTTAGCAATGAATTTTTTTCGGCAAAATAATGGTTCGGCGGGAAGGTATTTCCCAGAACGGCCTTCTCAACAATTTCGGGATGTTTGTGAAACAAAAACTGAGTTATGTAACCGCCCATCGAAGTACCCACGGCGTAAACACTTTTGATATTTTCTTCGGCCAATATTTTCAAAATTCCATCTACGGCTTCTTCCAAAGAGTTGATTTCTTCGGGTAACGAGTATGTCAACACTTTATATTCGTTCTCGAAAGCCGCTATTTGATTCCACCATAAATCGTATGCCCCGCCCATCCCATGCAAAAAAAGAATCGTTTTATTTCCCTTACCGCCGTAATAATATTTCCATTCCACTCCGTTTACCGTTATATATTTTACCGGTCGGGCTTTAAATTCCTTTAAGGTTTCCGAATATTTGTCGGTTTTACCGTAAAGTTCAAAAAAGGATTCCGGTTTTACAGGAATGTAATACGATATAACAATCAGCAATAATACAATTGCCAATGCGAAATACTTTAATTTTTTCATATTAAAATATTGTTAATTTATAAATATTCACGATAAAGTTTTATTTTCTCTTCCAGCCTTTTCTCCAAATATGCATTTTTATTATGAAGTTCTTCCGATATTAATATTGCTTCTTCCAAATACTTTTTTCTTTTTTCTGAATTCCAATTCTCCGGAGGTTTTTGCAGATTGGTTATTCTATCCGCCAATTTAACAATGCCCACTTCTTTATCAAGTTTGTTTATTCTTGCCAACGAATCCAATATTTTTTCCCGCTCCGACTTTAAGCTGCCGTTTTTAGTTAAAGCCGATACAGCTTGTGCAACCTTTTCTCCGAATTCTATGCGTAGTTCTTCGAGTGTCGTACCGGTATCTTCAACCGTATCGTGCAGAATTGCAACTTGAACGGCAAATTCCAAATCGAAATCTTTCTTAACCGAATATGCCATTATTACTTCCATGGCAACGTTTGCAATATGCAGCAGATAATTGGCATTTGTTCCCGGTACTTTTTGATTGGAATGTTTCTCACCGGCGTATTTCATCGCTTTTTGATAAATCTCATGTATCATCTCAACCTTTATCCTTTAAATAAAAATGAAACCAAGCGCGGGATTGTTTTTACGCTGTCTTCGTCAAACCATTCGTCCAATCTTATTAATTTGAAACCGTTATCAAATGCACTGTTAACATATTCCGAAAAATGATGGATAAACGTTTCTAACTCTACAATTTTCCCTTCCGCATTATATTTTGCTTTACTTCCCGCATACTGCTTGAACGGGTGCAGTTCGCAGATGTAAAACAATCCTCCCGTAACAAGTTTGTTTTTCGCTTCCGTAAAAATAAAATTCAAATCGCGAATATGCTCCAATGTTAAACTGCATACAATTAGATCGCCCGATTCGTTACTTACCGGCCAGCTTTCGTTTAAATCCGCTTGTATAAATTTTACGTTACGTTCACTTACTTTGGCTTTGGCAATTTTTAACATTTCCCTTGAAAAATCAATTGCAGTAATCGAACCGGCTTGCCGGGATAACCAGTCGGTGTTTTTCCCTGTTCCGCAACCGAGCTCGATTACATTTTGAAAATCGTAAGCGGATAAAATTTTACGGGCAACGGATTTTTCCATGTCCCTTGTTTTATTATCGGCGGAATCGTAAGAGCCCGCCCATCTGTTATATTCTTCGGCTATTGTCACTGGGGTTGTTTTATTCTTTTAAGAAAATTGTAAACAAAAACTCCAAACTTTAATTGACCGGTTTGGTTCCCGGTTTACCTTCTTTAAGGTTATCGTAAAATCTTTGTGTCGGGTATGCAAAATCGATATCGTCATGTTTGGAAAATTGTTCAAGTATGTCTTCCCAAATTTTTTCTTCCAAAGTTCGCCTTTGCCTGACGTGGCAAATAAATCTTATGGTAAGAAGTACACCGCTGTCTTTAACACTTGTGTAGACAATGGGAGTTAAATTTTTATAGTAAATCAAAAACTTTTTTGAAGCTCTTTTTAATTGCGCGGCGGCATCTTTACTGAAATCCCCACTGTGATTTTGAATAATGTCCGATAAAATCTTCTTCGCTTTTTTCCAATCGCTTTCAAAGGTTACCAAGACCGGTATTTCGTGCCAAATATATTCAAACCCCAACGTAAAATTAGCTTGAGGAGTTGAAAAAATTATACCGTTCGGTATATTGATTATTCTGCCGGTACTTTGATCAGCATCCACCCAATTTCCTATTTCAATTACGGAAAATTGGAAAAGCCGGATATCGATAACATCACCGGTGATGTTGTTAATTTCTATTCTGTCGCCCACTTTGAAAGGTTGGCGCGTGAGAATAAACATCCAGCCAACCATGTTAACCAGCAAATCCTTGAATGCAATTGCCAATCCGGCGGAAAGCAAACCGAAATAAGTCCCGAGAGAAGTAAAAGCCCCGAACCATATTCTGACCAATAAAATCAATGCTATGGTTACACTTATATATTTTATTACCTTTTGCCACTGGTAACGGACAGGCGGATCTTCAATCCGGTTTATAAACAATCTGATCGTTGCCCGTTGAATTGCCCAAATAATAGCAATGGTTATAACGGTTAAAAATATCTGAGATTGGACTTCGGGTGAGAGACCGATATAATTTTCTATAATTTTACTCATTTACTTTTCTCGATTATTGAATATCCCAACCGTAAAAACAGAACATAAATTTTAATCCAAAATAAATTATTAATCCCGAAGAAACAAGTTAAACACAATTGCCGTAAATTCTAAATCGTCAATATCTTCATACGGAAAATCTCCTCCCGTTTTTGATCGAACGAAAAAGCACGATAGAACAAGGCGGTTCAGAAATGTTTGCATTTATTTTTCGACCAAAAATATTAATTATTTCCTCTTCGGTACGGATTTCCATAATTCTTTCAAACACTCCAAGCGAAAACAAAAACCCGGTGTATTTTTTTTATATTCCAAATACTCTTCACCGAACTTTTCTATTGCTTCGGGTTCCTCGAACAATTTAATCATAATCAGCATAAATATTACTTCGGCGGGTGCAACAACAATCACGAACGACGGGGAACCTACAATAAACGCCAACGCAAAAGGGAAAAGCATTAAACCCAGATGCATCGGATGACGCATATATTTATACGGACCTTCTTTCACCAATACGTTGGTTTCTCCCCGTTTTATCTTCCCTTTTTTACCGTAACGCGCAAGGGTTCTACCGGTGTTTTTACTTATTCTAATTACCAACGTCAATAAAAGCAGACCAATAATTAAACTTACGGCGTGAAAAATGAAATCGTTATGTACTTTGCCAAACCATAATCCATCGAGATAAAAACCGGCGGCTGTTCCACCGAAAATCATTACGAGCCAAACTATCAACCGGAAAATCATCCGAACACCCTTAAATCTTTAATTTTTTATATTCAATATGCCGTGCATTATATTTTATCATGTTTGGAATTCAGCGAATCGTCAGTAAAATGTTTAATTCGCTTTCCTTGTGAAAACTTTTCCGCATTAAACTTTTTTGACTTCCCTTCGGGAATAGACAAACTATTCCGGTTGCTACCGTTAATCATTTTCCCGAGAAAAACAATTTGGCCCATATGATACGAGTAATGCACCATTTGTCTGTTAATCGCTTCAACAATTGTATGTCCTTGGTTCCGGATATAAATCACGGTATCAAAATTATTTTTATTAATCGAATCAATGGCTTGAAACAAGCATTGCCAACCTTCATTCCATTTCCCCAATAATTCCTTTCTCGATTGGATCACATTTTCGGATTCCAAATCTCTGCCACGCCAATCCTTCTCTCCATCGGAGATTAAAAAATCCGTCCAGCGGGATTTCATATTTCCCCAAAGGTGGTTGACAATAATCGCTATCGAATTTGACTCGTCGTTATATTGCCAAAACAATTGTTCGCCGTTAAGTTGATTGAAAGTTTTTTCTCCGAGAAGTTTTTAATATTCGAATCGCTTTTGCACACTACTTAAATAATTGTTTATCACAACAAACCCCGCTTTTGTTAAATCAAAGTTTTTGCAAAAAAGTTAGCGATTGAAGAAGGAAAAATCAAATTCGATTTGGTTTCCTTCGTCCACCGACCGATTGTTAACGGGGCTACATTTTTCATACAGTCCTTTATTACTCAATTAAAAATTGCAAGGAATATTTTTCGTTAATCCCCGCATCGTTGTAATTTCCGATATCCCGAAAAAAATTTTACTAATTTACCCTGTTAATTTTTACGAGCTCTTTAATCGAATATTCCAATTCACCGAACGGATCGATTTTTTCTTTTATTATTTTAGCAAAAATTCCGGGTTTGTCGTTTATCATGTAATATCTGACTTTATCAAAACCATCAAAGCCTTCGACAACCGTACAATTAAAAGTCCCAGCTGGAACCGTTATTGTTTTCATACCGTTTAATCTCACCGGAAACAATTCGGTTTCGGGGAAAAACAAGTTGAAGCCTTCACTTAACTCGTCTTTATAATTTTCCGAATATTGCATGCTATCGGTTTCAGTTACCCGCAAATTTACAAAATCGACAGAGGGTTTTTCCTTGTTCGTGCGTATTTTGGAAACTAATGTGACATAATGAATTTTACCGATGCCCACATTCAAAGTGCCGAATCTGTAAACGATATTTTTTATATCCGACAAATATGAAACCATTGAATAAAAATCGTTCCAAGGTAAACTTGAAGAAACATCGTTTTCCTCGGGTAATTCTTCTTCGGTAAACGTTAAGCGTTCCAAGTTATCATCCCGTTCCACCCTTGTAGCGTTAAATATTTCCGCACCGTGTTTGAGGGTTAATTTATTACCGGTGAATTCCACAACCATGCTTTCCCCGCGTAACGGTTGCCGCATCGACGATATAACCAACGATTTATTCTCGGGAAAGAAGAACCAATTTCCGCTGATTGTTTCCGTTGAACCGTCTGTAAGTTCTACAAATTGAAAATTATCCGGTAATTCAAACTTTAATATTTTTTTTATTTCTTTATTGTTCGAATCCATTTGCCACATTCCGGCAAGTCCCGATTGTTCATTGTCTTTCGAAACTTTATCGGTGTTAAGTTTAGTGTAATAATATTCCCAACCGCTTTTTCCAAGTTCCAGCTCACTCTCCGTCAGTTTAAGTATTTTTGCTTGTCCGTTGAAATCCTCATCCATTTGGGAATTCATAACTATCGCATTTTTACTTTCATCATAACGCCAGGAACCTATTTCCATATCCATTGCTTCCATTGTATTATTATCTGTAAATTTCAATACAAAGTATACACTCTTCGTTTCACCATCCTTTTTTGCTTTTGTCATTAACCACGAGCCGGTAATTTTATCGGTTTGTGCATGAGTGGTGATTACCATAAATAGAATAAACAGAAATGTCTTTTTCATTATTTAACTCCTTTAGGCTATAAAATACTTTTTAAACCTTAAAACTATCATCTTTTCTAATAAGATGTCAGTTAAATTGAACAAATTGGAAATTATCCTAAACATTAAAATACCGATTCGTTTCATAATTCTTATCGTTCGCTTTATTCGTTGTTTCTTGACCGGGTGGAATTTGAAAACCACTTTACTTTATTGTTACGGACAATAATAAAAAACCTTACCCGCATTCGAGCAACACGGATAAGGTTTTAACTTAGGGGGTATGTTATAAATTATCTTGTTGCTGTTCCAACAGGGAACGAACCTAAATTTTGACTCATTGAGTAATTGGTATGATCGGCAGCATCAGAAGGAATCATTCCAACCAAAGGCTTTAACAAAAACGGAGCAGCGTCGTTATCGGGATCCGGTTCGATAGAAATAACCGCTACACCGCCAGAAATATCTGTCGGGAATGTTAATCCCGCTGGAGCATTAACCAGAAAATCTTCTCCTGGGAAAGGAGGACCTGCCATTGTACCGCTAAAAGGAGCGGCATCGTCGGCAACATTTACTTCTGTGAATGTTCCCGTTGTAACCGGAACGCCGTTTATTACAACCCAACCTTCATACTTCCAACCAGCCGGTAACGAAGGAAGATTTAATCCCGCCATAGGGGAACCGGAAGTAATATCTAAAAACCAAATTCCGCTTTTTTCGTCCGTATCGGCACCGTTGGTCGGTGTAGCTAAAATATAGGTTCCCGCAGCACTCATGAAATCGTTTCCCAAAGCGGCATCGTCGGCAACCGAAAGAGTGGAACTGTTATTGCTAAAATTCCCCGCCAGTATGTGAGTTGCACTGGGTCCGGGATCGTTATCCGGATTAGGTTCGATCGTTAAAACAAATTTTACAGCTTCGGAAAGCGTATTGGCATCTATATCAAATTGCGTTTTACTTAATTTTCCGTTTGCATCAACGGTAAATGTACCGGTGGAAGTTGCTTTGCCGTCCGGTGAAATAACCCATCCTTCATATTTTGCGCTCGAACCCAAATCAGCTAAGCCCGTGATATTTAATGTAAGAGTCTTATTTTGCGGGGGTAATATTGTGTTGTCGTTTTCCGAACATCCCGCAAAAATAAAAATTGTTGCAATTGCAATTAAAGTTAGTACTTTCATTTTTTCTCCTTTGTGTATGAAAAATTATTTACGGTTGAAACTTAATTTGAAAATATCACGAAAACATCACGGGATTATAAAATTTAAATTTTTTATCACCTTTTTCGATAAGAGCTTTGTTGTTGCTTTTTCCGTATACAGTAGATAAGTTTATATGAATTTTATCGCTACCTGAAACTATGTTATTTATCATACGCTTATAAACTATATTAACATTAGGCATGAAAATTTTCGCACCTTAAAATTTACGGGGGCGTTGGCGGGGCTTTATTAAATTCCACCGCAGATTATTTCGAAAACAAGGTCGTTAGTACAAGTTGGACAAATGCTTATCTCTTATCGTGCGAATACATATTTTACGATAGAAAGGGGATTGGAATAGGAAGTGAATTCAAATGGATGAATTTTTCCAAAATTGAGGGCTCGGCATTATTACTTCAAATTACAATTAATTATATTTTATATTCATATTAAAAAGTCCGATACCATAAGTACCGGACTCAGAAATTTTGTTTCGGTGAAGAATAAACACAAATTAATTACGCATATTTTTCAGCGTAAATTTTCCGGAGTAATTTCTTATCGAGTTTACCGACGCTTGTCTTTGGAATTTCATCAACTAAAATAAAGCGATTGGGTATCGCCCACTTTTCTATTTTACCCGTCTCAACAAACGATTTCAAAGTATCGTTAATTGAATTTTCAACTTCTTCGTCGGGCGGAGCATCGGCAGTTTTAACAACAAACGCAACTGGTCGTTCCCCCCATTTTTCGTCGGGCACACCGATAACAGCTGCCGTTGCCACGTATTTGTTTTGTTCAATCATATTTTCCAAATCGAGAGAAGAAACCCATTCCCCTCCGGTTTTAATTACATCCTTCAAGCGGTCGGTAATTTTAAAATATCCTTCTTCATCCCGGTAAGCAATATCACCGGTATGCATCCAGCCGCCTTTCCACAACTCTTTTGATTTTTCTTCTACTTTAAAGTAACCGCCCGTTAACCAAGGAGCCCGCACAACAATTTCGCCAACATTATTTTTGCCTCTCGGTTTTTCATTCATATTCTCGTCAACAATTTTAAGTTGAACCAACGGTACCGGGAAACCCGTTCGCGTTATCAAGTCCAATTTTTCTTCGAAGTCGGTATTTTCCTTGCCAGGTCGCAATGTAGCCAAAGTTAACAACGGAGCCGTTTCCGAAAGTCCGTAACCGCTCATCACTTTAATATTACGCTCCATTGCCTTTCTCGCAAGCGATTTTGTTAAAGCAGAACCTCCGATAACAACCTTCCAAAAAGAGAAATCTAAATTTGCTGTAGCGGGATTATCCAAAATCATTTGAAGAATTGTCGGTACACAATGCGAAACCGTTACCCTGTGCTGCAAAATTAATTTAACCAATAGTTCATCGTACCGCCCGGGGTAAATTTGCTTTAATCCCATTAAAGTTGCCGCATAAGGCATTCCCCATGCGTGAACATGAAACATCGGTGTAAGCGGCATATAAACGTCGTGAATCGTTACACTGATAGGATTTCCGAAATTGCCGAAGGACAGGGCTAAAACCAAGGTGTGTAAGACCAATTGCCGATGGGTGAAAAAAACCCCTTTCGGATTACCGGTTGTTCCGGTGGTATAAAATGTTGTTGCTATTGTGTTTTCATCCAAGTCGGGGAACTCGTAATGCTCATTTTGCTCTTCTAAAAGTTTTTCATATTCGCCTACAGTTTCGAACTGGGGCGAAAAATTATCGTCTCCGTCGGAAATAAAAATGATTGTTTTAACGGTTTCAAAACCGGCTTTAAGCTTCGCAATCAACGGTTCGAAATCCTTATGCACTACTAAAATTTTATCTTCGGCATGATTGATGGTATAAAGCATTTGATCCGGTGAAAGTCTGACATTCACATGATGTAATATTGCTCCCATCATCGGAACGGCAAAGTAGTGTTCAAGATAACGGTGACTGTCCCAATCGATAACGGCAACCATATCCCCTTTTTCCACTCCCAATGATTCAAGTAGATTGGCAAGTTTGTTCACTCGTTTGTAAAAATCGGCATAAGTATAGCTGAATGAGTCTCGATAAAATATTTTTTCATCGGGTTTCCAGTCCAGCACATGATTAAGAAGTTGTTTAATGGTGAGTTGGTACTTGTAACCAAAATCAATAAACTTTTCCATAGTGTTTTACCTCTTTCGGTTTGTTAAAGAGTCATTTTTGCCGGAGGTCTTTCAAAGAGCAGGGGCATATTGTAAAACGAATTTATGAAATTTATACCTAAATTTCATGATAAACTTTATATAATTAAAATAAAAAAACGGTTTGAGAATTTTCCCAAACCGTTTAGTTAAATATTTTATCATATTACCTTAAATCAAATATATCCAAATTCATTACTTTATCCCAAGCTTTGTCAAAATCTCTCAAGAATTTTTCTTTCGAATCGGATGATCCGTATACTTCCGCAACAGCATGAAGTTCGGAATGAGCATCCTATAATCATACTTGTCTTATCAGTTGGATAACTCCATTATTTTGTAAAAAGTTAGGATCAGAAATGATTTTACTGTTCCATTAATTTAATCGATTTGCATTTATTAAATTTAATTACATCTCCATCAACGGTATCATTTTATTAAAACTTTATCCTTAAAAAACTCCCAAACTTCCGTTGTCATTTCTATATCATGGTTTTGGTGATTGAAATACTGTTCGTATAACTTCGAATATCGTTCCTTGATACTCGGAGCCGAATGGCCACCACCGTTAATTTTATAAAGGATTACTTCCGTTCCGTTTTTTCCATGTTTATAAGAATACTTCTCTACAATCCCGCCGTCACTGCTATCCAGATCGTCAAATGTAGTTACTGTCGGAATCGTGTCGGTCTTATTAAACCGCACCCAAAAAGAAACGGAACTATCCGTAGGAAGCACGGAACCGTGTAACGGACTGGGAGGGTTAGAAACATAACCACCATTATACGGTAAATGATTATCGTCCGTTCCATTCATAAATAAAACGGAAACCGGGTTGGAAGGGGTACCACATTTGCTTTTAGCCGGCATCCCGGCAGCAACCGCAGCTACCGCGGCAATTTTATCACCGGATTCAACCGCTAACCTTAACGCCATAAAACCCCCGTTTGAGGTTCCGGAAATATAAATTCTGTTTTCATCAATATTGTAATTGGTTTTAAACCAGTCGATTAAAATTCCAATAAATTTCACATCATCCGCGTTAGAATATACAGAGCAATCACCTCTGCAATCATTCCATGTAGGTTTACCGTATGCACCATTTAAACCTTCGGGATAAACAATTATAAATTTTTCGACTTCCGCCAAATTCATCCATAACTTATACGGTGTTTTGTAACCGCTTTCCCCTGTCATATCTTCAATGTAAATCCCTCCCCCGTGTAGTTCAAAAATTAACGGAACGTTGGCAACCCCAATATGTTCCGGCGCATAAAATGCAAATCGTCTATCAATACCATCTATTTTAATCGTTTCGGTTCTTATTCCCGCTTCTCTTTCCACAATATCCGGTTTCGAACAATATAATAAGCTTACAACTAGCACCAAATATAAAAAGCCGTTTTTATAACGGTTCCAAAATAAATTCTCGTTTTTCAAATACTTCATATTCATTGCTATTCACATTGGATAATTGTTTATTATTCGGTAAACTCCAATACCGGTTTAAGTTTTGTTGAAAAATTTTTCCCAATGTTTATAATATAAAACATAAATCAAACTTATTTTTATTTTCATCCAATCCTTATTTTAAATTAAATGCCAATTTTAATCCCTCAATAATCATGTTTGTCCCGATAATTGCCAAAATCAATCCCATTATCTTACCGATTACAGCAATAACATTATTTCCTATTTTTTTTAGCAAATACTCGCTCATATTAAAAAATACATATGTGATAAAACACATAACACCAAATACCAAAATTACAATGCCTATTTTTATATAATCCGAATTCGCTACAAAATTCATAGCTGTAACAATTGTACCGGGTCCGGCTAATATCGGAATAGCAAGAGGCGATACGGCAATGTCTTCGTCTATTTTTGCATTCTTTAAATGTGTTACCGCAGACTTTTTTGATTGCAACATTTCGAAACCAACGTAAAAAACCAAAATTCCGCCGGTTATTTTAAATGCCGGTATTGTAATTCCAAACAGTTCAAATATAAATTTACCGAGGACAACAAACGAAACTACAATAAAAAAAGCCGTTAGGGTTGCTTTCTTACTAATGCGTTTTTGCGTTTCGACGTCCGCATCTTGCACCAAAGATAAAAATATGGGAATATTGGCAACCGGGTTCATTATTGCAAAAAATCCGGTAAATACCGTTATAACAAATGTTAGCATATCACTCATTTTATTTTCATAACGTGAAATTCATCAAAGTAAGTTACCGCATCGGCTTTTGTCCACAATCCTATTTTACCCTCTCCGTTAAATGTTTCGTCTTTCACTTTAAATAATTCCTCACCGTTCAGAAATACGGTGAATAAATCATCTTCAACGGTTAAGGCTAATTCATTCCAACGGTTACCAAGCGGCGGGACATCAACGCCATAAGTTCTTCCTTTCCCCACAAGGGGTAAATCGGTTCTTCTTCCGTTTACAACTTTGTACAAAACAACATTATCTTCTAACGGGTTTGCCCGTACAACGTAATAATTATCGGCATTTGCGAAACGCCAAACAAATCCGCCACCTTGATCTTTTTTTCCTTTCACACCTTTCAGCTTTACTTTCAGTTTCACATTTTTCGTTTTAAAGCCGTCATAAACCGCAACGTTAAAATGGTAATTCGGATTATCGGCGGATAATTGTGCCAATACTTTGTTACCGTTATCATTTACAATTTTCCAATCTGTTGTATCGCCCCTTCCCGTAAAGTATTGCGACCAACCACCGGGCAATTTACCAATTTCATATTCCTCAAATGTAAAAGTGGTATCTTTTAGCAATAGCGGTGCCGCTTCCGTTGCTTTTTTCACTTTTCGGTTTTCCTCAGGTGATTTACTTTTAACCTGGTTGCACGTAGTTACGATACCGAAAATTACAATAATTAAAATGATCCTTCCCATTTTCCCCTCACTTTAAATTTAAATTTCGACTTAGATTTAAATATTGAGAATTAAAATTCTAAGAAATATTTAACAAATTCGTTTTCCGATTTTTTAATTTCCTCGGCCGTTCCAGCCGCTTCTATTTTACCGCTATTCATAACAACAATTTCGTCGGAAACTGCAAACGCTTCCTTATGATCGTGAGTTACGTATATTATCGTAAGGTTAAAATCTTGTTTCAGCTTTTCAATGTGATTTAATATTTTTCTCTTCAATTTCACATCCAAATTCGCCAACGGTTCGTCCATAAGTAAAATTTCCGGATTTAATACAAGAGCGCGTGCAATGGCAACCAACTGTTTCTGTCCACCGGAAAGTTGATGCGGGTACTTGTCGGCAAGTTCATCGATACCGAAAAAATCTAACATCTCGAAAACTTTGTTTTTCGTATTTCTCGATTTCCTTTCTTCAAGTCCGAATGCAATATTTTTATAAACCGTGAAGTGAGGCCACAAAGCCAAATCTTGAAAAATAAATCCTATATTTCTTTTATGCGGCTGTACAATAATCCTGTTGCTTTCGCTAACAATTTTACCGGAAATTAAAATTTCACCAGATAACGGTTTTTCCAATCCTGCAATTAAACGCAACACGGTAGTTTTACCGCAACCAGAACCTCCAAGAAGGCAAGTCAGTTTATTCTTCCGTAGCATCATATTTAAATTACGAAAGACATCTTTTTTACCGTAAGAATGTGCTACGTTCCTAAATTCGATCATCATAAAATTTATTCCGTCTAATTAAAAAACCGATCAAGAAATAAAAAATTAACAATGTAAACAATGTAATCGAAAAAACAATTAAAGTCATTGAAGCGGTCAATTCTTTCGGTGCATTTGCCATTAATGTGAAAACTTTTATCGGTAAAATTTCACTGCCCGGCGGATAAAGCATAATCGTCATTCCAAGTTCTTCAATACTAAAAACAAACCCTATTACAAATGAAGCAAGTATTGAAGGTAAAATTAAAGGTAGAATAATATTTTTCACTTGTGAAAAAGGTTTAATACCTTGTAGTCTTGCCGATTCTAAAAAAGCCGGTGGAATTTGACGTAAAGAGTTTTCAATAATTTTATATGATATAAACGAAAACTTCCCGGTATACCCGATAATGATAATACCCAAACTTGAATATATAAAATTTAAATATGGGCGGTTGTAAAATTTTATCAAACTGATGCCCAAAATTATTGAGGGGATCGCAAACGTAATAAGCAAAGACCAATCGAAAGCTTTTTTCAATGCCGATTCCCGCTTTACCAATGAATAAAACGCACCGGCAAAGCCTATAAACACAATTAACATAGCTCCGCTGGCTGCCAAGCCGAACGATACCGCAAACGTAGAACCAAGCATCTCATTTGCTTTGAAAATAAATTCAGTACCTTTGTGAAACGATTGTACTGTAAGTACGGCAACCGGCAATAAGGAAGTAACTACAAACCAGACCGCTAAAAACAAAATCCCGTAATAATTTCCGGTACCGAACCTATATATTTTACTTTTCGTTCCTTTGTTACCGATCGATAAAAACGGAGCACCCGATAAATATTTTCTTTCGCTTAATAATAAAAGCACACAAATTACAACAAGCAGTAACGATTGCAATATTGCTACGGAGTGATTATAAAACGCGGAAAATTGTTTGAAGATTTCCGTAGTAAAGACTTCAACACCAAGGAAAGCGGGGACAGAAAACTCCGAAATACTGAAAATAAATACAAGTATAAACGAACCGTAAACGGCCGGTTTTATTAAAGGCAAAGTGATTTTGATTAAAACGTTTTTGAATTCGGTTATCATCAATCCGCTTTCTTCCAAAGCGGAATCTATATTTAGCAAAGCGCTTCCGATAATTAAAAAAGATAACGGTGTAAAAACAGTTGTAAGTACCAACACCACACCGTAATCAGAATAAATGAAATCCGTGTTACCAACCAACAGAAAAAACAAATCTTTCCATGCAACCGCCCAAATATAGGGTGAGATAAAAAGAGGTATCAAAAGAGCAATTTTGAAAAAATTGCGGTACCGGAGATCAGTTTTGTAAATTAAAAAGCCGATTAAAATTCCGAATACTGTTGACAAAATTCCAACCGCCGATGCAATAACTATACTTTTTAATAAAAGACCGGATCTTAATTCGTTTAATGATTCGGCAGCGTGTGTAAGAAATGAAAAATCCACGAGTGTGGAACCGAAAGTATAAATTACCGGTACCGTAACAAACAGAAAAAACAGAGCGTAAACAACGGAACACGATTTGCAGCGTAATTTGTACAATTTTAATATTAATTATTTAATTTATATTTATAGCCAAAACCCTTAACACACCACAGCGATAACCGTAAAATTATTTTTTATTATACATTGCGAACCGTTCCAAATCATTAACAATATCGTTTAGTTTCTCCGCCGTTTTTTCGTAATCTATTTTCATCGGAATAATGTTATCAAGCGAAGGAACATTTTCGGGCACTTTCACCCCTTTGTGCAAAGGCATTTGCGCGCAACTTTCAGCCAGTTTTGCCTCCGTCTTTTTGCTAATCAAATAATCGAACAGTTTTCTTGCATTTTCCTTGTTAGGGGAATTCTTGATTAAACAAACCGTGTTCGGCATAATCAAACTTCCCAATCCTCCTTCGTTTTGATCCAAAAAAACAACACCGATCTCGTCACCGTTTTTTAACGCTTCATTTGCATCATCGGTATCCGTCAATCCGCAAGCTATTTCGCCTTGCACAACACGTTTTTTAACATCGCCGTTACTTGTGGCAATTACAACTCCGTTGTTTTCAAGACCGTTTATAAACTCCCTTGCTCTCTCATCGCCCAAAGCAGTATAAAGCGCCGCGAAATGAAAGGTGGTTGTACCGAACAATGGATTGGCTATTGCGACCATTCCTTTATACTTTGCATCCGTCAAATCGAAAATCGACTGCGGAACATCTTCTTCATTCAGCATGTTTTTGTTATATATCAAAACTCTGGCGCGCGCTGAAAAGCCGGTCCAATGATGTTCAGGATCTTTAAATACCGGATCAATACCATCGGCAACGGGTGAATAATAAGGTAAAGTAATTCCTTTTTGCTTCAGTACAATTGTACGCATCGGATCCCCGCTCCAAAACAAATCACATTGAGGATTATTTTTCTCTGCAATTAAGCGGTTTAAGACGCCTGTGGATTTCGTTTCTTCCGTATCGAAAACGGCTTTGACCTTTATTCCGGTTTCCTTTTCAAAATCTTTCAATACCGGTTCCGAAAAAATTTGATCTACACTCGTATAAACAACAACTTCGTTGTTTTTCTTCGTACAACTTGCAATCAACAAAACCAAAAAGAAAGATAAGAATATTTTTTTCATCGGAGTTTTGATATTGTTTGCGAATAGTTTTTCTTTTTCGAATAATATAATTTACCAAAAAATATATTCCGAAAGGTTACGGCAGATAATATTTAGTAAAGATTGAGTCTTTACGAATTTTCCTTAATCCATTCCAGAATAGGTCCGTACAAAATTTCTATTTGCGGTTTACCATTTTGTTCGTACAATTTCATAAGTTCTCTGTTGAACTCTTTAAATTTTACGAACTTCCGGTAATTGGTCATCATATTTTCTTGAATCGTAACGATTGTATCGAGATTGTTCTGCGAATATGTATCCATCGCATAAAGACTGAAAACTCCCCACGTCATATATTCGTTAAACGTTTCATATTCGGAATTGTAACCTCCGTTCGTTTTGGCATTCCACTTTTCAAGATTCGTCATCGAGCTTTCCAATTTTGCACGGTATTTATCCGTTAACGGATTTACATAATTGTGATCTATTTCGGTAAATACAACCCGCGCTATTCTGCTCGCAGCAATTTCAAACGATTTTTTATTTAGTCCGTCTATATTTTCAAAAGGAGCTTGTACGAACATTAATGTTTGCGAAGCGGTTCCGTTTTTATTTTTAAGATTCATCGTATTGTGAAACCCGCCCGTCAACGGAGAAAAAATTATTCTGTACGATTGATATCTTGCCGGAAACTTACTTTCCAACCATTTTTTCATATTTTCGAAATCGCAAAGCTTATAATAGTTTGAAATCAACTTATTGTAATATGTTGCATGATTTTTAAAAAATCCGGCAAAGTTAGATGTTTTTGCAAAATCATCTATCAACCGAATGTTATAAGGAATCAGAAATACATCAGATTTAAACATCCTTAGAATTAACGGATTAATATTTAAATAA
>CAZKKI010000070.1:0-77049 GCA_964553325.1 uncultured Melioribacteraceae bacterium | reverse complement strand
TGTAGAAGAGCAATACAGAATAAAAGAATTGGAAGTATGGAAAACCACAACAGCACGGATCGACCCTCAAAAGGAACGTAAGGGAAATGCGTTTATTAATTTGCCATCCAGAGACGGAACGGTGGACAATTTAACCGATTATGACAATTCATGGAAATCTGCCAATCAAGACCCTATTCCGGGTTCAACGTTAATCGGTTCCCGTTTTGTCCTTCTTACCGAAGATGTGGATTATGAATATAATCCCTATGTCGGTGTAATCAGTTTTAAAACTCAAATTCAAGATAATGAAGCAATAGCTGTGGCGTATAGAATTGAAGGTCCGCCCGGCGAGCAAGACATTTTTTACGGTGAATTTCTTCGTGAAATAGGTACGGATACGGCCGCCACTATTGTACTTAAGTTGGTAAAACCTCCCAAATTGCAACCGGGCGGAGCTTATGCTCAAGCTTGGAGACTTCAATTAAGAAACATATACCCTATTGGTGGGCGCGATATAAAAAAGGAAGGGTTCAAACTTAATATAAATTATCTTCCTCCTGGTGGCGAACCTGTTGATGTTTTCGAAGGGCAGAATTTGCTTCAAGCGTTTCGGTTAGATACGCATGATGAATCCGGTGCCGGAGGTCCCGACGGAAAATTCGATTGGGAACCCGGGCGTTTAATTTTACCGAAAACCGGTGAAATAATCTTCCCCGTGCTGGAACCGTTCGGAAATGATTTCCCCTTACCTAATAAGGAATTGGCTTATCACGCGGTGTACGATACAACGGTAACGTTTGCAAAACAAGATAAAGCTCACGATAAATTTGTACTCGTCGGAGAGTATTCCGCTCTTGCTTCGTCGGTCTACAATATCGGGTTTAACGTTGTAGAAAACTCAGTAAGGGTTACTCTTGATGGTAAAACTTTGAACGAGGGAACAGATTACGTAGTCGACTACAATATCGGTCAGGTTATTATAAGAAACGAGGCGGCTTTGGTTACCGGCGCTAATTTGAAAATAACTTATGAAAAAAACGATCTCTTTCAATTGGCTTCAAAAACTTTGTTGGGTGTTAGGGGACTTTATGATTTCGACAAAAAAACCAAATTAGGTTTTTCATTTTTAAATTTAAATCAAAAAACATTAAGCGATAAAGTTAGAATAGGGGAAGAACCACTAAACAATTCTATTTTCGGAATTGATTTTCAAACCGGTATCGATATTCCGTTTTTAACCAAAGGGCTAGATTATCTCATTTCAACAAAGGAAATGTCTTCCTTCAAACTGCGTGGCGAATTTGCTTATATTAGTCCCGATCCGAATACCAAAAAAAGTACAATTGCTAGCGACGGCGGTGAAAGTATTGCTTACATTGATGATTTTGAAGGGGCGAAAAAAATAATACCGATAGGCATACACTATACCGGTTGGAGGGATCTAAGTATTCCTAATAATTTACCGGTAATCGGCAATCTGAGCAGACTTGAACAAATGAGGTATAAAGCTAAAAGTTATTGGTATGCCATTACTCCGTCCAATGTTTTCGTTGAGGATATTTGGGGCGATAGGAAAAAGGCTGCGCGGGAAGACGATAGGGTTGCGGTTCTCGATTACGTATTTAATCCGGAAGACAGAGGAACGTATAATTACGATCCGCTACTCGGAGATCCCACGTTGCTTTGGGGTGGAATGATGCGACCACTTTCATCGACAGCAAGCAATTTGGTTGAAGAAAATATTGAATTTATCGAGTTTTGGTTAAAAGTTGAAAAAGCACCCCCCGATGCTAAATTTTATATCGATCTGGGACAAATAAGCGAAGATGTAATCCCGAATAACAAATTGGATACGGAAGATAAAAACGAAAACGACTTGATAAACGAAGGAGAGGATACCGGTATAGACGGTTTGACCGATGCGGAAGAACGTGCAAAATACGGTAATACTTTTAGTGATCCGAGCAATGACAATTTTGAATTCACCCAAGGTTCGTTCGATTTTTACAAAATTAACGGAACGGAAGGTAATGCCCAACTGACGGATATTGGGAGAATACCGAATACGGAAGATTTAAACCGGAACTTTACTCTTGATAAAATTAACAGTTATTTCCGTTACGAAATTCCACTCGATACAAATAAAGAAACAAATCCTTTAATCAGCGGTGGTGGAGATAATAAAGGTTGGTATCAATTCCGAATTCCGTTAAAAGAGTTTAAGGAACAAATCGGTAATCCGAGTTTTACGCAAATAGAGGTTATCAGACTTTGGATTGCCGGAGTGGAACAATCCGTGCATCTCCGTTTTGCGGAACTTAACCTTGTTGGTAACCAATGGCAAAAAGTACTTGTACCTGGTGTCGTTGAAGATGACGATACTACTTTAGTTGTTTCAACGATAAACTTTGAAGATAATCCTGAATATTCTTCACCGCCGGGCGTATTCCGTGAAAGGGACAGAACCAAACCGGATCAAGAAGTTTATAAAAATGAACAATCATTATTATTAAAGATAAACAATTTGGAAGACGGTGACTCGCGCGAGATTGTAAAATATTTATTCAGACCGTTGGATGTTTTCAGTTATAGGGAAATGAAATTGTTTATTCACGGCGATTTGGATCAAAGCGTAGGTTCCATATCCCATTATGTAAATGAAAACGAATATGGTGCGGAAGTTTATTTCCGCTTCGGTTCCGATACGGCAAACTTTTACGAATACAGACAACCTGTTAAAGCCGGCTGGAATGAAATTGCAATATTGTTTTCGGAATTAACGGCGATTAAGCAATTGCGAAATAATCCCGATTCCCTTTTTCAAATTCCCGTTCCGGGCAAACCGGGTCATCTTTACGGAATAAGAGGAAATCCGACGCTTACAAAATTGAACTTTTTCATTTTTGGTGTGATAAATCCCATACAAAGCCCGGATGACGGAACACAAACCGTTTCGGGGGATTTGTGGGTAAATGAATTACGGGTTCTAAATGCCGACGATACAAAAGGATGGGCTTACAGCGGCTCGGCTTCATTACGATTAGCTGATCTAATGAACATGAATTTTAATATGAGTCAAACCGATCCTTATTTTCATAAGCTGAATCAAAGATTCGGCAACCGGGTCGATAACAGAAGATGGAATGCTTCGGTTGATTTCGACGTACTGAAATTGATACCTTTTAATCTTTCGGGAAGCAATTTGCGCGTTAGCTATTCTCACTCCGAATCGGTTTCGCGACCCCTTTATTTACCGGGAACGGATGTAAATGTTGATGAAGCCGTAAAACAACTTGTGGATAAACGAGTGCAAGAAGGTGTTCCCAAAACCGAAGCGGAGCGGGAAGCTAATGAACTTAAAACAACGGCACAATCATTAAATGTTTCGGACACATGGGCGATTCCTTCAGTCAAATTAAAAATACCTTCTAAAAAGTGGTATATAAAAGACATAATCAATAATCTTTCTTTCGGATTCAATTTCAATAAGTCGTATAGTAGAAATCCCTCAACCGTGTTTTCCACAAGTTGGGTTTGGAATGCGAATGCTAAATATTCGTTGAATTTTAGCCGTGAAAATTTCTTTTATCCAGCCAATATTCCGGTTATAGGAGAGTTGTTCAAAATATTCAAAGATTATAGAAACGTAAAAGTTTACTATACTCCGAGTAATTTTTCCAGCAGCTTTGCCGCATCAAGAAAAAGAGCTGCTAATTTAAGCAGATCGGAAAATGCAAAAGAAAATATACAACGGGATTTTACAGCAAAACGGAATTTCCAATTTAATTGGAAACTGACCGAAGGAGGATTTTTTAATATAAACTTAAACTATAATGTTGACGTCTCTTCTTCGTTGGCTCATCTGCTAACGGAAAATGATATTGAAAGACCTGAGCGGGATATTTGGAAAGATATTTTTGCGGGTCAGTTTTTTGGCAAGGATTTTAGATATTCCCAGTCATTTGGAATCAAAACGAAACCGAAATTACCGTCTTTGTGGAACATTAACAGATTTTTTAATTTAAGTGCCAGTTATAATGTTACATATAATTGGCAAAATAATTTCCAGCAAGAAGAATTGGGAAGAAGCGCGGGATTTTCAAACCGTTTGAACGCAAGTTTGACTCTTAAATTAAAATCTTTAACGGCTCCACTTTTTAAAGAATCTAAAAAGTCGAAAAGCAAAAAGAAAAGTTTTAGTAGAAGTAAGCGTAACAAGAGTTCAAGCGGCAGACGAGGACGTGGCAGGGGAAAAACTATACGTGATACCGAAGATAATACAAATCAACAACCAGAAACCGTAGGTAACGATGAAAATATTGTAAAAGAAAATATTCAAGAAAAAGATATTCCGGATTCGTTGCAAATTCCACAAAAACCGTCGGTCTTTAGCAAAGCTTTGAATTTTCTGAAACTTGCTGCAAAATGGATGTTTTTCGATTATGATCAAATATCGATTAATTTTTCTCAAAACAATTCACAATCGGGTTCCGGACTCCGTTCGGAAAATGCGGGGTTCACTAATTTTTGGGGAATAAACCAAAGTAATGCCAACGGTCCTACGCGTGCATTTATGTTGGGTTTATCATACGATATCGGGCCGCGCGCACCGAACGGTAATCTGTCCGATAAATTTTCACAAAAGAATAGTTTGGATTTTAAAACTTCAAGACCTTTGTGGGAAGGTGCAACAATCGATGTAAATTGGAAAGTTGGGTGGGGAATAAACAAGACCACTCGTTTAACTACCGACTCTTTGGGAAATGTGTTTATTAATGACATAACCTCAACCGGAACAATTAACCGTTCGTTTTTAAGCTTCCCGTTATTCCTTTCCAAAGTGGGAATTAAAGAAGTGCATGATATTTATGCTACTAATCCGGATAAAGACTTATCCACGGCATTTCAAGAAGGAATGGAAAGCTTTCCGTTACTTTCCAATTTACCGATATTTAAAGATGTAGCTAAATTTATTCCCAGACCGAATTGGAGAATTACGTGGCGCGGTTTGGAAAAACTTTCTTTCTTGAAGGGCATAGCGCAAAATATTTCACTTAACCATGCTTACACTTCCGCATACACGGAAGGATGGAAAATTGACCCCGACGGAAGAAAACAAATTCAAACGCAAAAAATTACTTACGGCTTTACTCCTTTAATCGGATTGAATTTTGCTTTCAACAGAATTTGGGACGGAAACCTTAACGCTTCGATTAAATACACTTCCAAATCCAGTTTCGATCTCGGTGCATCGACAAGGAATATTAACGAATCGCTTTCGCGCGATATCAGTTTTACCGCTAGTTTTTCCAAATCCGGTTTCAGTATTCCTATGTTCGGACTTTCGCTTAAAAACGACGTGGAAATTTCCCTTTCTTACTCAAGCAGTAGAAACTCCGTTATTGTTTACGAAATGGATAATTTTACGGAAGAAGGAAAACCGCAAGACGGTACGATTAGAACATCGATTGAACCCAGAATAAAATATGTTATAAGTTCCAAAGTTACATTATCTTTGTTTTATAAAAGAACAACGGTTGAACCGGAAGGAGCTTCGAGAATTCCGCCGACTACTACAAACGAAGCGGGACTTGATGTTCACATAACAATTCAATGAGGAAGGAAAATGAAAAATAAAATTTTATGGATAGACGATGAAATCGAATTGCTACGTTCGCATATAATTTTTTTAACCGAAAAAGGATACGATGTAGATACTTCGGCGAACGGTTTCGATGCAATTGATAAAATACAAGATACCCACTACGATTTGATTTTCCTCGACGAGATGATGCCGGGTATGGGAGGCTTGGAAACCCTTTCAAAAATTAAAGACATCGATCCCAATGTTCCCGTTGTTATGGTAACTAAAAGCGAAGAAGAATCTTTAATGAACGATGCAATCGGAAGTAAGATTGCCGATTACTTAATTAAACCTGTACTGCCTTCACAAGTCTTGCTGGTTTGCAAAAAATTATTGGAAAGCAAAAAAATTTCCGGTGAACATGTAGCGAAAGATTATCTGCAAGCGTTTAACGAAATTTCAAGAAAATTAATGGACAATCTGGACTACAAGGAATGGATAAACTTGTATTTGGAATTGGTTAATTGGGATTTGGAACTTGACAGTCACCCCGAAACCGGTTTAAGACAAATGCTGAACGAACAGAGAAAAGAAAGCAACAAAGAATTTTCCAAATTTGTGGAAAGAAATTATTTGGATTGGCTTGAAAGCGGAGAAAACGCGCCTGTTTTATCTCCGCAAATCATGAACAAGTACGTTTTCGACGAAATAAGAAATGCCGAAGGTCCCGTTTTCTTTTTCGTGCTCGATTGTTTACGAATGGATCAATGGTTTGTTATTGAAAAAAATTTACTCGATTATTTTAATATCAGTAAAGATTTTTATTACTCGATTATTCCCACGGCTACGCCTTACTCGAGAAATGCATTGTTCAGCGGACTTTACCCTTCGGAAATTGAGAAACAATACCCTGAATTGTGGAAAACAGGGAAAGACGACGAACACAGTCAAAATAAATACGAGAAAGAACTGTTACAGTATTTGCTGGATAGGAACAGAATTAAATTGAAAACGGATTTGAAGTATATGAAAATTATCGATCCGGCGGTTGGGCGTGCATTCGAACAAAATATCGTTTCTCATAAGAATACACATTTTATGGCTGTTGTTGTTAACTTCTTGGATATGCTCGTTCACGGTCGTTCCGATTCCGATATACTTAAAGAAATAGCTCCGGACGAAGCGGCGTACCGTTCGCTTACAAACAGTTGGTTTATTCATTCTTCGCTTTTCGGTACGTTGAAAAAAATTGCGGAAATGAAAAATGCAAGAGTAATTATTACGACGGATCACGGCAGCATTCGGGTGCACAGGGGTGCAAAAGTTTTGGGCGATAGGGAAGCTTCTAAAAATTTAAGATTTAAATACGGTAGAAACTTAAAAGTAGATGATAAACACGCCGTTTTTATCCGGAAACCGCTTCAATACAAATTGCCCGAAAGGGGAGTAACAATTAATTATATTATCGCTAAAGAAGATTATTATTTCGTTTATCCGACCGATTATCATAAGTATCTCGGTTATTATAAAGATACGTTTCAACACGGCGGAATTTCAATGGAAGAGATGATTTTACCTGTAATTAAAATGGAGAGTAAAGTTTAAGTGGAGTTGCCGTTCAAAGCAATCTTAAATTCGGAAACCGACACAAAAAAGATTGCTACCGATTTTAGTAAAATTGTGAAAAAGGGCGACGTAATTTGTCTTTACGGTGATTTAGGTTCGGGCAAAACGTTTTTCGTAAAATCGGTTTGCGAAAATTTTGAGATAAATGAAGTTAATAGTCCTACTTTTGCAATTGTAAATGAATATTTCGGAAAATTAAAAGTTTATCATTTTGATTTTTACAGATTAAAAAATTCCGATGAACTAATGGACATAGGTTTTTACGAATATTTGAACGACAAGGATGCTGTTTTGTTTATAGAGTGGAGCGAGAAGTTTCCGGAAATTTTACCGCGAAACAGAATTGAAATATATTTGAAATTTATCGACGAATCAAAAAGGGAAATAAAGATAATAAAAATATGATACCATTACTTGCCATAGAAACAAGCGGTGAATTATGCAGTGTGGCTTTGTTAAAAACCGAGAAAAATTTTTATGAAGTAAATATAGCCGAAAAAAATGTTCACTCCGAAAAACTAATGCTTGCCGTAGAAAATTTATTGGAACTAAGCGAAACGGAATTAAAAAATCTTAAAGCGATTGCCGTTTCCGTGGGTCCGGGTTCATTTACGGGGTTACGAATCGGAATGTCCGCAGCAAAGGGTTTGGCTTTCGGCTCCGGATTACCGATAGTTCCTGTAAAAACGTTTCACGCGCTTGCTCTCGAAATTTCGAAGTATCTACCGGTAAATACGGTTTTTATAATTGCCAACATTTTAAATACAACGGAAATATTTTTTACAAAATTTAAGAAAAAAGATGATTTCGGATACGATGTAATAACGGATGTCACCGTTATAAATAAAAGCGAATTTGAAAAGTATAGAAATGAAAATGAAATTGTTTTTGGAAATTATTTGGAAAATAATACGGGAATTTTTTTACCGGTGCCTTCCGCAAAATTTGTTGCTGAGTGGGCTTATATTTTTGGCAAAGATTTATTAACTTATAATTTCGATTATATGGAACCTGATTACATTAAAAAATTTATTCCGAGGAAAGGGCAATGAAAAATGCATTTTTAGCGTTTTTATTTGTGTCCACTTCATTGTTGGCGCAGTTTGCGGGTCCTAAAGTATCCGTTCAAAACGATAAATACGATTTTGGGAAAGTAAAGCAAAATACAACCGTTTCGCATGAATTTGTTATAAAGAATAACGGTAATGCCGATTTGGTAATAAAGAAAGTAAAAGCATCGTGCGGATGTACAGTGGCCCAACCGTCGAAGGATATAATTAAACCGGGCGATTTCGCTAAAATAAAAGTTTCGTTCAATACGGACAGAAGAAAAGGAATTCAACGAAAACATGTTTATGTTTTCACTAATGATCCGCAGAAACCCGAATTGAGATTAACTTTTACGGCAACCGTTTTGGAAGACGACAAAAACGAAGTACCAAAAATCAAACTTTCCAGTAAAAGATTTAACTTGGGCAATGTAAATGAAGGTAAAGTCGTCGAATTCAAAGTTCGTGTTATAAACGAGGGCAAAAAACCATTGGTTATTAAAAAAGTGGTTTCAAGCTGCGGATGTACCGCCGCATTAATGAGCGATAGCAGAATTATGCCCGGCGGTTCGGGTTGGCTCAATGTAAAATTCGATAGTTCGAAAAGAAGCGGTAAAATTTCACGAACAGTATCGATTTATTCAAACGATCCCCAACATCCCGTCGAAACTATAACGTTATTTGCAAATATTATTAAAGGTAAAAAATAATGGGCTGGTTTAATCGTTCGAAAAAACATATTGCACCGACTTCAAAAAAAACCGTTATTCCCGATGGACAATGGATTAAATGCGATGAGTGCGGTGAGCTATTACACGTAAAGCAACTGGAAGTTAACTCTTGGGTATGCTTGAAATGTAATAATCATTTTAGAATAGGAAGCGCAGAATACATTAAAATATTACTCGACGAAAATTCGTTCAAAGAAACGGAAAAGAAAATGCGCTCGGCAAATCCGTTGGAATTTGTTGATACGAAAGACTACAATGAACGATTGAAAGCAACTATGAAAAAAACCGGGTTAAACGATGCAGTGAGAACCGGTATAGGAAAAATTAACGGTAAAAAGGTGGCTTTTGCCGCAATGGATTTTAAATTTATCGGCGGAAGTATGGGCTCGGTTGTTGGTGAAAAAATAGCGAGAATTATAGATAAAGCTCTCGAAAATAAAATCCCTTTGATAATTGTTTCTCAAAGCGGAGGCGCGCGAATGATGGAAGGCGCTCTTTCTCTTATGCAGTTGGCAAAAACAAGTGCGCGTTTAACCAGATTGGCGGAAGCTCACATTCCTTACATTTCGGTGTTGACCGATCCTACTACGGGTGGAACAACCGCAAGTTATGCAATGCTCGGTGATATCAACATTGCCGAACCGAAAGCATTGATCGGCTTTGCGGGTCCGCGTGTAATTAAACAAACAATCGGACGGGATCTTCCTAAAGGATTTCAAAGATCGGAATTCCTGTTGGAAAAAGGTTTTGTAGATATGATTGTTAACAGAAAAGAATTGAAAGATAAAATCAGTTTATTATTAGATTATTTAAGTTAACAACTAATTTAATTCTAAGTAATAATTAATTCCGATTATTGAATTTCATTTTTGTTCCATCGTTTTTTTGTCACCACGTTACTTATAATTGTATGGACAAAGTATTTTTGTCCGTTTAATCTATTCGATCATCCGCTTAAATTCGATTATTTATTCTTTTCTTTCCGGCTTGCAAATTATTTCGGTGAAATTATTAGTACGTTAAAGTCCATTATAGAGAAGAAAATTGTAAAAATAATTTACCATTTGGTATGATTTGCATAATTGTGAATAAATATTCAGAAACAACAAAAAAAATTGATATATTTTGCATAAATATGTTGACAATATTCAATCGAGTAATTATATTTGCCTCCATGAAATTTTCATTCTACAATATCGAACCACTCACACTTAATTCCTGGATGCCAGTATCTCATTGCCATCGCCCCCGCCAGGGGTAATCATATTCTTATTTCACATATTATAATCTTTTTAAACAATCTTTAAGGTAAACAATGATTTCAGTCGGATTAATTGGTGGTACCGGTTACACGGGAAAATATTTAATAAAGTTTTTACATAGACATACTTTTGTAGAAGACTTTTCTGTTTATGCCAACAGAAGTTCCGGAAAATATTTGAACGAATTATTCCCGGAGTTTTCCGGAATAATTGAAAATAAAAAAATAGAAAATATTATGAATTTATCGGATAAGCATGACGTTTATTTCCTGGCGTTACCACACGGTGAATCCGTTAAATATGTGCCGTCTTTAATTGAACAAAACAAAAAAGTAATTGATTTGGGCGGGGATTTCCGGCTTGACGATAAAGAACTTTATGATACGTGGTACGGTTTCAAACACTCAGTACCCGAATTATTGTTGAAAAAAACTTACGGGTTAGCGGATATAAGTGGTTATGGGAAGAACGTTTCAAATCTGGTGGCTAATCCGGGGTGTTATCCAACTTCCGTTTTATTGGCACTTATACCTTTCGTAAAATCTTTCTCCGAGTTTATAAATGGAATTTGTATAGTTTCGTATTCCGGAACGAGCGGAGCGGGGCGGACGGCTAAAGAGGAGTTATTGCTTTCGGAAATGGACGGTAATGTTAAAGCGTATAATGTAAATAAACACAGACATTATCCTGAAATAAAACAAGAATTAATGAAACATGGATTTGATTCATATCTTAATTTTACTACTCATTTACTACCTGTGGAGCGGGGTATTTACACTACGATTAGTATACATCTGAGTCAATCAATACCGGCGAAAAATATTAGCGATGTTTACTTCGATGAATATTCAAAATCCGGTTTTGTAAGAATCAGAAACAAGCCGCCTGAATTAAAATGGGTTGTGAACACAAACTTTTGCGATATAAATATTTCTGTAAATGAAAATACAGCGATAATTACATCGGCAATCGATAACCTTATTAAAGGAGCTTCGGGACAAGCAATTCAAAACATGAATAAAATGTTCGGCTGGGATGAAGCTTTAAGTATATTATGTTGAAATTTTAATAATAGGAATAAATTTAAATATGTTTGATTACATTCCTAATGGATCGATAACTTCTGTTAGCGGAATTAAAGCAACGGGAATACACAGCGGATTGAAAAGGAAAAGGAAAGATTTGGCATTAATCCTTTCCGATTATCCATGTACAGTTGCCGGTACATTTACATTGAATAAAGTTCAAGCCGCACCGTTACAAATTTCAAAAAAAATAGTTAAAGCCGGCACCAAAGCCAAAGCAATTTTAATTAATTCCGGTAATGCAAATGCTTGTACAGGCGAGCAAGGAATTTCCGATGCCAAAAAATCGCAAAAGTATTGTGCCGAAAAATTAAATCTTTCACCCGAGGAAGTGATTATTAGTTCAACCGGTGTTATAGGAGAATATTTGCCAATGGATATTTTGTTGGCCGGAATAGATTCAATTATCCCGAAATTATCGTATTCTGGTGGAAATGATGCCGCAAAGGCGATTATGACAACCGATCTTGTACCGAAATCGCTTGCATTAAAAGTTAAATTGAGCGAGGGTGAAGTTACAATTGGCGGAATTGCAAAAGGTAGCGGAATGATTATGCCTAATATGGCAACTATGCTGGCTTTTATTGCTACCGATGCACAAATTGAGCGAAAGTTGTTACAGAAAATGATTTCACGAACCGTTGATAATTCTTTCAATAAAATTTCGGTTGATGGAGATACGAGCACGAACGATATGGTTATATTTCTGGCAAACGGTGCATCAAGTATTAAAATAATGGAAGGTACTTCGGATGAAAAAATATTTACACGTGCTTTACAAACACTTACAATCGGGTTTGCTAAAGCAATCGTAAGAGACGGAGAAGGTGCCACCAAGCTTATTACGCTTAATGTAATCGGGGGTAAATCGAAAAAAGATGTTGACAAAATTGCCAAAGCTATTGTTAATTCACCGCTGGTTAAAACAGCAATTTACGGTAACGATGCTAATTGGGGTAGAATTATTGCCGCTGCGGGAAAAAGCGGCGCGGACTTTAATCCCGACAAAGTCGAAATAAAATTTAATAACATGACAATTCTTTCATCAAATTATAAACATAACTTCGATGAAAGTAGAGCTTCACAAATTTTAGCAAAACCCGAACTGACAATAACCGTAAACTTAAACGAAGGGAAAGCTGAAACTACTTGGTGGACTTGTGACTTTAGCGAAGATTATGTGAAAATCAATGCACTTTATCGAACTTAATTACATAAAATAAATAAAAAATTAAATATGAAAATTATAATTATCAAAATAAGCGGAAAAGCATTAAGCGAGTTTACTTCCAACAAACAATACGTAAACTTGTTGAAAAAAATTCAGAAAAATTACGACGGTGTAATTTTGGTTCATGGCGCTGGTAAATTGATTAATGACTGGTCGGCAAAACTTAAAGTTGAAGCTGAATTTGTAAACGGCCAAAGGAAAACAACCAGCGAAGTAATGGAAATTGTTGCGGCAGTTCAAAGTGGACTAACAAATACAAGAATTACAAGTTATTTGAGCTCGAAAGGTTTTAAAATTATTGGATTAACCGGAATAGATAGAAATTTATTTGTTGCCGAATATCTTAACCACAAGTTAGGTTATGTCGGTATTCCGAAACGAGAAGGCGACGTAAAGTGGCTAAAAAATTTACTTGATGAAAATGTTATACCCGTTTTTTCTTCGGTGTGCAGAGATAGAAAAGGAAATTTGATGAACGTAAATGCTGATGTTTTTACAAAGGAACTGGCTATTCTTGTAAAAGCCCATACCGTTCTTTTCGTTTCGGATGTTGATGCGGTTGAAATCAATGGAAAAAAATTGAACAAAATTACAAGTAAAGAAATTACTCAAGGAATAAAAAATGGTCACATTACCGATGGAATGATTCCTAAATTGGAAAGTAGCTTGGAATTATTGAACAACACAATCAAAAAAATATGGGTTGGAAGTAAATTACCGGACTTTGAATTTAATTCCAGTGAAATAAAAAATAATTATGGAACATGGGTTGTTAAATCGAAAAAAATAATTTTCGGATAATGAATTATCTGTTAAACACATATTCACGTTTACCTGTAGAATTTGTTAAAGGCTCGGGAAGTAAACTGTTTGATGCTTCGGGCAATGAATATCTGGATTTTTTATCCGGTATTGCCGTAACATCGTTCGGTCACGGACATAAAATAATTACACAAGCGGCACAAGAACAATTGAAAAGGTTATGGCACGTTTCCAATTTATTTATGTCTACACCGCAACAGAAACTTGCGGAAAAACTGGTTAAAGCATCCGGACTTGCTTCAGTTTTCTTTTGTAATTCGGGTACCGAAGCGAACGAAGCGGCAATAAAATTCGCTAGGAAGTGGGGTGGAGAAAGAAAAGAAATAATTGTTGCTACAGGAAGTTTTCATGGTAGAACGATGGGCAGCCTTTCGGCTACGGGACAAAAAAATCTTTGGAGAGGATTTAATCCTTTACTGAAAGGATTCAAATTTGCGCAGTTTGACGATCCTGGTTCTATATTGAATAAAATTAATTATAACACTTGCGCAATTATGGTTGAACCTATTCAAGGTGAAAACGGAGTAATTGTACCGGATGATAAATATTTGGTCAAATTAAGAAAGATTGCAAATCAACATAATTTATTGTTGATTTTTGATGAAGTTCAAACGGGAATGGGAAGAACGGGTAAATTATTTGCATATCATTGGACTGGTATTAAACCCGATATATTCACTTTAGCCAAAGGCATTGCAAACGGTTTACCTTTGGGTGCAACTGTATGTTCGGAAAACGTTACCGAAATAATTCAACCCGGCGATCACGGTTCAACTTTCGGTGCCAATCCTGTTGCAATTGCAGCCGCAAATAAGGTGTTCGATTTAATTGATAATAAACTGATGAAAAAAGTTGTTTCTGACGGGGAAGTGTTGCGAAAATCGATTGTGGATTTTCGGCTGCCGATAATTAAAGAAGTTAGGGGAAAAGGTTTAATGATCGGCATAGAACTGAATAAACCCGTGGCAAAAGCGATTGTGAAAAAACTTTTGATAAGAAAAATTATTGTTGGAAATTCGGGGGAATACGTTATAAGATTACTTCCACCTTTTATAATTACGAAAAACGATATAAAATATTTTCTTAATGAATTTTATCAAGAACTTAAGATGTTTAATAAATAAAATTTACAAAATTAAATAACGGGGTAAAAATGTCGGCAAAACTAAACAGACAAAGACTAATTAAAGAAATTTTAGGAAGTAAAATGGTGGGGAGTCAGGAAGAATTGGCTCAACTTCTTGCCGAAAGAAATGTTTTCGCTACTCAAGCCACTTTAAGCAGAGATTTTGCGGAGTTAGGTGTTGTGCGTATAGTTACCGACAATGGTATTCGTTATGTATTGAATAGCGATGAAGCCGGAAAACAAATTAGCAGACTTATCGGATATGAAATTATATCGATTGAAAGTAATGAATCTTTAATTGTACTTAGAACCCTTGCAGGAAGGGCGCAAGGGGTAGCTCATTTTATTGATAGATTAAACAAACAAGAAATTTTAGGTACGGTTGGCGGAGACGATACAGTTTTAGTAGTGCCGGATAAATCTAAAAATATTCCGGTGATTATTGAATTTGTAAAAGATTTAATGATAAAAAACCAATAAAGGGGAAAAGATGAATCCAAAGAAAATTGTTGTTGCATATTCCGGCGGATTGGATACTTCGGTGATGTTGAAGTGGTTGAGTGAGAAATATAATGCGGATATTATTGCCGTTACGGGGGATTTGGGTCAAAAAAGCGAATTGAACGGATTGGTAGAAAAAGCATACGAAACCGGCGCATCTAAAGTCAAAATAATTGACCTTAAAGAAGAATTTGTTAACCAATATGTATGGCGTGCTTTGAAAGCCGGCGCTTTGTACGAAGGAGAATATCCGATGGGGTGTTCTATTGGTAGACCGCTACTTGCTAAAATGCTTGTTGATGTTGCCCTTGAAGAAGAAGCCGATACAATTGCGCACGGTGCTACCGGCAAGGGAAACGACCAAGTTAGATTTGAAGTTGCTATTCAAGCTTTGGCACCTCATATTAATGTTTTGGCACCCTTAAGAACTTGGGAATTTACCAGCAGGGAAGAAGAAATAGAATATGCATTGAAACACGAAATACCAATTCAAGCAACAAAAGAAAATCCATATTCAATTGATGAAAACATTTTCGGGATTTCGGTTGAGTGTGGTGTTTTGGAAGATCCCACCGTTGCACCCCCTGAAGACGCTTGGCAAATAACTACCGATCCCAAAAATGCACCGGATGAATCCGAACTGATTAGTATTGATTTTGAACAAGGAATTCCAGCTGCTCTTAACGGCAAAAAAATGCAGGGGGTTGATTTGGTAGTGAAATTAAATGAAATAGGGGCAAAACACGGGATTGGCAGATTGGACATAATTGAAAACCGAGTTGTAGGCATAAAGTCCAGAGAAGTGTATGAAGCACCTGCTGCGATAATATTGCATAAAGCACATAATGAATTGGAAAAACTGGTAATGGATAAGGACACTTTCAGATATAAACAAAACGTGTCTAACAAAATTGCCAATATGATTTATGATGGACTTTGGTTTACACCGCTGTTTGAATCTTTAATGGCGTTTGTGGATTCCACACAAAAATATGTTACGGGTAACGTTAAACTTGAACTGTATAAAGGGAATGTAGTGACACTATCAAGAAGTTCACAGTTCAGTTTGTATAGCGAAGAGCTGGCGACGTATAAAGAAGGGGATAAATTCGACCATTCAGCTTCAATCGGTTTTATACATTTATACGGACTTCCATTTAAAACTTTAACGGAAGTAAGGGAAAAAGCGAAAACGAAAGGCGAAGAAAGAAAATTAAAATCGGCTTAATTTTAGGAGGTAATTTGTAAATGCTGTGGGGTGGAAGATTCAAGGAAAAACTTGATAGCGAGGCTATGGAATTTTCTTCGTCGCTTGTATTCGACTACAATCTTTTGGAAGAAGATATTGAAGTAAGTATTGCTCATGCTGAGATGCTATCCGAAATTGGTATTCTTTCGAAAGCCGAATTAAAGAAAATCATTTACGGTCTTGAAAAAATCCTTGAAGAAGCTAGTGGGAACAAATGGAAACCTTCTCCGACTATTTACGAAGATATACATTCCGCAATTGAAGATCGTTTGTATGAATTGATTGGAAATACAGCGGGAAAACTTCATACCGGTAGAAGCAGGAATGATCAAATTGTAACGGTTTTCAAACTTTGGATTCAAAAAGCAATTTACGATTTGGAAGAAAAAATCAAACAGTTACAAAACAGCTTGTTAAAATTGAGTGAAAACAACGAAAACACAATTATGCCCGGATTTACTCATCTTCAAAGAGCGCAACCGGTTTCATTGGCTTTTCATTTATTAGCTTATATTGAAATGTTTGAACGCGATAAGAAACGATTGAGTAACGTTCGGAGTGAAACAGACGAATCACCTTTGGGGAGCGGAGCACTAGCGGGATCAACTTTGCCGTTGGATAGAGATTATACTTCGAAAAAATTGGGATTTGTGCGGTTCTCAAAAAATTCTCTTGACGCTGTATCGGACAGAGATTTCGTAATCGATTTTTTAAATGCTTGTAACATTGGAATGATGCATCTTAGCAGATTGAGCGAAGAACTTATTTTATGGGCATCATCGGAGTGGAATTTTATTACGATTGACGATAAGTATTCCACTGGTTCTTCGTTAATGCCCCAGAAAAAAAATCCCGATATGCTTGAATTAATAAGAGGAAAAAGCGGTAGGGTTTTTGGCAATTATAGTTCCGTTCTTGTTATGATGAAAGGTTTGCCGTTAAGTTACAATAGAGATATGCAAGAGGACAAGGAGCCGGTATTCGATTCATATTTGCAATTTGCAAAATCGTTGGGAATTGCGTCTAAAATTATTAACTCAATTAAAATAAACAAAAATCGTTTTATCGAAGAACTGGACGGTGATTTTATTCTGGCAACAGATTTGGCGGAGTGGCTTGTATTAAAAGGGATTCCGTTTCGTGAATCTCATAAGATTGTTGGCAAGGTTGTAAAATTTGCGGAAGATAAAAATAAGAAATTGAACGAATTACAATTGGACGATTTACTCAATATCCATCCGGTATTTGAAAAATCAGCTTTGGACATTTTAAAAATAAAAAATGCGTTATACCGAAAGGTTACACAGGGTTCGCCGAATCCGGATTTGGTGAGGGAACAAATAAATAAATGGAAAGAATTAATAAAAGTTAATTAATCCGATTTATTTACAATTCTATTATTTGCGAACGTTTTGGCCCCACGGAGATTATACTTATTTCAAAACCGCTCTTTTCGGAAATGAATGAAAGATAGTCTTTGGCTTCTTTCGGAAGTTCCTCGTAATTCCGCACGTCGGAAATATCCGTTTTCCATCCCGGTAAAGTTTCATAAATCGGTTTTACTTTTTCCAAAACCGATTTAGAAGTTGGGAAATATTTTAATCTTTTACCGTTTAATTCATATCCGACGCAAACTTTTATTTCGTCCAAGTAACTCAATACATCCAGTTTGGTAATTGCCGCCCGCTCAATTCCGTTTATCATTCTGGAATAGTTAACCAGGAAAGCATCGTACCATCCGCATCTTCGCGGCCTGCCGGTAGTTGCTCCGTATTCCGCTCCTTGTTTCCTTAAATTCTCTCCTTCTTCGTCCAACATTTCGGTAGGGAAGGGACCTAATCCTACTCTTGTAGTGTATGCCTTAACAATTCCGATTATGGAATTTATTTTTGTAGGGGGAATTCCGGTACCGACCGCAGCTCCGCCGGCAGTTGGGTTCGATGAAGTAACATACGGATATGTTCCATGATCAACATCCAGCAAAGTTCCTTGAGCGCCTTCCATCAACACTGTTTTCCCGGATTCAATTTGCGTGTTAAGAAATGCTGCAGTGTCCGTTATGTATTTATCTATTCGTTCGTCGAATTCCAAATATTCTTTAATTATTTTTTCAACGTCCAATTCTTCAACATTATAAACTTTTTTTAGCAAATTATTTTTTTCTTCAAGATTTTTACGGATTTTTTGTTCAAGAACGTCTTTTTCCAATAAGTCCGCTATTCTTATACCTTTTCTTGCATATTTATCAATATAGCAAGGACCAATTCCCCTGCCGGTTGTACCAATTTTGTTGTTTCCGCTTTCGCTAATTGAATCGAGAAGTTTATGATACGGCATAATGAGATGAGCGTTATGACTAATAAACAGCCTTCCCGTAAAATCAATGTTGTGGGATTCGAGAAATTCTATTTCTTCCAATAATGCTTTCGGATCGATAACAACACCGTTACCGATCACGCAAATAACATCTTCGCGAAGAATGCCGGCTGGAATTAAATGAAGAATGAATTGTTTATCGCCTATTTCTATTGTATGCCCCGCATTTGCGCCGCCTTGGTAGCGGGCTACAATATCGAATCTTTCGCTTAAAATATCAACTATTTTCCCTTTGCCTTCGTCGCCCCATTGGCTACCAACAATAACGGTAACGCTCATCTGTTTTCTCCGTTTGAAAATTAAAAAATAAAAAAGGTTGTTTCAAAAGTCCCATTTAAATTTCTTGAAGATTAAAATTGCATTCCGGTATGTTCGGATTTACGGTGTATTTGCTTTTGAAACAACCTTGATAAAATATTACGATTTATTTTTTAGAAAAACTTTTAACGGCTTCTTCGACGGAATCGAAATTCTCGAATATGGTAATTAATTTGGTAATTACCAGCAAGCTGTTGATTTTTTCCGTAGCGTTTGCAAGTACCAATGAACCGCCTCCGTTCTTCATAGTAGTGTAACCGCTGATTAACATTCCCAAACCCGAACTATTCATAAATTTAACATTTGCCAAATCAACAACCACATTCTTTTTCCCTTCGTCAAGTAATTTATGAAGTAATTTGCTGAATTCTTCCGCATCGGGTCCGCCCATAACATTTCCTTTTAATTCGATTACAACGGCGTTATAATGTTCGTGAGTTTTAATTTTCATGATGACCTCTGAATTTTTATGTTAATTGTTAATCATTTATCGGAATTGCTTAATTTGTTATGAGGATTTAACAAATTATACTAAATTTACGTTTATTTAAGTTAGGTATTCTTTCCGAAAAATGAAAGAAATTTTTGTAATTTGACGTTTACAAACGGTAAAAGTTCGTTTATACATCGTTTTAAATCTTTTGAAACAATGAAACAAAAAGTACGGGATTACGTCTAAAATTGAGCGAAAACGGAAAAACAAATTCAAATTCCGAAAAACATTCGTCTTTCGAAGATGAAGATTTCGAATTGATTCGACAATTTCAAAATGGAAACGAAGCGGCTTTTACAAAGCTGGTATTAAAACATAAGGAAAAGGTGAGGAACTTGATTTATTTAACACTTGGTGACGTTGATTACTCGGACGACATTTCCCAAGATGTTTTTATCAGTGCTTTTAAAATGTTAAGTAATTTCAGATACGAATCCAAATTTACAACTTGGTTGTACCGGGTAACGGTTAATAAGTGTAAAGATTATTTGAGAAAGAAAAAAGTACGCAGCATTTTTTCGCCGATTGACGAACATGAATATCACCTTCGTTCCCGTACAAAATCGGAAAATATCGATATTTCCCAAATGGTAAGGAAAGCAATCGATAAATTGCCCGATAAACTTAGAGAACCTTTAATACTTAGAGATATCGACGGATTGAGTTATAAAGAAATTGCAGATAAATTCGGATTGGAAGTCGGTACGATTAAATCGAGGATTTTCCGTGCAAGGCAAGCACTGCGTATCATTTTAGAACCTTTTCAAAAAGATTTATTGTGAGATAAATGGATTTTTTTCTTCAGAAATTTTTCAATCTAAGTAATAAACGCAGACTGGAAACCGCGGTTGTTGCAAGCGTTGTCTTTGTTACTGTTAAATTGGTTTTCCCTTCGGATGGAAATATTCTTTTTTTCTTGTTCACCGAATTAATCGGTGTGATAACGTTTTTCGCATGGGCTTTATTTTTATTCGATTTTGTTTACGGTCAAGCATCGTCGCCTATCGGAATTTTAATTAATTCGATGGTTCTCGGTGCCCTCGTTTATTTTTTATTAACCGTGTCGCCGGATTACTTAAGCTCGAAAAACGATTTTACATCTTCGCTTCTCGGGTATGCCTTTACTTTTATAATCATCGGATCAACCGCTTATGTATTCGGAGTGTTGCGCGAATTGTTTTTTGCTCACCAGAAAAGCAATCCCTCGTTATATTTTAACACGATGGTCGTGTTGTTTATTTTAGCATCGGTAACCGGCGGTATTTTTGATAATAGTTCGGAATATGATTTTATAGGCGAATCGTTAACCGGTATAGCAATTGCTGTAGGCGTAATAAATTCTATACGAGTTGCATGGATAGCATTTATTTCCAAAAAACAAAAAAGAGCTTTACTTTTGCTCTCATTAATTTTAATGCTTTTGTTCGGAACAGTATTCGGTTATACGGAAAGTCAACAATCGAACTTTCTTACTGCTTTTTCTCCCGCATTAAGTAAACTTACCGGTTTAATTTTTCTGTACGGAACAATTTATTTTGTTGTGGTTTTCTTTACCGCTTTGTTTCATCTACCGACGGCTGAGGCAATAGACAGAAAAACACAAGAATTAACATCGTTGATGGATTTGAACAAACTGATTACTCGAGTTCTGGATTTTGACGAGTTGGTCGATACCATTACCGAAATGACAAAAGATGTATGCAATTGTCATTCCGCTTGGTTGGTAACCAATTTTGAGAACACACTTGAGGTTAACTCTGCAAATAATATAGAAAAGGAAGAAGCGGAAAGAATAACCGTAACTCTCTTCAATTCGGAAATGATTAAAACGGATGAAATAACCGAATTAAACTCGCTCGAAAAATTCGATTTTTTACGCTCGTTAAAATTTCAATCTATTATTGTTGCCCCCTTAAACATTCACGGAAAAAATATCGGCTTTCTTTTTACCGCCAAGCGTCAAAGTCTCGGTTTCGATAAGGAAGACAAAGTTGCAATCAATGCATTTGCCGATTATGCCGCCGTGGCCATAGAGAATTCCAAATTAATCGAGCAATCGATTGAGAAAGAGCGAATGGAAAAAGAATTGGATGTGGCAAGGGAAATACAACGCAAAATTTTACCGAAAGAAAAACCGGATTTCCCCCACTTGGAAATTTCCGCATCGTTTATTCCGGCTTTCGAAGTAGGCGGCGATTATTACGATTTCTTTAAAATCGATAACGAAAATTATGCTTTTGTAATTGCGGATGTTTCGGGCAAAGGTATCCAAGCTGCTTTCATTATGGCGGAAGTTAAAGGAATTTTCGAATCTTTATCGAAAATAAATCTTTCGCCCAAGGAAGTTCTTGTTCAAGCAAATGAAATTTTGAAAAAAAGTTTGGATAAAAAATCTTTTGTGACGGCAATTTACGGAGTGTTAAATGTTAAAACGGGTAAATTCAAATTTGCCCGCGCCGGTCATGCACCCGTACTGCATAAACATAATTCCGGAATCAAGTCTTATGTTCCTCGTGGTATCGGATTGGGCATCGGTTCCACATCCGATTTTAGAAAAACATTGGAAGAAATGGAAATACGGTTGGAAAATAATGATATTGTGGTTTTATTTACCGATGGAATAAACGAATCCAAAAATTCACAAAACGAAGAATTCGGTTACGGAAGGTTACAGCAATTAATAAATATAAACAGTGAAACTTCCACCGATGATTTATCGGGAAAAATTATTAAAGAAATTTCATTGTTTGCAAAAGGAAATACCCAACACGATGATATTACTCTTGTTATATTTAAGTGGAAATTTAATAATAAGTTGGACGGAGAAAATTAATGACTGAATTTAACGTTCAAACCAGATCCGACGGTTCTGTGCATATTCTTGATGTTAAAGGTTATTTGGATGCTCACACCGCTCCGGAACTTGAAGATGCATTTAACAAATTGATTGACGATAAAAAATACAAGGTTGTAGTCAATCTTAAAGATTTAAATTATATAAGCAGTGCCGGTTTAGGCGTGTTTATGGCTTATATAGAAACGATGAGGGATAATGGCGGCGATATAAAATTTGCCAACCTAAAAAAGGAAGTGTATAATATATTCGACCTTTTGGGGTTCCCCATGCTTTACGAATTTTACGACCACGAAAAAGAAGCGATTAACAAATTTAACGAGCAGTAATATTTTGAAAACCAAAATAAAAGAAATAAACAGAAAGCTAAAAGTTAAAAGTACTACCGATAATCTTTCTCGGATTAGGGATTTTATACATAAAACCGCAATTGAGTGTAAACTAAAAAAAGAAATGATAGGCGAGATAATTCTTGCGGTGGATGAAGCTTGTACCAATGTTATAAAACACGCTTACAAATATTCACCGGAAGGGGAAATAGATATTAATATAAAATGTAGAAACAATAAGTTCTTTGTGGTTATTACGGATAAAGGCGAAAAATTCGATGTAACGGTAATTCCGGAACCGGATTTGGAAGAATACCACAAAGAAAAAAGAGTAGGCGGACTCGGAATATTTTTAATGCGTAAACTAATGGATGAAGTAAAATACAGTCATCTTTCCGGTAATCGCAATCGTGTAACCTTAGTGAAATATTTATAATAATCCAATGAATTCTCAAAAAAACGATTCGGCTCTTCGCAATCTCTCGGCGTTGGTTGATTTTTCGAATACGGTAAATTCAAGCTTAAAGCTGGATTTTATTCTGAACAACTTATTGCTAACCGTCTTTGCTAAATTGCAAACAACCAAAGGAATTGTTGCGCTTACGGATGATAATAAAAATTTAAAGATTACATATTTTAAAGGTATAAGTAGTGATGTTCCGCAAAATTTTCCCGTCGTAAATATTAATGATTTTGATAAAAATAAAGAATTTATAGAGTTCCTTAAAAAATACGGCTTTGTGCTCTACGAAAAAATAAGCACTTCTTCCGAAAAATTAGGCGTTGTTATTCTCGGACAAAAAATAACGAAGCAAGAATATTCGGAAGACGATAGACAATTTCTTAAAACCCTTGTAAATATTAGCAGCACGGCAATTGAAAATACACTAACTCTCGAAAAGCTAAAAAAAGTGAACTTGAATTTGGATGCAAAAATTAACCAGCTGAGTTCGTTGTTCGATTTAAGTAAAGAATTCAGCGGTATTTTGGAAGAAGAAAGAGTAAGCAAACTGCTTGTTTTTTCGGTGATTGCCCAGATGTTGGTTTCGCAATTTGCCGTATTGGTAAAAGATAAAGAAACACCGAAAATTTTGGAATCGAATATAAAGAAAGATAAACTGTTAAATATTATTAATTCGAATAATATTTTCGAATCGAACGAAATTTTGTACGGAAACGAACTGAAAGAAAAACTACCCGAACTTTATAATGCGGGCTTTGTTCTATCCGTTCCCATGGTTATTAAAAATGTAGTCAGAGGCGTGATATTATTGGGGAAACGTTTAACCGGTAAACCTTTTTCCCAATCCGATTTGGAATATATTTCTTCAGTAGCAAGCCTTGCCGTAATTTCCATCGAAAACAGCAGGCTTTTTAAAGAAGCTTTGGAAAAACAAAAACTGGAAAAAGATTTGGAGTTGGCACGAACAATCCAAAAAAATTTGCTCCCTAAGAAAATACCGGTTTTTGATAATGTTGAAATTGCCGCTTATAACAAAACAGCCAAACAAGTGGGCGGTGATTACTACGACGTAATACAAATTGATCATAATAACGTGTTGATTGCCATTGCCGATGTCTCCGGAAAAGGTGTTCAAGCGGCTCTTTTGATGGCTAATTTGCAAGCTTTTCTTAAAGCTATTATCAAACAAAACATTCCCCTTGTTGAAGCGTCTAACTTGATAAACGATTTAGTGTCCGAAAATACGACGATGGGAAGTTTCATAACGTTTTTCTGGGGAATTTTGAATACCGGAGAAAAAACTTTTACTTATGTTAATGCCGGACACAATCCACCGATTCTTGTTAGAAACGGAAATATAATAAAACTTAAAATCGGCGGAATGATTTTAGGCGTGATGACCACAGTAATCGATTATCAATTCGAAACGGTGCAGTTGGAAAAGGGTGATGTAATTGTGATGTTCACCGACGGCATTACGGAAGCAATGGATACCGAAAAGAACGAATATTCGGATGAGAGATTGGAAAAATTAATTTTGGATAATGCGGACGGTTCGGCAAAGGAAATTCTAAACAAAATAATTGACGATGTAAATGAACATACTTGGGGTGCGGAACAATCGGACGATATTACTTGTTGCGTTATTAAGGTAAAAGAATGAACGAAAAGTTTATGAAATACGGAAATAAATTACTTTTCCCGGTTACGTTGATTTTATCCGTAATTGCATTTATCAATCTCTATTTTATTTTCGAAGTAACACCTCGTTCGAACGACGAATGTCTTTGGGTTCCCAAACAAATTTCACCCGACAGTACCATCTTTGTTTTCGATTTGGTTAAAGAGGGAGGCGTTACTTGGCAGGCAGGAATAAGAGACGGCGACCGGCTTTTGGAAATTAACGGTCAAAAAATTAATAGTCTCTTTACAGCTTCCAAAGCAATTGACCGGCTTGCGAAAGGGGATTCCGCAACTTACACAATAATTCGTAACGGGAAGATTATTGAAACGAAAGTTAAAATTAAAAAGCTTATTAACTTTGCTGGCTTCAGTTTTGTATTGCTGGCATTGTTTTGGTTGTTGGTCGGTTATGTCGTTATTTCGTCCAAGCCGAACGGAAGGGCGCAACGTTTGTTTTATTCCATCGGTGTTTTGTTTGTTATCAATTCCATGTGGGTTTTGATTGCAAGCATACCGTCTATAAATCCTATTTGGAAAATTAAATGGCTACTTGTTCTAATCGATTTTGTTACTTCCACCGCCGCACTTATTTTACCCTTTGTTTACGTTTACTTTTTCTGGATATTCCCCAAACCGTTTAAGTTTGTGGAAAAGAAAATCACGAAATCGATTCTTTTAGGGTTACCGTTGTTTTTAATTGGCGGAATGATTGTTATTAAGTTGTTGTACGTTTACACGTCGCATTCGTCTTATAAACTGAACATGTATTTAATTTCCTTCTTTAATCTGTTGTTCGGATTGAGTTTTATTATAGGTTTTATATCTTTATTTATAAGTTATCTAAGGTTAGACAATAAAAGTGAGAAAAATCCGGTTTTTATAATATTAGTAAGTTATGCGATTGCTTTGTTGTCCATAATTTATGTTAACACATTGGCAAGTGTTTTAGCGGGATCGATATTCAATTCTCCCGAATATTTTATGCCGATTATTTTAATCGTTGTTTTACCCGTCGCTTTCGGCTATTCCATTTTTAAGTATTCATTGTTGGATGTTTCCGATGTAGTGAAAAATACGTTAATGTACGGTGTTGCAACAGTTTCCATTGCCGGAATTTATTTTTTGGTGATTTATATTCTCGGTCAAAAAATTAGTCAAGCCATTGCAACGGAATATCAAGGATTAATTGCCGCCGTTATCTTTATTGTTTTTTCGATAGTTTTTCAATCCACAAAAGATAGATTTCAAGAAATAATTACACGCAAGTTCTACCCCGAGCAATTTGCTTATCGTAAAGTGTTACTGGAATTTTCAAATAATATTTCTACCATAGTCGGGCTCGAAAATATTTTGGATTCGGTATTAAATACGTTTGTCGATTCTCTTAAACTTGAAAAGTTCGGTATTGTTATAAAAGAAAATACCTCTGGTGAATGTAGTTTGGTAAGAAGTTTCGGTTTCGAAAACAACAAATTAAAATTCAAATGCAATATCGATAGATTACTGGATTACTTGAACCGCAAAACCGAAGGAGGGCAATATCCGGTATTTGAAAGAAGCGAATTCGATAATGTTTTCCCCGAAGTTAACGAACGGTTGATTAATGAGGGAATTTACATTGTAATTCCGTTAATAAATAAAACTTCAATAAACGGAATGCTTTTGTTCGGCTTGAAACATTCCGGAGCGCAATTTGCCGGAAAGGATTTGGAATTACTAGTTGCAGCCGCTAATCAAACGGCAATTTCGATTGAGAATGCAAGACTTTACGAAGCTGAAACAGAAAAGATAAAATTGGAAAGAGATTTAATCGTTGCAAAAAAAATACAACAGCAATTGCTTCCTCAAGAAATTCCTTCTGTTCGGGGCTTGGATATTGCGGGTTTTATGCAGCCGGCTATGCACGTTGGCGGAGATTATTACGATTTAATAAAAGTATCTCCTACAAAAATATTTGTTGTAATAGCCGATGTTTCGGGGAAAGGTCTTTCGGCTTCGTTTTATATGTCTAAATTGCAAACTATGATCCGGCTTTATTGTACCGGTAACAAAACCCCTAAAGATATTTTGATAGATTTAAATAAACACATGTTCGAGAATTTGGATAAACAATGGTTTATTACCGCAACAATCGCACTTTTCGATACTTCGGATAAAATCGTTAAAATTAGCAGGGCGGGGCACACTCCGGTTAAACTTTTAAGAGACGGGGAAGTAAAATCCTTCGTTCCGAAAGGTTTGGGTTTGGGATTGGAAAAAGGGGAGGTTTTTGATTCTGCACTTTCCGAATTGGAAATTCATTTGGCGCCTAACGATTTATTTTTATTTACCACGGATGGAATCGAAGAGGCAATGAATGGAAATAAACAAATGTTCGGTGAAAAAAGATTGGAAAAAATTTTGAAGGACAACGGTTCGCTCGATGCTAAAAGAATACTACAAAAAATAACGGATAATGTTAATCATTTTCAAAACGGAAATAATGTTAACGACGATTTGACTTTGGTTGTTATCAAAGTAACAAAACAAATTAACGAAATTTATAAATCGCGGTCGGACGATTTTATTAATCCGTCGTCACGCCTGGCTTAAAATTCCGATGAATATGATTCCCGTTGTAATATTTTTGTTTAGCATTTTAACGATACTTGCAAAATACAAATTCCGTAAGGCTTTCTTCATACTTAAACCGTTAACTACAATATTAATAATTTTAGTTGCCGTTTTGAATCTTTCGGGCGGTAAAACGGCTTTGGGTATCGGAATATTATTCGGATTGATATTTTCCCTTTTGGGCGATGTTTTATTAATGTTCGAAGAAAAATATTTTTTACACGGTCTCGTTGCTTTTCTTATCACGCACATATTTTACGCCTTCGCATTTTATTCCGGCAGTAAGACCTTTTACTTATCGTTGATTCCCATTTTATTATTTTCCGGTTTTATTTATTTGTTAATTCAATCCGGACTGGGGAAATATAAAATTCCGGTTATCGTTTACATGTTTATTGCTTCGGTTATGGTTTGGACGGCAGTAAATAGATTTTTTACGTTTACCGATACGTCGAGTCTATTTATCGTATGCGGAGCAATTTTGTTTATTCTTTCCGATGGAATGTTGGCAATAAATAAATTTGCAAAAGAAATAAGATTTGCAGAAATTTTTATACTGGGCAGCTACTATGCCGCCCAGTATTTTATAGCAATGTCTATAGGAATAAATTAAAATTGAATTTTCGTGCCGCGTTTTTTAGCATAATCGAGTACGAAAGAACTTGCAATAAATATGGATGAATAAGTACCAACCAATATACCGAAGAATAATGTAAATGCGAAACCTCTAAGTACTTCACCGCCGAATACAAGTAATACGAACACTACAAGTAATGTTGTTAAACTTGTAACAATCGTTCTGCTTAGCACTTTATTAATAGCGTTGTTCATATTTTCTTCAAGCGGTTTGGTTTTGTGAATTTTCAATTCCTCGCGGATTCTATCATAAACAACCACAGTATCGTTAATTGAATAACCCACAAGAGTTAGAAATGCAGCTACAACGCTGATCGAAATTTCCAAATTCAAGAAAGGTACAACACCGTAAAGCAGGGAAAATACTCCGAGCGTAATCATCACATCGTGGAACAATGCAAGTACCGCACCGTTGGCAAATGCGAATTTAAATCTGAAGCCCAAGTAAATCAAAATAACGATTAGAGCCAATATAACCGATATGATAGCATCTTGTTTAAGCTCTTTACCTATTTTAGGTCCAACTTTCTCTTCCTTCAGCATTTTGAATGGATTATCGGCATAAGCTTGTTGAAGGTTTTCCTCAATCCAGTTAGCAATACTTAACCGGACTATTACTTTGTTTTCGTTCGGATCGTCCGAAAGTTTAGTTGCTTGAAAACCTTTCTCCGCCAGTTTATCGGCTGCCAAAGCAGCTGATTGCGGATCGGGTAATTGATAAGTAATGCTATTGGCCGATGAATCGACTATGGTAGCCTGAATACCGGTAGCGGTTTCTTTGATAGTATTGTTCAGCGTTTCGACAATTTTAGGCATAATTTCTTTCGGAATTTCTTGCAATTCGGTTCTAATCAAAACACCTTGTTCACCGCCGAAAGTTTTAACTTCTATATTACCCAAACCAAGAGTGTTCAGTTTGGTTCTCATGTCGGAAATATCAATCGGTTTTTCAAATTGAAGAGCGATCTCGGAACCGCCTTTGAAATCGATTCCTAATTCCAATCCCCTTGTAAATAAACTTATAATTCCAATTATGATCAAAGTACCGGAAATTGCATAAGCAGTTTTTCTTTTTCCGAGGAAATTGATTTTTGAATCGCCGAACAATCTTTTTCTATAACCGACGTTAATCTTTTTACCTTTATAAATCATATATTCGAATAATACTTTTGTAATAACCAAAGCGGAGAACAATGATGAGACAATACCGATCATTAAAGTTAATGCAAAACCTTGAATGGGTCCGCTACCGAATTGGTAAAGAATTATTGCCGTGAAAAATGTCGTTATGTTCGAATCGAATATTGCCGAATAAGAATTTGCGAAACCGCTATCGACAGCGGCTTTTATGGTTTTGCCGGTTGCAAGCTCTTCGCGTATTCTTTCGAAAATAAGTACGTTGGCATCCACGGCCATACCGATAGTTAAAATGATACCCGCAATACCCGGAAGAGTAAGCGTAGCTTTGAATCCGGCCAGCACGCCGAGAATAAATACAACGGTTGCAAGCAAGGCCAAGTCGGCAAAAGCGCCGGAAGTTTTATAATAAATAATCATGAAGAACGCTACCAGTAAGAAACCGATAAGCGTTGAGTTGAAACCTTGGGAAATCGAATCTTGACCGAGCGAAGGTCCAACGGTTCTTTCTTCAATAATATCGATAGGTGCCGGTAGCGCTCCGGCTTTCAGAACAATCGATATTAATTTGGCTTCTTCGAGATCTTCCATTCCGGTAATTTGCGAACGCCCGGAAGGTATTTTATTTTGAATAACCGGTGCCGTATAAACATAATTATCCAAAACAATAGCGCAACGTTTCCCTATATTGGCGCCGGTAATTCTTGCCCATTCCCGCGCACCTTCGGGATTCATATCCATCGTTACCATCGGTGCTGTTGTTTGTGGGTCGATTGTTGCATTTGCATCAACAATAACATTTCCCGTTAGTTCGGGTTGTTTGTTCACCATATAAAGTCGGAAGTATTTTATTCCGTCTTGTACAAATTGGGGTTTGGCGGAAAACAGAAATTCAACATTATCGGGAATTACCTTTTTTACTTCCGGCATGTTTAGATAACGTAAAACTTTATTTTTATCGCTTTCTTTTACAATAAGGTCGGCCGAACTTTGAGATATCAATCTTGCTATTGTAAAGAAGGGATGTTTTTTAGCAAATTCTTCTTCGGTTAAGTTTTCTTCGGCTGTTGAGTCTTGCGCCGTTTCGGTTGTATCGGAACTGAATTTTTTTGCGAGAATTTCGTCTATCTTATTTAAAATTGGAAATGCAAAATTAGGATCTTTAACAAGTTTGAATTCGAGTAAAGCTCTTCCTTGCAAAAGACTTTTCGCTTCTTCCTTTTTCGCAACACCCGGAAGCTCAACAATTATTCTTCTAGCACCTTGTTGTTGAATACTTGGTTCCGAAACGCCGTATTGATCGACACGGTTTCTGATGATTTCAATTGCTCGGGTTACGGCATCTTTTTCTTGTTCGAGCAAATCGTTAATAATTTCATCGTCTTCTTGCCGTATGGAACCGAAGTATCTGCTGAGACGAATGTTTTTTTCTTTTAGTTTCGCAGCCAGAATTTTAACAACTTCTTCGTTGGAAATTTTTGCTTCTTCTTCGGCTTCTTTTAAGATTTGTTTGAAAGTGGCGTCGGGGTCTTTTGCCAATCTTTCAAGAAGTTTTACGGTATTTACTTCCATTACCAAATACATTCCACCTTGCAAATCCAAACCGAGTTTAACCCGATTTTCTCTGGCTTTTCTTATATCCGGATTGGCAGCTCTTATACTGTCTTCTTTCAATTCAAGAATTTGTTGCAAGTCTTTTTTAGTAATTGAAGGATTTTTTTGCAGAACGCTATCTTTTATGGATTCTAATGTTTGTTGAATTTGTTGGTTATATTGATAATCCTTGTAAGTAGGATAGAGCAGGTAAATACTCAATGCAAATGCAGCAATTATAACGAAAATTCTAAATCTTAATTCTTTCATTACCTTCTCGAAAATTTAGTGATTTGTTAGCCGTTTAATTTAAAATAAGACTTCTAATATAGATAGAAATTGAAAAAAATTCAATTTTATTGAGGTCGGATGCATTAATAATTAAAGGAATTTCACCGTTTAGTAGTGGAAATCGTCGTGTGTGAGCCCCGTGGATTTCATCAAAAATTTCGTTTCGATGTTTTCTATTAATTCTTCCGCAAGTTTCAAATATGCTTGTGATGCTTTAGCTTTTCGGTCGAAATAAATTACCGGCTTTTTGTAAAAAGTTGCTTCGGTTACGCTTACGTTTTTCGGTATAGTTGTTTTGAAAATTAAATTGGGATATTTGGAATATAGCAGTTTTTTAGTCATGAAAGATGTTTTGGTATTTGATTCGTACATAGTCATCAAAATACCCTCGATAGCAATCGAGGAATTAAATTCTGAATTTAATTCCTTTATAAAACTGTGGATTCTCTGAACAGCTTGTAATGAGTAATTCGAGGATTTTATCGGTACAATTACCGAATCCGATGCAAGCAAAGCGTTTGTAGTAATCCCGTTAAGGTAGGGCGGGCAATCTATGATTATAAAATCGTAGTAATCGGAATTATTTTCCAAAGCTTGTTTTAGTACAAGTTTATTTTCGGACAAGTTAATCAATTGATTTTCATCGTTTACGGAAATTTCCCTAAACGGTATTACTTCGAGAAACGGGAATGAAGTTTTGTGAATAATTTCCCGAAATGTTTTCGTGTAGCTGAAAAGGTCGAAAATATCACCGAATATTTCATTGTCCGTTAGATTCAACGAAAGTGTACAATATCTTCCCGGATCGGCATCTATTAGCAACGTTTTTTTGTAATGTTTGGTTAAGGCAAGCGCAAGATTAAGCGCAGTTGTAGTTTTACCCACTCCGCCTTTTGGAGAAGCGATAGAAATAATTTTTGACATAAAAAATACTTATTGTTAAAGTGTGAAAAAGATACTTTTAACTTAAAATGAAATATTTATTTATTTTGTGATGCAGATCACATAACGGGTATAAAAAAAGCTGTTCCGTGCGGAACAGCTTTTCGTTTATTCTCTTACAATCCAAGTCTTTACAGTAGCAGTAACTTCGGGGTGCAGTTTGATGTTAATATCATAAATACCGAGAGCTTTTATCGGTTCGCTAATCTCAATTTTTCTTTTATCGATATCGTAATTTTTTTCTTTAAGTGCATCGGCAATCATTTGAGACGTAACAGAGCCGAAGATTTTATCTTCTTCTCCAACTTTAACCGGAATGGTTATGGAAACATTAGCAAGTTCTTCAGCCATTTTCTTTGCACTTTCGAATAATTTTGCTTCGGCTTTTTCAATTTGCTTTTTCTCTTCTTCCAAAGCCCGAACGTTTCCTTTTGTCGCTATATATGCGATTTGGCGGGGAAGAAGAAAATTACGCGCATATCCGTCTTTAACTTCAACAATATCTCCCACGCGCCCGAGTTGTTCAAAATTTTTTCTTAAAATTACTTTCATTTCCTTTGGTCTCCTTTACTTAACGGACTCAGACACAAACGGCATAATAGCAATTTGTCTGGCTCTTTTAATTGCACGCACAACTTCTCTGTGCTGTTTTGCACTAAGTCCGGTAATTCTTCTTGGAATAATTTTTCCTTGATCGGATACAAATTTTTGAAGTTTTTTTGCATCCTTATAATCGATGTAGTCGGTTATAACTCTTCTTATTTTTTTTGTCTTCATTTTCTTCCTCAAAAATTAATTATCTCCGCTTAGTAAATCCGATTCTTCGTCGCTCAAGAATTTATCGAATGAATTATCGGTAAAATCGGTGTTTTCTTTTTCTTCAACTATTTCTTCGTCAATGGCAACATCAGTTTCGGTTTCTGTTGTACTTTCAGCGGATTTATTTATTTTGTTTAAAAATTGAATTCTTTTTGCTTTGATTTCCACGATGGTTCTGTTTCTACCGTCTTCGGTTTTGAAAGTTCTGCTTTGAAGCTCACCATCGACGAGAACCGCGCTACCTTTTTTTAATCGGTCTTTGCAACTTTCCGCTAATTTGTTCCACGCAACAACACCAACATAGCAAACATCTTCTTGCCATTGATTTTGGCTGTCTTTATATCGTCTGTTAGCCGCAATATGAAAGTTAACTACCGGTGTTTTGTTTGTGGTTTCACGGAAAACCGGATCTTTAGTTAAATTACCAGCAATAATTACAGAATTTAATTCAGGCATTTTCAAATCAGCCATCACTTACCTCCATACATATCTAATTGATATTTATACATTACAAATTTTATTATTCCGATTGTCCTTCGGCAACAACTGTTTCTTCAACTTTAGGTTCAGAAGCGGTTTCGGATTTCTCGCTCTCTTCAGCTTTCTTTTCAGCCAATTTTTTATTGAGATGTTCCAAATCTTTTTTGGTTAGTTTGATAGTAAGAAAGCGATAAATGGTTTCATCCAATTTATAGATTCTCTCCAGCTTTTTAATCATTTCGGCCGGAGCGGTAAACCTGTAAATTACATAAAAACCGCTTTTGGATTTTTTGATCGGGTAGGCGAGTCGTTTTCTACCCCATTTTTCAATGTCGGTTATTTTTCCACCGTTACTCGATATGAAGTTTTCGATTTTTTTAATCGTTTCTTCGATTTGAGTATCTTCGAGCGCCGCATTAATAATTATAACGCTCTCGTAATGATTTTCCTTCATAAAAGAACCTCCCTTTGGTCTTTGGCCTTTCGTTAAATTATTCCGAAAAGCAGGGTTTATTAAAATTTAATTTACAAATATAACTTTATCTTATCAATGGTGCAATAACAAAAGAAACAACCGATAAAAGTTTTATTAAGATATTTAGAGACGGTCCGGAAGTATCTTTAAACGGATCGCCAACCGTATCTCCAACGACAGCCGCTTTATGTGCGTCGGAACCTTTTTCATATTTAACACCGTCGAACTCTATTCCGCCTTCAATTAATTTTTTGGCGTTATCCCATGCACCACCGGCGTTAGCTTGAAAAATTGCCATCAAAACACCGCTTGCCGTTAATCCCGCTAATAAACCAGCCAACATTTCCTTGCTTGTAAAGCCGACCACAACGGGAACAATAACTGCAAGTAAACCGGGTAAAATCATTTCTTTGATTGCAGCTTGTGTTGATATTTCGACACATTTGGCATATTCGGCTTCGGCTTTGCCTTCACGTAATCCGGGAATTTCTCTGAATTGTCTTCCAACCTCAAGTATCATTTTTTTTGCCGCTCTGCCCACGGCACTCATTGCCATAGACGAAAACAAAAACGGGAGCATCGCACCGATAAATAAACCGCCCATAATTATCGGTTTTGAAATATCGATGGTTTGTATATTTGCCTGATGCATAAATGCCGAAAAAAGTGCCAAAGCGGTAAGTGCCGCAGAACCGATAGCAAAACCTTTACCGATAGCTGCTGTAGTGTTGCCCACCGCATCGAGTTTATCGGTTCTCTCTCTTACTTCAGGGGGCAGTTCCGCCATCTCTGCGATACCGCCTGCATTATCGGAAATAGGTCCGTATGCATCTACCGCAAGCTGAATTCCGGTAGTGGATAACATACCGAGTGCTGCAATGGCGATTCCGTATAAATTGGCAAATTCGTATGCTCCGATTATACTAGCGGAAATAATTAAAATAGGTAAAGCAGTGGATAACATTCCCACGCTTAAACCGGCAATTATATTGGTAGCCGCACCCGTTACCGACTGGGCGGCAATATTTTTTACGGATCTATAATCGGTTCCGGTATAATATTCTGTTATTAATCCGATTAACACTCCAGCAATCAAACCGATTATCGTTGCGAAGAACACTCCGTTTGCAGTGTAATCGAACCCTTCAAAAGTCCATTTTTCGGGAAGCATAGCATGAATTATAAAATACGAAGCAATTAACATTAATGCGGAAGTTATAAATTCGCCGGTGTTAAGAGCTTTTTGTGGATTTCCACCTTCTTTTACTTTTACGAAAAATGTGCCGAATATTGAAAGTAATATTCCAACTCCCGCTAAAGTTAAAGGCAAAAGTACACCAGCCAAACTTTCCCCAGCCGGAAAAACTTCGGTGAAAACCGCGCCTAATACCATTGCACCGATTGTAGCTCCGACGTAAGATTCAAATAAATCGGCGCCCATACCGGCAACATCGCCCACGTTGTCGCCCACATTATCGGCAATTGTAGCGGGATTCCGGGGGTCGTCTTCCGGTATTCCTTCGTACACCTTTCCGGCAAGATCTGCACCTACGTCGGCAGCTTTTGTATAAATTCCACCGCCAACTCTTGCAAATAAAGCAATTGAAGATGCACCGAGCGAAAAGCCAGAAAGTACATTTATAACTTTAGCTAAATCCCATGCCTGGTTCGAATAAATTAAAAACAATGTGCCTAAACCGAGGATACCGAGACCCACAACATTCATTCCCATAATAGAGCCACCCGAAAAAGCGATTTCCAGTGCGGGTCCTAATCCTTTTCTGGCCGCGTTGGTAGTTCTTACGTTGGCTTTTGTAGCGGCAGTCATTCCAAGATAGCCGGCCAAAGCCGAACTTAATGCACCTACCACAAACGATACGGCAATCAACCACGAAGAATCTTCTCTGCCGGCGTTTGCAAATCCCAGTAGAAGTGCAACGGCAACTACGAAAATTGCCAAAACTTTGTATTCGGTTTTTAGGAAAGCAATGGCACCTTCTTTAATATGATTTGAAATGGTAACCATTTTTTCAGTGCCTGTCTCTTGTTTCGATATCCAAATATTCTTGAAAAAAGAATATAGGAGGGCAGCGAGACCAAAAAACGGAATAACGTAAATAAGTGATTCCATATTATGTCCTTATTTTATTATCTAATTAAGTATATTTTAATTGCTTAAACTTTTGCTGTAAAAATCGAGCATACCTTTAGTTCCGCCATATATGAATTGTTCCAACAGTTGGGCGGCAAAAACGATATTGGGTTTTATCGATTCAAAAGTTTTTTCGTCTATTTTACTTAAAACGTATTCAGCCAAATCACCGTTTTGAAAGTTTTTGCCTATTCCGAATCTTAAACGCGGAAAACGATCACTTTCCAAATGATAAATTATTGAAGCTATACCGTTATGACCACCGTCTCCACCGGAATTTCTAATACGTATTTTTCCTTCATCCAGATTCACGTCGTCGGTAACGACTAAAAAATCCGTCAGATTTACATCGTAATTATTAAAAATTTCTTTAGCGGCAATTCCGCTGTTGTTAACATAAGTAGTGGGTTTAACCAATATGTAGCGGAAGGATTCCAGTTGTCCTTCCGCATAGTAAAAGTCGAATTTTGAAGGTTTGAATTCAAGGTTATGTATTTCTGCAAAGTAATCGATAATGATAAAACCAATATTGTGTCTTGTTAATTTATATCGTTCGCCCGGGTTACCTATTCCGAAAATCACTTTCAATTTTGGTATTAACCTTGGTCTTCTTCATCAGATTTACCTTTGGAAATAACTTCCGGTTCGGCCGGAGCTTCGGTGCCAAGTTCTTCAGCTTCGGCTTCTTCCTCTTCGGTTCCCTTAGGTGCAAGTATCGTTACGATTACCGCATCTTCTTCAGTCAAAATTTTAATATTCTCATAAGACAAATCTTTAACCAAAAGATTATCCCCGATTTTTAAATTTGTAATATCAACTTCCAATTGCTCGGGTATATCTTTCGGTAAACATTCTACATCAAGTTTATGAATTACTTGCTGGAGTCTGCCGCCTTCTTTAATACCGATAGCTTGACCGGTAAGAAGTATAGGGACTTGAACCTCAATGACTTGTCCGACTGTTATCCCTTGTAAATCGACGTGTATCATTTTATCGGTAATCGGATCGAATTGAACGTCTTTAACAATCGATTTATAATTTTTATCGTCATCGATAATTAAATCGACCAAATGCATTTCCGTAGTGTAAACCAAAGGTCTTAAACTCGATTCCGGCACATAAAAGTAAATCGGATCTTCGTTTTTAATATAAAATACACCCGGTACGAAACCTTGTCGTCTTAGTTCGTTAATTTTTCCTTTAGTGGAAATTTCTCGCGATTTTGCATTAAGCTTAATCTCTGCCATTTTTATATCACTCCATTAATATATTATAATTTAACTTTTATCAACGTCGAACAACGAACTTATCGATTCGTTGTTATGTGTTCTTAAAATTGCCTCCGCTAATAGTATGGAGGCCGTTCGAACTACGATTTTTTCACTTTTTCTTTTCACCGGGATGCTATCGGTAACATAGAGTTTTTCTATAGCGGAATTTTCTATTTTCTCGATTGCTTGTCCCGATAAAACAGCATGTGTTACTGCGCCGTAAATTTTTTGCGCGCCTCTTTTTTTAAGTGCTTCAATTGCCGAAACAAAAGTTCCGCCCGTATCGATAATATCATCTACAATTAAAACGTCTTTTCCTTCAACATCGCCGATAATGTGCATTACTTCGGTTTCATTCGGTTTGGGCCGGCGTTTATCAATTACAACCAATTTAGCGCCGATTCTTTTCGAATACGACCGCGCAAGTTTAATACCGCCAACATCCGGAGAAACAACTACAAGATTATCTGCTTTTTCTTTCCACAAACTAGTAAACACGGGCGATGCATACAAGTGATCGGACGGAATGTCAAAGAATCCTTGTATTTGTGCCGCGTGTAAGTCCATTGCTATCACTCTGTCGGCTCCGGCAACCGTAATCAAATTTGCAACGAGTTTTGCCGTAATTGCAACCCGCGGTTGATCTTTTCTGTCTTGCCGCGCATAACCGAAATATGGAATTACCGCCGTTACACGCCGTGCGGAAGAACGTTTTGCCGCATCGAGCATGATGAGTAATTCCATTAAATTATCCGCCGGCGGATGAGTTGACTGAACAATAAAAACATCCCCGCCGCGAATATTCTCTTTAAATTTTATCCAAATTTCACCGTCGCTAAAATGCTTCGATTCAACGTTTCCCAGCGGTAAACCGAGATAATCGACGATCTTTTTTGTTAATTCCGGATTTGAACTTCCGGAAAAAATACGCGGTGTATCTTCCATCAAAATCTTAACTTAAATTTATAAGCATGTCAGAAATTCATAGTCTGCAAATATAAATAAATCAATTTGCTAAGTCAAATAAACAAAATCAGTTATGGAAATATGATTTTTGTTTGCGCTAGTATGAATTTTGTAGTTTAATCCTTCCTCTTTTTAAATAAGAAAGTAATTACTATCAATAGCACAACAAAAGCCAAAATATATATAATCATGGGAGTTTCTTTCAATTTAAATGGAATATAAGTAGCCGAAATGGTTTTTCCCGTGCCGATGTCTTCCAAACTGAATTCCCATGTTAATTTGTTGTTCGATATTTCCTTTGCGTTATGCTTAATTATTTCGCCGGGCAGATAGTAAACATATTTCAATTTGTACTGTTTGGGCTCGAATCCGAAACCGGTAGCAAACGGTGGAATGAATTGTGAAAATATTTTTGTGTTGTCCGGTCCTTTTTTGATGGAAAGTTCGTTATTCCTGAACGGTCTGAGCAGGTTAAGCGAATCGAATTTTGTGAACTCGAATTCAATTTGTGCATGAATTGTACTGTCGGTAAAATCGCTGAATACGTTTACGGTTTTTACTGTAGTAAATGAAGACGAGAATTGCGATTTAACGGAATCTTCGTTGAAAATACCAAGTTGGTTAACCAAAATTGAATCTTGATTCGAGTAAAATTTCATCCAGTAATGAATGAACATTTTACCGGAATCGTCCGTTCTTACGGTTGTTATTTGTTCGTAATTCAAACAACCGGTTAGCAAAATTAGTAAAAGTAAGAAACCGGAAAAAGTTTTATTCTTCATCTAAACCGGAACATTTTTTAATTAAAGATAATAAAATAACGATAATAATATCACTATTTCTTTTTCATTGGCAAATAATTAAATTTGAGGTCATAAATTTTCGGGAGGAATGTATGCCTACGTATGAATACAAGTGTTTGGAATGTGGTCATCTTTTTGAAGAATTTCAAAAGATGAGTGATGCACCGATAGAAATTTGCCCCAAATGCGGCGGAAAGGTTAAAAGATTAATTAGCAACGGAGCCGGTTTAGTATTTAAGGGCAGCGGGTTTTATTTAACGGATTATAAAAATTCCAATTCTTCCGCAGTTTCCTCTGGGAACAATAAATCTAAAGACTCCGGCGCCGGTAAAACAACTGAACCGGCAAAAACTTCTAACTCCAAAAAGGAATCGGCTTAAACCGGTTCCTTTAAAAATCCAATCCGATGGAAATATAATATTTCGGCACGGAAAAGTTTTTTAAGTCGTAAGTCCAAGCAACATCGAGTCGCCAAAGGAATAGAAAGAAAACGCGAGCGCCAAAACCTGTACCGATTAACAAATCTTTTGTTTCCCATTTCCCGAATTCATCTCTGCTTACGAATTGTAGTTTTTTAGTTTCATCCCAAGCCGAACCGACATCGATAAATGCAGTTCCCAAAATATTTCTGAACAAGAGAGGTACCGGACCCGTTAACAAGTAACGAATAAGTGGCATTCTGAGTTCCAAATTTAATAAGGCATATTTGGTGCCAATTTTTTCCGCATATCTGTAACCGCGCAAAGGGAGCGCCGGTGTAAGAAAAGCGAAATCGGAAGCGGTTCTCACCGGAATATCTCCAGTGGCAAATTCCCTGTTTAACCAGCTATCGGTTCCGCCGATAAAAAATCTTTGCGGATTTCCCCCGCCGGAATATCCACCGGAAAAACGGAAGGCGAATGAATTATCGAACCAAAACCTGAAATATCTTCTGTAATCCCAAATGAGCGAATAAAAACTTTGGTTTTTATTAAAGAATGCCGCGTTACCGAAAACCGTAAAGTTGTATCTTACACCTTCGATCGGTGAAGTATAACCCCAAAGAGTATTATCGTGTACATAGCTCAAAGAGGGAATAAAGTATGTTGATTTATCGATAGGAACCAGAAAGTTATCGAGGTTTTCCGAAGAAACCCGTTGCAAACTTAAACTTGCATCAAGTCTGTAAAATCTGTTCATGGGAATTCTTGCGGAGATTATTCCGCCGAAATTACGAAAGCGGTAAAGATTAGAGTACAACCCGTTCGACAAGTAAACAAATCTGGCGGTATGGTATGCTTCTATACCCCAATCGATTTTTTTCGGCAGATAATAATACGCAATACCGTAATCGCTGTTTTTCAAATCGATTTGCAAACTTGTTACGCCGGTTAAAATATGATCTCCCATCACGTCGCTGAAAGACAGTACCGTTGTGCCGAGAAGACCGTACAACGTGCTGTATCCGGCGTTAGCATAAATCAAATCGGGCGAGAAATTTATTTTGTATTTGTTAACCAAATAGTTTCCGTTTTCATCCAATTTTTCTTTAAACAGTCTCTCCTTGTTTAATCGCAGCTTCGACGAATCGATTACAATGTTATCGCCACCGAAAACATACCTTGAATATTTTTGAGAATTCGTATCGACAATCTCGGTCTCTTTTACATATTGACCCGTAAAAATTTGGGGGGAAACCTTTTCGGCGGAAGAATCCGAAACAACTTTTTTTACTTCTTCCAGTTGGCTCAGCACTAGCATCGAATCGGTAAACACCGTGGAATCGATATTTGCCGAAACAACGGTTCCGTTTTCTTTTTTCAACAACGAAGCCATGAATTTAGTCGGTTTCAAACTATCGCCGACGGCTTCCATTTCAAAAGGATTGTTAATTAGAAAAATATTATAACCGCCTTTGAAGAGTGTGGAAAACACTAATTTTTTCCCGTCGTATGAAACGGACAATTGATTTAATCCGTTTATGGAATTCGTTAGCGGAACCGCTTTCATTGCCAATAACGACGAAACCGTGTCGCCTTCTTCAAATACAATGCGTTTTCTGTAAATATTATTTATACCGTTTTTATCGGAAACGAATAATATCTCTTTGCTGTCGGGCGATGAAACAGCAGACATTTCATCACTATATTCCCAATCGGTCAATCTCGTTACCGAGGCCGTTTCAACATCGAGTAAATATAAATCCAAATGTTGGTAATCGTGGTTAGTCATAGAGTAACCGTCTTGCGGAAAATTTTCTTTGGAATAATTTTTCCTGTCGGAAGAAAAAATAATCTTCTTGCTGTCGGCTGTCCAACTCGGTTGGTAGTCACTAAAAATATCATCAGTTAAATTAGTTAATTTTTTAGTTTCCAAATCGTACAAATAAATATCCGATTGTTTTGAATTACTGCCGAGGAACGCTATTTTTTTTCCGTCCGGAGCCCAACTAACCGATTCGATACCGTCTAATTTAAAAGGAAGAAATTCCGTATTATCTTCTTCAACATCAATTACTGAAATTACATCGTAACCTTCACTTTTTACTGAAAGCGCAATTCTTTTATTATCGGGTGCCCAAGTTAGAGAGGGGAACAAAACATTTAGCTCTTCGAAATCGGCTGATTTCCCGCTTTCCACAACGCGTTTAATTATTTTGCCGTCGAATGAATTCATTATGTAAACATCCAAAAAAATATCTCTATCGGAAATAAAAGCTATTTTGTCGCCTTGCGGTGAAATGGCGGGACTTGTATTGTAAAAGCCGAAAGATTTTTTGTGATCGGTCAACCTTTTCGCAAACTCGTCCGGATCGCTTCGGTATTCTATTTCCGGCCAATATTGTTTTTTAAGTGATTTTTTCCATCTTTCGTTCAGCTGTTCCATATCCAATCCGATTGCGGATTTAATACCGTCGACCAAATTGCCGACTCCTTTAATTCGCGAAAGCATTTCACCGACTTTCTGCTTACCGTAAGTTTGAGCTATGTAGCGGAAAAGCGATTGACCCCCGCGGTAAGCATAATAGCCGTATAATCCGTTAATATCGGGCAAATATTCGTTAATAATTGCATCGGCTATGAACATATCGGAATTCGTTTCCCAGTCGGATGATAAATATTCGGCCATACCTTCGTGGTACCACTGTGGTAACTCCAACGTTATTCCCTTTGAAATTATGTTTTGAAGCGTTCCGCCGTATAAATAATCGCGCATAACGGCATGCACTAGTTCATGATGGATAACATGCCGGAATTTTCTGTAAGAGCCTTCGAACGGAAAAACGACTCTGTTTTTAAATGGTTCCGTAAAACCGCCGACGCCTTGACTAAGGTAACCGAAAGTTGTATTTGTTTCTTGAAAATCGTTGTGGGAATTATAAACTATTAGAATAATTCTGTTGTTAATTTGATAATTCAAAACACTTTCTATATCAACAAGGGCTTTTTCGGCAACATGAGCGGCAAATTCGGCAATGTCTTTACCTTGTTCGGTAAAGTAAAGATCGAAATGTTTTGTTTGAATATAATACCATTCGAATTCTTTGTACTGAACCTTATTTTGACCGAATTGTTGAGCTATGGAAATTGAACTAATAATAAAGTACGTAAACAGAAAAAACAGAGTTCTCATAGTTTTACCGTCCGAAATTTTTCATTTATTATAAATATATTTCTACAATTATGAAAGTATAAAATCTATCTCCCTTTTGTCTTCGTCTATTCTGATGAGTCTCACTTTTACTTTATCGCCCAAGCGGAATTTTTTTCCTTTATGTTTTCCGTAAAGCGTATAATTTTTCTCGTCGAAAACGTAAAAATCGTCATCCATATCTCGAATACTAACCAAACCCTCGGCAAGAGTGTCTTCCAGTTCGACGAATAATCCGAAATTCGTAACACCGGAAATTACCGCAACAAATTCTTCGCCGATTTTGTTGCGCAAAAATTCCATCTGTTTTAGTTTAACGGAAAGTCTTTCCGCATTCACGGCGCTGCGTTCTTGGGCCGAAGCATGTTCACAATATTCTTCAAGTTGTGCGAAATTAAAAATTCTTCCTTTATTGTTTTCAATGTATTCGTGAATTTGAAGATGAACAAGCAAATCGGGGAATCTCCGTATCGGTGAAGTAAAGTGTGTGTAATATCGGAATCCCAAACCGTAATGCCCAATGTTTTCGGTGGAGTAAATGGCTTTTGCCATCGATCTAATAGCCACTTCATTTATTACGGCCTCTTCGGGTGTCCCTTTTACTTGTTTTAAAAGTTTTTGCATTTCTTTCGAGCTGTTGGCGGCATTTGGTGCAAAAGAATAACCGAGTGATCTTACAAAGCTGGCAAATTCCGCTAATTTTTCTTCGTCCGGTAAATCGTGAACGCGGTAGACGAACGGGTAATTGTGTTTTTGTTTATGAAGATTCACGTGACGGGCTACTATGCGGTTGGCCAACAGCATAAATTCTTCAATCAGGTTATTGCTTTCTTGAATTTTTTTTATGCGGACGTCCAGCGGAATTCCTTTTTTATCAAGCACGAACTCGACTTCGGGTTTTACAAAATTAATACTTCCTTTTGCTTCGCGCTTTTTGCGAAGGGTTTGAGCCAAAGTGTTCAAGGTTAAAATTTCTTTTTTGAATTCACCTTTTTTCGTATCGATAATTTGCTGCACTTCTTCGTACGTAAAACGTCTTTTACTTTTGATTATTGTCTTTTTGATTTTGTAATTAACAATTTTTGCAGTCGGCGTAAGTTCCACTATTACGGAATATGTTAGCCTGTCTTCGTTCGGTACCAATGAACATACTTGGTTTGATAACTTTTCGGGAAGCATCGGAATTACTTTGCCGACAAGGTAAACGCTGGTTGAACGTTTGTGGGCTTCTTTGAATATTGACGTTCCGGGTTTTACGTAATGACTAACATCGGCAATATGAATGCCGACGAGAAAATTACCGTTTTTCATAAATTCTACGGATACCGCATCGTCAAAATCTTTTGCGGTTTCGGGGTCGATTGTGAAAACATTTTTTCGTCGCAAATCCAAACGTTTTTTAATTTCCGATTGCGGAATTTTAACGGGGATTTTTGCAGCATCGGCGGAAACTTTCGGCGGAAATTTATATCGCAAATCGAATTCTTTTGCGATAGAAAACATTTCGGTATCGTATGTACCGGCTTTCCCGATTACTTCCGTAATTTCTCCTTCGGGATTTAAGAATTGCGAATTCCATTTGATATTGGAAACAACAACCTTATCACCTATTTTCGCGCCCCTTAATCTTGATTGTGGAATGTAAATATCGCGATATATTTTTTTGTTATCCGGTTCAACAAAATAGAAAGAGTCCGTTTTACGAAGTATTCCCGTAATTTCCGTAGTTGCTCGTTTTATTATTTTAATTATTTCGCCTTCGGGATTCTTTCCTTTTCTTTTGGCAAAAAGTTGGACTTCAACAATATCGCCGTCGAATGCCGTACCGAGATTTTTTTCCGCTATGAAAATATCTTTTATTTTCGGATTATCGGGAATAACAAATCCGAAGTTGTTGTCCGCGGAAATTTGCAATGTTCCGGTTAATCTTTTAGTAACGTCTTTTAACCGGAAACGTTTGCCTATACGTGTTAAGTAACCTTCATCAACAAGGTCGTGTAAAAATGCTTTAAGCTCCGCATATTCGTGCGGTTCGTTAAAGTTTAATTTTTTTGCTATTGTTTTCGCTTTGTAAGCCCGCGAGGGGTTTGTGGCGAAAAACTTTTTCAATTTCTTTTTCATTTAAAACCTAAACCTGTATTTAATTCCTAATTCCCGAACCTTTTCTTCCGTCGCCGTTTCAACAACGGGATCTTTTTGTTCGAGTCTGATTAAAAAATTCGGATTGAATAAATATTCTATTTTTATATCCGCTTTATCTATTTGAAAATATTGGGTATTTCCGCCGAAGCTGTATTTTATGTTTTGTATTCTACCGGAAAAAATTACTTCGCCCGATTTCTTCAGTTGAATGTTACTGATAACATCTCCGACGGCGGAATGCACAAACGAACTTAATGTGGAACCGAGTAATGCGTAAGCGGCCGATTCACCGAGCGCGGCAAGTTTACTTTTTTCACTAGCGCTCAAATTTTTATCGAGTGAAAGTTGTCCGAACAATATAAATTGTAATGCGTTCGAAGCATCGTATTGCGGATCGGGTGTTTCGTTCGCAATGTTTTCTCTACCAACGTATATTGAAAAGATTGAAGGATCGTTCGATAAATTTTCTTTTAATTTCGAGAGGGAGCTTTTGATTTTTAATTTGACCGCAACTTCTTCGGTGGATGTTTCCCGTTCCACTTCTCCGATGTATGTTGCAACAATATCCAAATACGGATCGGCAATATCGCTTTCAAATCTTATGGAACCGGTAGCGTCGAACGGTTTGAAAAATTCTAATTTTGACCCCGGCAGCAGTTTAAGTTCGCCTTGGGTTTTGGGAATTCCGTCAACACTTGCGAATTTCAAACTTCCTCTTGTTTCAACGGTTAATTTCTGATTCAATACGGTAGAAAATATAAACTTAAATTTTGCAACTGTTTTTATATCGAAACTTAAATCGTAATCGAAATTGAGCGAGACGTTTTTTTCTTCCCCGTTGTTTTTTAGTGTGGACTGCAAAGCTTTTCTGAATTCAATCTCATTTCTCTTTAACTTGGATGTATCCGCGATAAAATTATAAACTATTTTCCGGTCAGAAAAATCTTGGCCTAGCTGACCCGAAAGATAAACGATATCGGCATCAACTATATTGATTTTCCCGGTTAAAAACGATTTGTCGTTTTTATATTGATAATTAAGCGGTTGTTCTGTTTCAACGAACAGATCACCGTAAAGAATCGGATTTGCTCCTTTAGAATGCCGGCTTAGCAAAGCCAGAGAACCATCCGTTGAAATATTTATTGCGTCGATTCCGAAACCGTCGAAATAAATTTTGCCGTTACCCTTAAGCTCGCCTGTTTTTTTAGAAAATCCTGCGTTCTTAAGTACGATGTTATTCACGTTAATTTCTTCGTCGCGGAAATCGAACTCACCGTCAAGTTTATATTTCAAGTTGGTTGATTTTACAGTGAAATTACATTTGTCGAGTTTAGCAAAGCCGGAAAATATCGGTTTGTCGAATGTCCCGTTGATTGAAATATCGGCAAGGAAAACTCCGCTGAGTTTTTTAATCGGAGTAATCAAATTTTCAAGCGGGGCAAGTTTAAAATTATCCGAGTTAATTTGAATGTTCATTTCCGTATTGTCGGGAAATCTGTTTTCAATTTCGCCGAAACTCAAATCCACCGGAACATAACCTTGCATTAAAAATAGCGGTTTATCGAAATTACCGGTCGAATCTATAAACGAAGTATTAAGTTTTAACAGTTTATTCTCATATTCGAAGTTAGCAATTAAACTACCGAAATTAATATTACGGTAATTTATATCTTTCATGTTATATTTAAACGAAACAAGAGGCTCTTCGGGTGTACCTTTTATTTCCGCAATCAAATTAATATCCGCATCGAAATACTGGTAGGCGTGTTCGAAAATATATTTGCTGAAAGTTCTTCCCGGAAGCCGGTTTAATTTTATTGTAATGTTTTGTTCTCCGTTCTGGTTCATTGTACCGACGAGCAGAATGCTTGCGTCGCCGTTTACAAGAATAATATTATCGAACGAAACAAATGTATCGGCAATAGTAATGAAGAGGGTTTCTTCGTTTTCCCAATCCGTGTTTTTGTAATTAATCCATAAGTTTTCCACCGATATTTTTTGTTGCCCCGGTTCCATTAATAATTCGCCTTCGGCTTCTGCATAAATTTCTTCTTGGGCTTCGGCGGCAAGACTGTAAAACAATTTGCTTTGATTGAAGATTAAATCGATGGTTGTATTTTTCAAATCGGCGCCGGCGTAAATGTGTTTGCCATCTATCGAAAGGGAACCGAAGAGTTTATCAAATGCCATCACTTGGTTATCTCTGCTGAAATGCAGTTTAATATCCGCATCGGAGAAGTAAACGATGTTGTCGTTGTTCTTGTTTAAAAAGTAATCGAGGAATAAATTCGTAGAAACCGAGAAATTTTCGGGTGAGTTTTTAACGCTTCCGTATCCTTTACCCTCGATGTCCAACTTTTCAAGATTCGTAAAAAGCGCGAGCAACTCCAAATCTTTAAACTCAAAATTGAAATCGAAGTTTATGTTTTCAAATGCAATTGGCGAAATCCGGTTAAGCGTATCGACAGATTCTTTTCGTACTATAAACTTGGCCGGATTAAGTTCGTGTATTTTGCTTTTTATAATTTCCGTAATGGTTTCACTTTCGTAAGTCAGAAGCTCTATACTTTTTTCGAGTGAAAAATCTCCTTCGATGTTAAAATCTATCAAGTCGGAATTCAATTTGATTTTTCGTTGAGATTTTCCCGATACGAGGTTCAAACTAATATTTGTATTGTCTATATCTTTTTCTCTGTACACGGACGAATCGAGACGAACAATGAATGTAGCATTCATCGAATCGATATCGAGGGATTTTCCTACTGCGGAAAATGTGAAGTTTAAATTTGAATTATCGAGCGAATCCCCGGTGAACGAAGCCAAATTTAAATTTAATGCGCTACCCTTGAGATTATAAACCGGGTTTTTTTTGTCCCGCAAATCCAATCTGCCGTTAACATCAACTTGAGAGTTATTTACAACCGATTCGATATTTAAGTCGAACACTTTTGAATTTGCGGTAGTGAAGAAAAATAGAGAATCTATATCATAGCCATTATACTCGGAGTTGGCAAATTGAAGCAAAATTTCATTTTCCATTTTTTGCGGGGTGAAACTTTTTCCTTTGATTTTTCCGTTGCCGTTTAACAACGTACTTGTGTTAACAATGCTGTACAAATCCAAATCCTTTGTGCTGAATTCAACATCGTATTCCGGTTCTTCCGCTTGCAAATCCATGTAAGCATCGATTTCGATGGAACCTTCGCCTACATTGCTCGATAAAATCGAATGGAAACGTGTCGGTTCGCCCTTAAACATTATGTTCAAATTTGTAAATTCGAGACCGTAAAACTCGGGAATGGAAATTTCAGGCAGCATCTTTATAACGTCATCTTCCAAAAGTTTCGAATCGGTTATGTTTACGTCGAAGAAGAGTTTTTCGGGTTTGTGCAAATTTTTAACGTTACCGGAAAGTTCGAGATGTGTGTTTAAATAATCGACGGTAAGTTTTTTTATATCGAAATTTCCGAATTTACCTTTGGCATCGAAATCTACTCCGACGGTACCTTTTAATATTTTGGTTCCGTTTATGAATGTGGATAAGTCGTCAAAATAAAAACGGTTTGCTTTTAGCTTTACGCTTAACGGGAAATCGTTGAATTTTATTAAATCGACGTTTCCGAATAAATTAAATCCTTGTAATTTTGCAGAGAGGCTGACGTCGGAGCTATCGGTAACCAAATTGAAATCATCTACTTGGGCAAATTTATTGGTGAAAGAAAATTCTCCGGCTAGTTTCTTTAATCTGAATATTCTGAAATTAGGATAACCGGAAAGATTTATCAAATTTAAGTATGCGAATTCTTTTTTTAAGTCCGCTTTAATTTCCGCACTTAAATATAAATTATCAACAATTAAATCATCAAAATTTATGTGATCGTAAAGAGTTTTGGAAACGTGATATTCTTTTGCTCTGCGTACAAAAGCCACATTTTTCAAATCGAGTTTGTTTATCTGAATTCCGAAAGGAAATTCCGATTTACCGCTATCGGCTTTAACCGTATCTTGAACGGCCGTTCGGGAAGTATCGCCTAAAAGTTCGTAATTCCAAAAACCGTCTTTGTTTTGTATCAGTGAAATTTTGGCATTTTTTATTTCGAACTTTCGGATGTAAATTTTCCGGAGAAGAATATGTAACGGACTGGTTTTAAGCTCGATTTTCTGCGCATGGAAAATTGTGTCGATAGGTGTTGTCAAATTTACATCTCTTAAAACTAAGGATGTTAAAATCGAACCGTCGATTTTTCCGATTTCGAGCCGCCCGTTTATCGATTCGTTAACATTTTGAATGATTTGTGTTCGTAAATAAGTTCTGAAGGACTTTGTTTGCGTAAAGCCGAAAAACACCAAGATAATTACAATGAGAATTGCAAAGAACGCTATTATTCCGTTCAGTATTTTACGGAAAACCGAGCGTTCGAATTTTTTGGTTTTATCTTTTTGTTTTTCTTCCAAAGTTTATCCGTACTTTTCCAAAATTTTTTTTATAATATTTGAAGTCGATTGATGGTGAATAAAATCAATGGTTTTAACTTCACCGCCGTTTGCCAAAACCACATCTTTGCCGACAATGCTTTCGAGCTCCCAATCGGAACCTTTTACCAGAAAATCGGGAATAATTTTTTCAATAAGATTAATCGGTGTTTCTTCGTCGAATAAAACCACATAATCAACCGGTTTCAGATTGTACAAAATAAAAGCCCGTTCGTTTTCGGGGATTATCGGTCTGTTAACACCTTTTATTTTTCTGACCGAGACGTCGCTGTTCAAGCCGACTATTAATACGTCGCCAAAGGATTTTGCTTTTATTAAATAATCGACGTGCCCTGCGTGAATAATATCGAAACACCCGTTTGTAAAAACAACTTTTTTACCGGAGTTTTTTAATTGTTTTCTGATCTCAATCAGATTTTCCAAATCGGTTAAATAATTTTTCATAAAACTTTTTCTTCGATTGTGTTGAACAATTTTTCCAATTCAATGGGAACGATTCCAACTTCCTCGCAGACGAGACCGCCGGCATAATTTGCAAGGTATGCGGAAGTGTAAATATCGGCACCGGCTGCAAGCGCCATAGTGAGAGTGGAAATAACCGTATCGCCGGCGCCCGAAACGTCGGCTACTTTTCTGGCTTTAGTGGGAATTCTTTTTACGGAATTGTTTTTTTCGAATAGTGCAACTCCAAGTTCGCCGAGGGTTAAAAGAACAAATTTGCTTTGCAATTTGTCAAGCAAACGTTCTCCCGCATTTAAGATGTCTTCATCGGTTTGAATTCTTATACCGAAAATGTTTTCGGCTTCTTTTTTGTTCGGTTTGAAAACCGTAACGTTTTTATATTCCAAAAAATTATCGAATTTCGGATCGACCGTAATAATTTTATTGTTTTCGTTTGCAAGTTTTATTATTTCGTTTATCAATCGTTTTGTTAAAACACCTTTGTTATAATCTTGAAGAATTATCGCATCGAGGTTGTTTATTTTGCCGTTTATGGCTGAAATAATTTTGTCTTCCATATCCGGCGAAATATTTAATTTGCTTTCGCGGTCGATTCTAACAATATGCTGGTTTTCCGCTATCACCCGGGTTTTGATTGTTGTAGGTCGGGTTGAATCTACAATAATTCCTTCCGAAGTAATTTTTTCTTTTTCAAGTAATTCATTAAATTTCTTTCCGTCTTGATCGTTGCCGATAACACCGACTGGGAAGGGGATTCCGCCGAGTTTAAGAATGTTGAGTGCTACGTTTGCGGCTCCGCCGAACCGGAAAAATTCATTTTCTATTTCAACTATAGGTACGGGCGCTTCGGGAGATATTCTTTTCACGTCTCCCCAAAAATATCCGTCGAGCATCATATCGCCAACAACTGCAATTTTTTTACCAGTGAAAGAATTTTTTATTTTAGTCAATTCTTCTTTTGAAATATTGAGCATAGTTAAACCTTTAATTAAAACGTGGAATAAGTTTATTCGTAACGGGAATCCGGAAAACGCCCGAATCCGTGCCCAGCCAAACATATTTTCCGTCGAAAAATATTTTGAAAATATTGTTCGGTAAATTTTCGTTTACTACGTTTTTGGTGGATAAGTCGATTCTGTTGATTAATGTTATGCCGCGCCCCGAAGCTTCTTTTTTCGATTGATCGAACTCGTACGTGGAAGCCCAAACGGTATTGCCGATAAGCTCGAGAGAAAAAATACCGTTCGCTTGTAAACCGTTGCCTGCATCCAGCTTTATCCAATCGTGTTCTTTGTCGAATCTGAAAAGTCCGCCTAAATTGAAATTCGGATTTTGCGGAGTTATGAATTCGTCGGTGCCGAGCCATAAATAGTTCCGTTCGGCTAAAATTGCCGATACCGATACTTCGTCGCCTTCGCCGTTAAAGTAATTCATGGAATTATCGTAAAAGGTTTTGGAGGAATCGAGTTTTAAAAATTTTCTTTTACGAATTTTATGTAATCCGCCTTCGGTTCCAATCCACAAAATACTATCGCCTTCGACCAAAATACTTCGTATATTATTGGTTTTTTCGTTTCCGTTTATTTTCAAATCGAAGTCACGGTATTTTCTCTTTTTGATGTCGTACATCGTTAAATATTGGAATCTGCCTATCCACACCACATTGTTAAACTTATCGTATTGTAACGTTCGAATCCAATTACCGAGCTGACCGCCCTTGCCGAATTTTCTTCTTTTCCAGCGTTTTCTTTTTTGATTAAAAATAAAAAGTCCGTCGGTGGAACCCGCCCAAACGAAATTTTTATTTGCCGTTATACAATAGAAGAAATCGATTTTCAATTTTTTATTGTTTGTCGAATAATTTTCCCATTTGTTTTTTTGGGGGGAATATTTGAAAATTCCGTAACCGTTGGTGGCAAACCAGAGATTTTCACCGTCGCTGCAAATATCGTACACCGGTACGTTCTGTAAATACGCACGGATGTTATCTTCGCTTTGCTGCCCGTAGATTAAGGCAGAAATTGTTAATAGCAGAAAAAATATGTAGTTCGGTTTTATCGGCATTCCGCTTTAAAATAAATTATCTTATAAAAATAAACATAATTATTGAAATAATTAACGAACGTTAATCGGATTGAGTGTAAAATTTACTGCCCCAAACAGTTTCAAATCCGTTAATTATTGCTTCGGTAAGTAATTCGTATTCGATCTCTTTTCCGATTATTGTTGAAATTTCGGTTGTTTTTGCCGCTGTATCTTTTTCGATTAAGTTCCGTTTTTCAGAGGAAACGTTTAGATATTTTACAATGTTTTTGTGATAGCTGCCCACAAGTATGGAACCGTGCTGGAGCAAACCGTTTGCCAGCTTTCGTTGTGCACTGCCTATTATCTTTTTCCCTTCGAATTTAATTTCGTGCCGTGCCGTGCTCGAAAAGCAAAGAACACTTTCGGGTTTGCGGTATTCTTTTTTGAAATCGGGTTGAAGGTTTTCTTTTTCCAATTTATTAAAAACCGGATCGAAAAAAATTAAACCTTTAACCAATGCTTCGGAAGTTAAATTATAAATTTCATCGTTAGACATACCGGATGAGTTATGTAAAACTATTGAGTAGGTTAGTTCTTCCGCATGAAGGATTGCTCTGCCGCCGGTTGGGCGCGTTACAACGTCTATGTTATCGGCATTTGCAAGTTCCTTGTTTATGTCTTCCGCGGTTTGATTATATCCGAGCGAAATGCAGTAAGGTTTCCAACGGTAAAATCTTAAAACGGCTTCGGAAGGTTTGATGGAGTTGACAAGGTTAAAATCGAATTTCATATTATAAGCGCCGTTGTTGAAACCGGTATTCAACAAGCGCCATTTCATCCTTTTATGATTCCCCGTTTGCTGTTCGAAATGAAATCGATAATTGATTTTATTTCCGGATCGTCCGGAAATTTTTCATTCAATTTTTCCAAAGCTTGGGAGTAATTTAGTTTAGGATTATAAATTAACGAATAAGCATCTTTTAATTTATAAATCTTTTCATTGGAAAATCCTCTTCGCCGTAAACCAACCGTGTTCAGTCCGTTGTATCTTAACGGTTCGTGTGCGGCAAGGATAAAGGGCGGAACATCGTTTACAACTCTAAATCCACCGCCAATCATGGAGTGTTTACCGATTTTAACAAACTGGTGAACCGCGGAAGTTCCGCCGATAATTACCCAATCTTCCATAACAACGTGTCCGCCAAGCTGAACCGAATTTGCAATGATGCAATTGTCGCCGACGATACAGTCGTGTGCAACATGTGCGTAAGCCATTAACAAACAATTAGCGCCCACTTTGGTAAAACCGGTTTCGATTGTTCCTCTGTGGAGCGTAACAAATTCCCGGATTATTGTGTTATCGCCTACGTAAAGCAACGAATCTTCTCCTGCAAATTTTAAATCTTGAGGTAAATTTCCTACCGAAGCCGACTGGAATATAGTAACGTTTTTACCGATACGGGAACCGTTGTAAATTACGGCGTGCGGTCCGATGTTCGTGCCGCTGCCGATTTCAACATCGTCTTCGATAACGGCGTAAGGTCCGATCTTAACATTGTCGCCTATTTTTGCATTCGGTGCGACCAAAGCGGTGGGATGAATATCAGCCATTTTTCGTATCTTCTTTTTTGTCGTCTCTGTCAACTATTGCAGCGGTTAATTCCGCCTCGGCAACCAAATTGTTATCGACAAAAGCCTGGGCTTTCATTACAACAACTTTGCTTTTCCTGTTTATTAATTCGGCTTCAAGCACCAGTTGATCGCCCGGCACAACGGGTTTGCGGAATTTGGCTTTGTTAATTCCCATAAAGTAAACAAGTTTTTCGGAAGGGTCGATATAACTGTTCAACATCAATAAACCTCCCGTTTGTGCCATTGCTTCGATAATTAAAACGCCGGGCATAATGGGTTGCCCAGGAAAATGTCCTTGGAAAAACGGTTCGTTGATTGTTACCGATTTAATTCCGATTACTTTTTTGTCCAATTCGAGATGAATGATTTTATCGACGAGAAGGAAAGGGTAGCGATGGGGCAAGATTTTCATAATCGCATTTACGTCGAATACCATCCCTTCTTTTTTTACGTGTTGATATTTTTTTACGAGTTTTTTCTGTTGATATAATTTTCTGATTTTCTTTGCAAACTCAACATTTGCTTTGTGTCCGGGACGTGCAGCCAATATTTGGGCTTTAATCGGTACGCCTATTAATGCCAAATCGCCGATTAAATCGAGTAGTTTATGACGAACGGGTTCGTTTTTAAAACGCAACGATTTTTCATTTAAAAATCCGTTTTGTCCTATTTTCACATCCTCGCCTATACCGAGTTTTTCGGTTAGCTTGTTTAATTCTTCATCGGAAAGGTCGTGATCGACAATTACAACGGCATTATCCAAGTTACCGCCTTTTATCAATCCGGCTTCCAGAAGGGCATCAACTTCACTTAAAAAACAGAACGTACGTGCAGGCGCAAATTCGGTAACGAATTCTTTTTCCAAATCGAATAATCCGGTATGTTGACTACCGAGTGCGGGATTGCGGTAATCGACCATCACGGTTAAGCGATAACCGTCCAACGGAAGAGCAACAATATCCACTTGTTCCTCTTCATTGTGGTACATAATCGTTTCGTCTATAATCAAATAATCTTTGGGTTCGTTCTGTGTTGTAATTCCGGCTTCCAATAGCTTATCGACGTAAGGTTTGGCGCTTCCGTCTTCAATCGGCGGTTCTATTCCGTCCAGTTCGATTATTAAGTTATCTATTTGCAGACCGCTAACAGCGGCTAAAACATGTTCCACCGTATAGACTTTTGCATCGCCTATACCCAAAGTTGTTCCGCGGGAAACATCGACGACGTATTCCGCAACGGCGGGAATTTCGGGCGCTCCGCCTAAATCGACTCTAACGAATCGAATGCCGTAATTTTCCGGTGCCGGTTTGAACGTCATTGTACATTCGGTTCCGGTGTGCAATCCGGTTCCCTTAATTGAGACCGCTTTTTTAATAGTGCGTTGTAATTCGAACATCAGTTTAAATCCTTTTCTTTTGAAGAAACCAATTTACTTTCCAATTCTTTTATTTTGTTTTCAAGTTCTTTTATTTTTTTGCTATAGTTCGGAAGGTTTCTGATATGGGCTTCAAGTTTTCTGGCAATCGACATTTCTTTTGCAGGGTACCCGAAATAAAGTCCCGGTTTAGTTATGGATTTCGATATTCCGGATTGTGCCCCGATTAAAACTTTATCGGTAATTTCAAGGTGACCTGCAATTCCAACTTGACCGGCAACAATACAATTTTTCCCGATTTTCGTACTTCCGGAAACCCCGGCTTGACCGCTCATTACGGTATTTTCGCCGATTGTTACATTGTGTGCTACTTGAACCAGGTTATCGAGTTTCACACCTTTTTTAATTACGGTCGAACCTACGGCAGCCCGATCAACCGAAACATTCGAGCCTATCTCAACATCGTCTTCAATAATTACATTTCCAATTTGCGGAATTTTATGGTAAACACCCTCGTCGTCCGTAGAATAACCGAAACCGTCCGAACCGATCACGGTACCGGAGTGAATTATTACGTTATTTCCGAGCACGCATTTTTCACGGATTGTTACATTTGGAAATAGAAGGCAATCGCTGCCTACTTCAACATCTTCCATTAAAACCGTACCGTGATAAATTTTTGTGTTGTCCCCGATTTTGCAATTTTCCGAAACGACTACAAATTTACCTATTGCAACATTTTCACCTAATTTTGCCGATGGGTGGACAAATGATCTTTCATCGATTCCGGTAAGGTTGAATTCGGGATTAAAAAATTTCAATATTATTTCTTGAAAAGCTTTATCGGGATTATCGACCAAAATGTAGGTTAAATCGTCTCGCGTTAAATTCTCATCTTTTTTAACTAAAACCGCCGAAGCTTTTGTTGTTTCCAGATATTTTTTGTATTGGGGCAAATATAGAAAAGTTAGATCGCCTTTTTCCGCTTCGTGAATTCTCGCTAAGTTTGTAATCTGTATGTTTTCGTTTCCGACAATCTTTCCGTTTACTATTCGGGCAATATCTTTAATGTTAAGTTTCATGTTATTGAAGTTTCTCCAGAACTAACGATGTTATGTCGTATTCTTCTTTGGCGTAAAGGAAAATCAAATCTCCGCTTCTATCGAAAACGAAATCGAGATCATTTTCTTCGGCTACTTCTTTAATGGCATTGAATATTTTATTTTGAATCGGTTTCATTAATTCTTCTTGTTTTTGGAAAAGTTCACCGTTAACACCGAATTTTTTTTGTTTAAACTCTTGAATTCTATCTTCAAGCGCCACGAGTTCCTTTTCCACTTCGGCACGTTTTTGATTGCTCATTATCAACTTGCGGTTTTCGTATTCTTTATATTGTTTTTTCCATTCGGCTTGCATTTTAGCTATTTCTTCTTGCCATTCTTGAATGAAAGCGTCTATTTTCTTCTGTGCATCTTGCGCATCGGGAAGCTGTTTCATTATTGATTCCGAATCGACATAACCGATTTTTAATTGTGCGTTAACGGTATTGCCGATGAAAAGAATACTGAAAAATAAAATTGTTATTTTTTTCATAGCCAACATTGGTTTAAATTATAAAAAAGCAAAGCCTTTACGACTTTGCTTATAAAAATAAATAATTAATCGGAATTTTTTTGCACGGAAAGGGAAGAGAATTATTTTTTCCCTCTTTTTAGTTTATCGAGTACGGCGTTCGTAATATCGTATTGGTCGTCTGCAAAAAGCAAAACCAAACCGCCCGCTTTATCGAAAACGAAATTCATACCTTCCGCTTTCCGAACGTCGTCTATCGCTTTAAGAATATCTTCTTTAATCGGTTTAAGAAGTTCGTCTTGTTTAATAAAAAATTCACCGTTCGGTTGCCCGAATTTTTGCTGACGGAATTCTTGAATTTTTTGTTCTTTTAGAATTAATTCTTGTTGAACTTCTTTTTGTTTTTCCGGAGTCATGTTAGCAAGTTGTTTTTGAGCATCTTCATAAGCTTTTTGAAGTTCTTTTGTCATGCTTTCAATTTGCTTTGTCCATTCTTGTGCCAAAGCATCCAAATCGCTTTGAGCTTTGATTGCCGGAGGATATTGTTGTAAAATAATTTGGGAATCGACCCAACCTATTTTTTGACCTGATTGTGCAAATAAACTAACCGATAAAAATAAAGCTAAAATGAATGTTATCTTTTTCAATGTTACCTCTTTTATTTGTTGATTAAAATCCTCTTCCGAATTGGAAATGAAATACCCATTGGGGTTCTTGACCGTCGACGGCTCTTCGGTCGAAACCGTAGCCGTAATCGAATCCGATTAAACCTATCGGGTTAATTAAAATGCGGGCTCCGAGACCGACCGATCTTCTTAAATCGAGAAGATTTGCGCTTTCCAGGTTTAAGAATGTATTGCCCGCTTCGGCGAAAGCCAAAACGTAAATCGGCATTGGTTCCAAAACCAGCGCCGCTCTAAGTTCTATTGTGTATTTTGCCATCACACGTCCGCCGAGTACTTGTGTTTGTCCTTCTGCGGTTCTGCGCGGCCCAACGGAACGGTCGTCGTAACCTCTTAACGGGGTTGTTGCAATAACCAAACCGTTACCGCCCATGTAGAAAAACTCAAACGGTTGAATAGGCGTTCCGTCGACTATTTCGTGAATATAACCTAAATCAATGCCTGTGTAAAAAGTTAACCTGTTCGTGTTTAATAGTCTTCTGAACCATTCCGTTTTGAATTGGAATTTTGCATAATCCACGTTTCCCGGGAGAAACGGTCCGCCGGAAAGTTCGGCGTTTAGAGATATTTTTGAACCGCTCGACGGAAATATCGGGTTGTCGATATCGGTTCTGGCAATAGTTGCACCGAGTGTATATTGTCTCGTTAAACCTTCGAGGTAAAAACCGCGACCGTCAATCACATTGTTGTATTGGAATTTCATCAAACCTTGAATGTAAAACCGGTCGTCCGGCCAAGTTAATCTTCTTCCAACTCGTAAAGTTATACCCGATTGACGTAAATCGTAAATATAGCGTTGACGTGTATCGAATAGATTAAAGCCTAACAAAGTCGGTGTGTCCAAAAACCATGGTTCGGTGAAGCCGAAATTGAATGTACGGTAAAAATTACCGACGCCGAACTGCCAATTAAAATCGAGTTTCTGACCTCCACCCAATTGAAACGGTTCCGAAATGGAAAAATTCGAAAGTGTTACTCCTATTGAACCGCTAAACCCGAAGACGCCGTTATATCCGATTGAAGCATTCAGGTAATCGCTCGATTTTTCTTCAACTTTATATATCAATGCAACAGTGCTATCATCAACAGGGCGCGGATTGACACCCTCTTTGTATAATTTTTCAACATTAAAATATTGAAGATTTGCCAGTTGTTGCATGCTTCGGAAAATTGCATTGCGCCTAAAATAATCTCCCGGAATGGTGTAAAGCTCCCGTCTGATTACTTTGTCTTTCGTTCGGTTGTTGCCCGTAATATCAACGCGACCGATTTTAAATTTATTGTTTTCCGTAACATGAATTACTATATCAACGGAATCGGGTGGAACAAGTTTCTCGCTTACTTCTTGTGAATATCGCAAGTAACCGTTATCCATGTAAAGCGAAGCTACGTCGGTTTGAGTTTCGTTACCGTATAAATTCTGACTGAATTTCTCGAAATCGTAAATATCGCCTTTTCTGAAATCCAATTGTTTCGTTAGTATTTCGTCGGGGTAAACGGTGTTGCCTTCCCAAACAATATTCCGGATTTTATATTGTGGTCCTTCGTAAACGCTGATAATTATGTCGACGAACTTTTTATTCGGAGAGAATAGCAGTGTGTCGCCCAGAACTTCAAAATCGCGATATCCGTTTTTCTTATAAAAATTTGCGAGCAGTTCTTTGTCTTTTTCGAAGTCTTCTTTGTTGAACGTAGCGCTGCTCCAAAATCTCCACCATGCGTCTTCTTTTGTTTCGTCGAATTCCGATTTCAAATCGTCGTCGTCAAATTTTTCATTGCCAACGAATTTAATTTTTCTGACTATTACTTTATCGCCTTCATCGATATCGAAAAGCAAAAGTTTTCTGTTTTTAATTTTTCTGATTATGTTCGTTCTGCTTTCGGGCGAATAATCGTAAGTTGTTTGGTATTCGTCCGATAAGTCGTTGTCGTTACGCCAGGTTACGGTAATTTCGTCTTGACTTGTATCCGCTTCAAAAAAAGAATACAAAAGCGGAGTGATTTTAGCATTGAGAAATCCTTCTTTTTCGTATAATTTTTTGATTTTGTATTGAGCGGATTTAATCTCTTGCGGTTTTAGGGTTTGACCTCTAATAATCGGAACTTCTTTTTTAATATCGTCTTCGTCAAGTTCGTCGTTACCCCGAACAACAATTTCTTCGGCACGGGGTAATTCTTCAACTTTAATAAGGAGAAAAACTCCGTTGTCGATTTTTTTATCGATTAAAATTTGGACATCTTTAAAAATACCGAGCGCCCACAACCTTTTAATTGCATTGTTTGTTGCATCGCCGGGTACTTCAATTTCGTTCCCTTCCCGCAAACCGCTGTTTGCTATAATGGTTTTGGAGTCAGCGGTTTTATTACCTTCAACCGATATTCCCAAAATTTTATAGTTTGCCTTCTGAAATTGAGCGAAACTTAAATTGGTAATAAGTAAAAAAGTTAGAAGGCAGAGACTACACCAATTCTTTAGACAGGTTTTTAACATTCTTTGATCGCTTGAAGTTGTTTGATAATTGTTCACTGGTTAAACCGAATCTTCTTTCTCTTTTTTGATAATCTTTTATTGCTTCCACCAAATTTTTACATTTGAATTCCGGCCACAGAACCTTAGTAACGTACAGTTCGGAATATGCAATTTGCCAAATTAAAAAGTTGCTTATTCTGTATTCGCCGCCGCTTCTTATCATTAAATCCGGGTCGGGCATTCCCGCCGTTGTCAAATGATTTGAAACTAATTCATCGTTTATATCCGTAAGTTCAATTTTTCCTTCTTTGTATTCACGGGCAATTTTCTTTACGGCTTCGGTAATTTCCCAACGCCCGCTGTAACTTACCGCCAAGTTAAGAACTAACTTGTCATTATCTTTAGTTTTTTCGATTGCTTGTTCCAACTCGTTTTGAACTGCATCGGGCAAAGCTTCTATTTCGCCGATTGTATTTATTCTAACCCCGTTTGCATGAAGTTCGTTGGTTTCGGTTTGAAGACTCCGTACCATTAATTTCATTAAAGTTGTAATTTCGTTTTTCGGACGTTTCCAATTTTCCGTGCTGAATGTGTAAAGCGTAAGGTATTTAACTCCCAATTTGATGCATGCTTCAACCACAATTCTTACTGTATCTACGCCTTTTTTGTGACCGGTAGCTCTCGGCAATCCGCGCTTTCTTGCCCATCTACCGTTACCGTCCATTATGATTGCTATGTGTTCGGGAATGTTTCCGGTCTCTTTTAACTCATCAAGTCGGAGTAAATCGTTCTTACTTAATTTTTTTGCCAATTCGTGCTCTCATTAATTTTAATTAGACCTTCCAAAATAAACGACGGTTAAATAAATGTCAAGGTAGAGCCCTATTCTTTATTTTATATGTTTATTTTGGCTTTTGTTGATAAACGAATTATTTAATAACAGCGGAGCTTAAAATATGCGGGAATCTTTCCGATATTTCAGAAGCTCGGTTTTTATACAATTGAATTCGGATTTTGTTTACAAAAACAAAAAATTTTTTGCGGAGAGGAAACGAAAATCAATTGTATTGTTGAGTTTCTACCGAAATCGGTACCAATTTAATGTTCTTGCGTGCGGTTTCGGAGAGACTGGAAACAATAAGTTTGGCTTTATTGAGAAAAATTTTAGGCACACCGACGAACAAAGTTACCTTTTTACGTGAAAATTTTGTTTCCCGCGTGGAAAGATATTCCAGCTTCGAATAAATTTTCGGATTGTCCAAATCTTGCTCGGTTAAAATTATCCCGATTGCGTATTTGGATTTTTGTTTTCCTATGGCGTCCACTTCGTAATTGCCGATAGTGTTGGGCTCCGGTAAATAAGTACCGAATTTCCTTTTGAGCGTAAGATAACCGTGTTTCCAGAAGTGCTCGATTAAATTATCGACGTTCATTTGATATGTCGATTTATCCATTTCTCCTCCGTTTTAGTTGAGTGAAGGCAGAATAGGAATAATTGGCGAAAATTTATGTGAACTAAGAACTTTGATATTTGTTATTTTGTTGTATTCAAACGCACAAATTCTATTTGTTCCGTTTACTCTTCCGTATACTACTTTGTTCCCGCTTTTGTTTACTCCGATGTAATACGGTTCCACCGTAACCAAACGGAAATTGTATAAGAATGTTATTCTGTGCCTCTGCATAATGGCTTTATTAAAAATTTCCGATTTCATATCAATTAAAACTCCTGTAAACCGCTATCACTTTGCCAACAATATGAAAATTTTTGTTATTGGTAACGTCAATCGGGTCGAATTTCGGATTTTCGGGCATAAGAAAAGTTTTGCCGCCTTTTTTCACAAATCTTTTTAATGTCGATTCGTCTTCAACAAGTGCAACAACGATATCCCCGTTTTCGCAAGAGTTTTGAGATTTTACAATGACCAAGTCGCCGTCAAAAATTCCGGCGTCAATCATACTTTCGCCACGAACTTTCAAACCGAATAAGTTTCCTTTATTATTAATTAGTGAAGCGTCAATTGTAAAATTGCCCTCGATGTTTTCCTCGGCAAAAACCGGATACCCGGCAGCGACACGACCGATAAGCGGTATCGAAACGGTTGAGTTTTCTTTGCAATTCCCGTTTTTCTTTTGATCTTTTACCGCTATCGATCTGAACGAATTGCTTTCTGTCGTTAAATATCCTTTTTTAACTAATGCGTCGATATGCCTTTTTACGCCGAAAGTACTGGCAATGTTAAATTTTTTCCCGATTTCACGATAAGTGGGAGGGAAGTTGTTTTCTTCGACGTATTCTTCTATGAATTTAAGTATTTCAAGTTGGCGTTGTGTAAGTTTTTTTCTCATTCTTATAGTGTTTGTTTGTTCACTACAAATATAGTGAACTTTTGTGCACATTGTCAAGTTTAAAATTCTACAAAACGGAAAATAAAAAAGGTCGCACTCTGGCGACCTTTATATTGTTAAAGATGAAATTCGAATTTAATCGATAAATTTCAACCAATTGTAACGGTCTTCTATTCTTCCGTATTGAATATCGGTAATTTCATTGTACAGTTTTGTTCCCAATTCGCCGGCTTCTTCATCGCTGAATTTCAGAACGGTATCGTGGTATTTTAATTTACTCAGTGAAGAAATAACCGCCGCTGTGCCGGTTCCGAAAATTTCAACAAGAGAACCGTCGTTATATCTGTCGATTACTTCTTGCATGGCAATTGGGCGTTCCGTTACGTTGTAATTCCAGTCTTTTAAAATTTGTAGAACGGATTTACGGGTAATTCCCGGCAAAATACTGCCGGTAAGTGGCGGAGTAGCCACTTCGTCTTTGAACTGAACAAAAATGTTCATCGTGCCGACTTCTTCCAAATATTTTTGCTCGATGGCATCCAACCAAAGAACTTGAGTATAACCTTCTTTGATAGCTTCGCGTTGAGCTGCCAAACTTGCGGCATAATTCCCTGCGGTTTTGCATTCGCCCACACCTTTTCTTACGGCACGTACATAATGGTCGGTTGCCAATATCGGCACGGGCTTAAATCCTTCGGGGTAATAAGGTCCTACCGGACTGAGCATAATAATCAATTTGTAATTGTTCGATGCTCTTACGCCCAAAAACGGATCGGTTGCAAAAATTAGCGGACGAATGTATAATGCATGGCCGGGTTTGGTCGGAATCCAATCTTTATCGATTTTGATTAATTCAATTAATGCATCCAACAAGAATTTTTCGTCGATCAACGGGATGCACATTCTGTCTGCCGAACGGTTTAATCTTTTAAAATGATCTTCGGGGCGAAACAACGCTACTCTTCCGTTATCTTGCTTGTATGCTTTCATCCCTTCGAAAATAGCTTGACCGTAATGTAGAACCATTGTTGCGGGACTCATTTTCAAATCGCCAAACTTTTTGATTGTAGGATTATGCCAACCTCCAAGAGCATCATCGTAATCCATTTCGAACACGTGATCGGTAAATGTACGTCCGAAAATCAAATTGTCCGGCAATTTCACATCTTTTTGTTGTTCAACGTCCTTAAAAATAATATCAATCATAACTTCCCCTTTGCTTTTTGGGTTGAAAAAAACTTATAGTTAAAAAAAATCCCGGTGGAATAGCCAACCGGGATTGAATACAGTAAACCTGTCGATAATAATGATTAGCGATAGTACTAAAATGAGATTTTGTATTAAAAAGTTCATTTATTTTCTTCTTCGGATGTTTTCGAAATTACTGCTTACGAAACATAAAATAATAAAAAAATGTGCATATAGTCAATACAAAAATAAGTTATTTATGTCTAATTTTATCAACCGGTTTTTGTATATCAACGGAAAAATGGTAACTTACTTTTTTATTCGATAAGAATTTTCTTTTCTTTAGTTTTAGAAAAACAATTTTTTTTCGACAATATAAAAGATGAGATAAAATTTTGCTATGATTTCCGTCATTTTTGAAAAGTTAGGCAGCGCAACATTATCTTTTTTTCAGGAATTCGGTCAAGTTGCCAATTTGTTCTTTGGAATACTTAAGCAAACCCCGTCCATTTTGAAGAAGAGGAAACTTGTATTAAGCCAAATGGAACACATCGGCGTTAATTCATTACCTTTGGTGATTATCATTGCAATATTTACCGGCGCCGTGGCGGCATGGCAAGCGGCTTATCAATTAAAAGGACTTGCACCGTTATCGTTTTTAGGAACCGCTACAAGTCGGGCGATTATAACGGAACTGGGACCGGTTTTAACGGGAATTATTATTGCCGGAAGGGTTGGCGCATCCATAGCAGCGGAAATCGGTTCGATGAAAGTAACCGAACAAATCGACGCTTTGGAAACAATGGGAATTAATCCGGTAAGGTTTTTGGCAATGCCGAGATTTTTCGCATCGATTTTTATGTTGCCTATTTTAATAATTTTTGCCGACGTAATTGCAGTGTTCGGCGCTTATTTGGTTTCCAATTATTTTCTTGGCATATCGTTTGATGTCTTTTTCTTTTCCGTAAAAAGGTTTTTTGCCATGGGAGATTTTACATTCGGAATGTTCAAAGGAATGGTTTTCGGCGGAATGACGGCTCTTTTGGGCTGCCATATCGGTTTTCACACGGAAGGAGGAGCCGAAGGAGTGGGACTTTCGACAATTAAAGCTTTTGTTTATTCATCGGCGGTTATCTTAATATCTGACTATGTTTTATGGTCGATTATTTTTTGAATTCTCAAACTTTTGTTTATATTTATGAACGGTTTTAATTTACATATTTCTCGAAACAGAAAAATCAATTTAATGATAAAAAGATTATTTGATGTTGTTATTGCATTAACGCTTTTCATTCTAATGCTTCCGTTAACTATTGTTTTTTCCGTTATTCTTTTTTTCGAACTACGTGAGTTCCCGATATTTGTTCAAGAAAGAGGCTTAACGTTAGAGAAACACAGATTTCGTATTTTCAAACTTAAGACGATTAAAACCGAATCGGATCATCATTCCAAGCTAGACGACAATAACAATATTTTCCTTAAACCCTTTTTAAGCGAAAAAATTTCCCCGTTTGCCAAATGGTTGAGAAGAACGGGTTTGGATGAAATTCCGCAATTCATAAATGTTTTAATGGGGCAGATGAGCATAATTGGTCCGCGTCCGTTGATGATTCACGATTTGGAAATTCTAAAAAGCGATTATCCCGAATTTTACGCCGAAAGAAACAAACTTAATTCGAAACCCGGAATTACCGGACTTTGGCAATTGTTCGGTAACAGAAACGAAGGTGTGGCAAATTTAACTTACTTGGATTATTTATACGAAAAATATTCTTCTCTCAAACTCGATTTTATTTTATTGCTTCACACTTTGCCCGTTGTTACCGCTGCAAAAAACTCCGATGCGATTTTCCATTTTTCACAATATTACGTTAAAGCGCAAAACAAACAATATGATTTTTCTTCCAAGTTAAAAGTAAATTTGGATTTGCCGGTTGATGTTTTCGATTTAATTCTTGAAACGGCACACGAAAAAAGCGGAAACTATGTTGTTGAAGTACCGGATAGTTGGTGGTATGTAAGCAATACGATGGAAGATTATGAGGCTTCCCGGAAACCCCGAATTTTTGAAATTGACAAAACATCGGTTTCGAATAAAAAAACGGCTTGAAGTTTTTCTAATCCCGGAACCCCGCACTTTTTACTTATACAAATTTTTCCTCAATAATAAATTTTTTCTTGCTAAACTATCTTTTACAATATATGTTTAAGATATAAAGGTATTTTTTTGTTGCCGAAAATAATTGCGAAAGAATAAATGAATCGTTTTAAAAATAAATTAACACCTGATAGTGCACTCGTTTTAAACCGCAAAGAAGCACCCGAATTAAATTCACAGTTTTTAATAAAATAGAGAGATCTGGAATGTCACAATATATCGAAAATATTATTGAGGAAGTAAAAGCCAAAAATCCCGCCGAACCCGAATTTCACCAAGCCGTAAGGGAAGTAGGGGAATCATTGGAATTGGTTTTTGAAAAACACCCGGAATATCAATATGCGAAAATTTTCGAGAGGATGGTTGAACCGGAAAGAGTAATTATCTTCAGAGTTCCGTGGATGGACGATCAAGGCGAATATCATGTTAATCGCGGATTCCGAATTGAAATGAACAGCGCTATTGGTCCCTACAAAGGCGGATTAAGATTCCACCCCTCGGTTACTTTGGGAATATTGAAATTTTTAGCATTCGAACAAGTTTTCAAAAACAGTTTAACAACTCTTCCTATGGGCGGCGGAAAAGGCGGTTCCGATTTTAATCCCAAAGGAAAAAGCGATAACGAAATTATGAGGTTTTGCCAAAGTTTTATGACGGAACTGTTTAGGCACATCGGACCGAATACGGACGTTCCCGCCGGCGATATAGGAGTTGGTACAAGGGAAATCGGTTATTTGTTCGGGCAATATAAAAGATTAAAAAACGAATTCAGCGGAGTGTTGACCGGCAAAGGATTAAACTGGGGCGGTTCGTTAATACGACCCGAAGCAACCGGTTTCGGGGTGGTTTATTTTACGGAAGAAATGTTAAAGACAAAAGGAATGTCGATTGACGGAAAAACGGTGGCTGTTTCCGGTTTCGGTAATGTTGCTTGGGGAGCGGTACAAAAAATAAACGAATTAGGCGGAAAGGTTGTTACACTTTCCGGACCGGACGGATTTATTTACGATCCCGACGGGGTAAAAGGTGAGAAAGTAAATTATATGCTTAAACTTCGTGCAAGCAATAACGATGCGGTTGAAGATTATGCTAAAAAATTCGGTGTGGAATTTTTCCCGGGCAAAAAACCGTGGGGAGTAAAAGTTGATATTGCAATTCCATGTGCAACAGAAAACGAAATTTATCCGGACGACGCTAAAAGTTTAATAGATAACGGCTGTATTGCGGTTTGCGAAGCGGCGAATATGCCGACAACCCTCGATGCCGTAAAAATGTTTCAAGAAGCGGGCGTTTTATTCGGTCCCGCTAAAGCGGCAAATGCCGGCGGTGTGGCTACATCGGGTCTTGAAATGTCGCAAAACAGTATGCGTCTTCCTTGGTCGAAAGAAGAAGTGGATAATCGGCTTCAAGAAATTATGAAACGAATTCATAATACTTGCCTTGAAACCGCCGAACGTTTCGGAACGCCGGGCAATTATGTTAACGGAGCAAATATAGCCGGATTTCTAAAAGTGGCCGACGCTATGATGGATCAAGGCTTGGTATAGTTTTTTGTTAAATTAAATTGCGGTTGAATTGTGAAACCTTATGGATGACGATATTCAAAAAAAATTAGTGTTGGATGCATTCAGCACGCGGGTGAAAAAATTCCAAAAGCTGATGCGTTTCAAAATACGCGAAATTCTTCTGGTTTCAAGTCTCTACGATAATTATCTTTTTGAGGAAGACGGAAGGTTATACGAACTTATCAGAGAAGAATATCAGTCGTTAAACTTAAGTCACGCTCCGGAAATCACACATGTAACTACTTCCAAAGAAGCAATCGAATTACTTCTGCAAGAAAATCAATTCGATTTGATTTTAACGACGATGCACGTCGAAGATATGCACGTCGTGCAGTTTGCCCAAGAAATTAAATCGTTCGGTATTAAAATTCCCATTATTCTCCTTGCTTACGATAATCAAGAACGGAAAGAAATAGAAAACGATCCGCGCATTTCTATTTTCGAAAGAATTTTTATTTGGCAAGGCGATTACAGATTGCTTATCGGTATAATTAAATCCGTAGAAGACAAAATAAATGTTGAACGCGACACAAAAGCGGTTGGAGTGCAAGTAATTATTTTGGTTGAAGACGATGTGAAGTTCTACTCGGCTTACTTACCGTTGATTTACACCGAAATATTCAAACAATCGCAACGACTTATTTCCGAAGGGGTGAACGCTTCGCACAGATTTTTGAGAATGCGGGCGCGACCCAAAATTTTACTCTGCACATCGTTCGAGGAAGCTTGGGAATACTTCGAAAAATATAAACAAAATATTCTCGGTGTTATTTCGGATATAAATTTCTTGCATAACGGTGTTAAAGATCCCGAAGCCGGCATTAAATTGGCGAAACAAATTAAATCCGTTACCGAAGATGTGCCGGTCTTGCTGCAATCCACTCAAGAAGAATTAAAAGAAACTGCTTACGAAATAGGAGCCTCGTTTTTACTTAAAGGTTCGCCGAGATTACTGAACGACCTAAGAAAATTCATGATAGAAAATTTCAGTTTCGGCGATTTTGTTTTTAAAACGCCGGACGGGAAACGGGTTGGACATGCGGCAAATCTGCGCGAACTTGCACAACAACTCGAAATCGTTCCGATAGAATCGATTTTGTACCATTCGGAGCGCAATCACTTTTCCACTTGGTTAAAAGCCCGTACCGAATTTTGGCTCGCGAACCAATTGCGACCAAGAAAAATATCCGATTTCGAATCTCCCGAAGCATTAAGGCAAATGCTTTTATCAAGCATCCGGCATTATTTGGAACTCAGGCAACAAGGAACAATAACCGAGTTTACCAAAGAAACGTTCGACCCGAAAAACAGCTTTGCCAAAATCGGTTACGGTTCACTCGGCGGGAAAGCCCGCGGTCTCGGGTTTATCAATAATCTGATTAGCAATTTGGAATTGTCCTCCAAATTCGATGGAATTGATATTTACGTACCCGCGGCAATTGTGCTTGCTACCGATATTTACGATAGATTTATCGAAGAAAACGATCTGTTCGATTTCGCGATTAACGAACAAGACGACGCCAAAATAGTTGAAAGGTTTATTCTCGCGGAAAAATTTCCCAGCGACGTAACGGTAAAGTTAATGGAGTTTCTTCATATCGTAAAAGTACCGCTTGCCGTTAGAAGTTCGAGCTTGCTGGAAGATTCGCAATTCCAACCTTTTGCCGGAGTTTACGAAACTTTTATGATTCCGAATCAAGACGAAGATTTGGAAGAACGGCTTGAAGAATTGCTTCTTGCAATTAAATTGGTTTATGCTTCAACGTTTTTCAAAAAGGCGAAAGATTATTTGAAAGCTACGTCGTACCGCTTGGAAGAAGAAAAAATGGCGGTGATAATTCAAAAGATTGTAGGCGCACGATACGAAAACCGCTTTTACCCGAATATTTCGGGTGTTGCAAAATCGTATAATTTTTATCCCGTTCCTCCACAAAAAGCTACCGACGGCATTGCTCATGTTGCACTGGGACTCGGTAAAATTATTGTCGAAGGTGGTAATTCCGTTCGGTTCTGTCCGAAATACCCAAAACATTTATTACAATTTTATTCGACCAAAGAAACTTTAAGAAACACGCAACAAAAATTTTATGCTGTCGATTTATCGGCCGATTTTTCTTTGGATAACCAAAAACTGTTGGATGTTCTGGTAAAAGAGTATGAACTCGACGTTGCCGAAAAAGACGGAACCCTAACCAATATCGCATCCACGTATTCCCAAGAAAACGAAGCTATCTACGACGGACTATCGAGAAACGGAATGCGGTTGGTTACTTTTGCGCCGATATTAAAACACAATATCATTCCTTTGCCGGAAATATTGGACACAATTTTGCATTACGGCTCTTGGGGAATGGGAACTCAAGTGGAAATTGAATTTGCCATGAACACAAAAGTTCCCAGCGGCGAACCCAAGGAATTTGCTTTATTACAAATGAGACCGATGGTGTTAAGCCGCGAATCAATCGATATAGATTTGACGAACGTTAAAAATGAAAACCTTATTTGCCGAAGTACACAAGTATTGGGCGATGGAATTATCGACGATGTATACGACGTTGTAGTTGTGGACGCGGATACATTCGACAGGGGAAAAAGCAAGGAAGTGGCATATGAAATAAGCAAACTGAACGAAAAACTTACCGACGAGAAAAAGCCGTACATTTTAATAGGCGTAGGAAGATGGGGAAGCATGGATCCTTGGCTCGGAATTCCCGTTACATGGGATCAAATTTCCGGCGCTTCCGTAATTGTCGAATCGAGTTTCAAAGATTTCAAAGTCGAACCTTCACAAGGTTCGCATTTCTTTCACAACATCACGGCGTTTCGTGTCGGTTATTTTACAATCAAATCCAATTGTAAAAACTGTTTTGTAGATTGGAAATGGTTAAAAGAACAAAAAGAAGTGGATAAATTAAAATTTACTCGTCACCTGGTATTTGAGAAACCGGTGATAACCAAAATAAGCGGAAGGCAAAACGAAGGAGTGATAATAAAACCGGGGCTGGAAATGTACTGATTCATTTCACAATAAATAAAAATTAAAAAAATTAAATTTAATCCACTAATTAAATAAGGAGCAACAAAATGTCACAGTATGTTCAAGATCTGATTGCCGAAGTAAAAGCGAAAAATCCGAACGAACCGGAATTCCACCAAGCGGTTTTGGAAGTTGCCGAATCGTTGGATATCGTTTTTGAAAAACATCCGGAATACCGTGCGGCAAAAATACTGGAAAGAATAGTTGAGCCGGAAAGAGTAATTCAGTTCCGTGTTCCTTGGGTAGACGAAGAAGGTGAAATTCATATTAACCGCGGTTACAGAATCGAAATGAACAGCGCTCTCGGTCCTTACAAAGGCGGTTTGCGTTTTCACCCTTCCGTAAATCTTAGCATCTTAAAATTTTTGGCATTTGAACAAGTATTTAAAAACAGTCTCACTTCTCTTCCGATGGGAGGTGGTAAAGGCGGTTCCGATTTCGATCCGAAAGGTAAGAGCGATTTGAAAGTAATGAGATTTACACAACAATTTATGAGCGAATTGTTCCGTCATATCGGACCTAATACCGACGTTCCGGCGGGCGACATCGGAGTTGGCGGAAGGGAAATAGGATATCTTTTCGGACAATACAAAAAACTCAAAAACGAATTTTCCGGCGTTCTAACCGGTAAGGGTTTGAACTGGGGTGGTTCGTTAATTCGACCCGAAGCAACGGGTTACGGTTCCGTTTACTTTGCAGCCGAAATGCTTGCAACACGCGGCGATACTTTGGAAGGAAAAGTATGTTTGGTTTCCGGTAGCGGTAACGTTGCACAATATACTGTGGAGAAATTGTTGCAACTCGGTGCTAAACCAGTTACATTGTCGGATTCGAACGGATATATTTACGACGAAGAAGGAATAGACGAAGAAAAACTGAAATTCGTTATGGAACTGAAAAACGTAAGACGCGGAAGAATTAAAGAATATGCCGAAAAATATCCGAATGCAGTTTATACTCCTGTTGATCCTTCGTTGGATTATAATCCGTTATGGAATCATAAAGCCGATTGTGCATTCCCTTCCGCAACACAAAACGAAATCAATGCAAAAGACGCTCAACACTTGTTGGATAACGGTGTATTCGTTGTTAGTGAAGGCGCCAATATGCCGACCACTTTGGAAGGAGTGCAATTATTCTTGGATAAAGGCATTCTTTACGGTCCCGCAAAAGCGGCAAATGCCGGCGGTGTAGCTGTTTCCGGATTGGAAATGTCGCAAAACAGCATTAGAATGCAATGGACGAGGGAAGAAGTTGATAACCATCTCCGAAATATTATGAAAAACATTCACAAAACTTGCGTAGATATGGCAGAAAGATTCGGTACACCGGGCAACTATGTTAACGGTGCCAACATCGGCGGTTTCTTGAAAGTAGCCGACGCGATGATGGATCAAGGTGTTGTGTAATTGCCGGAACATCTTTTGGAAGCCGTCCTTTTTATCAAGGGCGGCTTTTTGTTTAAATTTACCCTTCCGAAATTTCTAATAGTTCATTTTTATTCTTAATTTTCAGGTATCAATCGAAAAAAGGTCGCTGCTTAAATGAGCTACAAAATTAAAACCGAAACCAACAAAACGCTAAAGGGTAAACAAAAGTTTTGGGTTGAATACGGTTTCGGAAAAAAAACTCTGCCGTTTCATAATTTAATGCGGTTCAGAATCCGCGATATTCTTTTGGTATCCAGTTTGTACGACCTTTACCTTTTTGAGGAAGACGGTAGATTATACGAACTATTACGGCATGAGTATCGCGACTTGCAATTGAGCCACACGCCCGAACTGACAAGGGTTTCCACCGCAAGAAAAGCACTGCAACTTATCAAAGAAGAAAAAAGATTCGATTTGATAATTACTACGCTTCACATCGAAGATATGGAAGCCGTACGTTTTGCGGAAATGGTCCGGGAATCGCATTTCGATATACCAATTGTTTTGCTGACGCATAACAAAAGGGAACTGGAACACCTTAAATCAACCAAAAAACTTAGGGTTTTCGAAAAGGTTTTCATGTGGCAAGGCGATTTCCGGTTGATTATCGGTATAGTAAAATATTTGGAAGACAAACTTAATATAGACCACGACACAAGAATAGTAGGTGTACAAAACATAATTTTAATAGAAGACGACGTTCAATATTACTCTTCGTTTTTGCCTTTGCTCTACACCGAACTTTTTAATCAATCGCACAGATTGATATCCGAAGGTGTTAATTTAACTCACCGGTATTTGAGAATGCGGGCGCGGCCTAAAATTCTGCTTTGCAGCACTTACGAGGAAGCGTGGAATTATTTCAAACTGTACAAAGAAAATTGTCTGGGGGTTATTTCCGATGTCGATTTCCCGAGAAAAGGAGTAAACGATCCGAAAGCCGGAGTGAAATTTGCCCGCGCGGTGAAACGTGAATTACCCGATATTCCGGTTTTGTTGCTTTCCAACGAGGAATCGAACAGAGAAGAAGCATATAAAGCAAAGTGCGCGTTTATTCTGAAAGATTCTATGACTTTATTGGATGAACTCAGACAATTTATGTTCGAGTATTTTAGTTTCGGTGATTTTATTTTTCGAACACCCGACGGGAAAGAAGTAGGGAGAGCTCACGATTTAACATCGTTGCAAAAATTGCTGAAGATTGTACCGGATGAAAGCATAGTTTATCATGCACAGAGAAACCATTTCTCAAACTGGTTGAAAGCGCGTACGGAATTCAGATTGGCGGAATATTTACGGCCACGTAAAGTGGAAGATTACGAAAGCATAGACGCGCTTCGCAACGATTTGATTAATTCCATCGAAAAATATAAACAGCTTCGCCAAAGGGGAGTTATTACTTATTTCGATAAAGAATCGTTTAATCCCGAACGAAGTATTGCAAGAATCGGCGGCGGTTCGCTCGGCGGCAAAGCAAGAGGTTTGGGCTTTCTGAATACACTTCTAAGCGACTACGAACTGGAAAATAAATTTGAAGGAGTGGAAATTTTCGTTCCGCCGGCAGTTATTATTGCAACGGAAGTTTTCGATCAATTCCTCGACCAGAACCATTTAAGAAGATTCGCCATTGAATGCAAAGACGATAAGGAAATTACAAGGCGTTTCCTTAAAGCAGAACATTTTCCGACGGAAATAATATCGGAATTGGCTAATTTCCTTGATATAATCAAAACTCCTCTTGCCGTACGGTCTTCCAGTCTGTTGGAAGATTCGCAGTACCATCCATTCGCCGGAATTTACGAAACTTACATGCTGCCGAATAACGATCCGAATCCTCTGATTCGCCTAAACGAATTATTGATTACTATTAAAAAAGTTTATGCTTCAACGTTTTACCGGCGCGCCAAAGAGTATGTTAGAATGACATCGTACCGTTTGGAAGAAGAAAAAATGGCGGTAATCGTACAAAAGCTGATCGGGAAAAAACACGAAGACAGATTTTATCCCGATATTTCCGGTGTGGCAAAATCTTATAATTTTTACCCGATTAAACCCCAGAAACCTCAAGACGGAATAGCCGGCGTTGCTCTCGGTCTTGGCAAAACCGTTGTCGACGGTGGAAAATGTGTTCGCTTTTGCCCCAGATACCCGATGGACATTTTCCAATTCCATTCGATCAAAGAAAGTTTGGAAAATGCACAAACCGAATTTTTTGCTTTAAATTTAAATAAAGATGTTAACTTCGAAGAAGACACGCACGATTTATTAATCGAATCGTACACTTTGGATGTCGCGGAAAAAGACGGAACTCTTAATTTCGTCGGTTCCACGTATTCGCCAGAAAACGATATTATTTACGACGGAATTGCGCGCCCCGGAATGCGGTTGGTTACTTTTGCACCAATTTTACGACATAAAATTTTTCCGCTTCCCGATATTCTGAATTTATTATTGAATCTCGGAACTTGGGGAATGGGAACACCCGTGGAAATTGAATTCGCGGTTAATTTAAAAAACAGCAATTATCCTAAAAACGAATTCGGTATTGTGCAACTCCGACCGATAGTAATTCAAGAAGAGCTGGAAAATTTGAAAATTGAAAATGTCGATAAGCAAGAATTGCTTTGCGAGAGCGACCAAGTTTTGGGTCACGGTGTAATAAATGATATTCATGATATCGTGATGGTCGATAAAAAGACATTCCAGCGGGCGAAAAGCGGCGAAACCGCGACCGAAATAAGTCAATACAACACAAAACTGAACGACGAAAACAAACCTTACTTGTTAATTGGAATGGGGCGCTGGGGTTCTCTCGATCCTTGGTTGGGAATTCCCGTTGTTTGGGAACAGATATCCGGAGCCAAAGTGATTATTGAAACCGATTTTGAAGACATGAGCGTTCAACCTTCGCAAGGAACACATTTCTTCCACAACATAACTTCGTTAATGGTTGGTTATTTTACCGTTCACACGTTGAACAACAAGTCGTTTTTGGATTGGGAATGGTTGGAAAATATCGAACCGGTCGATAGAAAAACTTACACAAAACATTTACATTTTAAAAATCCGCTGACAGTTAAGATAAACGGAAGAAAAAATCACGGAATAATTATAAAACCCAAAGCAAATGAAAATGACAATTAAAATTATTAAAATGAGGGAAATATGAGTTTAAAAGAAATTAAAGCAGCAGAACGTACACGGAATATCACATATGCCGTTAGAGATGTTTTGTTAATTGCCGATGAAGTTGCCAAATCGGGTAAAGAAATGTTGTATTTGAATATCGGTGATCCGAACATTTACGATTTTGAAACCCCGAGGCCGATGATAGAAGCCAGTTACAAAGCGATGCTGGAAAATAGAAACGGTTACGGTCCGTCTTCGGGAATTGAAGAAGCGCGTGAATCGATCAGAAGGGAAGCCGAACGTAAAGGAATAAAAAATATACAAGATATTTTTGTAACTACCGGCGCCAGCGAAGCGATCGATATTTGTTTAACATCGCTGGTTAATCAAGGTGAAAATATTTTAACGCCTACTCCGGGTTATCCGTTGTATACCGCAATACAAAGTAAACTGCAAATGGTGGAAAACCCGTATTATCTTGATGAAAGCAATGGATGGCAACCCGATGTGGACGATATCAGAAAAAAAATAAACGATAAAACCAAGGCGATAATTCTGATTAATCCGAATAATCCGACCGGCTCGAACAGTACGAAAGAAACATTACAACAAATAATCGATTTGGCGCTTGAACATAATCTCGTAATCTTTGCCGATGAGATTTACGACAAACTTTTAATGGACGGTGAAACTCATGTTTCAATTGCATCTTTAAATTCCGAAGTGCCGGTTATTACTTTCGGCGGTTTATCGAAAAATTATCTTGCTCCGGGTTTCAGAATCGGTTGGGGTATCATAAGCGGAAACCGTGAAGTTCTTTCCGATTATATTGAAGCGATAAATAAAATTTTACGATCGAGACTTTCCGCAAACCATCCGATTCAATATTCGATTCCCGTTGCGCTCGATGGCGACCAAAGTCACCTAAAAACCGTGATGGAAAAACTTGTACGCAGAAGAGACTTAACCGTAAAAATGTTGAACGATATTCCCGGAATCACATGTGAAATTCCGCGCGGAGCGTTTTATGCTTTTCCGCGGTTGCACATTAAAAATTCCGACAATCATTTCGTGGCGGAATTGATTAAAGAAACCGGTGTGGTTGTAGTTCCGGGAAGCGGGTTCGGGCAAGTTCCGGGTACTCAACATTTTAGAATTGTGTTTTTGCCGAACGAGGAAATACTTACTAAAGCTTACGAAAGAATAGGAAACTTCTTTGCCGATTATGTCGAAAAATATGAAAAGTAGTATCTTAACGTACGAATTGGTAACTTTGCAGGCTAAAATCGGTATGGAAATTTAACAATTGCGGGATTTTGCCGGATTAATGGAAAAATTTAACGTATCCGAACTTGAAAGCGGATTGAAAATAGTAACGGAAAACATACCCGATGCCGGTTCGTTTGCAATAGGCTTTTGGTTTAATACCGGAACCCGAAACGAATCGGAATTTCCGAACGGTATTTCCCATTTTGTAGAGCACATGATTTTCAAAGGCACCTCCAAAAGAAATGCAAAAAAAATTACACATGAAATTGAATCCCTCGGCGGATATCTGAATGCGTTTACAACAAAAGAATACACTTGCTTTTTCGCACACGGAATAAACGGAAATTTCGAACGGACTTTCGAAGTTTTATCGGATATCGTGCAACACCCGCTCTTTCTTCCCGAAGACATCGAAAAAGAAAAAGGCGTAGTTTTCGATGAAATTTCCGATACACAGGATTCTCCCGAAGATTTGATTTACGACGAATTCGAAACGTTGATTTTTAAAGGAAATCCTTTGGCGTTTCCTATTTTGGGCACGGTCGATTCCCTGCGGTTGGTAAAACAAAAAGAACTTTTCCGGTTTGTTGAAAAATATTACGGTTTGAATAATTTAATTGTTTCCGTCGTCGGTAAAATACCGCATCAAAAAGTTTTGGATGCCGTTTTAAATAATTTCGGTGGTTTTAGGAAAATCAACTCATTTAAAAGAGAGCTTTTTCTTAACTCGCGTCCGCAAAGATTACATATACAAAAAGATATAAAACAATCGCATTTGATTTTGGGAAAACCGGTCGACGGTTATAAAAGCAAAAAACGAATACTTGCGCGATTGCTGTCGGTTATTTTAGGGGAAGGCAGCAGTTCAAGATTGTTCCAAACTTTACGCGAAGAGAACGGAATTGCATATCAAATAAATGCTTTTATCAATTCTTATTTCGAAACGTCGGCATTCGGAATTTACCTTTCAACTAACGAAAAAAAATTCCCCGCTGCTTTGGAGCTTATCCATAAAGAAATCGATTCGCTTAAGAAAAATGTTTTGAACGAAGAAGAATTAAAAAGAGCGAAAGAATATTTGAAAGGTTCGTATATTCTTTCTTCGGAAAGTCTTACAAACAGAATGCAAAGACTGGCGCATTCGCTTACGTATTACGGCAAAGTTAAAACGGTTGACGAAATAGTAAACGAAATAGATTCGGTTTCTTCGCACGATATATTGGAATTTTCCCGTTCCGTGTTAACTCCGGAAGAATTCTCCACTGTGGTAATAAGCGCCAACGCAAAACTTGTTCCTTCGGCTGCTTGAGAAAAAACGCATAATAAAATCGTTATAAGTAAAGTGTAAAAAACCTATTGAATTTATCCCGTCGATTGATTAGATTAGAACCGGAAATATGTCATCGGCATAATGAAAAGAATAGTTTTTTACATATTGTTTAGTTCCGTTTTGCTTTTTGCAAATAAGCACGAAAAAGAACTTAAAGTTTTTAATCC
>CAZKKI010000069.1:0-73776 GCA_964553325.1 uncultured Melioribacteraceae bacterium | reverse complement strand
GAAGATATGAAGGTGCGGGCTTGGGCTTAACCATAGCAAACAAATTAACGTCACTTCTTAACGGCAATATGGAAATAAAAAGCAGAATCGAAAAAGGCACCGATGTTGTTTTGAAGTTCCAACTTCTACCGGAATAACCTTCCGTTAATTACAAATCCCTCAATCGAAAATTAATTTATTTTCAGTAATACTTTAGCTATATTTTATCTCGGTTCTATGGAGATTTAGAAAATTCTAAAGGTTATTGTTTATGAAATCCGGTTTTTGGTTGTGGTTGCTGGCCTTTCTAATTACATTACTGACTGCTTACTATCAAAGAATCACGGGACCCACTTACCCTTTGAGCGGGAAAACCGATTTGGATAATACGGAAATCGAATTTAAATTTACCCGAAGTCACGGTGGGGAGGGCGATCAAATTGTAAAAATCGCCGTTCCCGATTCTTCATTTCATGGTTTCCTATTTTATAAACGTTATAAAACAAACGATGATTACACACGGCTTCCGATGAAATATTCGGACGGATATTTATCGGCTTATTTACCTCATCAACCTCCGGCGGGAAAGCTTGAGTATTTTGTTAAACTCGAACATAACGACAATTCGGTAACATTACCCAAATCGAAAACGGTTGTTACCCGCTTTAAAGGTGCCGTACCGCTTTGGATTTTGATTCCACACATATTTTTTATGTTCGGCGCTATGTTACTTTCCACAAGAACCGGACTTGAATATTTTTCTAAGAAATCGAATCTTAAAAAACTGACTTATTGGACAATCGGTTTCCTGTTCGTCGGCGGTTTTATTTTAGGTCCGTTAGTTCAGCAATACGCTTTCGGCGCTTTGTGGACAGGAGTTCCGTTCGGTTGGGATTTGACCGACAATAAAACTCTAATTGCAATGATCGGATGGTTAATCGCATTGTTTATGTACAAACGTTCTTCCAATCAACATAAATGGGCTTTGTTTGCCGCCCTTCTTTTAATTATAGTTTATCTCATTCCCCACAGTGTTATGGGCTCGGAGTTGGATTATAACAAGCTTGACAAATTAAAAGCGAAATCAACAAGTTTTTTAATAAGATAAAAACGTAAGGTGTTAAAATGCTTAAGTTCAAACATATTTTCTTGTTTTTGTTATTTTTCTCGATTGGTACTATTGCGCAAGATACCACACAAACCTTTTTAACTCTTAACTCCACTGGTGTGGAAGAATTTTTGAAACGTTATCCCGAATACGACGGAAGAGGCACAATAGTGTTGGTTCTGGATACGGGAATCGATATGGGAATAGACGGGTTAACGAAAACATCCACGGGAGAAGTAAAAGTTATTGATGTACAAGATTTCACGGGACAAGGCGATATTAAATTTTATGAAGCCGAAACCGACGAAGACGAAGGTAAATTTATATTCGAAAATGAAGAGAAAGGTTTCAAGATAACAGCTTCTAAAGAGTTGGCGTACAAATCTTTAGATGAACAATATTACATCGGACTTCTTTCCGAAGACTTATGGAAAAATTCAAACTCCGGTGCCGCCGACATAAACGGCAACGGCACAAAAGACGATAAATTTTATTTCATTACATTTCAAACTTCAGCGGAAAACGATACGTTTTGGGTTGTGTATGTGGATACCGACAGCGACGGCGATTTAGCCGACGAGAATCCGCTGAGGAATTACAAAGAAGCATACGATACTTTTACAATTCCCAACGAAAAGGGTATTCCGAGCTTTACAATCGCTGTAAATATTTTTCCCGAAAAGAATATTGTTAACTTCTTCTTCGATGACGGTTCGCACGGAACGCATTGTGCGGGAATTGCCACCGGATATCATATCGACGGAAGTCCCGATTTTAATGGCGTTGCGCCGGGTGCAAAATTAATCGGTTTGAAACTGGGAAATAACAATTTTGCCGGCGGTGCAACGGTAACGGAGAGTATGAAAAAAGCATATCTCTATGCGGATAAAATTTCAAAGGAAAGAAAAGAACCGTGTATTATTAATATGAGTTTCGGTGTTGGTTCCGAAATTGAAGGTAGAGCCGACATTGAAAGATTTTTGGAGAAATTGGTAAAGGATAATCCGTATTTATACATTAGTACTTCTAACGGAAATGAAGGACCCGGAATTTCCACTACAGGTATGCCCGCTGCAACGGATGCAATATTTTCAACCGGTGCCGTGTTAACCAAAGAAGTTGGCAGGGATTTATACGATTCGGAATTAGAAAATAATATTATTCTCCATTTCAGTTCCCGGGGAGGAGAAGTTTTAAAACCGAACGTAGTTTCGCCGGGCGCTTGTACTTCAACCGTACCAAATTTCAGTAGGGGAGACAGATTTTGGGGAACTAGTATGGCATCGCCTTATTCGGCAGGAGTAATGGCGCTGCTGCTCAGTGCCGCAAAAGTTGAGTTTCCCGATGTCAAAATTCCTTCGAGATTGTTATACAAAGTGCTGACCGAAAGCGCTACCAAAATGGAAGGTTATGACATTTTGGATCAAGGCGGAGGATACATAAATGTTATGAATGCGTGGGAACTCCTCAAAAAATATGTTAAATCGAACGAACATAAAAAATTCGAAACTTATACGATAAAATCCTTTGCGCCGAATATGCCCGGAGGAACAGCCCGCAATCTTTATATCAGAAACGGTTTGTTTTTAACTGGAAAGGAAAAACTTAATTTTTCCGTAAAGAGGGATAATTTCATCGGTAAGAAAAAATTCTTTAGAACTTATATAATTAAGAGTTTTGCGGAATGGCTTAAACCCGTTAAACGTAAAACGTATATAAGAAATAATCAAACCGCAACGGTTAGCGTAAGAATCGATAAATCAAAATTAACCGAACCCGGTCTGTACAACGGGATATTAAAAGCTTTCAGAGCGGATAAATCCAGATTTCCCGAATTTACAATGATGGCAACGGTTGTTATTCCTTACCGATTCAACGAAGAAAACGGTTACGAGATGAACTGGAATAATATCGAATTGAAACCCGGTGAACATAAAAGATTTTTCATTCAAGTTCCCGCGGGTGCCTCATCGATGAAAGTTAAAATGAAATCAAATCCTGATACTTATGCATTTGCTTGGTATTTCTTGCACGATCCGGACGGCCGGCAGCTCGACCGCGTAATTTTACGCGCGGAAGATGAAACCGTTGTGGAAAAAAATTATTTCGATTTAATCCCCGGTGCCGTCTACGAGCTTGATGTCCTCGGTGTTTTTCGGGCCAGCGATAATTCCGTTGTAAATCTTTCGGTTGAATTTTCCGGTGTAAGATTGGAAGACGAAAATATATTAACCCCCGACGATAAACAATTGACGTTTGTTAATACATATAATTCTGTAAAAAATTATGTAATCCGAAGTGAAATGTCCGGATATTACGAGAAACACATTATTCATTTGGAAAAATCCGATTATTATTCCCTGCCTTTCGTAATGACGAAAGATCAATCGAAAAAAACATTTAAGGTTTCCGTTAGCAAAGAAGATTTTAACAAAACCACCGATTTTGCAATTATGATTTACGACGAAGACGGAAAAGCTTTGGAGTTAGGCGGTTTATCTTACCGTTCTGACGAAATAAATATTCGCAATAAATTCAAATCCGATTCTACGAAATTAAGTCTGGTTCTTCGTCCGGCATTTGCCAATGAAGCGGGGAATATGACCGTTACCGTTGAAGAATTTACGTATGTTAAAAATCCGCCTTCATTCGGCGTTACTTACGCTGGAAAACCTTTCGTGAGTTTTTACCCGTCGATTATTACGGATTTGGATTGCACTTTTGACAAAATGGAAAATATTCCCAAAGGTGCGATGCAATTCGGAAAAGTTTATTTTGATAATAGAAATACGGAACAAACGGAAATGGAAATACCGGTATTTTTCAATTTTAAAGGGAGTGAATAATGAGCGATATTGATATTAAGAAAACCGTCGGCTTGCCGGCAAACGCATATACGGAACTAAAACCGGGCGAGGAATATGTTCCGATAATGGATCCAAAAAAAACTTACCCCGAAGTTAATGCTTGGTCGGTATTTTGGGGTTTGGTTATGGCGGTTTTGTTTTCTGCCGCTGCAGCTTATTTGGGCTTGAAAGTCGGTCAAGTTTTCGAAGCCGCTATTCCCATAGCTATTTTGGCGGTAGGACTGGCAACCGCATTCAAGCGTAAACAAGCATTGGGCGAAAACGTTATAATTCAATCTATCGGTGCAACCTCCGGTGCTATTGTAGCGGGTGCAATTTTTACTTTGCCTGCATTGTATATTTTGGAACTGGAAGTTGAATTTATCGAAATATTTTTAGCCTCGCTCTTCGGCGGATTTCTCGGCATACTGTTTCTTATTCCGTTCAGAAAATATTTTGTTGCCGAGATGCATGGTAAATTTCCGTTCCCCGAAGCGACGGCAACCACGGAAGTATTGGTTGCCGGAGAAAAGGAAGGCGGTCAAGCTATTGTTTTGGTAGTCAGCGGAATTATCGGCGGCTTTTATGATTTTATAATCGCTTCGTTCGGGTGGTGGAGCGAAGTCTTTACAACCCGTGTTGTAGAAGTGGGCCAAACTGTTGCGGATAAGTTCAAATTGGTTTTTAAACTTAATGTGGGTGCGGCGGTAATGGGACTTGGTTTTATCGTCGGACTGAAGTATGCGGCGATTATTGCCGCCGGTTCGTTTGTCGCCTGGTTTGTTATTATTCCAATCTTTGCTTACTTGGGGGATTACATTACAATACCGATTGGTGCCGGTGTTGATTTGCTTGTAAAAGATATGTCGGCGGAACAAATTTTCAGTCATTACGTTCGCCACATTGGTATAGGTGGAATTGCAATGGCGGGATTGATTGGAATTATTCGATCATCCGGTGTTATAAAGACCGCATTTTCACTTGGATTTAAAGAATTGTTCGGTGGAAAACATCATGATGAAAGCAATACGTTGCGTACCCAACGGGATATACCGATGAAAATTATTGCGGTTGGAATTACATTAACCGCAATTGTCATCTTTATATTCTTCATGTTTGGTGTTGTACATAACCTTATGCATGCAATAATCGGCTTGTTGATAGTGTTAATTATTTCGTTTTTATTTACAACGGTTGCCGCTAATGCAATTGCAATTGTTGGAACCAATCCGGTATCCGGAATGACATTGATGACTTTGATTTTGTCGTCGGTTATTTTGGTGGCAGCGGGTCTTTCTGGGCCGGCCGGAATGGTTTCGGCGCTTATTATCGGTGGAGTTGTATGCACCGCTTTATCGGTCGCCGGTGCTTTTATAACCGATTTGAAAATCGGGTATTGGTTGGGTTCCTCTCCGTATAAACAGGAAACTTGGAAGTTTGTAGGAACGGTAGTTTCCGCCGCCACCGTAGGCTGGGTGATTTTATTGTTAAACGATACATACGGATTTACAGGAAGCGAACTTCCCGCACCTCAAGCTAACGCAATGGCAGCGGTAATTAAACCGTTGATGTCTAATCAACCTGCTCCTTGGATGATGTATATTGCCGGTGCATTTTTCGCGTTGATTTTAACGATGATCAAAGTGCCGGCGTTAGCCTTCGCACTTGGAATGTACTTGCCTCTCGAACTTAATACGCCGATATTGGTAGGCGGTTTAATTGCTCATTATGTTTCCACGAGAAGTAAAGACGAAGATCTTAACAGAGTTCGAAAGGAAAGGGGAATACTTATTGCATCCGGATTTATTGCCGGTGGAGCTTTAATGGGTGTAATAAGCGTTATATTAAAATCCGCCGGAGCCGATTGGAAACTCCATGAATGGTCGGAAACCCACGGTGCCGAGTTGCTCGGATTAATAATGTTCGCGGTTTTAATTGCTTATATGACTTGGGATTCGTTGAGAGCAAAGAAAGAAGATTGATTTTATTACTAAGAATAATCCGGTATTACTTTAAGCCGTGAGTTAATCACGGCTTATTTCTTTTAATACAAAACACATTGGTTGGAAAATGAATGTTAAGAAAATAAGAGAAAAGTTTCCTTACCTGCAAACCGGTAAAATTTATTTTGATCACGCAGCGGTTTCTCCTTTACCCAAACCCGTTGTTGAAAGTATTGATAAATATCTTTTCGAAAGAAGCGTCTCACAAGTTAATAATTACCATGCAGGACTTAGTAAAGTAGATGAACTGAAAGCACAGTTAGCTAAATTAATTAATGTTTCTCCGGATAGAATCGCTTTTACTAAAAGTGTAACGGACGGAATGAATATTCTTGCACAAGGTCTAAAGTGGAACCACGGCGATCGAATAATTTTAAATGACATTGAATTTCCGGCTAATGTTTATCCTTTTTTGAATTTAAACAAACAAGGAGTTGAAATAGATTTTGTAAAATCCCATAACGGAATAGTTTCTTTGGAAGATATCGAAAGTTTGATAACGCCGAAAACAAAATTAATTTCAATAAGTTTTGTTCAATTTCTTTCCGGGTATAGAGCCGATTTGGAAAGCATTGGTAAGCTTTGCAAAGAAAAAAACATAATCTTTTGTGTCGATGGCATTCAAGGATTGGGCGCTTTGCAATTAGATTTCAAAAAATACAATATCGATTTTCTTTCGGGGGGCAGCCACAAATGGTTGATGGCATTGATGGGTTTGGGTTTTATAGCACTGACCGAGGAACTGCAAGAGAAGATAGATCCGAAAGCGGTAGGCTGGATTTCCGTAGAGAATGAATGGGATTTGCTAGATTATAAACTGGAATTAAAACAAACCGCCGAAAGATTTCAAACCGGCACATATTCATTTATTGGAGTTAATGCCCTTAGTGAGGCTTTGAAATTTTTTGAAGAAATTGGTTACAATGAAATTGAAAAGAGAATTTTATTCAATACGGAATATTTCCGAAACAGGTTAAATGAAATAGGAATAGAACCGTTACTTGGCAATATAAATTCATCATACTTCTCTGGAATAGTTACGTTTCCTGTTAATAATGCCGAGGAGATAATTAACCGGCTTAGAGAGAAAAATATTATCGGATCGATGAGGGAAGGAAAGATTAGATTTTCACCACATTTTTACAATACCGAAGATGAGATCGATACGGTTATTTCGGAATTAAGAAAGTTAATTAAACCTTAAAAGATAAAATCTACCGACCACCTCAGAAGAGCAATAAGAATTAAAAGAATTCCTTCGGTTCTGGAAATTTTCCAACCGGTTCTCATCATTATTAAAAGTACGATGTATGAAGCGGCCAATAAAATCAAACCGATATATTCGTTGGTTTGTATATGCAACGGGCGGATTATAGCCGCCGTTCCGAGCACACCGAGTAAATTGAATAAATCACTGCCTATTAAATTTCCCGCTGAAATTCCATGCCGGCCTTTGCTAACGGCAACAACCGAGGTTGCAAATTCGGGCATCGAAGTGCCTGCGGCAACAATCGTAATTCCGATCATCCATTCCGATACACCGAATACACGCGCCAATTCCGATGCAGCTTCCACTAAATAATCGGCGCTAACAATTATTAATCCGACTCCGATGATTAGTTTCGGAATATCTATCCATTTAAACTCACCGGCGGGAATTTCTTCTACTATGTCTCCTTTTTCTTTATGTTGAATTAAATATACAACGTAAATTATCAAAGTTCCTGCTAGTAAAATTCCTTCGAAATACGAAAGTGTATGATCGTAGAAGAAAATGAGTAAGATTATTCCTGTGCCCATCAATAGGGAACCGTCGCGATACAACAGTCTTTTGTTAATTTTCAATTTACTGAAAATTGCCACGAGTCCTAAAATAAAACCCAAATTAAAAATATTTGAACCTACTACATTACCGACGGAAATTGCGGATTGACCTTTAAGTGCGGCTGAAACGGTAACGGCAAATTCCGGTGCGGAAGTGGAAATGGCAACAACCGTTAGTCCGATTACAAGCTCCGAGAGTCCTAACTTTTTAGCCAAACGGGAAGCCGATTCGACGACCCAAACGGCTCCGCCCCAAAGCCCGAATATGCTGCCTGCAATTATTAAAGTGTTTATAAATATTTCCATTTAAGCTCGTTGATTTCCGGTAAACCGGTTTTTAGTCTTCCGGATTGTAAGTTAGTTCAATTTTAACGTGAAAGTCTGCACCACTGAATAACGTATACTTAACTTCGCTAATCGTACATTTATAATCTTCCCCAACCAAATCGGTAACTACTTTGGCAATTGCATCTTCAAGCTGACCGATACTGACCGATTTAAGTTTGTTTTTTAATAATTTTTCAACATCAATTGCTTTTTCTTTTTGATCGCTCATTTTTACTCCTCCGTTACTAATCCGTTTTTATATTGGACGAATTAATACCGTTATTGTTTTAAAATTTGATTATTAACTTCTTATAAAATCCAATAGTTCTTTAGTCTTTTGCTCGAGCAATTCTTTATCACCTTTTGTTTCAACGTTTAATCTCAGTAGCGGTTCGGTATTACTCATTCTAACATTGAATCGCCAAGTGTCGTATTCGACGCTTACACCGTCAAGCAAATCGAGCTTACCGTCCGCATATTTTTCCTTGATCTGTTCGAGTTTAGCCGCCGGGTTTTCGATTTTGGAATTTATTTCACCCGAGCACGGATATTTTTTAATCATTTCCCCGACAAGTTCGCTTAGAGGCTTGTTTTCAACCGACATTAGTTCCATGACCAATAAAAACGGAATCATTCCGCTGTCCGAGTAATTATTGTCTCGGAAATAGTGATGAGCGGACATTTCACCGCCGTAGATGGCATCAACTTCGCGCATTTTTTGTTTTATGTAAGCATGACCGCTTTTGGAAACTACCGCTTTTCCTCCGGCTTTGTTTACTATATCAATCGTATTCCATATTAAACGCGGGTCATGTACAATGTGTTCGCCGGGAAATTTTTTCAAAATCGATTTTGCCAATAAGCCGACAATGTAATATCCTTCAATAAACTCGCCGTTTTCGTCGAAAAAGAAACATCGGTCATAATCACCGTCCCATGCAACTCCTAAATCCGCTTCATTATCTTTAATTGCATCGATTGTCGATTGTCTGTTTTCCGGCAGAAGGGGATTCGGCACTCCATTTGGGAAAGTCGGATCCGGTTCGTGATGAACTTTTATCAATTTTACGGGAAGGTTCGGTTCGATTGCATCGAGAGCCGGACCTACGCAACCGTTGCCCGCGTTTACCACCACCTTAAAGGGCTTTATGGATTCTTTATTATAAACTTTCGAAAGACTTTCGATAAACTCGTTCATCACATCTATTTTTTGCACTTTACCTTTAGCGATGGCAATTTCACCCAAATTACCCTTTACTATCATTTCTTCGATGTATTTCAAATCACTATCGTATCCCATCGGTTTGGAACCCTCGCGTACAAATTTTAATCCGTTGTATTCGGGTGGATTGTGACTTGCCGTAATCATTATTCCGCCGTCCGCATTAAATTTCGGAGTTGAGAAATAAATCATTTCCGTTCCGCAAAGCCCGATGTCGATTACGTCGCAACCCATATCGGTTATTCCGTTCGAAAGTGCTTCGGCTAATTGAGGCGAAGATTCACGCACATCTCTGCCTATTACAATTTTTTTTGCGTTCAAATATTTAACCGTTGCACGCCCTATTTTATATGCCAAGTCGGTGTTTAGCTCACCGGGCACTTTCCCACGAATGTCGTATGCCTTAAATCCCGGAATTTTGGACATTTGTTTCTCCTGAATTTTGTTTATTGAATTTTATTCGTGTAAAATAACAAAATAATTTGTTTTATATTAAATTGAATGGAGCATTGAAGAAGTAACGAAAGAATGCCTTTCATTTACAAAATCGTTCATTATATTTGGAGTTGTGGAATTTAATATATCTGATTTAGTTAAACTCGGGAGATAAAATGGTATTACGCACAAACGCGCAGTTTAAAATAATAGTATTTATATTAATTGTGTTTTCGCTTTCGGTTATTCCGGCGCAAGATTTTGATGAGCCTCTAAGTCCGCAATCCGATAAATTCGACATCGGTAAAATGTGGACGTTCGACTATCCGCCCGTTGAGTATTTGAAGGATAGATACGGTATAGAATTTTCGGAAGATTGGTTTGAAGATGTCAGACTTTCGGCACTTCGCATTCCGGGATGTACGGCGAGTTTCATCTCGCCCAACGGTTTAATAATGACTAATAATCATTGTTCGGTTTGGCATAGGCGAACGGTTGAGAAAGAGGGAGAAGACTTGGCAAAAACCGGTTTTTACGCAGAGACTTTGGAAGATGAAAGACGGGCTCCTTTCATGTACGTCGAGCAACTTGTTCTTATCGAAGATGTAACCGATTCGGTTGAAGCGGCTTTTAACGCGGGCTCTACGGAAGAAGAAAAGATTGAATTCCGGAATAAGAAAATAGAAGAATTAGTGGATGGCTTTTCCGAAGAAACCGGTTTGAAATGCCAAATAGTAAAATTTTATAACGGCGGGAAATGGGCTATTTACGGTTATAAAAGATATAACGACGTCCGCTTGGTATTCGAGCCCGAACAAAGAATAGCTGCTTTCGGAGGTGATTTCGATAATTTTACATATCCGCGATACGATTTGGATTTTACATTTTTCCGGGTTTACGATGACGACGGAAAACCTTTGAATACCGAAAATTATTTCAAATGGAGTAAAGATGGTGCGAAAGAAGGCGAACCGATCTTTACGGTCGGAAATCCGGGCAGAACAAACAGACTGAAAACGGTTGCTCAACTTGAATACTTCAGAGATGTTTCATACCGTAACCGTGCATTTTTATTGGATACTTATTATAATAAATTGGAAGAGTTAAAAGCGGAATACCCCGAGCGAGCTGACGAATTTGAGAAAATTAGAACGAGAATCGGTAATGCACAAAAAGTATTTCACTACGCTTATAAAGGTTTGAAGGATCCTCGAATTATGGCGAGGAAAAAAGACTTTGAAGAAAAACTTAAACAAGCTGTATTTGCCGATTCCAATTTGAAGAAAAATTACGGGCACATTTGGGAGGCTATTGAAAAAACGAGAAATGAATTAAGAAGATACGATACTAAAATTGCGGCTTATCGCGGGAGTCGATTCATTAGGGACGATTATTTTGCTTTGGCGAAAAAAGTGGTTGCTTTTGCGGAAAAAATGCTTATGCCCGATAGTATTAAACCCGATATTTATAAAGGAGCCAAATTGGATTCCGTTATTGCAAACTTTTATCCCGAAAAAATCGATACCGTGTTAAGTAAAGTTAAACTGGGAATTTATCTGGATTTTATCCGGATGAATTTGGGTGATGATAACCCGCTGGTTCAGAAATTAATGGAAAACAAAACCGGCGAAGAAGCCGCGGAATATATGCTTGGTAAATCCGTTTTGGTTAGTAAAGAAAAAACCGAAGAGCTTTTAAGGAAAGAGCCCAAAGAAATTTTATCGTCCGAAGATCCTTTCATTTATTTTGTTGCTAATACAAAAGACGAATTGAAAGAATTGCTTAAACTTTCCAAAGAAGTAAACGATACGGAAGATGCATTCGAAAATTTATTGGGAAGGGTTATTTTCGAAATTTACGGAACCTCGATTCCTCCCGATGCAACTTTTACGTTAAGAATCAGCGACGGCGTTGTAAAAACTTTTCCGTATAACGGAACACGAGCAATTGTGAAAACAACTTTTTACGGAATGTACGATAGGTACTACGGAAACGAAAAAGAATATCCGTGGGATTTACCCGAACGTTGGCAATCTCCGCCGGAAGATTTAGATCTTGCTACACCGTATAATTTTATTGCTACAAACGATATCGTTGGCGGAAATTCCGGCAGCCCCGTTATCAATAAGGATAAAGAAATAGTCGGTGTTGCATTCGACGGTAACGTACAAAGTATTGTGGGTGATTTTATTTATATTCCGGCTAACAACAGAATGATTGCGGTGGCTTCTCAAGCAATGATAGAAGTTCTCGATAAAGTTTATGGTGCCGAAAGAATTGTACGAGAATTAAAAACCGGTGAATTAGACGATTAGTCGATTGAATTTCCGATTGTCAATATGATTAAAGTTTAACGATTGCTATTTAAAATATTTAATTAGTAAGTTAATCAGTTTTTGTTTGGTTTTCGTGTAAGGCGGGTAAAAAAGTTTAATCGGACTGAATTTGTGGTGTTTCAAAATTGCCCGCCTGTTAGAAAACGTTTCGAAACCGTAGAAACCGTGTGCTGTTCCCAACCCGCTTTCCTTTATTCCGCCGAACGGTAAATTGTAATGTGAAAATTGTAATACCAAGTCGTTAATTATAACACCCCCGGAAACGGTATTTGCTTTTATTTTTTCTATTGTGTGTTTATCTTTGCTGAAAATATAAACGGCTAACGGGGGAGCTTTGGAATTGATTGTTTCAATAGCCTCTTCCGTTTTCTTAAATGTAAGTACAGGTAAGATTGGTCCGAAAATTTCCTCTTCCATCAATTTTGTATTTGTGAAATTGCCGCTGAGAATTGTCGGGGAAAAATAATTTGTCTCTTTGTCGTATTCTCCGCCGAATTCAATTTTTGCACCCAGTTTTTTTGCTTCTTCAAAGTAAGAAATTAATCTGTCGATATGATTGTAATTAATAATTCTGGCCAAATCATTCGAGCTCTTAATTTCACCCGGATTTTTTCCGAAAGATTTTTCAATATTCGAAATCATCAATTCCGTAAATTTTTCCTTAATATCACTTTGAATGAGTAAATAATCGGGACCTTGACAAGTTTGCCCGCCGTTTAAGAATTTTCCCCAAACAAGTTTCCGGGCTGCATCTTGCAGATCGGCCGAAGAATCGACAATAACGGGTGATTTACCGCCGAGTTCTAGTGTGACCGTAGTGAAGTGTTCTGCTGCGGCTTTCAATACGATTTTACCCACGGCCGTACTTCCCGTAAAAAAAATATGGTCGAATGGTTTGCTTAACAGATATGTTGCAATTTCTTTGTCTCCTTCGAAAACCTTTACTTCATTTTCGGGAAACAATTCCGAAATCATTTCGTTTATTACCGATGAGGTGTTGAACGATACTTCGGACGGTTTGATAATAACCGCATTTCCCGCAGCTATTGCCGAAACCAATGGTTCGACCGCCAATAAAAACGGATAGTTCCACGGCGAAATAATCAGAACAACACCCTTTGCTTCATATCGAATGTAGCCTGTGGTGGTTAACATAGTTAGCGTTGGCGATACTTTTCGCGGTTTCATCCATTTTCGTAACTTGGATTTTGTCGTTCTGATTTCCGCGAGAGTGTTGAAAATTTCCGTTATGTCCGTTTCGGGATTAGGTTTTCGAAAGTCTTGATAAATTGCATTACGGATTTTTTCTTTATTAAGATTGATCCACTTTTCGATTTTTTCTAGTTTCTCAATCCGTTCTTTTGCGGAAGAATTTCTTAGATGGGTTTTGTTTTGAACTTGTAAATTAAAGACTTTATCTATTTGCGAATATATTGTATTTGTTGGTACGTGCAATATATCACCGGCTTTATTCGAAATTATGAACTTCCAAATTGTCTCGCTTTTCTATTAAATATTGGTTTCTCAAGTAAAAATCGATTTGTTCGGCAACAAAATTCTCACTTAATCCGTTTGCTTTCGCTACTTTTTGTAACCATTCAATTTCGAACGGATGCATATCTTTATCCGAAATTGCAACGCGGATTCCGTCTTTAATAAAAATTTTGGCAATTTCTTTTCCGGAGAAAACCGGTGGTTCGTCTATTATGTATTTGTTCTCCAATAAATTATCTATTGAAGAATCTATAAATTTTTGTTCGAACCCTAATGCACGACCTATATCTTGAAGCAAATGTCTTTCTTCTTCAGAAATAACGAAGTCTTTTCCGATAAGTAACAACAATCCTTTGAAATAATAACTTTTATCCTTCCAACTTAGATTCATGCTTTTCCCGCTTCTTTTATATAACAACCCGTTAAAAAATAACAAATAATTTAGTATTATTGAACGCGATTTATAAGTTCGTATTTCGCATTCAAATCTAACTAAATTTTGAATAAAATTTGAGGTTGTTGATGTCCGTTAAATTAAATTTGAAATCGCTGATAATCGTAATTACAACTGTTCTGTTGATGTACGGTCATGTATTTTCCCAAAGGGGTTTTTACGAACCGGTTGATATCGATACGGTAAAATTTAACTTGGATGAATTCGGTGGGATGTGGACGTTCGACGCAATACCGTTTGATAAATGGGAAAATAAATACGGTTTTGTCCCCGATAGTTTATGGCTCGATGACGTGATGAGATCCGCTCTCCAGTTCGGCGGCGGTTGTTCCGCTGCTTTCATTTCCGCAGACGGTTTAATTATGACGAATCATCATTGCGGTAGAAGTTTATTGAAATTAATAGAACAAGATGGGGAAAACTTATTGCGCGACGGGTTTTATGCCGAAAATATTAATGAAGAAAGAAAAATACCGGGATTGTTCGTCGATCAGTTGGTTCTGATTGAAGATGTTACCGATTCAATAAAGAACGCTTTGGCGAAAGCTGAAACAAGCGAAGGGAAAACAATTCTGAAAAATGAAAAAATTGCAAATTTGGAAAATAAATATTCCGAAGAGACCGGATTGATTTGTAAAATCGTTACTCTCTACCACGGCGGAAAATATTCACTTTACGGATATAAAAGATATAACGACATTCGTTTGGTTATGTCGCCCGATTTTCAAATTGCAGCTACCGGTTGGGATTGGGATAATTTTACTTATCCGAGATACGAACTCGATTTCGCTTTCTACCGTGCATACAACGAAGATGGAAAACCGGTCAAAACAAATCATTTTTTTAAGTGGGGAAAAAACGGAGCGAGAGAAAACGAATTGATTTTTGTTGTCGGACGCCCCGGGAAAACGAGCAGATTGCTATCCGTAGCCGAATTGAATTATCTGAAAGAAAAAGTATATAAGTATTTACTTAGCGGATTTAACCAAATTTATTATGCATATTTCAAAATGTTCGAAAAACACCCCGAAGAGGAAAGCAAATACTTGATGCAAATAATGCGTTGGGGAAATGCTAGAAAATCGTATGCGGGAAGACTTGCTGCATTAAGGGATCCGTATATTATGAAAAAGAAAATTTCATTCGAGAACGATTTGAAGGAGAAAGTATTTCAAAGCGAGCAATTAAACAAAAAGTATGGATTCGTGTGGGATTCAATAAAAACGGTAATTAATAAACTTACGGAAAGTGCCGACGAATACTACGCTTTTAACGTCCGTGGAACGATTAAACCGGTTTATCTGAAAATAGCGCAACGATTGATAGATTACGCCGAACAAAAGAAAATTCCAGAGTACGAAAGGGAAATTAACGATTACCCCGGAAATGTTGATTCGGTGTTGCAAATTATTTATCCGGACGAAATTAATGTTGAGTTTAACAAATTATTGATTGAAGCGTATCTGAATTATATAAAATCTGTATTGGGTGAAAACCATGAATTTGTAACATCGATGGTCGGCGGAAATTTAAACGAATATACAGCGGAATATCTTTTTAATGAATCTGTTATTACATCAAAGGAAAAAGTCAAGCAACTTATTGAACTGCCGCCCGATTCAATACTTAATTCCAACGATCCGTTTATCTTGTTTGCACGAAATTCAAGAAAGATTTTGGATTCGCTGCGCGAGCAAAGAAGAAAATTAAACAATTCGCTTTCGGTATTTAATGAATTGCTTGGCGAAGCTGTTTTTGCAATTTACGGTAACGCTATTCCACCCGATGCAACTCTTACCTTAAGAATTTCGGATGGTACGATTAAGGGTTATGAGTATAACGGTACAATTGCGCCGGGGAAAACCACTTATTACGGTTTGTGGGATAGATATTTCTCTTTCGGTGGAAACACTTATCCTTGGGGTTTGCACGAACGTTGGAAAACGCCGCCGCCGGAACTCGATTTGGCAACTCCGGTGGGATTTGCATCAACCAACGATATTGTCGGGGGCAATTCCGGAAGTTCCATAATAAATAAAAATCGTGAAATCGTAGGATTGGTTCACGACGGAAATATTGAAAGTCTTGCCGGATACATAATATTTCTGGAAGAAAACAACCGGACGGTTGCAACGGATGCCAAAGGGTTGCTTGAGGCTTTGAAGTATGTTTATAAAACCGGAAGATTGGTCGAAGAAATAACGAACGGTAAAATTGTTGAATAACAATTGACTTTTCCGAAAAATAATTGAGTGGAAATATGACGAAGTTAAAAGAAGGATTTGTTCAAGTTTATACCGGTAACGGTAAAGGGAAAACAACAGCGGCAATCGGTTTGGCGGTAAGAGCCGCGGGGTTCGGCTTAAAAACATACGTAGCTCAATTTATGAAAGAGTATCCGTACAATGAAATAAACAGTTTAAAATATTTAAGGGAGTGGATTACGCTTGAACAGTTCGGGGGAGATGAATTTGTATATAAAAAAGAATTGCCCTCAGAAGATGATATTGCGAAAATTAAGGCTGGCTTGGAAAAAGCAAAAGAAAAAATGCTGAGCGGCAATTATGATATTATTATTCTCGATGAAGCTTGTGTTTCGATATATTTTCAACTGTTGTCGGAAAACGATATTCTTGATTTCATCAAAATGAAACCTAAGCAAGTTGAAATTGTTATAACCGGTAGGTACTGTCCTCCGGCAATTTTGAGCGAAGCCGATCTTGTAACGGAAATGAAAGAAGTTAAACATTATTACGAAAAAGGAATTCTGTCCCGTCGGGGAATCGAATCTTGATTTATAATAGAAAAGTTCAAATGAATTTATTATTTTAAAGTGTAATTAAAAACGAGTCGGTTTCCAGTTCATTCCCCTTTACCGGTTTCGGAAATTTTCCCGCTCTTTTACGAAGTTATTTCTCTTTTCCGGTTGATTTGATTGAACGGTATCTTGCGAGATAAATTGTTTCCGAACATTTTACTTTTGTAAAGTAAAATCCATTTATGAAAATGGATGATAAAAGCGAAACCGGTTTTTTAATCGAAGAAAATAAACGCTTGAGAAAAGCGATTGAGGAACTCTCCGTACTTAACGAAATAGCCACTGCCATAAGTTCCACTTTAAGCTTAACCGAAATAATTGATTTGATTGTATGGAAATGCATTAAGCATCTTAATGTTGAACAAGCTGCGGTTATGTTACTCGATGAAAACAGACCGGACGATAAATTACAAACGATGATTAGAAAAGCGGATACAAAAACGGATGGCTTTGTGCCGTTACGGTTGGATTCTCAAATTACCGGATGGATTTTAAAAAACAGAAAACCGTTGCTTGTAAAAAAGGTAAGTTCCGATAAACGTTTTAATAACTTACTGTTGAAAACTTCGGAAATCAAATCGTTTTTAAGTGTTCCCATGCTCTCGAAAGGCGGAATCATCGGAATTATTACCGTTTTTAATAAAAAAGACGATGGGGAATTTACCGAAGAAGATCAAAAATTATTGTCCATTATCGCTGCCCAATCTACTCAAACTATTGTGAATGCACGGTTATTGGAAGAAGAAAAAAAATTACTACAGTTGCGGCAAGAGCTTAAAACCGCAGCGGAAATCCAAAAAAACATTTTACCCCAGAAAATACCAAAAGTACACGGGTACGAAATCTCTGCGGTAAATATACCGGCAAAAGAAGTCGGCGGCGATTATTACGATTTTGTTTTACGCAACGAATATGAATTAATCTTTTGTTTGGGAGACATTACCGGAAAAGGTATTCCAGCCGCAATGTTAATGGCTAATTTACAAGCCACTTTCCGAAGCCAAGCCCAAATCCATAAATCTTTATCGGATATTATTTTTTCCTCCAATACGCTTTTGCATAAAAGTACCGAAGTGGACAAATACGCCACCTTGTTTGCCGGGATAGTCGATTATAAAAATCACACTTTAACATACTGTAATGCCGGGCATAACAATCCTGTTAAAATTTCGGCGCAAGGTGAAATTATTAAACTAAGCAAAGGCGGAATCATCCTAGGTTTTATGGACGCTTTCCCGTTCGATGAGGAAACTTTACAATTGGATGCCGGTGATTTAATCGTTGTTTATTCCGACGGAATCACGGAAACAATGAATGAAAAAGGTGAAGAGTACGGCGAGGAAAGGTTGATGGAGTTATTAATTGATAATTTTGAGCTTTCTCCTTCGGAATTAATAAGCAAGATTATTGGGGAGACCGAAAAACATGCAATGAGTGAACCCCAAAGCGATGATAAAACATTATTAATTTTAAGGAGGATAAAATGAAACTCAAAATAACCGAGAAGTACAATGCTGTTGTATTTGAGATTAAAGGAAAATTGCTCGGCGGACCCGAAGCGACCGAGTTGAACGATTCGATTAAAAAATATCTTGAGGAAGGAAAGAAAAATATCGTTATTGATCTTTCCGGTGTTACGTACGTTAACAGTACTGGAATGGGAACCTTGATTCGAAATTATACGACCGTTATGAACAGCGGTGGAAAACTGAAATTAGCTTCGATTAATGAAAGAATGCGCGGATTGCTTTCCATTACAAAGTTAAATCAGATATTCGAAATTTACGATACCGTTGAAGATGCAGTGAATAGTTTCGGTCAGGTCGCTTCCGTATAATTTTGCAAAGCGTTAAAAAGCGAAACAAGTTTTCGGTAAACATATTTGAGCGGTTAAGTTAAAATGATCGGTAAGGAAATATCACATTACCGCGTGGTGGAAAAATTAGGCGGCGGTGGAATGGGCGTTGTATATAAAGCGCTGGACTTAAAACTGGATAGGTATGTTGCGTTAAAATTTTTACCACCCGCTTTTTCGTTCGATGAAGAAACAAAAATGAGATTTATTTATGAAGCCAAAACCGCCTCTTCCTTGGAACACAAAAATATATGCACGGTTCACGAAATCGGCGAAACCGATGACGGTCAACTTTTTATTGCAATGTCTTTTTACGAAGGAGAAACATTAAAGAAAAAGATTGAGAATAAGTCGTTGTTGTTTACCGAAATCATCGATATTACAATTCAAATTGCCGAAGGTTTACAAAAAGCACATAAAAAGGGAATTATCCACAGAGATATTAAACCCGCAAATATTTTTGTTACATCGGACGGTACCGTGAAAATTTTGGATTTCGGATTGGCTAAAGGATTGGGAGGAAATTCGCTCACAAGGAAAGGAACAACGGTTGGAACAGCGGCTTACATGTCGCCGGAACAAGCACAAGGCGAGAATGTTGATAACCGTTCGGATATTTGGTCTTTGGGTGTTGTCCTTTACGAGATGATTACGAGTAAACTTCCATTCAAGGGCGAATACGAGCAGGCGATAATTTATTCCATTTTGAACGAAGAACCGACGCTCGACACGGAAGAAATAAAAAACGTTAGGGGAATAAGAAACATCATCGAAAGTTGCTTGGCGAAGGATAAAAAAGAACGTTATCAAAACGCGGAAGAATTAATCTCGGATTTGAAGGAAATTAAAGCGAATTTAACCGGTAAACAACCGGTTCATAAACTGAATGGAAAATTCAAAAAGTTCAAGCTGATTCCGGCATTAAGTATAATTTTGTTTATCGGATTTGCAATTTTATATTTTTCCCTTTCTTCCGATGTTAAAAGTAATCAACGAATTCCAATCGCCGTTGTTGATTTTCAAAACGAAACAGGTGAGTCGGAACTTAACGGTCTTTCCGGCATGCTAATTACCGCATTGGAACAATCCGAACGGCTATGCGTAACCACACGTTCGCGTATGTTTGATATTTTGAGGCGCCTCGGGAAAGAAAATCTTACCCACATAGATGAACATTTAGGAAGGGAAATTTGTGAGCGGGCTAATATAAATACATTGGCAATTGCATCGATTCGTAAGTTCGGTAATGTTTATACAATCGATATGAAAGTTTTGGATGTGGGTAAAAACGAATATTTGTTTACAGTTAATGTGAAAGGCGACGGGAAAGAAAGTATTCCCGATATGATAGACAAACTTTCGGAAGAAACGCGAACAAAATTAAATGAGAAAATTTCCGATATTCAAGCTGCATCGAAAAAAGTTGCCGAAATTACTACATCCAATCTTGATGCGTATCAGCACTTTTTCAAAGGCGAAGAGCTGATAGACAAACTTCAGTTTAAAAAAGCCCAAAAAGAATTCGAGCAAGCTATCAAGCTCGATCCGGATTTCGGTTTGGCGTATTATCGAATGGCTTATGCAACCGATTGGGAAATGGATAAACTTAAAGCGGAAAAATATTTGAAAAAAGCATTCGGTTTGTTTGAAAAAATTCCCGATAAGGAAAAATATATAATTAAAGCTTTAATGAAAGAAAACAAATCGGATTTTGACGGTGCTATTGCAATTCTGAAAAAAGGAGAAAAAAGATTCCCTAACGATAAAGAAATACTTTACAATATCGGTGATTGGTCTTATCACGCGGGATATTATGAACAAGCGGAAAAATACTTATTGAGAGTTTTGGAAATAGATCCAACTTTTCCGCGTGCTTTGCAGCATTTGACATGGACGTACAAAGCGCAGAAAAAATATGATAAGATGCTTTCCTTTGCCAAAAGATATTTGATGATTTCCCCTACGAGCGAAGCTACTAATCAGTTGGCACAAGCTTATTTCAAACTTGGGAAATATGATAAAGCCATAAATGAAATTGAACATCATATTCAATTGTTCCCGAACGATTATTCTGTTATTACAACTTTAGCGGAGTTTTGTGTTTATACCGGTAAGGTAGATAAAGCGGAAAAAATTATAAAACCTTTATTAGGATTAAGAAAACCCGATAAAATATTTGGTTTGGTACGTAGAAAATACAGAGGTGTTTTATTTTGTTTGGGTAGATATAAAGATGTGTTGGAAATGAGCGATACCCTTGTAAATTATTATTGGGCACGGCAGGACACAAATAAAACTATGTACTGGATTCTATCAAAGGCAATTGCTTATTGGAACGGGTGGCACAATCTGGATGCGGCTTGGGCTGAAATGGAAAAAACGCTAAAATATAAATATCATATGAAGGATGCGGTTTACGTTGGAGGACTTTCTCTTTTTTATTTGCGACGAGGAGAATTGGATAAAGCGATGAAAATCATTTCCATGAAACCATGGAAGCTTACATTGCTAAGTTTGTATGAAATTAAAGAAAAGAATTACTTGCGGGCAAAAATTTTACTCGATAGTTTGGAAACATATAATATTGAATTATTTAATCTTATAGTATTGTTCCAGTTAGCAAAATTGCAGCTTGAACTGGGCATGTATAACGAGGTATTAAGCACGTTGCAACGAATGGAAAAAATGTCGGACGATTTTTTTCTTTTCTATCCGATATATTACCCCAAATTGTACTTTATGTTCGGGAAAGCATATGAGGCGTTGAATAATAAAGTTCTTGCAAAAGAAAATTATAAGAAGTTTCTCAGTTTATGGAAAGATGCCGATAAAGACCTACCCGAACTAATCGAAGCAAAAAGGCGGCTAAAAAAATTATGAATTTTTGCAATATTAATTTATTCCCAACGCTCTCAGACCGTTTACCGTAATAAAAGTAAGTATGTAGGCAATTGTTGTGTAAATAAATAATTGCAACATCGGAATTCGCCACCCGCCGGTTTCTTGTTTCGATATTGCAAGTGTTGAGATACACTGAAGGGCAAAGACAAAAAATATTATTATCCCGATGCTTGTAGCAACAGTAAAGAGCTTCTCGCCCGTCCCGCTTATCGTTGCGTTTCGCATTGCCGTTAATAGCGAATGTTGAGTTGAACCGTCGCCGGTAACTTTGAAAATTAATGCTAATGAGCTCACGAACACTTCGCGAGCGGCGAACGCTGAAATTAAAGATACACCGACTCTCCAATCCATCCCGATCGGAGTCATAATCGGTTGGATTAAATGTCCTAACTTTGCCGCATAAGAGTTTTCAAGTCTTTCCGCATTAATAAGGATTTCGATTTGTTCTTGACTAAGACCCGTAGTATCGATTTTAGGATTTGAATCGGGGAAGAAAGTTATAAACCAAAGAAAAATGGACAATACGAGAATTACCGTACCCGCTTTAATCAAGTACATTTTTGAATTAATATAAGCATTGTTCAAAATTACCTTCGCTTTCGGCTTTCTGTACGTGGGTAATTCGAGCATAAAGGAAGAATGGGATTTTTCCCGGATTAATGTTTTGCTGAATTTATTTACTATGCCCGCAATTACAATTGCGCTGATGACACTGAATAAATAAATTCCCGCCAAAGCGATACCTCCCAACCATAATTCTTCTGGCGGTGTGAGGTAAGCTATTATCAAAGTATAAACGGGTAAGCGCGCTGAGCAGCTCATTAAAGGGATTATAAAAATAGTAAGTAGTCTTTCTTTTCTGCTGCGGATAGTGCGGGCTGCCATGATGGCTGGAATGGCACATGCGAATCCGGAAAGCATCGGAACGAAAGATCTGCCGTTCAAACCCAATTTCGAAAGGGGTTTGTCCACTAACATCGCTCCCCGCGCCAAGTATCCGGTATCTTCCAAAAACCCTAAAATTAAAAACAAAATGAAAATTTGGGGGACGAAAACTATCACCGCGCCGGTTCCGGCAATTACACCGTTTGCCACTAAATTCCCGTACCAAGTATTGCCCAACCGGTCGAGAGCTGCAGAGGAAAGGAATGTGAAGAATTCGTTTACCAATTCCATAATGGGAAGGGCAACATAGAAAATCGATGTAAATGTTATTGCCATTATTAGAAAGAAAATTAAAAGTCCCCAAAACTTATGCAGCAGAATTTTATCGATTTTCAAGGTTAAGCTATCGGGTTCTTCCAGTTGGTCTTTTAAATTTTTATTTATGACTTTTAATTCGGCATTGGCTTTTTGTAATTTATTTTTTTCGATTAACGGAACAACTATCTCTTCTTCAATTTTTTCAATTTCCTTGTATGTCCTGAGCAAATATTCGTTGTAGTTTTCTTTTTCTAAATTGTTTCCGTGTGGGGGTCGTTGTGTTTTCTTTTTGTTAATTTCATTCTGTAGCGTTTTGGTTAACTCGTATAAACCGTCGCCGGTTTGTCCGTTTACCGGAATTACTTTTACGCCTAATAATTCCGAGAGTCTATCGATATCAATTCGTAAATTTTTCTTTTCCAAAATATCGGTCATTGTTAAAGCTATGACGATGTTAAAACCGGAATCGATAAGTTCTTTAGCTAATAATAAATGCCGGGAAATTTGACTTGCATCTACGGTTAAAATAACAAGATCGGGTTTACCGTATTTGGGATGATTGTAAAGTGAATCGACCGCAACTTTTTCATCGGGAGAATTTGGCGCAAGACTAATAATTCCTGGTGAATCGAGCAGTAACGCTTTGCATTTATATTTTTCCGAGATTTCAGCTGTGTGATATTCGACCGTGGAACCCGGGTAATTGACGGTTTTGAAATTCTTGCCGCTGAGCGAGTTAAAAAGCGTTGTTTTACCGGAATTCGGTGCACCGATGAGAATTATAAACGGAAGTGACTCGCTTGATGAATTGTTCATGATAGAATAATAGACTTAGCCTCGTTTCTCCTTATCGCAATTAAAGTTCCTCTTATCGAAAAAGTAACCGGGTCGTGAAAAACTGATTCGTTTATCATTTCTATTTCTTTGCCCGGTGTGAATCCGAATTCTACAATTCTTTTAGAACACGGATTGCTAAAATCAATTTTCTCGATAATTCCTTTTTCGCCTTCCTTTAATTCGGCTGCAGTCTTCATATTGAAATTTTCTCATTATTTAGATTTAATCTATATAAAAATAAGGATGTAACGTTCTATTGTCAAGTTATTATTTTATCGAAATTTTTTACTGTTTTTTAAGTTTTTGTACTATTTTTTTTAGTTATTTTTATCAAGTATAAATAAAAAAGAAATATAAAAATGTTCCCGCTGTTAATTGATCTCGACGGAGTACTCAGAATAGGAAAGAAAATAGCCGAAGGTGTCGGTGAGTTTTTTGAGTTTCTAAAAAGCGAAAACAGAAAAGTATGTATTTTAAGCAATTCCACCCTTTCAACTTCACGCGAAATAATTGATTTCTTTCTGAAAAATTCCATCGATATTGATTTCCCCGTACTTACGGCGGTTGACGCAACGGCCGATTATGTTAAAAAGAAATATAATTCCGTTGCAGTGTATTGTGCCGATAATGTTAAATATGCTTTCGGAAATTTAATTTCGTATGATTCCCCCGAGGCGGTTGTAATAGGCGATATAGGCGATAAGTGGAATTATGAAATAATGAACGATATTTTTAATTTCGTTTATAGCGGTGCCGATTTAATTGCCATGCACAAAAATAAATTTTGGAAAGATCCCCGGAAAGGTTTGCTTTTGGATGCCGGAGCTTTTGTCTCGGGAATCGAATATGCCACCGATAAAAACGCTACGTTAATCGGAAAACCTTCACCGCTCTACTTCAAAGCGGGATTAAGTAAATTGGGCTGCGATCCGAACAATAAGTTTATTATGCTTGGCGATGACTTGATTACGGATATTGGCGGGGCGCAGAAAAACGGCGGATTGGCAATTTTAATCTATACCGGCAAAACGAAATATCCCTTGCCAAATAATTCAAAGGTAAAACCGGATTTTGAAGCAATGAATTTATACGATGTTATGTATATTCTAAAAAATCTTTAAGGAATAAAAATATGAAACGAAATCCTAAAATATTGGATAGAAATAAAACCGCTTTATTGATCGTAGATATTCAGGAAAGAATTTTAAACGTTATGCAACACAAAGAAAGAGTTGTAGATAATACTATTAAATTGATAAAAGGATTCAAATATTTAAACGTTCCCGTTTATTATACCGAGCAATATCCGAAAGGTCTCGGTGAAACGGAAGCATCGATAAAAGAGGAATTAAAATCCGTTAATGCAATTCAGAAAATGAGCTTTAGTTGTTACGGCGCGGAAGATTTATTCGATGAATTTAAAAGAAAGAACCTTTCGCAAATAGTGGTGTGCGGAATTGAAACTCACGTTTGTATTCAACAGACAGTTTTGGATTTAATTGCAAATGGCTTTCAAGTAAATTTACCTGCCGATGCCGTATCCTCCCGGAAAATACTTGATTACGAAACGGCTTTACGTCGAATGGAAAATAACGGTGCCGAAGTTACGTCTACCGAATCGGTCTTGTTCGAATTGTTAAACGTTTGCGGTACTCAAGAGTTCAAAGATATATTAAAAATAATAAAATAAATATTTTCCCCTCTCTCCCTTCCAACGAATTTCTTCGAATAGTTGAAATTTTTACTAAATAAAATGAAGTAAAATCCGAAAATTAAGCGTGGATAATATTATTAGTCTTATAATCGTACAAGGAAAAGTCAATAAAAATTCGGATGGAAGAATAAAATGAAACTAAAAATATCTCAAAAGTTTTATATGCTTTCAACAATATTCATGTTGTTTATTACCGCAATGGTAGTTTACACTTTTATTGTTTTAGCTTCTCAAGAAAAAGACGGTGTAGTTATAAACTTGGCCGGAAAACAACGAATGCTAACTCAAAAAATGACTAAAGAAGCGTTGGGAGTTTCTTTGGGGAGAGTTAAACCTTCCGAGTTATTAAATACAGCGAAACTTTTCGATAAAACGTTAACCGGTTTGTTATTCGGTGATAAAGATTTGGGGCTACCGAAAACGGAGAAAAAGGAAATTGTTGAGCAGTTATTTAAAGTAAAAGATTTATGGGGAGCGTTTTACAAGAAAATCCAACTGTTGGCTTCAACACAAAGTAATGCAGAAAGATTGAAAGCGGAAAAATATGTTCTGGCAAGTAATATTCCATTGCTTAAGGAAATGAATAAAGCCGTTAAGTTATTTGAAGAAGATTCGGTTAAGAAAACCGCTTCGTTAAAGCAGTTTCAAATAATATTCTTAGCGCTATCGGTATTTGTTATGGCATTTGTACTTTTATTTATTGATAAGCAAATAGTAAAACCGATAAAAATGGTAAGTAGCGCCGCTCATGAAGTAATTAAAGGAAATTTGGATGTAGAAGTGGTAATTAACAGCAAAGATGAGCTTGGTATTCTTGGACGAGATTTTAATAAGATGGTTTCAAGTATTAAGAAAACAAGATTGGCTTTACTTAAAGAAAAAGAAGAAGTTGAGAAAAAAATCGAGCAGGCAACGAAAGATATTGATGAAAACAGAAAATATTTGGATAGAAATACGGAGAAAATGCTTAAGGCAATGGAAAGATTTGCCCAGGGCGATTTGACCGTTAATTTACAACCCGAAAAAACCAACGATAATATTTGCCGACTGTTCAAAGGCTTTAATCAAGCGGTTGAGAATATTAAACATCTTATTTTGGAGGTTTACGAAGCTGTTGAAGCAACAGCTTCGGCAAGTGTGGAGATATCTTCCAATATCGAGGAAATAGCGGAAGGTACTCAACGCCAAAACAGTCAAACTACCGAAGTTGCCTCCGCAGTTGATCAAATGACAAGATCTATATTTGAAACAAACAACTTTGCCGACGAAGCTTCGAAAGCCTCGCGCCAAGCCGGTGAAATTGCATCGAGCGGCGGTGAAGTAGTTCTGGAAACCATCGAGGGAATGGATAAAATAGCACAAGTTGTGGAAAAATCGGCAAAAAGTATAGAAGAATTGGGAGAAGGAAGTAATCAAATCGGCGAGATAATTCAAGTTATTAATGAAATAGCCGAACAAACGAATTTGCTTGCGTTGAATGCGGCAATAGAAGCTGCGCGCGCCGGTGAACAGGGCAGAGGCTTTGCGGTTGTAGCCGATGAGGTTAGAAAACTGGCCGAGAGAACAACAAACGCAACAACTCAAATCGAAGAAATGATTAAACAAATTCAAAAAGATACAAACGAAGCCGTAACTTCAATTAAGGAAGGTAAAGATGAAGTCGAAAAAGGAAAAGAAAAAGCAAACTTTGCAGGTGAATCGCTTAATGATATAATCGAGAGTGTTAAAAAAACAGTTGAACTTGTTACTCAAGTTGCCGACGCAAATAAGGAACAATCCGAAACAGCGGAAAAAATTAGCTCGAATATCGAAATTATAAGCAATGTTACAAATGAAACAAACGTTGGCGTACAACAAATAGCAGAAGCCGTTGACGATTTGAGTCGACTTACTCTAAACCTTAAGTCCAAACTGGAAAGATTCTACATTAGAGAAGTCGATGAAGGTAGTCATTTGAATGAGTCTCCGCATTATAAAACTGCAGACGAAAATGTTGCCGTTTAATTCCTTTAATAAGGGAAAGGGCAAAGTAAAATTATAATAAATAATTAAATATTAAAATAATTACGATTAGGATATACTTTAAGTATAAACTATTTTATAGATAATTCGATAATGCCGATAGAATCAATAAAGAAAGGGAGACGTAAAATGTCTGGTAAATTAAATATTGGAATATTCATTGCTGTTGCCGTTTATTTAATATTCTCAATAACGAGTAATATTAATGCATTCCCAATTTTAGAAAATGAAGGCGAAAAATATTTGGCTTTTGCGGAAAAAATGCCTGCGCCTATCGGTGGTTTGGAAGCTATATACAAAAGTATTAAATACCCCGAAATCGCAAAGAAAGCCGGAGTGGAAGGAAAAGTTTACGCTTTGGCTTACATTAACGAGAACGGAACCGTTGATAAAGTGCAAATTATTAAAGGTATCGGAGCCGGTTGCGATGAAGAAGTAATAAGAGCTGTTTCAGCCGCAAAATTTACTCCCGGTATGAAAGAAGGTAAACCGGTAAAAGTTAAATTATCAATTCAAATAAAATTCAAACTACGATAATATTACTGTTTTTGAGGTCGAAATGAGAAAACATCAAAATAAAAGCAAAAAGAAAAATAAATTCAGATTAAAATTTGTCCGTAAAGTTCAACTGGGATTTTTAGGACTTGGAGCTGTAGCAACTTTAATTGTTGGAAATATCCTTTACCAAATCAATAGTATGGAAAAAGTAAAAGATAAAATGTTCCAAGAATTCATACGTCCCAAAAGTGAAATTGAAAAAATATTCTCCGATTTTCGTAAAATCCAATTTATGATGTTAAAATTTTCCATACCTCAGTTTGCCGAAACTTTCAACGAGGATATGAAAAAATATGAAGAGCTTACTGAAAATGTTGATAGTAAAATAAAAAAATTGGAAGAATCGTTGAATAGCGATTTGTTAAAAGACGATTTCAAACAAATAAATAAATTAAGAGAAGATTACAAAAATTTAGTTTGTGATGCTATTATTAGCGCATCCGTATCACAAAATTACGATATGGCGGCAGATATTGCCACAAGCTCGGGCGAGGAAATAAGAAAGGAATTAGTTGATAAATTTCATAATATTCTGGAAAAGCTTGAACATAGAACACAATTAATGGACCAACAACTAAAAGAGGGTGTTGAGTTTTCAAAGATATTTATTTTGAGTGGAATGTCATTGGGTACATTGTTTTTGTTGATCGGACTATTCTATATTGCTCCCGCCTTATCTAAACCGATAAAGAAAATAAAAGAAGTTTTAAATGAATTTTCTTTGGGAAATTACGATGTTGAAATCGATGTAACTTCTAATGACGAATTCGGTGAACTTGCCGAGATGACGAGAAAATTAAAATCTTCGCAAATCGAAAAAATCAAAGCCGCGGAAAAAATAGCTTCGGGGCAATTTGAAAAGGTTACCCCCTCTTCGGAAAAAGATACTCTAACTCATGCGTTTAATAAAGAAATAGATACATTGCTCGAATTGAAATCCGAGATTCATGAATTAATTAAAGCAAATGAAGTTGGTAATCTTTCCAAACGAGGAAACGAAGCGCATTTCGAAGGAGAATGGAAAGAAATTATTAAAGGTATTAATTCCATGATGGATGCATTTGTCGCCCCGTTAAAAGAAGCCGCGGAAGTACTGAACACAATGGCTTCCGGAGATTTTACACATAAAATGCAAGGTGATTACAAAGGCGATTATTTATTAATTAAAGATAATATCAACAAAGTAATAGAATCACTAAACAGATTAATTGGGAAAGTAGCCGAATCGGCAGCCGAATTGGCAAGTTCCTCGGCTCAAATCTCTTCCAGTACGGAAGAAATGGCCGCCGGTGCAAGCGAACAGAGTCAACAAGCTTCCGAAGTTGTTACTTCGATTGAGGAAATGACACATACGATTATGGATAGTACTCAAAATGCAAACCTTGCAGCTACCACGGCAAAAGAAGCCGGTAACAAAGCTAAAGAAGGAGGCGAAATTGTTGTTCAAACCATAGAAGGAATAAACAGAATTTCCGAAGTGGTTTCCAAATCGGCCAAAACAATTGAAAAACTTGGCGAAAGCAGTTCCCAAATCGGTGAAATTATTGAAGTTATTAACGAAATTGCCGACCAGACAAACTTATTGGCTCTTAATGCCGCAATCGAGGCTGCCCGTGCCGGAGAACAAGGCAGAGGTTTTGCGGTTGTTGCCGATGAAGTTCGTAAATTGGCGGAACGTACTACAAAAGCTACGCAAGAAATTGCTTTGATGATTAAGAAAATTCAAGACGATACTTCCGGCGCAATAAAATCAATTGAAATGGGAACTGAAGAGGTTAATAAAGGTAAAGAACTTGCTCAACGTGCAGGTAATTCGCTTAATGAGATTATTTATCATTTCGAAAGGGTAGCGGATTTGATTACTCAACTTGCCGCGGCAAGCGAGGAACAATCTTCTGCCAGTGAACAAATCAGCTCGAATATTGAAGCGATTACACAAGTTACGCAACAAGCCGCCGAGAACACAAGACAAATAAGTTTCTCTGCGGAAAATCTTCATAGACTTACCGAAGGTTTGCAACACTTGATTGAACAATTCAAATTGGAGAATGTTAGGGAAAGTTCATGGGTACCTTCCGGTGAACAAGAACAACATGAACAACAAGAAGAACAAGAGTTGGTAAGCTGAAAAGAGCCGGGATTTTCCCGGCTTTTTTATTTTTGTAATAGAATTGTTTTCCTTTCGGATTTATCACCATATCGTATAAACTTATCGATATTCTCTCCTTTTTAACATGGGAAAATTCCATATATTTTATTAACAAAATTTATTGTTATGAACGCGAAAAAATATAATAACATAAAACTGTTTATCGGTATAACTAAAGCCGTTCTTTCTTTTGTTTTGATATTATTGTTTTTATTAAGCGGAAAAAGTACGGATTTGGTTGAGCATATACGGCGCTATACCGAGAATGAATATTTGCAATTTATAATTTTCGTAATTGTTACCGGTTTCGGGATGTCGGCTTTATTTTTCCCGTTTAATTTTTACTCCGATTTTATTCTTGAACATAAATATAATTTATCTAATCAAACATTTTGGCAATGGAGTTGGGAAAATATTAAAAGTACTTTGGTTGCCGGAACTATCGGTCTACCTATTCTTCTGGTGTTCTTCTATTCGTTACGTACATTCGGAAATTATTGGTGGTTACCGTTTACGATTGTGTTGTTTTTATTTTCCGTAGTGCTTGCTAAAATATTACCTGTTGTTATCTTGCCGCTGTTTTATAAAATCAAACCGCTCGAGAACAAGGAGTTGAAAACAAAAGTTATTTCTTTGGCCGAAGATGCCGGAATGAAAATAGAAAATTTGTATGAATTCAATATGAGTAAGAATACGAAAAAAGCAAATGCAATGTTTACAGGTTTGGGGAAAACTAAAAAAATAATTTTGGGAGACACGCTTCTCGAAAAATTTAACGACGATGAAATTGAAACGGTAATTGCTCATGAATTAGGACATTACAAACACAAGCACATAATTAAAAATTTATTAATCGGAACGGTTTCAAGTTTCTTGACTTTTTATTTAATGGCGTATTTTTATAAACTGTCCCTTCCGTGGTTCGGTTTCTCCGAAATTTCGCAAATCGATGCAATACCTTTGCTTTCGCTTTGGGCAATGATAATAGGATTGTTGCTCGAACCATTAACCAATAGTATTTCACGAAAATTTGAATATGAAGCGGATAGATATGCTGTTACCGCAACGCGTAAAAAGGAAATATTTATTAAAGCATTGGAAAAGTTAACAGAACAAAACCTGTCGGATAAAGATCCGCATCCGTTTGTCGAATGGTTTTTCTATAGTCATCCTTCAATCAAAAACAGGATAAAGTATTTAAGAACGATAAAAATTTAATTTTACATCACGGTTAGTTTTGTTAAATTTTGTTATACAATTAGAAAGGTTAACGGAAAATGAAAGTTTCGAAAGAGGAAGTAAGATATATTGCTAAATTGGCAAAATTGGATTTTTCCGATGAGGAAATTGAAGAACTTTCGATGGAGTTAAGCAAAATTATAAGTTACATCGATAAATTAAACGAATTAAATACGGCTAACGTCGAGCCGCTTTCCCATCCGCTGGAAAAAATAAATGTTTTCCGCGACGATATTGAAAATAAATCGATTTCAACCGCCGAGGCTTTAAAAAATGCACCGGATAAAACGGAACGGTTTTTCAAAGTGCCCAAAGTAATAAAACAATAACATGCATAAAATGAACTTACGGAAATGATTATCGGAATTATACCTGCCAGATTCGCTTCGAGTAGGTTAATGGGTAAACCCTTAGCCGATATTGGCGGAAAACCGATGATTCAACATACATTCGAAAGTGCAAGTAAATCGAAACTTTTGGACGAAATAATTGTTGCCGTTGACGATAACCGCGTTTATAATGTTGTAAAGAGTTTTACCGATAATGTTGTTCTTACTCCAAAAGATTTACCTTCGGGTTCCGACAGAATCGCTTACGTAGCCAAAACTCTTCATTCGGCTGAAATTATCGTAAACATTCAAGGGGATGAACCGTTTATTCCGGGGAAGATGATTGATCAGGCAATTGAACCGCTTTTGTTCGATTTAAACGTAAAAATTTCAACGCTTGCGAAAAAAATAACCGACTTGAACGAACTGCGATCCAACGCAATCCCAAAAGTGGTTTTCGACTATCATAATTATGCACTTTACTTTTCCCGGTTGCCTATTCCGTTTGTCCGCGAAGCTAAAACGAACTTGGAAAAATTATTAATCACCGATGTTTACAAACACATCGGACTTTATGTTTTCAGAAAAAGGGAATTGTTAAAATTTACATCGTTGCGACCAACCGACTTGGAAATTGCCGAAAAATTGGAACAGTTGAGAATGTTAGAGCACGGTATGAAAATAAAGGTTGTAGTAACGGAACTCGACAGTATTTCCGTAGATACGCAGAAAGAACTGGAGTTTGCCCGTGAATATTACGAAAAGAAATTAGCTCGCAAATAAATAAGTGAGGCATAATATGAAAACTCCCAAGAAAATTGATTTGGCAAATATACCTACGCCAGTTAGAAAAATTGCTTTTAACGGTTGTTCTTTCTACATCAAACGGGATGACTACACCGGTACGGAGCTTAGCGGAAACAAAATCAGAAAATTGGAATATCTCTTGTACGATGCCAAGAAACAAGGTGCCGATTATGTTTTTACTTCCGGAGGTGAACAATCGAACCACGCCCGCGCAACTGCAATTGCCGCGGCATCGGTCGGAATAAAAAGCAAACTTTTTCTTTGGGGAAAAGAACGGAAAAATTATGATGGGAATCTCTTTCTGGATAAAATGGTAAATTCCGAAATTATTTTTCTTAATTTAAAAGAATATCAAAGTCTTGAAAAATTCATTGCAAAAGAAAAAGCTAAATTGGAAAAAAAGGGGAAAAAGGTTTACGTAATTCCGGAAGGCGGATCTTCGGCGCTGGGAATTTGGGGTTATATTAATTTTGTCAAGGAATTGAAAGAGCAACTCGGGGAAAAAAGAATTAAAGGAATTTTGATTGCAGCAGGAAGCGGGGGAACAACCGCCGGAATGTTATTGGGACTCCACTTATATAATTTAAATTTCAAGTTATTTGCCGTAAACGTTTTGCACACGGCGGAATTTATGACGGAAAAAATCAGAAGGCTGGCGGACGAATGTAACGATAAATATAAAATTACACGTAAAATAGATTATTCACGGTTCGAGGTTATCGGCGGATTTTCCGAGGAAGGATATAAACATATTGCGCCGGAAAAAGTGAAATTGATAAAAGAATTCGCAAACCAAACCGGAATTATTTTGGACCCCGCTTACACCGGGAAAGCCTTTTACGCATATAACGAACTATTTTTGAAAGGTAAAAAAACTTCCAGTGTAATGTTTTTGCATACCGGTGGCTTGTTCGGTGCATTTGCAAAAAGGAAAAATTATTTGGGTAATTGAATGTAAATGTTAAATGTGCTTATTGTCGCTGCACAATTTGTTAAGTTTCTTTATATTTAATTATTCTAAAACACTTATGGGTGCAGAATGGATAGAAAAATAAGAGTAATTATTGCCAAAGCCGGATTGGACGGCCATGACCGCGGTGCAAAGGTAATTGCTTCCGCTTTACGCGATGCCGGAATGGAAGTTATTTACACCGGGCTCCGGCAAACTCCGGAAATGATAGTTGAAGCTGCATTGCAAGAAGATGTCGATGCAATCGGTATAAGCATTTTATCCGGTGCTCACATGACCATTTTCCCGCGGGTATTGGAGCTTATGAAAGAAAAAGGAATGAACGACGTACTTCTTTTCGGTGGCGGAATTATACCCGAAGAAGATATTAAAAAATTAAAAGAAATGGGTGTTGGCGAATTATTTACGCCCGGTGCTTCTACCGTTGAAATAGTCGATTTCTTGAAGAACTGGGTGAAAGAACATCCGAGAGTTGGAATCTGATTATTTTAGCCCGGAAATTTCTTTTCCGGGCATGCTGTTTTTTTCTCCTGCCGTAATACATTTTATTAACTTAAAACATCGAGGACAACCCATGAATTCATCCCAAACAATTTTGTGTATTGCCAGTTATTTCAAGGGAACGGATTTTTTAAAACAATGTAAACGTGAAGGTTGCCGCGTGTTGTTACTGACTTCCGAAAGTTTGGCGGATAAAAATTGGCCGCGTGAAAGTATAGACGAAATATTTTACATACCGGATAAGAATAACGAATGGAATATGAAGGATGTAATCTACGGTGTTAGCTATTTGGCAAGGAATGAAAAAATCGATAGAATTGTTGCGCTTGACGATTTCGATGTTGAAAAAGCGGCAACTTTGCGCGAACATTTACGCATCGGCGGTATGGGCGATACAACCGCTCGTTACTTTCGCGATAAACTTGCTATGAGAAAAAAAGCCGCGGATGAAAAACTTAACATTCCGCCTTTTGTTCATTTGCTTAACCATAGTGAAATTAAAGAGTTTATCTCGGATGTAAAATTCCCGTATATTATTAAACCGAGAATGAAAGCCGGTGCAATAGGGTTAATTAAAATTAATTCCGAAAATGAAGTTTGGCAAGCGCTGGAAACTTTGGGTGACGAACAATCTTTTTATTTGATGGAAAAATTTATCGAAGGAGATGTTTATCATTCCGATACGATTATTCAAAATAAAAAAATTATTTTTGCTTCCGTAAGTAAATATGGGTTGCCGCCGATGGAAGTCGCTCATCAAGGAAGAGTATTTACAAGCAGAATTGTTCCGCCCGAATCGGATGAAGCGAAACAAGTCGCCGAGTTTAATCAAAAAATTATCGATGCATTGGGTTTGGTTTATGGCGTTTCGCATACCGAGTTTATCCGTTCCAAAGAAGACGGAAAGTTGTATTTTCTCGAAACTTCGGCAAGGGTGGGCGGCGCCAATCTTTCCGAACTTGTTAAAGCTGCTACCGGAATTAATTTGTGGGAAGAATGGGCAAAAATTGAGAAGACAAAAGGTGAAGGTTATCAATTACCGGAAGTGAAAAGCAAACATGCGGCTATCATTACTTCGCTTGCAAAGCAAGAATGGCCGGATCTCTCAGCATACAATGCGCCCGAAGTGGTTTGGAAGTTAAAAAAGAAATATCACGCTGGTTTAATTATTGCTTCGGAAAAGAAAGAAAGGATTGATGAATTACTTGAAGAATATGTTAGTCGATTCTATAACGATTTTTTTACAACACAACCGATGAGTGATTTACCGAATGATTAAAATAAACCCGGCTCGCTTTCGCAAGCCGGGCAAGGTTCTTTCTTTTCACTTAACCGACGATTGTTATTTCATTAAAACGAATTTTCTGGTTTGTACAAATTCCCTTGTTGTTAATCGGTAGAAATAAATTCCGCTTGCTAATCCGCTACCGTTGAACTCATATCTGTAAATACCCGGTGAATGTTTTTTACTTATTAATGTTTTTATTTTATTGCCGAGTACGTCGAAGAGAGCCAGTTCCACATTTGTGGTTTTCGGAATTGAATATTTTATGATTGTAGTCGGATTAAACGGATTCGGATAATTTTGCTCGAGAGCAAATTCGGTTGGGATTGAATACGGGTCTTTTTTTATTCCCACCAAAGTAGTATCGAAACCAAGTTTCGCCATTTGCTCGCGGGTTAGCGGTGTGGCGAAAAACATCTGATGACCGTCCCAATCACCTTTTACGAACGACCAGTTTTTAGATGGACCAACCGGGTCGTGCGGATCGCCGTTATAAGTAATAAAGTCCATTTTGAAAGAACGTTGGTAATCTTCGGGCATCGGGACAACACCTTGAATCCAAGATAAAACGCTGTCTGTTTCATTCCACTGTGCAAACTGAATTATGCCGTCGTCGTTATAATCTTGAATTGCTTCTATTGTACCTCCGAAATTTTGATGGCAATCAGTACAAACCCGTGCGCCTTCTTTTGTGATTGTGTGAGATGTAAACGGACCGAAAGCAACAAACGAATTTCCTTGGTAAGTTAACGATTGAAAAGTCATGGGGTAAACCTTACCGTCTTTTTCCCTGTTAGCAAGCATTACGAAATTATTAATAGGTTTATAAGCCCGTTTAAGATGTCCTTCGATTTTACTTTCGAGATGGCAATTATAGCAACTGATAACAGTTTGTGCATGACATGTTGTACAATGCAGTTTTCCGTTATGCGGATCTTTTGTTGCATGGTCCGAAGGTAATGAACCTTCGGGATGGCAGCCTTCGTTGGCGCAATCCGCTTCTATTGCGTTTGGTTCAAGCATTGATAATGGTTCCGAACCGTCACCGTGCATATCGTTAACAGTATGGCAATCCCAACATTTCATCCCTTTGTCACGATGAACGTCGGTAAATCCCAACGCAATTTCTTTCTTTTGTCGGCCGTGGCAACTATAGCATTGGTCGACTTTGATAGAATCGGGATTGAAAGCCGAACCCGAGGGATGACAATCAACGCAACCCGGTTCGTAGTTTTCATCGTTGGGTACACCGTCGGCGTTGTTAGGTCCATGACATTCGATACATCCCATTTCGGAAATCGGTACGTTTGTAAGAGTTTCGAAACCACCGTTATCTTTTCCGTACCAGAAAATTTTCCCGGCTCTTGTTCCGTGTAAACTTGTCGCAAAGTTTTCGGCAATGGTGCCAACGTCTTTTTTCAATGCCAGCATTTGATTTTCGGTTAGCGGTGTTGCAAAGAACATTTGATGACCGTTCCACTCGCTGCTTACTTTCGACCAATTTTTAGATGGTCCGGGCGGATCGCTTGTATTACCGTTGTAAGTAATGAAATCCATTTTGAAAGTCGTTTCATAATCCGGAGGCATCGGCACAATTCCGTGTTTCCAAATTAAAGTGCTGTCGACATCGTTCCATGTGGAAAATTGAATTTTGCCAGTATCAAAATACTCCGCAACGTTTTCGTTACCATGACAATCTTCGCACTTCCTGCCTTCGCGCGTAATCGTGTGTGAGGTGAAAGGACCAAATGCTACGAAAGAAGAATCTTGGTAAGTCAGCGATTGAAAAGTCATCGGGTAAACTTTGCCGTCTTTTTCTCTGTTTGCCAGAATAATAAAATCGTTAATGGGTTTATACGCTCTTTTGATGTGGTCTTCCACCATACTTTCGAAATGGCAGTTGTAACAACTTAATACCGTTTGGGCATGGCAAGTTGTACAATCGAGTTTTCCGTTATGCGGATCGTACTGTGAATGATCAGGGTACGGGGCGGTACTCCCTTCAAAATGACAATCTTCACAGGAAACGTCTATTGCTCCTTCTTCCAACATCGATGCGTATTCAGTTCCGTCGCCGTGCAAATCGTCTTTAGTATGGCAATCCCAACATTTCATTCCTGCATCGCGGTGGACATCCGAGAATCCGAGTGCAACTTCCTTTTTCTGTCTGCCGTGGCACGAATAACATTGGTCGACTTTAACCGAGTCCGGATTGAAATTCGAACCGTTCGGGTGGCAATCGAGACAACCGGGTTCGTAGTCGTCACCGTAAGGAACACCGTCGGCATTATTCGTTCCATGGCAGTGAATACAACCCAGACTGTCGATAGGAATATTTGTCATCGTTTCAAATCCACCGTTATCGGCGCCATACCAAAATACTTTTCCGGCTCTTGTGTAATGCAGACTTGTATTAAAATCGGCTTGTGCATACAAGTAACCGGAAAGAAAAATTAAACTTAAACAAATTAAAAAAAGTTTAAGTGTTCTCATACGTTTCCTCAACTATTCTTTTTGATTTTGGTTGTTGTAAGATTTTTTCGCTCGTTTTGTTTTTGTATCAAACGTATTAGGATTGTGGAAGTATTATCGTCCGCTTTCAGTTCTCTTGCTTTCTTAAAATATTCAACCGCTTTATTTAAATCGCAGTACAGCCATAAAATACCGAGTGCAAGGAGATAATCGAAACTCTGGATTGTATAGTTCGATTTTGCTTCCAATTCCGTTACAAGTTGTGTGCACGGGCAATCGTCATTTAGCGGATCGGTGTTGAGGATAAAATCCAGATCTTCGTAAACCAAATCTTTTAAAACTTCGGCTGCTTTTGTTATGTTGCCGACTTGAGTATAGCAAATAACCATTTTCTTTCGCATGCTTTTATTGGCTTTGCCTTGTGCTTCGCATTCTTCAAATTCTTTCAAGGCATTTTCATATTTCCTAGCCATAAAATATTGGTTGCCAAGCATCTCACTCATCGGAATATTTCCTTATAAGAAATATTGGTTTAAATTTATTATTAAAAAGCTCAATAAAAGCTAACCGGTATCCGTTTTTCAGGATACCGGTTTTGAAATAACGTTGATTTATTTTTCTAATTCATAATCATGAATATCGGTATCGGGATTAAATTTTACACCTGGCATTGTATCGTATGCGATCGCATTCATGCCGAACACTAATGTTTTCGCATCGTAGCCTAATAATTTCAAATAGGCAGCAACATGAGCGGATGTTTGTCCGGTGTAACAATAAACAACAATGGTTTTGTCGGTCGGTAATGTTTTCAAATATGTATCCAATTTAAGATCTTGTTTCGGAGTATATTGAACGGCGCCCGGAATATGTCCCCAACTATAATCTGTTTCATTCCAATAGTTTACAATATAATATTTGCCGGGGTCGCTAAATACACTTTCAGCTGAAATTTTAACCGAACCGAAAGGATCGTTGGCTAATAAGTCTTCGATTCTGGTACGTAATATTTCCACTCCTTCTTTTTTACCGGTATTCAATTTGGGTAAATTGCCAGCTTCATTTTTAGGGAAATTTGTTGTAACCAATTGTGAAGCATAAGCATTTCCGATACTGTTCATCCATTTTCCCGCAGTTGCTTCGTTCCAGCTACACATTCCCCATTTCAAGTCTTTCACATTATTGTAACCCAAGAGGCGTAAAATTGTAGTGGCATATCCTGCGGTTTGTCCAGTGTAGCAAGCGATTACAACGACGTCTTTATCCTTCAGATTATTGCTTTCGTAGTAATTAACAATATCGGGCAAAGACACATTTACCGCTCCTTTAATATGACCAGCGGCATAATCCTCGGCACTTCGGATGTCAATAACAACTTGATTTGCACCGGTTAGAATGTTAGTGTGAACATCGCTAGCTTTTATCATTGCGGGTGCATTTGTATTTATAAAATCACCATTTGCCTCAAGGTATTTTACTAATACTTCCGCTTCGTTAATAGTTTCGGGCGGGGCAGTAACTTCCTCCTCGCTGCTACACGAAATTGAAATGAACAGAATCGGTAAAATAAGCATCAGATAAAAATATTTACGTAATTCCATTTCTTCACTCCTTTTTTGTTTTAGGATAATTGTTAAATGTTAAATTTTGTTTTATTGTATGTCCCATCTGTCCGGTAATTTTCCGTCTACAACTATGTTTTTATTTGCGTTAATTTCCCAATCATTTAAATCCGAGTTAAATAAGTAAAATTCTTTATTTTTATATTCGCCTTCAGCAGTTTTCACGATGTGGCAAGATTGTGCGCATGCCGGATGATTCGGGTCATAAATAGTATCCACAATTGTTCTTTCCGTCCATCGCAAAATATTGTGTGGTGTTGTGTATTTATAAGTAGGAGCAACATCAAAATTTGCCAAATTAGCAATACCATATTCCTTCCAACTATCTGGTGCAGAAAGAGCTTCGCGAACGGTAGCCATTTTATATGGTTTTATTTCCGGGATAGGATTGATTGCGATTTTAAATTTCATATGGGAAGGAATACGAGCCCCTTCTCCTCCGATATGGCAACTTCCGCAATTATTGTATACCTGGGAATGACAAGTATTGCAGTTAAATGTTTCAATGTGTTGTTTATGGTATTCGTTCGAATTCTTAATATTTGAATGACAATTTTCACACTTTGGTAGCAATGGCATTTTGTAGCGGATATCGTAAATATTCCCGTCACCGTGAATTTCGTTTTGAGTGTGGCAATTTATACAAGTAAACCCGGCTTTGGTCAAGTGAACATCGGGCTTTGTGCCTGCAGCGACACCAAAATATGCATGTCCGCCTCGACTAACATGACAACCGGTGCAAACTTTACGCATATCCGGTGTTTTAATGAATTTATGTCCGCTTGATAATCCGCCTCCTTTAACTTTGGGGCGAACGATATGGCATTCTCCACAAGTACCGTGACAAGTTTTGCAATTATGGTTATAACCTTCTTGAACTTCTATTGGTAATTTATCGAAATCGGTTGGACCTTCACCATAACCGGAACGTCGGACAACCATATTTTTTTGTCCCCAACCTTGCTCGTGTAAGCTGTTAATTGTTCTGTTGACAATATTGGGATGACAATTCCCGCATTTTTCTTTTGACTGGAGAGAAGGTTTTGCCAAAAAACTACCCGAATGAGCTTTATTTTTGTCGGCAGTACCGTCAACTCCGTTATGGCAAGTTACACAACTAATTTGGCCGTGAATACTGTTTTTAAATTCCTCGTAACCTGGGCCGCCCAAGTAAACGCGTTCATATGGTTCATAGTGTGGAGCATCACCTCCGCATCCGTGAGACGGTGGAGCCGGGGGATCCGGTGTATAAACTTTCTTTAAATATTCAAAATTCGTATGGCATCCTTCACACGAATTTACCTTTAAAGCGGTTTCTGGTTGTACGGTTGTAATTTCGTCTTCGGATTCGGAACAACTGTTAAATAAAAGTGCGGTAATGAAGAGTAAAATTATTAGTATAGTAAACTTTTTCATGGTTATTCCTTGGATTAATGGATTCTTATATCCTATATTTTCAATATTAGTGCCAGAACTTTTCTTTGGAAAAAAGATGATTTTAGAAGGGGGTAGTGAAACGGGGTGTTTCGCTAAAACTATAAGACCACAAATCGATTTTTATAATCGATTATAATTCAATTAGTTAAATAAACTGAAACAATTTGTTCCAACAGGAAACAATTGAAACGCTTGGTATGTTTGGAAATGAGGAAGTGAGTTTTGAATTTATATGTTGTGCAAGTTTAATTTTTTAAGTTTTCTCCACAATGTTGTTCTGCCGATTCCGAGCTCTTTGGCCACGGCGGATTTATTCCATTTATGCTTTTCTAGTAAAGCCAAAAGTTTTGCTTCTTCTCCCCCGCTTTCCATAAAGGAATGTTTTTCTCGTAAACCGAATACGGTGCCGTTTTTACTTGTTAATACCGCCGGCAATTTCGATGCGGTAATTGTATTTGTGTTGTTGCTTCTTACAAAAGCATATTCCAAAACATTTTCCAATTCGCGAATATTTCCCGGCCAATCGTATTGAAGCAATAAATCCAATGCTGCATCTTCAATTTCGGTTATTTCCTTTTTATACATTAAAGAAAATTTATTCAGAAAATGCTTAACAAGTGGAATCAAATCGTCCATCCGTTCGCGTAAGGGAGGAACTTCAATCGGTATGACGCTTAAGCGGTAAAATAAATCTTCTCTGAACGTTCCCTTTCTAAGTGCTTCTTGAATATCGATATTTGTAGCGGCTAAAACTCTTACGTCCACCTTTCTTGTAATCGATTCGCCCACGCGTTCGAAAGAGCCTTCTTGCAGAACTCTTAAAAGCTGCAGCTGCATTTGTAATGGCATTTCCGCAACTTCATCTAAAAATATTGTGCCTGTGTTTGCAAGTTCGAATCTTCCTATTCTGTCTTTAATCGCATCGGTGAAGGCTCCTTTAACATGTCCGAATAATTCGCTTGCCAATAAATTTTCGGGGAAAACGGAACAGTTGATTTTTATAAAAGGTTTATCTTTTCGCTGACTTTTCGCTTGAATGGCATTAACTATCATTTCTTTGCCTGTACCCGATTCGCCGTATACCAAAACCGGTGCATCCGATTCGGATATTTCTTCGATTAATTCGAAAATTTCCCGCATTTGTTTACTGTGCCCAACCATACCGCAAAACTGTGTTTCCTTGCGCAGACTTTTTTTAAGTGAAGCCAATTCGGAAATATCTCTGAATGTAATAATTCCTCCGTTAGGCTCATGTTTTTCGTTATAAAGAACCGCAGAATTAAGTTTGATTGGTTTTGGCACGGAATCTTTTGTGAGGATCTGCGATTCAAAATCATATATTGTTTTTTCTGATTTTAGAGCTAACGCAATAGGACAATCGGTGAAGCATAATTTTGAACGGAAAACACGTTTGCAGAATTTACCTAGAACTTCGTTGCGTTTAAAACCCGTGATTTTTTCGGCGGCTTTGTTGAAAAAATTTATGCGGAAATTTTTATCGACAGTGAAAACTCCCTCGCCGATCGATTCGAGAATATGATCTTTTAATTTATCGTCTATGTTCATTTTAAAAAAGTCGCATTGTTTATATTTTAGACTACTTCAATCCGCCGTTTGGTTCCCCGTTTATGTGAAGACCTTTGTCGATAATTTCACCTTCAGCATTTACAATTCCGGCATGGCAGCCCGAAAAACCGCAAGTGGATGCAGTCGGATCGGCACCGGCGTTTAAGTGACCGCGGGGAGGAAGCATGTGACAAGTTCCGCATGCAGCTTGAGTATCGTCAACTTTATTCCAAACCGGTGTGAAGTTTTCACCTTGAATTAAAGAGTCGGCGTAAATCCATCGGAATTCCGAGTCTTCTTTTTTGAATTCGAAATTCCCGTGGCAATACACATCCGAACAAGTCAAATTGTCGAAATCGTAATTCGGAACATCGTTTTGCGAGGAAAAATCCCCGAACACTATGTCGGCCGGAGGATTCCCGACGTGTGCATAAACATATTTTTCGTTGCTACCCGTTTCGCTCGGATGACATTCGTAACAACCTATATTTTCTCTTAAATCGTTTTCGTAAACGTGTGCCGCATGCGAACCCACCCCACGAGCTGCGGTTTCGATATTTCCCGATAAATCCCGCGGCGGTGAAATACGTTCGGGGTCAGAAAAATCTCCATGACAAGTATTACATGCTTCCGGTCCGGAAGATTCGGTATGACAAGTTAAACAGCTTACGCCAGCGGTACCGCCGGCATAATTTGCCGCATGGCATTGTCTGCAAAATTTTAACTCCCAATTGTTTTCTTTGAACCAAACGGAATGAAAATTTACATTGCCGGGTTTTCCGAAACCTTCGGGGTGAACTCCGCTCGGTTTAACCGGTGAAGAAATTTCATCTTCCAATTTGCTACATGATGACAACACGAAAATTGTTAGAAAGAAAACGGACAAATATTTTGATAAACTTTTCATTTTACTCACACCGTTTTAATCTTCTATTTGAAATGACAATAACCGCAGAAACCGATGCCAGTTTGACCGTTTGGTCTTGCGTTGAAATCCGTATGGCATTCGTAACACACTGCGCTTTCCGAAGTGTGCCAATCGCCGTTTACATTGCGCATATAATTTACTTCATGGGTTTTAGGATTTGTACCTTTGATTCCATCCGGATCCGAATGACACAAAATACAAGAGGGATCGGCGCCTTCGGTGTCGTGGCACGAAGCACAACTTTCGATATCTCTTTTTGCTAAAATTGCGTGTTCACCTCCGCCGCTTCCTACACCGATTGTTGTAAAATCGGGTTTTGAATGCGAGAGCGGAACAAAACCGCTTAAAGCAAAATCTTCCGCTTGGGAATTATGACATTCGACACAAAACATTTCTTCTTGGTGGCATGTTAAACACTCGGTTTCTTTACCTTTTGCATCTATTCCGTGAGTGTAAACGTAATTTAAATCGTGCACTCTTATAATTTGTTGTTTTTTTGCATTATCGATGTAATTGTGCGGAGAGTACGGCGTATAAAAATCGGATGCGGAATTTATTTCCACGATCGCATTTGTTGATATATGACACGATTCACAAAACGAATTTGTGTGGCACATTACGCAGTTTTCACCCGGGTCGTCGGATATGAATTTGTGATTATCAATAAAATCAACTTCTTTGTGATTTCCGGGAATAAGTGCGATGGTTGATATATGACAAGTCTGGCAAGTATTATCGGCAACAGAGTTTTCGCCGTGACACTCTGCAAAGCAACTTTCCATTTCAGGTAAAAGTTCCGGCGACTCGAAACTGTAATTGATTTCGTCCAAACCCTTATGACATGATTCGCATTCCAATTTTTCATTCATATGCAGTTTGTGGTTGAAGTACAAAGTCGGTTTCGTTGGGATTAATAATCGTTCAACATTTTCATAATGGCAAACGCTGCATTCTTCCTTATCCTCGATGTCGTGGCACTCGGCACATGTTTCTTCGGTCGGTAAAAGTCTGTCCAGCATATTTTCACTTTCCCATACCGTGCCGTGGCAATCCGAACATTCCGCCCCCACTTCGGTTAAGTGGTAACCGTGCGAAAATTTTATGATTTTATTATTCTTTTCATCTTGTTGGAGAGCGAAAGTTGTGAAAACAACGATGAGAAGAATGTAAAACGGGTAAAAGTGTTTTGCTTTCATATCACAATAAATTTAAGTTTGTATTAAACCAATAATTGATTTTGAAAAACAATCTCAAGTCGTTTTTATAAATTTTATTATTGAAGTACTGTCCTTGTAAATCGAATGACCATAGTTTCCAAGGTCTTACGTTAACTCCACCCAAAAACGAAATTATTTTGTTCGTTTCCGCATCCGGCGAAAGTTTATAGGAAGTATAAGCTAAACCTATCGAAGGAGTAACAAAACCGTTTAAGAAAGTACGTGCCGTGTAAATCGATACGGCATCCAATTCGCCCGCATATCCGAAAGTTTTCCGGTAACTTAAACTTCCAAAATTAGAATTAACTCCCAAGGTCAAGCGCTGCGAATTATCGTCTTTGTAAGTAACGTTTCCGAATTTACCGAATACCGTAAATTTATCGTCGATTTTGTAATCGAGCCCACCTTCGATTTCTTGTGTATTGCCGAAATTGAAAACCGCGAAAATGGAATTGTACCGGATTCGAGGTTCTCTGAAATTGTAGAATAGTGAAATTCCTAAATTTTTAATTTGCCGGTATCGCGCCGAAATCATGAATTTGGAGGTTGTTTCAAAATTCAAATCGTAATCCAGCTTAGTGTTCACACTGAAAACATTTTTCAAATTATACGAAAGTGTGGCAGAAGCAAAGCGGAACTGATTCGATTTTTTCTGTATTAAAATTTCTATCGGGTTGAAATTTTCATCAAGTCGAAGCGCCGAATATTCGACGGGTTTAAAATTTTTATCGATATAACTTAATTCGAATTTGAGATTTTTAATTTCGGTAACGGTTAATTTTCCCCCGGCAATGTAGTCGTTAAAAAGGTCGTCGGTGAATTCCAATTTCTGATAGGGAGCAACATTTCCGCCGAAATATCCTATTAATCTGAAACCGTTATACTTTACTTTAAGATTAACTCCGTCGAAAAGTCCGCCGGCAATACTGTTGTACAATGGTTGTCTGCCTACTTTAATTGTAGCTACATCGTAAATATTTTTAGCTTCGAAGTACAAATTGTAGAATCGCAGTTTCGGATCTCGATCCAACGGGTTGATTACATCACTTTCGAAGTTGATGCGTGTTTTAAATGAAAAAGCATTTTTGCTGACGTTCAAATTCAATGTTTGAAAAGCCCGTAAATATTGATCGGACGATTCGATTGCACTGTATCTTTCAAAGGCATAAAGCGATGAAGTGATTCTGCCTTTTATGTTTTGCGGATTTGCAGTGCTGACGAGTAATAAAATAAATCCGAAAAAATAAAGTAGTGGCTTCATTTCTCTTCCGTATTTTTTTTCTTTTGTCTGAACGGTAACGGGTGTTCTATTTTTGCCCACATTTCCTCGAAATTAAATCCTGCAAACGTTGGGCTATCCGGATTGTGACAATTCTGGCAGAATTCTTCCACGTTATTTCTTAAGTCGATTAAACCTTTCTCTTTTGCCAGTTCGAAATTTTTCATGATTTTCAATTTAGTAAAATCACCTCCGGCACCGTGGCAAGTTTCGCATTGAACACCGTCTTCAATTCTGAATTTCGGTCCCCACATTTCTTTATCGACTTCCCAACCGCTGGCGTGGCAGCGTAAGCATTCTTTTGCTTCTACGGCTTTATCACCGTAACCGAGTTCTTTACAAATTTGATCGGCTTCTTCCGACTGTAATGCTTCGTATGCCAGGGCATGGATGCTTTCCGCCCATATTTGATATTGCTTCCCTTGTTTTTCGGATTTATGACATTTTTTACATTTTTTTGTCCCGACGTATTTGCGGACAGCATAATCACTTGTGGAATAAGAGGAAAATCCAATTAACAAAAAAAGGGAGATGACAAATCCAACCGACAAGATGGTTTTTGTGGGCATATTTCCTCCCCGTTTTACTAAAACGAGTTCTAATGATTTAAATAACATTTAAAGTATATTCTAAAAGCACGCTACAATAATTTTTATAAAATCTTGATTAACACACAATCGTTTACAGGATAACCAAAATTATTTTTTTTCGGGAATAGGATGTTTTATATCTTCCCAGCGTTCTTTGAAAACAAATTCTTTGTAAGTCGGACTATCTTCATTATGGCATGTTTTACACTGTTCTTCGATTTCGCTTTCATCTTTATATTCGACCAGACCGTTGGCTACCGCAAGATCGTGATCTTTCATTATCTTTTTCTTTTTATAATCGCCACCGGCACCATGACACGATTCGCATTGTACGCCGTCTTCAATTTTGAATTTTTTGCCGAGAAGCGATTTATCAACGTCGTAGGCGGTAACGTGGCATTTTAAACAATTTTCATTTTCAACGGCTTTTTTATTATCTATGCTTAAGGAAATTGAATCTGCCTTTTCAGTTAGCAAGGTTTTGTAGGCTTCCGCATGTTTACTTTCTTTCCATGCTTTAAATTGATTACCAACTTTTTCTTTTTTGTGGCATGTTTTGCATTTTCTCGCTCCTACGTACGTACGCTGTTTTTCTTGAGCATTTAATAGAAATGATATGGAAAGGATTGCAAGGAAGAAAAAAACTAAAGGATATTTCGCTCTCATTGTTACCCTCCGCAAATTTTTATATCTGTAAATTAATATAAATAGGTCTTGAATATCCTAATTAAATATACGCTTTAAAAATCTTTTTGGCAATAGTTTTCTAACTCATAATTTTTTCCAAATTAACACCCTCAAAAGTTTCGTCGAGCCATTTTCTTAAATTTATATCCGCTTTAAGCTCTTCCAAGAAAACTTTATCGGGGTCATAACCCCGTTTTTTCAAATTTTCGATAAATAATTGGGTGTCTATATCCAAGTGTTGGTATTCTTTTAAATTGGTTTTGTATTCAATCCATTCTTTTAAAACAAATTTAAAATGCTCGGGATGATGATGTTTATAATCGTGAACGGTCATTTGCCCGTCCGTCCAAGTTAAACTCATCGGATATTCTTTCGGATGGAAGATCACAAAGAACCAATGCCAAACCAAAATTGCGAGCGTTGCAAGTATTGCTTCGTAAAAATGAATTATTTCGCTTACTTTAATTAACCAGATCGGTGCCCATTCGCCAACGGAAGTGGGGAACCAAAGAATGAATCCGGTGGCACCCATTACCAGCGTTCCCCAAATAAGAGCCCAATATTCGGCTTTTTCGGTATAGTCGTATTCGTCGAATTCCGGTTTGGATTTTGTAAGGTGCAGATAGTAAGCTATGTTTTGTACTGCTTGATTTAAATCTTTGAACTTAGGCAAAAGAGCCGCTAAAACTGTGCGCCCTCTTTTTGTAAAAATTAAGTACAGAATATGATAAAATCCGGTTGTTCCCATAATTACAGCTGAAGTTCTGTGAACATATTGTCTTAAAGTTTCCGTTAGCCCCAAAGCTGCAAGTCCTTCGCTCCACCAACTGTTCGGGTATTTCAATGCAAATCCCGTAATAGCCAGCGTTATAAAAGATGTTAAAAGTAAAATATGTTGTACAACTTCATTTTTGGTAAATCGCGGAATAGTTGGGGAAGATTTAATGTGTTTCTTCTTTCGTCTCACTTCGTAAATGTAAATTATCAAATTGTGCAAAACCATTCCTCCAATCACGGCAACAATCAACCAGAAATAAATGTTTTTAATAAGTCCTTCAACGAATTTGCTTTCTATTGTTATATCGTGATGGGAATAGCTTTCGGCAAATGTTTGCGTGGCGTCTTCATGACATTTCTGACAAGTCATTTTCACGTTTGCTTCGTTTACCGAAGATTCGGGATTTTTTTTAGGTAAAATTTTATGAACTTCATGACAATCAACACACATAGCCGCATCTTCGTCGCCGCGCATTACCGCCAAGCCGTGGTAACTATCGTGATAAGTATGCGGTTCGTCGGCATGAAATCCGACTTTATCGGCAAGCATTTTACTTTGATGGCAAGTCATACAAGTTTCTTCTTGAATTTTTCTAGCTTCCGCCCTGCTTTCCGGACCGGTAATCGCTTGAATACCGTGTTCGTTGTGACAATCGTTACAGACCGGCGAAAAGCGGAATCCTTTCAAAGCGTACGTCCAATGTATTGATTCTTTATATTCTTTTGTTTCCTTCGGATGACAATCTTCGCATGCATTAGGCAGGTTAAACGGTGAAATCCTTGAACCGGGTTGTACAACATTTTTTATATCGTGTATTCCGTGACATGTAACGCAAGTTGGTACGTTTACAGCTCCTTCTTCGTGCAATTTCCCGTGTACCGATTGCGCATAAGTTTTAACCGGATCGACGATCGGGATAAGATGTTCTTTTTGAAATGTTGTATCTGCATGACATGAACCGCATGTTTTGGTGATGTTGGTAACATATACGGGACTTTCTCTATCGTTAATGGCAAGAATATCGTGACCGCCGTGGCAATCCCAGCAAGCCGCCGCATCCGGATCGCCTTTTTGAATTGCCAAGCCGTGTATGCTTGTTTTGTGTTCCTTGAATTCCGAAGTGTGGCAAGGAATACAGTTGGTTGCGGTTAGATCGGGATTTTCTGTTGTTACCTTATTAAAAAAACTTTTATCGTCTTCGGGACAAACATGACAATCGGTGCAGTATAAGTTTTGGTGTACCGAAAAGTCAAGGTCGGAGTGCATTATTTCGCTATCGTGGCATTCGCTGCAGTTTGTCTCTGCTTCGGTCTTTGTTATATGGTAAGGATATGCAAGAAGCATGTTGTTTTCATGACAATCGGCACAGTATTCTTGGGATTTATCCGGAATATCCTGAATGGCTTTCGTATCGTGTATTCCGTGGCAAGTTACACATGTAGGAGGATCTTTAACTACATCGACCAATCTGTGGTGTATATCGTTTTCCGATTGTGCAGTCTGTTCTTCGTGGCACGAAGCGCAGTTTACTCTATAAATATCTTTTCCGGGTTTGTGCGGAATATCTTGCGGGTCGAAATTTGTATGGCATTCGTTGCAATCTAATTTTCCGTGAGCCGAATTCTTATATTCGTACAAATTAACATATAACGATACAATTTTACCGTTCCGTGGCATTGTTAAATTTGCATCACCGTGGCATTCCATACATTCGGATATTTGAGAATAAAGATTCGGTATTAACAAAAAATTTAGTAATAGAAATAAAATAAAAAACTTTAAATCGTACTTTAAGTAAATGTAGTCGGTGAAAACTTCTTTTTTGCTTAATTTCATCTTGCATTCCTTTCAAATAATTTTACAAGAAAAGTAGAGAGTAAATACTTAAAATCACAAGCATAATACCGATTGATAAAGCAATGAATCCGAATATTTTCGCTGCTCTCAGCAGTTTGGGAGAAGGTGCATCCGTTAAATGCTTATCAAGTTCGTTATTTTTTAAAAGGTATTCGTACTGTCTGGGTCTTTCTTCTTTTAATTCTTCCAAAGTTATAGCTCCGGTAAAAATCACAGTATCCATTGGGAATTTTTCGGGACGAAAATGTGTATTAAAAAAATGAACCGTAAAAATAAAACCGGTTGCTAAAAGTGCTTCGTCACTGTGAACAATTGTAGCAACGTTAATCATCCAACCCGGTATTCCCAAACTCGTAAAGAATTCGGGAAACCACAATAGTAAACCGCTCGAACCGATTACCGCGACACCCCAAAATACCGCAAAGTAGTCGAATTTTTCCCAATATGTCCATCTTCCGTACCGGGGGCGCGGTCCTAAACCGAAAAACCATTTAACCGTTTGGTAAAATTCTATAAAATCGTTTTTATTCGGAACCATGGAATCTTCGCCTACAAATAAATCTTTCCACCTGATTATGCCCGATTTCAATTTTTTGTATAAATGACCTAAATGCATAAAGAAATAAGCGGCCGTGATTAATGCCGCAAAGCGATGAACCACACTTGTAACTTCGTAACCGCCAAGAAATCCGGATATAGTTTGGAATATTGCAACATTGGAAAACTTTATCGTCATACCTGTTAGTGCGAGTGACAAAAAACTTACAATTACCAAAACATGCAAGAATCGGGAGAAGGGGTCGAATCTCTCGAAGTATAATTCGTTTGAGTTTTTATTATTTATTTTTGATGTTTTCTGTTTCTTCATCGTTATTACTAATGTTTTTACGTTTTAATTGTTTCTTTTCGATTAAGGCTCTTGGTAACCACAATAAAGTATGCAACCAGAAAAAGGCAAAAGTACCGACCAATAAAATTGTCATAAACAAAAACGTGTAATACAAATAAGGGTATTTTTCTTTGTCGTAATGGGTTGCGTGAGTAAGATAACCGACAAAATTTTTATTTGATCCGGGATGACATTTTTCACATGTTTTTACTGCATTGGCTGTACTTAAAGTGGAATTCGGATCGTCTTTTGGCAAAATATTGTGCGAACCGTGGCAATCGTAACACTTAGCCGCTTTGGTTTCTCCGAGTTTCGATACCTTTCCGTGAAATGTTTCGAAATACGATTCGGTTACTTCTTCATGGCATTTGCCGCATCTGCTTAAAATTCCTTGTCGGAAATTCATTTGATCTACACGTTGGATATCATGGGATTTGTGGCAGTCGTAACAACTTGGCAATTCTTTTTCTGTTTTTGTAACATTAGGACTGTGCACACTTTGGTTCAGTTGCGCGAATACACCGAGATGACATTTGGCGCATATATTTGGAATATTATCTTTGTGTACCGAAGATCTTGGATCCGACGCCGGTAATTCAAGGTGACTTGTATGGCAATCAATGCAGGTTGCGGTAACAAGTAAACCGCTTTTGATTAAGCCCTTTCCGTGAATACTCATCGAATACGTTGCTATTATGTTATGTTTTTCACCTTTATATCGTAGAGCGGCTTTCTCTCCTTCTCTGTGGCAATCCCCGCATAGTTTGGGTATGTTGGTTCTGAACGTGGGTGAAGTTAAATCGTTCTTGGAAAGAACGTTGTGCGTTCCGTGGCAGTCGTTGCAGTAAGGAGCATCGGGGTCGTTTTGGGCTAATAGTGTTCCGTGTTTACTTGAACGGTACTCGTTAACCGTTTCCGCATGACAAGCAGCGCAATCAACCGGACCACTGTTTTTGCAAACGGGGGAATTGCTTACATTGATATTCGAATGACATTTTACGCATGCGTTATCCTTATGCACGGAATTTCCGAACTCGATAAGATCAATATATAATGAACGAAGTTCACCGTCTTTCCGGTATTGTAACGTGCTGTCTTGATGGCAAGCCATACAATAATCGTTTGTATAAATCTCTTCGTAAACAACACGTCTTACTTTATGAGGTTGATGACAATCGACGCAAGCGGGAATTTTATGAGGTTCCTTTTCCCAAAGCCGTCCCTCTATAACTTTAACGTGTACTTGTTCGATTTGAGCGTGACATTGTTGGCAAGTGGTGGCAATATTGTTTCTGTTTATTGAAGATTTGGGATTTTGATGCGGTAAAATGTTATGTGACTTATGGCAATCGTTGCATACAGCCGTTACAATCAACCCCCGTTTAAATAATCCTTCGCCGTGTATAGATTGAGAGTAATTTGCCAAAACATTTCGTTGCGATATTTCTTTCAGTTCCGAAACTTTCGTTCCTTCCTTATGACATTGTCCGCATAAATTCGGAACATTCATTTTAAATGTTTTTGCCGCCGGATTTTGATTGCCCAGAATATTGTGTTTGTTATGGCATGTAATACAATTGGGCGCTAAAAATTTGCCATGTGCCAAAGCCTGACCGTGTAAACTTTGTTCGTATTGTAAAACTACGCTTTCGTGGCAATCGGCGCATATTTGATGGAGTTTTGCTTCGGAAAATTTTGCAGTTGTAACTTTGTGGGCAAATTTATCGTGACAATCCAAACATTTCACTTGTTCTTCCGATTCCGAAACGGGTGCAAAGTGGATACTGTTTAAATAATTCCGGGCGGTTGTTCTTTTGTGGCATGACAAACAAAATTCGGTTTCTACCGTAAGAAGTTTTTTTGCTTTTTGCGTATAATGTTTCGAATGACAATCGTAACACTTAACCTTTTCAATGCTATGTTCGGTCATTTCCGCAGTTGTTTCCTCGTGGCACCCGATGCAGTCGATTTCTTTTTTTTCACTTACGGGTATATGAGGAAGATTAAACGGATCGTAATTTTTATGGCACTCGTTACAATCCAATTTTGAATGAACGGATTCGCTTACTTTGCTTTCGTCAATAAAAAGCGAAAGGTATTTGCCTTTTTTAATTATGTGAAGATCTTTATCGCCGTGACACTCCAAACATATATTCGAGTATTGACCGTTAACGGATAGAGGAAGGAAAAGTAATAAAAGATATGAGACTACCGTTTTCATATCTTCTTAGTTTTAGTGAGTGAAATAAGACACATTCAATAAAAGATAAATGTATCTTATTTCAAAGATATTTATAATTCTTGATATTGTCAATGAACTTCTATTTTATGAAGAATTTCTCCACAACCTTTTGCCAGTCGGAATTTTTAAGATTCTCCAAGATTCCCAAGTACAATCCTTTTTCTTTCAAAATTTCTTTTGAGTCTTTTTCTAAAATATTATCGATTGTTTTCATACAATCATCAATTTCTTCTTGGTAAAAATTAACGGCCGATTTACCGATTTTTAATGTAGTTAAATCCTCGTCCAAGTTATCCGCATCTATTGTGCAAATCCAATTTTCCTCGTAAGGTGTAATTTCAAGGATGTCTAAATCTTCAATTAATTTTTTGTTGTTTCGTACAACCTTTCCGCCGACAGGAGATTTAAATGGTATTGTGCGATTGTTTTGTTTAATAATGAAAAGAGTTTGTCCTCTGTCTATTTTCATTCCGAGGTTCGGAAATTCTATTCCGTCGATTTTACCGATTAATTTTTTGGCGAAATCATCAATTCCCACTCTTACCATTCCGTCGGGATCCATGCTCAACCAACAATGATTTTCGGAAATGAACACTCCGCCCGGAATTGCAAATTCACTTGTCTTTAATCCGATTGAATCGGGGAAGTGAGTAATTTGTACTCGTGGTTTCAGTTGCTTTTTGATTTTTTCTTCCCGCTTCAAAAGCAGTCTGTTAACAAAGTCAATTAATTCGTCTTCCGTGAAAGGTTTTTCAACGTAATCCATTGCACCGTATTTCATACATTCAACTGCCGATTGGACGGTGGCATATCCCGTAATAATCACAACATCAATATCCGGGCGTAAATGTTTTACGGCTTTTGTTACTTCCACGCCGTCCATTTCCGGCATTTTCAAATCTGTGAAAACAAAATCGTAATGATGCTTTCGGATTAATGACAATGCTTCTTTTCCGCTTTCTACCGTATCTACGGAGTAACCATCGAGCACGAGAATTTTCCTAAAACTATCCAGAATAACAGGTTCATCGTCCACGCATAATATCCTTGCCTTAGGATTGTCAACCTCGGCGCGTTTTAACGTTTTGGCTTCGGAACTAAAGTCTAATTTCAGACTTTCCTCAAGAACCGCGGCTCTTTGTTTTTTAGCCTTTTGTTCTTGGAAGTGTTTTATTGCAAACCGGATTATTATATCGGCGATTATGAAAACTATCAAAGCTATTATAAATAGTGCCATGGCGTAACTCCGTTTATTATTAAATTCTATCCATGCTACAAGAAGATAAATTTTTCAGTTCGTTATCTAAATCAGATGGAATGATTTTATAAATCCATCCGCGGAAATACGGGTCTTTTTCGATTAATGACGGTTCGGTTAACAGTTGTTCGTTTGAATCGATTATTAATCCGCTTAGCGGGGATAACAGTTGGTGTACGCATCCGTCGCTTGTGGAAATAAAAGCGCAAGAACTACCTTGAATTAGATTTTCTTCCGGAGACATCAACTCGATATTTGTTACAGATTCAATTGTTTTAAGGTATAAATCTGTTACTCCGACCAAAACCAATCCTTCGTTTCCGATGTTAATCCACGAGCTGTATCCAAGCCTGTAATATTTAGGCGGACAAGGAACATAAACTATATGGGGTGACTCGGAAGAAAACTGTTCTTTTTCTATTTCCTCTTCTATTTGTTTGAATGCAATTCCTCTTTTAATAACACTGATTAATTCTTCGGTAGTGAAAGGTTTGGAAAGATAAGCTATGGCACCTTTACTAAGGGCTTTAACCGCCATTTCTACGGTGGAGTATCCTGTTGTTACTACGATCGGAGATTTAATACTTAATTTTTTAACATGCTCTATAAATTGAAAACCGTCCATTTCGGGCATCATTATATCGGTGATAATTAAATCATAAATATTATGCCTTGCTTTTTCTATCGCTGCGGGTGCGGATTTCGAAGTATCGACGGAGTAACCTTCTCCTCCGGCAATTTTTATTACCGCATCGATAATAATGTCTTCATCGTCCACAATCAATATGTTATATTTCCCCGGGTTCATCCGATCTACCTTAGTTTAATTCGTTTGCCGGTAGTTGAATTGTAAATGTTGTTCCTTCTCCCACTTTGCTGGCAACGGAAATTTTTCCGTTATGATTATCTATTATCCCCCAAATGATTGAAAGCCCCAAACCGGTACCTTTTTGGCCTTTGGTAGTAAAGAACGGTTCGAAAATTTTATCCATGATGTTTTCAGGTATACCGCATCCTGTATCGGATACTTTAATTACAACATAATCTTGTTTGCCCTTCGCATCTATATATTCCCATTTTTGCCATTTGCATCCGTATTTTGCACACCCCACAAGCGTTCCTTGATTAGGGATGATGATTTTATAAACGGGAGCAATACATTCCGGGCACTCCTCGCTTTCATCGATAAGTGAAATTCCGCAAACCGGACAGTAGAGTTGAATGATTTCTTCTTTAGAAAAATCTATTCCGAAATGGTGTTGATGCCTTCCGTAAATCGGATCTAAATGAATGAATCCTTCACTGGTTTTAGATTTTGCTCTTAATTTGATGGATGGCATTCCGTCGATTTTATGATCTTCATCCATCAAATTATGTCCTTTAGGACAAGTTGCGTTTTTAATTTGCTTGATTCCGTAAGGAACAAGACTTATTTTTTCCGTAGTAATTGATATGGTACCGCTTTTCTCTCCGATGGCATCAATCGCATTTACAATCAGATTTAAAATCACTTGTTGAATTTGATTTGCATCGCCTGTAATTTGCGGAATATACGGACTCAAATTTTTTATTAATTTAATTTTATGTATTTTAAGTTGATTGGAAATTACGGAAATAGCTTTTTCAATCACTTCATTTACATCGAATTTGTTTTTTTTCGGTGTCGATTGTCTGGCAAAATCGAGTAAACCTTTAACTATTTCCCGACTTCTTTTTGTTTCCCGAACGATTACTTCCAAATCCTTTTGTAATTCGGGATTGTCTTTTGTCCGCTTAAGCAAGTAACTACTGTAAGTTAAAACTCCCGTAAGGGGATTATTTATCTCGTGGGCAACGCCGGCTGCCAGTCTGCCTAAAGAGGCCAACTTATCCGATTGAAACAATTGCACTCTCATTTCCGAAAGCTTTTTCATCATATTGTTAAACGATTTTGCCAGAATACCGAGTTCGTCGTTTTTATCGTATTTAATCGGTTGGTTCAGATTCCCAACTGCAACACGTTTTGTTGCCTCAACTAATTCTTGTACCGGTTTATCAATCCATTTTTTCACAAAAATCGAAATGATAATTCCAATTGTTAAAATTGAAATAACCGCAAAAAGGAACGTGTACACTTCGCTTCTTTCCAATGCTTGATCGGCACGTTTCAAACATAATGTAATATCTAAGACACCAAGCACCGATTGATCTTCCGGATGCTCGTGGCAATCGGCATTATAACATGAGGGTTCGTTGTATATTGGATTGATTACTCCCAGCACTCTACTTGAATCGGGATGCAATCTGTATATGCGCGTGCGGTCTTTTTGTTCTAGTCTTTCCAAAGGTTCGTCTTCTTTATGGCATCTATAGCAGCTTTCCGCTTCCACATCCACCATTTCCCCGATGTCCGTTGTATCGGCCGAATATATTATTTCGCCTTCCTTGTTAAAAATTCTTACCTTTTTTATACACGGTTCTTTCCCGATTATTTTGATTATTTTGTGCATGTGCTCGCGGTTATTTGCAAGCATATCGAGATGCATACTTTTCTTAATTGTTTCGCTTAATTGAATTGCGTGCCAGGCAACTTCGTCTGTTAATACCTTGCTTTGAGTTTTAAGATTAAAATATGAGAAGACCCCTATAATTATTAGCGAAGTAAGACTGACGGCAATTATTAATTTTACGCTTATCTTGCGAAACATAATTTTCCCCGGTAGTTATTTTTTCTCACCCGGCAAATATTCCGGGTATGTATATTTATCATCGTGACAATCCGAACAAACCGGTTTAGCCGAAAAATTGCGGTTAATATGACAGTTTTCGCAATAAAAACTTGAGTGAATTTCATCAAGATAAACACCTACAATACTGTGATTAAAGTTTTTGAACGACCAATTTTTATGGCATGAGTTACAACGTTCGTCAATTTTAATGACCTTTTTGCTCTTACCGTGGCATTTTTCACAGCTGAGTTTTTCGTGATATTTCGCCAAGGAGAAACCGGTCTGTTCATAATGGTCGAATTTCTCTCTTGCTTTTGCGGAATGGCATAACTCGCATTTGCGTTCAGTATCGTGGCAACCCGCGCATGTTTCGTGCGGTGTTGCAGGTTTCTTAAATTCGAATTTTTCCGGTTTATTTACATCGTGGCATTTTTCACATTTAACGTTTTTATGACAATCGTAGCATTCCAGTTTGGTTAAGTTCGAGTGTAATGAATGGAAAAATGTAACTATGGGTATATCTTCGTCGGAAGTATGAAAAATTAATATTTTAGGTTCTTCAATTTTATATTTCTCAAAAAACTTTTCTTCTCTCTTTTCTTTAATATTATTGAGTTTGTGGCAAGACCGGCATTTTAATTCATGGCTCCATTTGCTATGGCAGTTCACGCATTCTCTGTGATAAGCGGCTTTCAAATCGGGTTTTGATAAATCATCACGTTTCCGTTGTATTTCATGACATTCGCTGCACGGTGTAATTCTACCCTTGGGTGTATAATGATGACAAGATGAACAACCGCCGTTCATTTCCGACATTGCAGCGTGGGATTTATGAGAAAAGTCTACAGGACTGTATAAATCCAATGCATTGCCGAATTTGTTAATCTCAATATTTTCCGGGGCTTCTTCGGGGGAGTGATAAATTTTTATGATTGTATTTCGCGGACAATGAATTAAACACGGTTCTATTTTTGTAGGTGTATCGCATTTATGGCAAAATATGCAATCAATTTCATCTTTGCTTAATCTTTTATTGTCCCGGTTTTGCGCTGTTACGGAAACCGCACCTATAAGCATCAACAATATGATTAACCGCATCTTCATTTTAAAACCCCTTTGATTTCGAATTTTGCCGACGGTGGTATTACACTTTTTTTCGGTTGACTGATAATGGGAAATACTATCACAAACAAACGGTAGAGTAAAATTTCCAATGCAATAAATCCAAGTGTGACCGAAATTTCCCCGATTGAAGGAAAGTATTCGGTTATGATGTAAGGAGGTTTGTAAGCAATTATGAAATTGTTAAACCTGTTTAAGAATACTCCGAAAATTACCAAAAACGAGGCGATGTACATTCCGGTTATTGAACGTCTAATTGCTCTAGACATAAACATTCTGAACGGTACTATAAAACCAACTACAAGTTCAATTGTAAACATGACGCTCTGCAAGTTTAATTCGGTTAAATAAACAAAAGTGTTTCTTATTGCCATATCACCTATTCTGAAAGCGAGATAAATGCCGAGTAATGGAGCAACAAAATTCGCCAGACTTGTAAGTATTTCTTTTTCCGGTTTTAAATCGAATGATTTTGCTGCGGTTATCGATTCCATTATTACCATCGGGAAACCGACGGCTATTGCCGAAAGCAAAAACAACAATGGCAACACGGGTGTTTCCCATAGCGGATGCATTTTAGATTCGGCTATTACCATTAAAGTACCGAGCGATGATTGATGTAAGCAAGAAAGAACCACTCCCGCTATAATGAAAGCGAACATTGTCTTTTCCAGCCCTTTATCCAAAAAACGCAGCAGTCTATCGAGCGGGGAATTCAATATTTTAAGGAGCCCGGGCAAGTTTACGCGCCCCATAAACTTTTTTGTTACAATTGGCAGAAATTCGATGTATAAAACGGTTAAATAAGCCATTACGCAAATACCAACTTCGAACAGTGGAGAAGTGTGGTTCCAAAAAATCAGAGGGTGCCAAATGTAATACCATCTGCCGATATCCGTGAAAACCCCGAAGGCTACAAAAGTATAACCAAGCATCGCTGTTAACAATGCGGGTCTGGTTAATTCTTCATATTTGTCTTTATGAAAAATGTGAGTTAAGGCTGCTGTAGTAAATCCACCGGCGGCTAATGCAACTCCCGCAGCAACATCTATTCCGATCCACAACCCCCACGGATATTGATTGTTCAGATTAGTGACGGCACCAAGTCCGAAAATAAATCTTCCGAATAGAAATACAATTCCGTTTAGTGCTATAAGACTTATTACTATTACGCCTGGAGTAAAATATTTTTTTCTAATCTCTCTCGGCTCGGAATATTGATGCATATTAATCCTCCTCTGAATCCGATTTGGTTAACCACATTATTCCGCCCAGTAAAGCATACAATGCGAGCGGGGGAATAAAATAAGCGAACAAGCCATGCTGTATTGCTTCGGTAACACCCGGTGCGGGGTCCTTACCCAATTTAGGTAAAACCGTTTCTCTTAAATCGGTTGAAGCCAAGTAAATCCAAGACGTTCCGCCTACTTCGTATTCACCGTAAACATGCGGATAATATTTATCGGGATGTGCTTTTATTCTTCTATGTGCTTCTTCCAAAATGTCAATCTTTCTTCCGAAGGTTAAAGCTTCGACCGGACATATCTCAACACATGCGGGAAGTTTACCTAATGTTTGTCTGTCATAGCAAAAGTCGCATTTCATAATGCGTGGATCTATCGCTTTATGATATTCGAAAGCCGGAATTTGAAACGGGCATGCCACCATGCAATAGCGGCACCCGATGCATTTATCGGTGTTCCAAACAACCGCCCCGTTTTCTTTCTTTGTTATGGCACCCACAATACAAGCGGAAACACATGCGGGGTGATTGCAATGCATACATTGTATTTTTGCGTTGTATGTTAACTCCGTTTTTTTATTTTCGTATTCATTAACAACAGTTAAAGTTTCTTCATCGGGGCGGCGTATTTCCGCAAAAACACTTCTGTCTTCATATTCCGAAATTTTACCCGGTGGTATGTTATGAGCTTTTTTGCAAGCCCACTCACACTTTCTGCAACCGATACAAATTGTCGTATCCACTAAAACACCCATTGCTTCGTCGTGTAATTTTTCGGAATCGGATGCCCGTACGTTTTGAGGCGAAACACCGTTTAGAATAACACCGCTGGTTGTCAGCGTTCCCAATGTTTTAAGAAATTCTCTTCTGTCTTGAAGTTTCATTTCATCCCAATTTATTTGTTAAGTGTTTTGTTAAGATATTTTTTGATAATTGTTTCAACGTTTCCGTTTATCCATGGAATTATTCTAATGTGGTTTTTGACCAACTCTTCCCTGTACAACTCGGAAAGTCCGTTACAAATAACCACATCGGGTTTCAGATTTATTAACATGTTTATCCGTTCGAGTATGTTGTTCGCTAATATCATTACGCTTTCCTTTGCAATTATTTTGTTGTTCTCAATAGTTATTAATTGAAAACTCTTTGCATATTCCAATCGCGGTGAAATTCTGTTTCCGAAAACCGGTATGATTATTTTTTCCATTTCGAATTTATTTTTTAACAAACGGAGATTTGCAAAATGCAGGCCAAACCGTAAAGTTTTTATTTTGAAGTGAAATAAAAAAATATTTTAGGAATGTAAAAGAAATGTGTTGCAACTGTGCAATAATTTATATGCAACAGTTTTAATTTTGCAACATTTAGCGTTTTAGCAAAGACCGAATTTTTTCATCTTGCGCCACAGTGAAGAACGGTGGATTCCTAATTCTTTAGCCGCTTTTTGCTTATTCCAATTATGTTTTTTTAATGTTTCCAAGATTAATCTGCGTTCGGTTTCCTCAAAAATGTCGATTTTTTTCTTTGATTCCGTGATTGATTTAGATTTTAAAATCTCTTGCGGGAGATGTTTAAGTTTAATTTCTTCTCCCGGGCACATAACAAACGCATGTTCTATTATGTTTTCCAATTCTCTTACGTTTCCGGGAAAGTCGTAATTCATTAATGTTTCGATTACTTCGCATGATGCTTTACAAATCGACTTCCCCATTTTGTGATTGAACTTTTCAATGAAGTGATTGATAAGCAAGGGTATATCATCCTTCCTTTCCACTAATGGCGGAAGAACTATTTTTACAACATCCAATCTGAAATATAAGTCGTCTCGAAACTTACCTTCTTGCACGAGCTTGAACAAATCAACTTTTGATGCGGAAATAATTCTAACATCGGTTTTGTACGTTGTGGTTGCACCGAGCGGTTCGAATTCTTTTTCCTGCAAGACCCTTAACAGTTTTACTTGTGTAGCCAATGGTAGACTTTCAATTTCGTCAAGGAAAATTGTCCCGCCTTTGGCAAGAGCGAACCTGCCCGGTTTATCTTTTTTAGCATCCGTAAAAGCACCTTTTACATACCCGAAAAGTTCGGACTCAAGCAAATTATCGGGTAATGCACCGCAATTTACCGCAACAAAAGGTCCCTTTTTTCTGAAACTCAAATTATGTATTGCCCGTGCAAATAATTCTTTCCCCGAACCGCTGGGTCCTTGTATGAGAACACTGCAATCACTTTCGGCTATATTCGGCAATATGTTGAACAATTGAAGGATTTTATAATTTTTCGAAATTATATCCTCATACGTATAGTTTTGTTTTATCTCCTTTCGCAAAGTTTCAATTACCGATAAATCGCGAAAAGTTTCTACTCCTCCGATTACTTCACCCTTTTCATTTTTAAGTGGAGCGGCGTTTATACTTACTGGAATCTGCTTACCGTCGGACCTTAAAATATTTACGTGGAGGTTTACGCTGTCTTTCCCGTTTTGTAAGGCGTTTACAATCGGACAAGAAGATTCGCAAATATTGGAACGTAACACTTCAAAGCAATAATGGTTTAATGCTTTGGTTTTGCTTACGCCGGTTATTTTTTCTGCGGCTTTATTGAAGTATGTTATTTTGAGATGTTTGTCTACCGTAAAAACCCCTTCGACGATGCTGTCCAGAATAACATTGGAATAATTCTCGGGCAGGGAAAAAGAAGTACGCCTTACCATTTTAACCCCCGTTTTTTGGTTGGCATATCATACATTTAAATTTAAGACTTTTTCAGATAAAAATACATATTAATCTTATTTGACAAATTGTGATGTAAATCAAATACACCGAAATTTTCTCCTTTACATTCACAATAAATTCTTTTAATTATATTGAAAATAAAATTTTTTTCGGGCGTGGAAGAAATCAAGAAAATATTAATAATCGGTGAAGTTGGAGATAAGGGGTTTCTCGAAATCCTGAAGCATTCGTTTAACGCAACGGTTTTATTTGCTGAAAGCGGAGAGGAAGCTCTAAAAATAGCTTATCGTACGCAACCCGATTTTGTATTTGTAGGCAAATTTGCTTTTGGTAACATCGATGCATTCACTACAGCCAATATAATCTTCGATGCATATAATATTCCCGTATTATTTGTATTAAATGAAAAAGATTTGGAAAACGACTTATATCAAGAAACACCATACGAAATTATATACATACCGGTATCCGAATCGAAATTGAGTTTTCAATTAGGACGGGCACGGAAATCGTTAACACGATTTAAAAAACTAGTTGAGAAAAACGAACTGAGCGAGACGATTCTAAATTACTTACCGGGTTTTGTTATTACACTCGATGAAAGATTAACCGTAAAATTTGTCAACAAAGGAAGAAATCATAAAGTTACGTTTGGAAAAGAATTGCTCGGTACGAAATTTCTTGAATCGCTTGAGGTAACCGACAGAAACAAATTACTGGAGGCGATAAATAAACTGGAATGCGGAGCTTCGGTCTCGGAGAAAATAGACTTAACAATAAGATACGAAGATTCGGCTTTACCGGTAAGTTGCGATGTTTATTGCGTGATTTTCAGCGACGGTACGCATGAGTTTATTCTTTATTGTTCGGACATCTCCGGTGAAATAAAATCCGAACCTTTGGAAGGCAACGGATTAATGGCCGTTTTAAATAACGTTCCTTATGGCGTGGCAATTATTTCCGAAGGAAAATTTGAATTTGCAAATCCAGAATTCACAAGAATAACCGGATTTCCGGCAGATGAACTAGGCGGGTTGAACGAATGGTTTGAAAAAGCATTTCCGGACAAAAGCTATCGCGACGTAGTAACAGAAACGTGGAAGAAAGAAATAGATCAAAAAAATATAATCAAAACTTTAAGTATTCAATGCAAAAACGGCGATATTAAACAAATTGATTTCAGAGCTAATAAGATTGACGATAAGAAATATATTATTTCGATTTTGGATATAACGGAACAACGAAAAACACGCGAAGCGCTCGATAATTACATCCGACAATTAAAGTTGAGTAAAGATTCAATTGAACAAAAAAATATCCAACTCGAAAAACTTAATAAGGAATTGCGGGAATCGGAAGAAAAATTGCTTGAGCTTAACCGCGACAAAGATAAATTTTTCTCGATACTTGCACACGATTTAAGAACTCCGTTTAACGCGATTTTGGGATTATCACAACTGGTTGCCGACGAGTACGACGAGCTTACGAAAGAAGAAGTGGTTAAAATTGTTAAAGATATAAACAGTGCGGGAAAAAACTTATTCAGACTTTTGGAGAACCTGTTGAATTGGTCGCGAATAACTTCCGGCAGGGCCGAGTTTAATCCGGAAAAAGTCGACTTGTTTGAGTTGGTACTTACTGCCGTTCATTTGCTCAAACCGAATGCCGATGCCAAGGAGATAAAAATAGAAAACAATGTTAAACCGAACACATATGTTTTTGTAGATGAACAAATGATTGAGTCGGTAATAGAGAATTTGCTGACCAACGCAATAAAATTCACACCTCGCGGAGGCAAAATATCGATTAATATTTCCGAACAACCCGATAAATATGAAATCAGTGTCAGCGATACGGGAATTGGAATAAGCAAGGAAAACATCGGTAAACTGTTCCGCATTGATGTGCCGTTTAGCGAATACGGAACGGAAAAAGAAAAAGGCAGCGGATTAGGATTGATTTTGTGCAAAGAAAGCGTTGAAAAACACAACGGAAAAATTTGGGTTGAAAGCGAAGAGGGTAAAGGTTCGACCTTTTACTTTACTGTTCCTAAAGCAAAATAATTACATTTGCTTTCGGTTTCTTAATCGATATTTACAATCATTCCAAAAATTTGTAGTTTCCGTTTTACTTTTTTATGAAACTAAACAAACAAGTAAGATGAACAAAAACATCGAAGAATTACGAAAAAAAATTAATGACATCGATCGTAAGTTAATTGAACTGCTTGCCGAGCGAAGGAAGATAAGTAAAGAAGTTGTAGTGGCGAAAAAAGAAGACGGAAAACCGATACGTGACCAACAACGCGAAATGGAATTGCTTAATAAAATTATTTCCCTCGGTAAAAAATATAATTTGGATTCACATTTCATTACCAAAATTTTTTATGAAATAATCGACGACTCAGTCCGGCTTCAACAAAAATATTTGCAAGATTATAAACCGGAAACCGACACCGGAATTTTACGCGTGGCAATACAAGGTATTGAGGGCTCTTACAGCTATTTGGCTACAACTCAGTTTTTTGCGCATAACGAAGAAGAATTGATTTTTCTGTACAAAGAAACTTTTGAAGAAGTTGTTCAAGCTGTAGAAAAAGGTGAAGCCGATTATGCCGTTTTGCCAATAGAGAATACAACGTCCGGCGGAATAAACGAAGTATACGATTTGCTGTTGCACACAACATTATCGATAGTTGGCGAAGAAAAATTCCAAGTTAAACACTGTTTAATAGGAACAAAAGACTCTTCAATTTCGAAATTGAAAAAAATATTCACTCACTATCAAGGCGCTTCTCAGTGCAGTAAATTTTTGGCAACACTACCGAATTGTGAAATCAGTTTTTACTCCGATACGGCAATGTCCGCAAAAAAACTAGTCGAGGAAAACAATCCGGCCTACGGTGCAATTGCAAGCGAAGAAGCGGCAAATCTCTTTAATGTTAAAATATTAAAAAGGAATATTGCCAATCAAAGCGAAAACTATACAAGATTTTTGGTATGTGCCCGCAAACCGAAAGAAGTGGATCTTAGAATTCCTGCTAAAACATCGTTGGTAATGGCAACTTCGCATACACCGGGTTCGCTGGCAAATGCGATAGCGGTTTTTCAAAAATATAATGTTAATATGACGAAATTGGAATCCCGTCCTATTTTAGGTAATCCGTGGGAAGAAATGTTTTATCTCGATTTCGAAGGTAATACCGCTGACCCGGCTATACGACAATTGTTGGATGAACTTGGTAAACATACGCGCTTTCTTAAGATTTTAGGTACGTATCCTTCGAAAGATATTGTTAAAACTAAACTCGATTATTTCAAAAATGAAAAAGCGGATACTGAAAAACCGGAATTTGAAAAAACTGAAAAAATAGCTGGTGAGAAAAAACAACCCGAACCCAAAGTTAAAAGAAGCTACAAGCTGGCAAGTCGCGAGTATAAACCAGAAGATACGATAATCAAAGTCGGCGATATAGAAATCGGCGGCGATAATTTTATTGTAATTGCCGGACCTTGCTCGGTTGAGTCGCACGATCAGATTTTCGCATGTGCAAGCGAGGCGAAGGAACACGGTGCTCAAATTTTACGTGGCGGTTGTTTTAAACCGAGAACTTCCCCTTACAGTTTTCAAGGACTTGGATTTGAAGGACTGAAAGAACTTGAAGCGGCCGGAAAAACATACGGGTTACCGATAATAACCGAAGTGTTGGCGCCGGATCAAGTTGAGGCGGTAGCAAGACAAGCCGACATTCTTCAAATCGGTGCAAGAAATATGCAAAATTTCTCTTTGCTCAAAGCCGTAGGTAGATGTCACAGACCTGTGATGCTTAAAAGGGGAATGATGTCGTCGTTAGACGAATTACTGAATGCGGCGGAATATATCCTTTCTCAAGGTAACAGGCAGGTAATTTTATGCGAGCGGGGAATCAGAACGTTCGAAACGGCAACAAGGAATACACTCGATTTAAGCGCAATACCCATTTTAAAAGAATTAACCCATTTACCTATAATTGTCGATCCGTCACATGCAATAGGGCAAAGGGATAAAGTGGTACCGCTTGCAAAAGCAGCAAAAGTTGTAGGTGCACATGGTATTATGGTTGAATTTCATCCTGAACCCGAAAAAGCATTGAGCGATCCAGACCAAGCGTTGAGATTTGAACAGTTTGAAGAAATGATGCGGGATTTGAGAAGGTTATAAAGATTTGAAAAACAGCGTTATTTTTTACGCAGACCTTTATTAGCGGAAATGTAATCTGATATTTCGGTTATCGGTTAAAGCCCTTTTATATTTTTTCGCTTAATTTATAAATTTTGTTACAACTTAAATTCAGTGGAGAAAAGATGGATACGGGTTCCGCATTATCCGTTCATGCGAACATCTACACTTTGTTATCGTTTACCGCATATATTTTATTAATGCTGGGCATTGGAATTTATAGTACGAAATTTTCTTCCAAAGGGTTGGGGGAATTTTTTCTCGGCGGCAGAAGTATGAATAAATTTGTGGTTGCCCTCAGTGCCGTTGCATCCGGAAGAAGCAGTTGGTTGTTGATAGGTTTTACCGGCATGGCATTCGTGAAAGGCGTTTCAGCAATTTGGGCGGCTGTCGGTTATGTTACGGCGGAATTTCTTATGTTTCTTTTCGCGGCACCGAAACTTAGAAGGCAAACCGAGCTTAAAGACGATATTACGGTTTCGGATTATTTTGAATCGAGATTTAACGATAAATCGCATGTCTTGCGTCTCATTTCCGCATTAATAATAATAATTTTCATGACCGCTTACATTAGTGCACAATTTGTTGGAGGCGGCAAAGCGTTTGCTTCCAGTTTCGGTACTTCTTCCGAAGCCGGAATAGTTATTACCGCATTAATCGTGTTACTTTATACTATGCTTGGCGGGTTTCTTGCTGTGTCTCTCACCGATGTAATTCAAGCTTTTTTTATGTTGTTCGCTCTTTTTATATTGCCCGTTATATCGATTGCCGAGTTCGGAGGTTGGAATAAAGTTATCGATGCCGTGTATAATGTTAATCCCGATTTAATCGATCCGTTTGCAATCAGTACGGGTGCGTTAATCGGATTTATCGGAATCGGTTTAGGTTCGCCCGGCAATCCGCATATTTTGGTAAGATACATGTCGATTAAAGATCCGGCCGAACTGAAATTCAGTGCTTACGTTGGTACCTTTTGGAATGCCTCGATGGCAATTGCGGCGGTTGTAATCGGTCTTGTCGGGCGCGCTTATTTCGCGTCGGCGGAAAATCTTCCGGGTAACGACGCCGAAAATCTTTATCCTTATTTGGCTCAACTTCATCTTCATCCTGTTTTATTCGGAATAGTGATCGCTTCAATTCTTGCGGCAATTATGTCTACAGCCGATTCGATGTTGTTGGTAAGTGCATCGGCTGTAATTCGGGATATATATCAAAAAATAATCAACCCCAAGCGTAATTTTACTCAGAAGGAATTGGTTTTTTATAGTCGTCTGGTAATTTTGCTTATTGTTATTGTGGCATTGGTTTTCGGTTATTTTGCTTCCGATTTGGTTTTTTGGTTGGTTTTGTTCGCTTGGGGCGGACTCGGTGCAGCGTTCGGTCCCACTATTTTACTTTCTCTTTTTTGGAGAAAAACAACTAAAGAAGGAGTAGCTGCGGGTTTTGTAATCGGAGTGCTCACAATAATTATTTGGCGTCAAACACCGGAATTAAAGTCGATTGTATATGAATTGGTGCCCGGATTTTTACTTTCTTTGTTTTTCACGATTGTAGTTAGCTTAGTAACCCAAAAGAAAGAAAAGGCGGATATTTAACCGGAAAGTTTTTCCAAAACTTCTTTACTGTATTTTTTCAGCATAAGTTTTTCAACGCTTTTCAGCGGATAATTTTCCTTATTTAAAAGGTAATTGACCGATATACCGTCGAATAATGCACCAAAGTAATACGCTTCGGCTTTTGCATTTTTCAAACCGATTTTTCTAAAGATTTTTTCCATTTTAGCTGCATATTTTTTGTCGACACCTTCAAATATTTTTTTCATCTTGGGAGTAATTTCGGTCTGAAAACTGAACGAAACATATAACCGCCAGAATTCCTCGTTTTCCCTTAAATGGTTAAATGTTTCTTTAATAACCGACTCCAATATTTTATACGGATCTTGATCGGATTCCAACAATGCATCGAATTCGGCAAGAAATTCGATTACCATAAACAAAATTGCTTCGGCAAGTTCGTCTTTACTTTTAAAATAATTGTACGCCAACCCTTTGCTGATTCCGGCTTCGCGCGCAATATCGGCAATGGATGTTCCGTGATAACCCTTTTGTGCGAATAGTTTTAATCCAGCGTTTAAAATATTCTTTCTGGTTTTCTCGCGGATTTCTTGGAATTGTTTTTTAGTTCTGGGCATTTTTATTGATTAAATGTTCAGTCATAAATATATTGTTTTGGGAAACGTTTTTCAAGTTAGGTTTGTAACACAAATATAAAATATATTTCACTTGACAAAAGCGACAAATTATGTTAATTTATGACTGACCGTTTAGTCAATTATAAAAGGCTGAAATTATGAAAGTCTTGCAAGTAATTTTTCTCGTCCATGTTTTTTACTTCTTTGCTTTTGCTCAATCCGCCGAAGAAATCGTACGTAAAGCGGAAAATACTTTAAAAGGAAATACCGCTTATGGTATAGTTGAAATGAAGGTGGTTACTCCGGATTACGAAAGAACACTTAAAATGGAAAGTTGGTGGGTAGGTAACGAAAAAGCATTGATTATTATTAAATCGCCCCGAAGGGAAAGGGGAAACAAAACTTTGAAAATCGGTAATGAAATGTGGAATTACCTCAAAAACACGGAAACGGTTATTAAAATTCCTCCTTCGATGATGCTCCAATCGTGGAACGGTTCCGATTTCACCAACGATGACTTAGTTAGAGAATCGAATTTAGCTGATGATTACGAGCAGAGAATAATTGCCGAGGAAAAAATTAACGGAGCCGATTGTTGGAAAATTGAATTGATACCCAAACCCGACGCACCGGTTGTTTGGGGCAAAATTTATTATTGGGTGAGAAAATCGGATTATCTTCCCGCTCTCGTTCAATATTACGATGAAAACGGAAAGTTAATCAGATATATGGAATTTTCCGATGTTAAAAAAATGGGAGGTAGAAAAATTCCCACGCTTTGGAGAATGGTGAGCGTTGTAAATGAAGGACATTCAACCGAATTAAAAATAATTAAGATGAAATTTGATATTAAAATCGATGATTCAATCTTTTCTTTCGAAGAATTGGAACGGGGTGATTAATCGATGAAGTTGCTGCTGAAATTGGCATGGAGAAATATTTGGAGAAACAAAAGACGTTCATTTCTTACGTTACTGGCAATTTCTTTTGCAACAACGGCGGCTATTGCCACACGCGGAATGCAATTAGGCACTTACGCGGTTAATATAAGGTACGCGGTACAAATGTTTTCCGGCTATCTTCAAATTCAACGTAAAGGTTTTCAAGAAAATCCTTCTTTAAATAAAGCTTTTAAATTGAATGAACAAATTCTTAACGCTCTCGAGGAAAACGAACAAGTACGGAGTTGGTCGCCAAGGGTTTTGGCCGACGGATTAATTAGTTTTCGTCAAAACTCTCAAGGTGCGGCAATATTCGGGTTGGATCCGGAAAAAGAAAAGTACACAACGAAAGTTTTTACGCGAATCAAAAAAGGAAAATTTTTCGATTCGGATACTTCGAACGAAATAGTTGTGGGTTACAAACTTCTTCAAAACTTAAAAGCATCCATTGGCGATACGGTTGTAATCCTTTCTCAAGGTTTCGATGGCTCGCTGGGAAATCTTAAATTTATTATTGCCGGTACCGTTAAATTCGGTTCGCCCGATTTCGACGGAATGGGTGTGTTTATGCCGATAAAAACCGCGCAGGAATTATTGGCATTGTACGGAAGAATTCACTCCGTTGCAATTAATTTGAATGATTCATACGAAATTGAAAATGCGAAAAAAAGTTTATCGGAGAAGTTGGAAGGAACCGATTTAGCCGTACTCGATTGGGGAGAGATTATGCCGGATTTCAAACAAGCAATCGAATTGGATAACGTAAGCGGAATCCTTATGCTTTTTATTCTAATGGTTATTGTTGCATTCGGAATTCTTAATACCGTTTTAATGTCGGTTACGGAAAGATTCAGGGAATTCGGTGTTTCGCTGGCAATCGGTATGTCTCAGGTTAAACTTGTGTTTCTAATTTTGACAGAAACTACTTTTCTTACGTTAATCGGTATTCTTCTGGGAAATCTGATAGGCTATTTTACGAACTTATATTTTGTACACAATCCAATCGAATTTTCCGGTGAACTAAGTGCGTTGTACGAAGAATACGGGTTTTTACCAATAATTCAATCAACGTTGGAACCTTCTATTTTTATAAATATATCAGTTGCAGTATTAATAATCTCATTGTCCGTTACACTTTATCCTATTTACAAAGTTTACAAGCTGGAACCGTTGAAAGGAATCAGATATACTTAAAGGTTAAATTATGTTGATAAAGCTTGCATGGAGAAATATTTGGAGAAATAAAAGACGGTCGATAATCGTTATCGGGTCGGTGATTGTTGGGGTTGTTGCACTTATTTTTATGGACGGATTGAATAACGGATTTATTTCCCAAATGCTGTTTAACCAAGTGAATTTAAATATTTCCCACATTCAAATCCACAAAAAGGGTTTCAACGATAACAAAGTAATTCAAAGTTTTATCCCCGACAAAGGAAAAGTGGAACATGTTTTATTGAACAACAATAAAGTCAAGCACTTCAGCGAGCGCGTTGTTGCTTTCGGATTGGTTAGTTCGGCAATTAGTTCGTCAGGTGTGTTTATTTTGGGAATTAATCCCGATGACGAATCGAAAATTACTACAATCTCGAAATCCATTATTAAAGGAAAATATTTTACGGGAAAAAAACGGGAGATTGTAATCGGTAACAAACTGGCTGAAAAATTGAAAGTGGATTTGGGCGGAAAAGTAATTGCTCTTTCGAACAGACCCGACGGTTCAATCGGCTCCGAAGTTTTTCGCATTGTCGGTATTTTTAGATCGCCCAGCTCAGAATTTAACAAAGCTTATATTTTTGTTCCCATTAAAACTTTACAAAACATGCTGGGCATAGGCGATAAAATTCACGAGTTCGCGATTATTACTAACGATTATAATGTCACGGAAGTCGTAAAAAATGAAATCCGGCAAAAACTCAACGGGAATTACGAAGTTTTATCATACCGGGATATTTTACCTTTACTAATTATGCAAATGGAATTATACAAAGAAACAATGTACATTATTAATTTGATTATCGGTCTGGCATTGATTTTCGGGATTATCAATTCAATGCTGATGGCGGTGTTCGAAAGAATAAACGAAATAGGGGTTTTGATGGCTATAGGGATGAAAAACGGGAAAATATTTATTATGATTTTACTCGAATCGCTGTTAATCGGACTTCTCGGAACCGCCTTTGGTTTAATTACGGGAATAGGATTAACCGAAATAATTTCGATAAACGGGATTGATTTTAGTCTGTTTGCTAAGAGTTTGGAAAGTTGGGGAATAGGTGCGGTAATTTATCCTAAATTGACATTGGAAAATTTAATCGCCACTTTATTGATGATTCCGTTTATAACAGTAGCCGGGGCAATTTATCCGGCTTGGAAGGCGATTAAGCTTGAACCCGTTTATGCAATAAGATATGTATAAATAAAATATTAACTAATTAATATATAAAATATGGAAATATTAAGAACCGAAAACGTTGACAAAATTTACAAAGATAACGGGGTTCCTGTTCACGCATTAAAAGATATTAATTTGAAAATCGATAAAGGCGAATATCTTGCAATTGCCGGACCTTCCGGATCGGGTAAAACGACTTTACTCAATCTACTTGGAACATTGGACAAACCAACGGCGGGAAAAATATTTTTCGAAAATTCGGATTACACTTCAAAACCACGCAGAGAGTTGGCCGAGTTCCGCTTAAGAAAACTTGGATTTATTTTTCAAGCGTACAATCTGATTCCCGTTCTAACGGCACTCGAAAATATTGAATTCAGCATGATGCTTCTCGGCATTCCCGAAAAAGAGCGAAGGGAACGCGCAAAAACTTTGATGGCGGAACTTGGAATAGATGACTTAGCCGATAAACGACCGAACGAAATGAGCGGCGGTCAACAACAAAGGGTTGCCGTGGCGCGCGCAATTGTTAACAATCCGGTAATTGTTCTTGCAGATGAACCTACTGCAAATCTCGATTCGGTAAACGGAAGCAAACTTCTGGATTTAATGGAAAGAATGAATGAGGAGAAAAACATTACCTTTATTTTTTCTTCACACGATAAACAAGTGATCGATAGAGCCAAAAGGCTTGTGCTTCTGAAAGACGGCAGGATTGTAGATGAAAAGTAAATTTTTAAGATTGTGTGCATTTTTGTTTTTTGCCAACTCTCTTCTGTGGGCGCAAGTTTCCGTCGATTTTTCAGGATACGTACAAAACTATTCGGTTTACCAAACGGTAAATAATGAGTTAAGCAAATTAATAAAAACCGGCAATTCTCTTTTCATCGATTTGTTCCGGGCAAGGATAAAACCGGTTTTATATTTATGGAAAGGCGGGCGTATAAACATCGACTATGAATTAAACGCAAATTATTTTTCGGAATCATACTTTGAGAATTATTTTTCCGTACCTCGCAACAGAAGGCAAGTTACCAAACTTTCCTGGTATCCGGTTGACGAAGATAAATTTAAAGTGAACCATTTTATCGACAGATTATATTTCCGCCAAAAACTTCCTTTCGGCAATGTGAAAGTCGGCAGACAACGCATCGCTTGGGGAACCGGAAGGATTTGGAATCCGACCGATTTGTTTAACCCGATTAATCCGGCTGCATATTATTTAATTGAAAAACCCGGTGCCGATGCCGTTTCCGCAAAAATCAGATTCGGAAGTTTTACCGATTTGAACCTGGTCTTTAATCCGGTCGATAATTTTAACTCGTATAATTTTGCCGCAAGGTTCCGAACAAATTTTTGTGAATATGATTTTTCTTTTATGGGCGGTGTGTTCGATGAAAGGAAAATAATAGGAGTCGATTTTGCCGGCAACATCGGTGAGGCCGGATTTCGCGGTGAGGGGATCTATTCCTTCGATTCGGAAAAAGGAGAGGATTTCTCGAAATTTATTCTTGGGATTGATTATCAGTTTACGCCGGAGCTGTATTTGCTTGCCGAATATCATTTTAACGGGGAAGGGAAAGAACATAAAAACGAATATGATTTTAACAAATTGTTCAATGGCGAGATATTAAATCTTGGAAGAAATTACTTGGCACTTAGCGGAATGTATCAACTATCGCCTTTGTTTTTGTTGAACTTTATTTCAATTGTAAATTTAAATGACAAAAGCGGATTTGTAAGTTTAACCGGAAATTATTCGGTAACCGAAGATTTTTATCTTAATCCCGGCGTACAAATTTTCTACGGTGATTTGTTTACCGAATATGGACTTTTCTCTGATTCTTTCTACATTCAAGCCGAATATTACTTTTAAGCAAGAACTTTTCTCTTTTTCAGTTGTAAAAATTATATAAGGGAAAGAGGTGAGCCATGAGACAAGAAGAAATCAATATGAATTCACTGCAGTACGAACTTCCGCGTATTAAAACTCTTCTGAGAAACGGAAAGGAAATTGTTATCAAAGATTCGAACGAACCGATTGCAATCATTTATCCTGTTAATAAGGAAAAACTCGTTAGAAAAAATGTAAAGGATGGGCAAAAAACGCTGAACTCATTCCAGAGTAGTTATGAAAGTACTGCAAGTGAAATGTGGTTTGGCTAAAAATATGTATGAAACGGTT
>CAZKKI010000068.1:0-30449 GCA_964553325.1 uncultured Melioribacteraceae bacterium | reverse complement strand
CAAAATCCATGTAACCATAATGAAAACAAGAAACCACGAGTAATCCAATCCGACGGAAATCCCTTTGATTTTACCGATATAAATTTGATTCCTTTTCATTTTGTCCCCGCTAAAATTTATAAAGCTTTGCGTTATAAAATTTATTAATCTAGATACTCCAATATATATCTTGATTAAATTTATTAAGTTTGCTTCTTCATTAAAGTAATATACAATTTTATTATAAAAATTTATTACCAAAATAAAATTATTATAGCATTTCGATTTGTAAGTTACTGTTTACTTTCTCCTTGCATTCATTCGAATTAAATCTTTATCTTTCGTAAAGGTATTTTTATTTACAAAAGGGGAAAAATGGAAGGAAAACCAATTGTAGGAATAATTATGGGCAGCGATTCCGATTTGCCCGTAATGGAAAAAGCTTTTGCAGTACTGAAAGAATTTGATGTACCTTACGAGGTGAAAATTCTTTCTGCTCACCGCACACCCGATGAACATGCCGAATACGCTAAAAGCGCGGCGAGTAAAGGATTGAAAGTAATTATAGCAGCGGCCGGTATGGCGGCACATTTGCCCGGAGTTACCGCCGGACAAACAATTTTGCCGGTTATTGGTGTGCCGATTAAATCGAGTTTTCAAGACGGATTGGATTCGCTTTTGTCGATTGTGCAAATGCCTCCGGGGATTCCGGTAGCAACGGTTGCGGTAAACGGTGCAAAAAATGCAGCATTGTTGGCAATTCAGATTCTTGCAACAGCGGATGACCGGCTAAAAGAAAAATTTATCGATTATAAGCGAAAAATGGCTGCAGATTCTATGAAGAAAAATGAAAAATTATAAATTTACTGGTTTATGACTTTCCGCTTTCAATACCAAGGCTTCGCCGATAAGTTTTTTCTTGTTCCAAGTTACTTCGGTTTCGAAGCCTTCTTTTCTTACTTCACACTCTTTGTATTTGCAAAATCTGCATAACGAATCCACACAGTAATCGATGTGCAATTTCACTTGCGCGGTAGGAATCGATTTTTGAATTTCTTTTTCTATATTTTCTTCTTCCGTATGCGATTCTCTGATAGTGAAATAATATGGCAAAGTTATATGAAAATCTATAAAAACTTTTTCGGCGGATTTCCAAAAACGGAGTTGGTGTATGTCTATCCAGTGATCCTTTCTGTTATTTACCAGTATTTCCACAATTTCGGTTAGTAATTTTTGATCTGTTTCATTCATTAAACCGCCTATTGATTCCCTTATTAACTTGTAACCGGTAAAAATTATATTTAGTGCAACAATAATCGCAACAATCGGGTCGATTATTTTAAGTCCGGTTATCAAAACCAAAATTAATCCGATAACAACGCCGAAACTTGTGAAAGAATCGGTTAGCACGTGCTTTCCGTCGGCAACAAGAGCAATTGAGTCGGTAGCTTTTCCTCTTTTTACTAAAAATAAACCGAGTAGCAAATTGGTTAATCCGGCAAAGGCGATTAATGCGGTTCCGTAATCGAGTGCCTCGATTACAAATCCATGAAGAATTTTATCGACGGATGTATAAATGATGGAAATTGCCGCGAGCAGAATAAAAAATCCTTCAACCCCGGCGGAAAAGTATTCGATGTTACCGTGCCCGTATAGATGAGATTCGTCGGGAGGTTTTGTGCTTAAAATTATGCTGTAGAGCGCCATTGCAGTTGCCAAAACGTGAACTACCGATTCCAAAGCATCGGCAAAAATGGCACTTGAACCCGTAAGAAAATACGCAAATATTTTGATGAAAAATAATCCAATGCCGATTGCAAATGAAATATAAGCAGCGGATTTCTTTAATTGTATGTTGGTTTCGGACATTGTAAAGCCGTAAAATTCCTCGTTCAAAATATAATTATTGTGTTGACGGAATAAAAGAGTTAATATCATTTTTTAGAAATAAAATTATATGTTTTCTTATTGATTAGAAAAAAGGAACATTTATCTCTTTTATTTCCTTTGAATTTAGCATAAAATCGGATGATTAAAAGTTATGATTAATGGCATACTTCTTGTCTTTTTATAGCAAAAACACCGAAAGGGAACAAAATGCTTCTCGAAGAGAAAATAAAAACTAGTGAAGAAGTCAAAAAATTGGTTAAGAAATACGGTTCTTCACAATCTTCAATTCTGCCTATCTTAAAAGCAATCCAAAAGAAATACGGATATGTTTCCCAATTCGCCCAAAACGAAGTAATGCGTTTATTAAACGTAAGTTATATTGATGTGAATAACGTTATTTCGTTTCATAAAATTTTGGAGAAACCGCAAGTTAAGTATACAATCCGTTTATGTAAAGCGGTGAATTGCAGAAGCAAAGCTAAAGATGAAATAATTAAATTAATCGAGAAGAAATATAAAGTTAAAATCGGAGAAATTTCCAAAAATAAGAAAATACACTTCAAATTTACCGGTTGTTTGGGGTTATGTCATCTGGGTCCGGTCATTTCGATAAACGACAGAGTGTACACTCAAGTTACACCCGAAAAAGTTGAAAAGCTTCTTAGAATGTTAAAATAAGAGAAATTAATATTCGAGAAAATTCTACAGCGTTCAAAGATTCATAAAGAAAATCCGTATAGTAATTATTACATTTGCCGGTTTTGATTGTTTCCTCAAAGTATGCTGAATACTGAAAAATCCGTTTCAAAAGGTAGGAAATTGCAAGGAAATTTTATTGCACCCGTGAATTTTGACGGGCGTGAAAATAAAATTGTTGGAATACGGTAGTTCCGCATTTCATAAAGTTTGTAATATAATTTAACACAATCTCAAAGTTAGAAGTACAATTTTACTCAAGTGCTCATATTTGTTCTTTCTTCCGAATAATATGAGTTTTTGCTGTAAGAGAAATCATTAAGTTCTTCTTCATCCATAATGTGAAATTCTTCGGCTTCGTCGACAAAAAAACTGGCGATGAAAAACTTCATTAATTCCTGATAATTTTTATCGGAATAGCGTTTTTCGATGATTTTTTTACATTTTTTAAAGATTTTTTTGTCGTTGCCGTTTTTTGCGCAAACTTCCGGAGGATCGGTAATTTTCATTTCTCTCATTACTTCTTGCAATAATATGCTGGCGGCTAAAGATGCGTCGTAATAAGCTTCCATTATATTCTCCTTTAGTTAGTGAGTGATAATTATAGTTTCCCAATTTTTATGCCAGCAGTGGAAAAAATTTTTACAATCGGGTTTAACTGATTATCGGAGAAAGAAGGGAAGTATTAAATGAAAAAGCCGCGGTCGGTATCGCGGCTTTGGGGTGGGCGGAGACGGAATCGAACCGCCGACACAAGGATTTTCAGTCCTTTGCTCTACCGACTGAGCTATCCGCCCTAAAAATGAAGTTCAAAAATAATAATTTATACTAAAACTTCAAAAAAATAATGAGCATTTTCCAAACTAATTTAACAACCTAAACCGTTTCGGGTTACATAACAAGCGCCATAATTGCTTTTTGAACATGCAATCTATTTTCTGCTTCATCGAAAACTACCGAATTTTCCGAATCGATAACTTCGTCGACCACTTCGTCTCCTCTGTGAGCCGGCAGGCAATGCATGAAAATGTAATCTTCCTTTGCGTTTTTCACAAGTTCCGGATTAACTTGATACTGCACAAAATGCTTTCTTCTTTCTTCCGCTTCGGATTCTTGCCCCATGCTTGCCCAAACATCGGTATAGATTATATCCGCATCTTTAACGGCTTCAATGGGATCGGTAATTATTTCTATTTTACTACCCATTTTTTTTGCGTTTTCAAGCGAATTTTTTACAATTTCCTCGTCGGGTTTGTAATTCGACGGTGTTGCAAGCGTCAAATCCATTCCCACTTTGGAGCATCCGTGGAGCAAGCTATGAGCCATATTGTTCCCGTCGCCGAGGTAAGCGAGTTTTAAGCCTCTCAGTTTTCCTTTTTTTTCTAATATCGTGAATAAATCCGTTAAAACTTGACATGGATGCAATAAATCCGTTAGACCGTTAATTACAGGAATGGAAGCGTACTTTGCCAAATCGATTACATCTTGATGTGAAAACGTGCGGATCATGATCCCGTCGAGGTATCTGGAAAGAACTTTTGCTGTATCATGAATATTTTCGCTTTTCCCGAGTTGAAGATCGTTCGGTCCGAAGTACATTCCCAATCCGCCAAGCTGGTAAATTCCGGTTTGAAACGATATTCTTGTTCTTGTGGAAGGTTTTGAAAAAATCATTCCCAATGTTTTGCCTTCCAAAACTTTATGCGGTTCCCCGATCAATTGTTTTTCTTTTAATGTTCTGCTTAATTCGAAAATCTGGTTAATTTCCTCAAGGCTTAAATCGTTTATTGAAACCAGACTTTTGCCTTTCATATTTACAGCCATAATTTCTCCAAAATTTTTGTAATAAAAATATTACTTGAAAATTTACGAATCTAAAAAGCGTAAAAGCTTTAGGTCTTTATTTTTTATAAATATTAAGTCTTTTCCCGTGTTTTAATCGCTCACTATTTTAGTGCCGGGATTTTTCTTATTCAGACTTTCGGCATTTGTAATAATCGCTTCTTTACCGCCGTTTTCAACGAACAATAATGCGGCTTCTATTTTCGGAGCCATGCTGCCGGCGGCAAATTCGCCTTTTTCGAGATAATATCTAGCTTTTTTAGCCGTAATTTTATGTAAAGCCCGTTGATTTTTGGTATTGAAGTTTATGTAAACTTTGGGCACGTCGGTAATAATGTAAAGTGCATCCGCTTTTATGTCTTTGGCAAGCAAAGCGGAAGCCAAGTCTTTATCTATTACCGCTTCTACCGCTTCGAGGTAATTGTTTTTGTGTTTATAAACGGGAACACCTCCTCCTCCAACACCGATTACTATTGTCCCTCGCCTTGCAAGACCGCTAATAACTTTCACGTTTAGAATTTTTTTCGGTTTTGGCGACGGCACTACTCTGCGCCAACCCCGTTTTCTAGGGTCTTCTCTGAAAATCCATCCTTTGTTCGCTTTTGCCAAAAGGTCGGCTTCTTCTTTTAAGTAAAAAGGACCGATTGGTTTAGTCGGATTTTTAAAAGCGGGGTCGTTAATATCAACAAGCACTTGTGTAACTAACGTAACTACGTTTTTCCTCATTTTATGAGCGCTTAAAACGTTTCGCATTTGCCGTTCAATCATGTAACCGATTCCACCTTGGGAATCGGCTACACAAATATCCAACGGCATTTTAGGAATTTTATATTCTTTCCAACCGGCTTCGTTCCGGAGTAATATGTTTCCTACTTGCGGGCCGTTGCCGTGGGTAATAATAATATTGTAATCTTTTTTAATCAGATCGAGAACTTGTTCGCAAGTATCGTATGTATGTTTTTCTTGCTGTTCAATAGTTCCGATTTCATTGCCGCGCAAAAGGGCGTTTCCACCGAAAGCAACAACAGCTATTTTTTTCATATCATTCCCTTGTCTTTTAACATTTTTTCCAATGTAATCGAGCCGATTTCTTGCAGTTCGTACATTACCCGTGTGGAAGGTTTGTTAATGTTTAATATTCTGCCCAAATCGATCGGCGTACCGATTACAACCGCATCGCATTCCACTCTGTTAATCGTTTCTTCCAAATCTTTCATTTGTTGTTCGCCGTAACCCATTGCTGGCAACAATGTTCCTATGTTCGGATATTTTTTGTATGTGTCGGTTATCGATTTTACCGTCCATGGTCTCGGATCAACAATTTCTGCGGCACCGAGTTTTTGTGCGGCTACGGTTCCCGCACCGTATTTCATCTCTCCGTGTGTTAAAGTGGGACCGTCTTCAACGACCAACACTTTTTTACCTTGTATTAATTCCGGTTTATCCACAATCAACGGGGAAGCCGCTTCGATGATTGTAGCGGACGGATTTACTTTTCTGATATTTTCCAATACCGTTAATACGTTTTCCGGAGCGGCGGAATCGATTTTATTAACAACCGCCACATCGGCCATGCGTAAAGATGTGTTTCCGGGGTAATACGTCAGTTCGTGTCCCGGTCTGTGCGGATCTACAACAGTGAAAGTAAGATCGGCATGGTAGAAGGACATATCGTTGTTTCCGCCGTCCCACAGAATCACATCCGCTTCTTTTTCCGCTTCACGCAAAATCGCCTCGTAGTCAACCCCGGCATAAATCACTCCACCCAAAGCAATATGCGGCTCGTATTCTTCTATTTCTTCGATTGTACATTCGTGTTTTTTCAAGTCGTCCAAAGTTGCAAAGCGTTGTACTTTTTGCTTAACCAAATCGCCGTACGGCATGGGATGACGGATTGCGACAACTTTTTTCCCATGTTCCCTTAAAATTTTAACTATTTTTCTTGAAGTTTGGGATTTACCGCAACCGGTACGAACCGCTAAAACGGAAATTAACGGTTTGGTGCTTTTTATCATTGTTTCCGCTCCGCCTAATAATCTGAACGAAACGCCGGCGGCATTAACGATAGATGCTTTCGTCATAACATAATTAAATGGTACGTCGGAATAGGAAAAAACAACTTCGTCAACGTCGAATTTTTTAATTAAGTCGACCAATTCACTTTCGTCATAAATCTTTATTCCGTCCGGATATAATTTACCGGCTAACTCCGCCGGATAAACTCTTCCGTCGATATTCGGGATTTGAGTAGCGGTAAAAGCAACTACATTGTATTCTTCATTATCTCTGTAAAACACATTGAAATTATGGAAATCGCGTCCTGCAGCTCCCATAATCAAAATATTCTTCCTGCTCATCTTTCTCTCCTTAAGTTATTCTGAAATTTAACAGTTTATTAATAAAACTTCTTATTATTCAACCGTTACGCTTTTCGCCAAGTTGCGCGGTTGGTCTACATCCAAACCTTTTTTAACGGCAATATGATAGGCGAGTAGTTGCAACGGAATAACGTTTAATATCGGCATTAACATTCTGATTGTGCCGGGAATTTTAATGACGTAATCCGAAAGAGATTCGAGTTTTTCGTCGTCTTCGGTGGAAATCGTTATTATTTTTCCTTCCCGGGCTTTTACTTCTTCGATGTTACTTAAAATTTTATCGTAAACCGAATCGCGCGGCGCAAGGAAAACGGTCGGCATATTCTTATCGATTAATGCAATCGGTCCGTGTTTCATTTCGGCCGCCGGATAACCTTCGGCATGAATGTAAGATATTTCTTTTAGTTTCAATGCACCTTCCAAAGCAACGGGGAAGTTGTAACCACGACCCAAATACAAAAAGTTTTTTGCATCAACAAAGTTTTCAGCTATTTCTTCAATTTTATCGTTAAGTTTTAATATCTGCTCTACTTTTCCCGGAATGGATTGTAATTCTTCGATTATTTTTTTGCCATCTTGTTCGCTGAGGGATTTTCTTCTGGCAAGTAAAAGAGTAATCAAAGAGAGAACAACCAATTGTGAAGTAAATGCTTTGGTTGACGCAACGCCTATTTCGGGTCCGGCGTGAATATAAACACCGGCATCACTTTCTCTTGCAATTGAGCTTCCTACAACGTTACAAACACCTAAAACCAATGCGCCGCGGCGTTTTGCCTCTCTCATTGCTGCAAGGGTATCGGCGGTTTCGCCGCTTTGGGAGATAAAAATCATTGCATCGTCTTTAGTTATAATTGGATTTCTGTAACGGAATTCGGAAGCATATTCTACTTCGACGGGAATTCCGACGTATTGTTCTAACATGTATTCCCCGACCAAACCGGCATGCCAAGAAGTTCCGCAAGCGCTAATGATAATCCGTTTTGCGTCGGAAAGTCTTTCGATGGCTTTTCTTAAACCGCCCAATCTTGCTGTGCCTTCTTCATAAATCAATCGCCCGCGCATCGAGTTCGTGATTGATTCGGGTTGTTCCATAATTTCTTTAAGCATAAAATGCGGATAACCGCCTTTGCTTATTTCATCGAGAGCGATTTTTACTTCGTGAATTTCTTTTTGGATTTGTTCGTCGTGAATGGTTTTTGCGTTGAATTTATCTTTATAAACTTCTACAATTTCATCGTCGTCGAGGTAAACAATTTGGCTTGTATGCGTAATCAGTGCGGTAACATCCGAAGCAAGAAAATTTTCGTTATTCCCGATTCCCAATACAAGAGGCGAACCTCTGCGAGCCGCGATTATTTTATCGGGTTCCTTAGAAGACAAAACGGCCAAACCGAATGTACCTTCAACTTCAATTAATGCTTTTCGGACGGCTTTCAGAAGGGGGCTGCCGTTTTTCATAAAGCTGTCAATCAAATGAACAAGAACTTCCGTATCGGTTTCGGAACGGAATTTATAACCTTTGGATTGTAACTCTTTTTTAAGAACACTGTAGTTTTCAATAATTCCATTATGAATTACGCATATCGTATTGTCGTCGTTGAAATGCGGATGAGCGTTTTCTTCCGTAGGAGCTCCGTGTGTTGCCCAGCGCGTATGGCCTATGCCAACGTGAGCTTCGATTTTTTCGTTTTCCAGAGCTTTTTCAAGTTTGGCTACTTTACCTACGGCTTTTACAACCTTGCATTTTTCGCCGGAAAGAATTCCTACTCCGGCCGAATCGTAACCGCGATATTCAAGTCTTTTTAATCCTCCTATAATTATCGGAACGGAATTTTTATTTCCGATATAACCTACTATACCGCACATATTTTTTCTCCTAAATAAAAAAATAAAAACTTTAAAATGGATAGGTGTGTTAATGGTCGGGACAATGCCTGAACAGCAAAAGGTTGATTTTCTTTATGAAGTATTCTATAATCTTTTTTGTTTGAAACATATACGTAAATAAAAAATTCCTTCCTCAAAATATCAAATAAATTTTTATTATGAAAAAAATCTTATCACTTATAAATCGATTAAAAATCGAAAATATTAATCGAATTTCGGTGCAACAAGAAAAAAGCAGCGGGTGGTAAAATGATATTATGCAATGAGTTTAAAGAACTTTTACTCTTCTACAATCAATGCCATTCTTAATACATCGTGATATTCGCCATCAATTAAACATTCTTTTCTTAAGATTCCTTCGATTTTGAAACCGAGATCCTTATTTAATCTTATGTTGGCAATATTTGTATCGATAGTGTGCAAATAAATTTTGCGTAATTTCAATTTTGATATACCGTATTCAATCCACAATTTTGTTGCTTCTTTGGCGTAACCTTTTCCTCTGAATTCCTTTTCACCGAGCAATTTTCGTAATTCCGCTTTATTGTTTACTTTATCGAAATCCAAAAATGCAAGCAAACCGATCGGTTTATCGTTTTTTAATGTAATAATTCCGAAAGCATTGTTTTTATTGTTTAACAAATCCTCCAAGTTGTGTTCTTTTGCCGTAAGTCTTGAAAGTAAAAACAATCTCCCTTTCACATCGGAGACCCATTTTTCCACAATAGCTTTATCTTTTTCTTCGGAAAAGCTCCGCACGTTAATGTTTTTCCCGATAAGGGGTAAGTCGCGTTCTTTTTCTGTTTGAGTAATTTGAGTAATGACGGAAGTGGAATGATTATTATCAGGTTTTTCCTTTATCGTTAAATCCAGCAACTGGTTAACAAGTTTAATATAATCTTGTGTGGAGAAACCGAATCGGGCCGTTTCTTTGTAGATACCTTTTGAAATAACTTCCAAAGTTAATTTGTTAATTTCGTTAGAGTTAAAATCTTTTTCCATTTTCCCGCTTTTTTTATAAAGAATATAATAGAGTTTACGTCAAAATGTGTGACGTTAATCAAACGCTTCTAACGTTCCCCATTTTCTTAGCTTAACATACTAAGTAAAAGAAAATGAATGTATAAATCAAGTAAAAGTTAGTAGTTAAATTTTTAGGAAAGGATTTTCACAAGAATCTTTTCTAATTTGTATATGCGGGGATTTTAACAGACATGTGCGATTCAAGTTTTGCATTTCAAAAACATTTTAGCCAAACAATTCAAAAAAGCGAACACTTAATATCAAATAACTATTATCCTGTGATTACGTTTCTTATTGTAAATCGAATTACAAAATACCAAGATCCAAATCTCAGAATACAAATTAATTAATCTTATAACACCTTCCACTACAATCTATGTGTTACTAACAATAATTTAACAATCCAACAATTTAAAAATGACGGATATCCAGTTGACAGTTCGAAAATCTTTACTAACAATAAAACAACTCAACAATTTAACAATACTATAAATAACCAATGACTAATAACAACCACACCCCAATTTATCTCCGCATTCCGAATTTTCATTAAAATTTCGAAATAATTAGTTAGATTTGAAATCAAAAATTAAAGGATTAATATGCCTCTTTTAATCATAGGTTCGTTTGCTCTCGATTCAATAGAAACACCGTTCGATAAAGTGGAAGATGCCCTTGGCGGTTCTGCAACCTACATCGCTTTAGCCTCCAGTTATTTTACAAATCCGGTATATCCGGTTGGAGTTGTAGGAGAAGATTTCCCGGACGAATATCTGCAAATGTTGGAAGAACATAATATTATGACCGACGGAATACAAAAAATACCGGGAACGAAAACTTTTCGATGGGGCGGACGGTATCATTACGATTTAAACTCTCGCGATACGATTTTTACCGAATTAAACGTATTTGAATCCTTCGATCCGGTTTTAACCGAAAAAGCGAAGAAAAGTTCGTACGTTTTACTCGGCAACATCACTCCTTCGCTTCAATTAAAAGTACTTGATCAATTGGAAAACCCGAAATTTGTTGTTTGTGATACGATGAATTTATGGATTGAGAATAACAGAGACGACTTGCTGGAAGTTCTTAGAAGAATTGATGTTTTAATCATTAATGATTCCGAAGCACGACTTTTAACACACGAACCGAATTTAATAAAAGCTGCGGCTATGATTAAAAAAATGGGACCTGAAATGTTAATTATTAAGAAAGGCGAGCACGGCGCTTTGCTTTTTCAAAACGATACGATTTTTTCCGCTCCGGCTTACCCGCTTGAAAATATTTTTGATCCTACCGGCGCTGGTGATTCATTTGCCGGAGGTTTTATAGGTTACTTGCATAAAACAAGGGATTTAAGTTTTGATAATTTAAAAAGAGCGGTTATTTACGGCAGCACAATGGCTTCGTTTTGTGTTGAGCAGTTCAGTACAAAAGGACTTGAAGAATTGGATAAGCTTCAAATCCACGATAGATTTTTAGAATTCCGTGAACTTTCGAGGTTTGACGATGACGAATAATTTCAAATCTATTTCGTTTGAAAACGATAAATTGGTTTTAATTAACCAAACAAAATTACCGTTGGTTGAAGAGTATATTGTCACCGATGACTACGAGCGGATTGCCGTATCTATTGAAAGATTGGAAGTACGTGGAGCTCCGGCAATTGGTGTTACGGCAGCATATGCTTTTGCTCTTGCATTTAAAAATTTTACCGGTAATAGAAAAGAACAATTCGAAAAAGTTTATACGCGTCTTGCGGCAACCAGACCGACCGCAGTTAATTTGTTCTGGGCTTTAGACGAAATGAAAAAAACATTCGAACAAAATTTGGAATCCGAAAATATTTATTTACCGCTACTTAAGAAAGCAGTTGCAATTCATGAAGACGATATAAAAATGTGCGACGCGATGGGACGGTACGGACTGGAAATTTTTACAAAAAAATCTGTTGTACTTACACATTGTAACACCGGACAATTAGCAACCGGGGGAAACGGTACGGCTTTCAACGTGATAAGATTCGGTTTTAACAATGATTTGGTTTCATACGTTTATGCCGACGAAACAAGACCGTTGCTGCAAGGTTCGCGTTTAACGGCATTTGAGTTGGAAAAAGCCGGTATTCCGTTTTCTATAATTACGGATTCAACCGCGGCATTTTTAATGAAACAAAGTAAAGTCGATTTGGTTGTTGTTGGTTCGGATAGAATAGCCGCCAACGGCGATGCTGCGAACAAAATAGGGACGTATAACTTAGCTGTTTTGTGCAAACATCATAATATTCCGTTCTACATTGCCGCGCCCGTTACCACTATTGATGCGGAATGCCCGACCGGAAATGAGATTAAGATTGAATTACGCTCGAAAGATGAAGTTTTAAAAATTAAAGATGTGCAAATATCCAAACCGTCGTACGATGTTTATTCACCCGCTTTCGATGTAACACCGGCGGAACTGATAACCGGCATAATTACCGACGAAGGATTATTTAAATATCCGTACGATTTTTCATCTGTTCGATAAAGAGAGAAAATTTTTTCTTCTCTTAAAATTACTTATCTTTCACAATGTCCGAATAGAAAGGTCCGCTTTATGTCCGAGATTTCAACCGTTCAAGGGATTGTTTTAAAAAAAATCGAATATGGCGATACAAGTCATATTATTACGCTTTATACAAAACAGCACGGAAAGCTTTCAGCAATTATCAAAGGTTCCCGCTCTTCGAAATCGAAAATGGGCAACAAAGTTGATGTAATGAATTTGGTGGAAATTGTTTTGTACAAAAAACAGAGCAGGGAAGTCCAAGTAATTTCACAAGTTGAGTTGATGAATCCGTTTTCAAAAATTAAAGAAGATTTGCAAAAATTAAAATATGCAACGGGAATTTTGGAACTGTTACTTTCTTTAATTCCAGAAGACGATGTGAACGAAAGATTGTTTATCGGAACATTGAAAGCACTTGAAAAAATTAACGATTCGGACTATCCGGAAGCAAACGTTTTTGCAAAATATTTAATGTTTTTCATAAAAGAGATTGGATACGAAATACAGTTGGAATATTGCACGGAATGTAACACCGATTTAAGAAAAAGTAACGGTTTTGCATTCAAACCCGATCAAGGAATTTTATGTTCGCGATGCAAAAATCTTTACGATTTTGCCGAGGAAATAGGCAAGGAACATTTTGATTTACTTAATTGTCTAAACACCAAAAATTATTGTGAGAAATTCGGAAAGAAAACAATCGGGCAAATAATTAAACTGCTCGAAAAATATTTAATTTATCATATACCGGAGTTTAAGGGTATAAAATCATTTCACTATTATTAGAGAAATAGGAGGATATTTATCCATGGAACGAAAGAATTTTATAGGAGCGTTGGCGCTTATTTTAATCGGTGTGGTTTTCGGAGTCGTATTGGTCTCAAGTTTCGGATGGGTGAAGCCCAGTATGGCCGAAGTTCAGATAGGTAGCCAAAATCCGCCGGTTCAACAGGCGGTAGTAGATGTAAAATCGTTTAACGATGCGTTTGTTAAAGTAGCCGAAAAAGTAACCCCGTCGATAGTTCAAATAAACGTTCTAAGTGAAATAAAAACCGGTCCTCACGACAAATTCAAATTCTTTTTTCCGTTCGATGACAATTTCCCGAAAGAGCAAGAAGCATCCGGTAGCGGTGTAATTATTTCGGAAGACGGATATATTTTAACTAATAACCATGTTGTTAAAAATGCCGTTGATGTTGAAGTTACGCTGAACGACAAAAGAAAATTCAAAGCGAAAATTATCGGAAAAGATCCGTTGACGGATTTGGCTGTAATTAAAATTGATGCTGAAAATTTACCCGCGGCTTATTTGGGCGATTCGGACAAACTAAAAGTCGGTACTTGGGTAATGGCAATAGGAAATCCGCTTTCGCTTTCCTCTACGGTTACGGCGGGAATTGTAAGTGCAACCAACAGAAGTTTGAGATTGATAAAAGACAGCTACGGCGTGGAAGATTTTATTCAAACCGATGCCGCTATTAATCCTGGTAACAGTGGCGGTGCGCTGGTCGATTTAACCGGTGCGGTTGTAGGAATTAATACGGCTATCGCTACAAGCGGAATGTCGGCTACATACATCGGTTACGGTTTTGCAATCCCGATTAACTTGGCAAAAGCCGTGGCGCAAGATTTAATTGCTAACGGAAAAGTAAGTCGCGGTTATATCGGAATTAGAATTTCGGAAGTGGACGCGGCGATGGCGAAAGCGGTTGGATTGGATAAACCTAAAGGAATTATGGTTCAAGAATTAGTGGAAGGCGGAGCTGCCGAAGAAGCGGATATTAAAGCCGGTGATGTTATCCTTAAAATTGACGATAAAGAAGTAAATCAACCTAACGAACTGCAAAGCTACGTTGCAACAAAAAGAGCGGGACAAACAGTTACGCTTACATTATTCAGAAACGGGGAAATTATAACACGCGATGTTACTTTGAAAAAGCGCGACGACGAGGAAGAGGAAGCTACAAACATTGACGAAGAACGAGAATCGAAAAAGGATAACGAAGGAATTGAAGAAATTGATTTCAAAGATTTGGGGCTTACCGTAAAAGATATGACTGAAAGACAATACAAAAAATACGGAACGGATCACGGAATTATAATTACCGATGTTAAAAGGCACAGTAATGCAGATAACCAAGGCTTGCGACCTGGTTATGTAATTACGGAAGTGGATAACAAAGAAATCGACTCGGTGAAGGATTTTGAAGACATTGTTGATAGTAAAAAAGGTAAAGCGATTTTACTAAAAGTCAGAGTAGATAAAAAGAATTCATTCTTCGTCGGTCTGGAAATACCGGAAGAATAAAACTTGATTGTTGTTAACCCCAAAAAATTCCCGCTTCGGCGGGAATTTTTTTGTTTTCATGCAAATTAACTTTTATTGTAAATCAATCCAAAGATTCGTTATCTTTAATAATAAATTCAACTAAATTTTGGTTTTTATGATTCGATTTCTAACTGCGGGTGAATCGCACGGTAAAGCGTTAAGTGTAATTATTGAAGGTTTTCCATCGAATTTTATTCTCACCGAAGAATATATCAATCGGCAAATGAAACGCAGGCAACTTGGTTACGGTCGCGGTGGAAGAATGAATATAGAAACGGATACTGCGGAAATCCTTTCGGGTGTTCGGTTCGAAAAAACTTTGGGAACTCCGATATCAATCCAAATTAAGAACAACGATTGGAAAAATTGGACGGATAAAATGACATCCGGAAAAAAGAAAAGTACGGTAGAAAAGATTACCGTTCCGCGCCCGGGTCACGCGGATTTGGTCGGTGTTTCCAAATACAATTTTAACGATATACGGAATTCGATTGAACGCTCCAGCGCAAGGGAAACCGCAGCCAGAGTTGCGGCCGGCTCGGTTGCAAGAAAGTTTTTGGAAGAATTCGGGATTTACATAGGAAGTTTCGTGGAAAGTATCGGCAATATTTATCCCGGAAATAATTATTTGCATAAACTCTTAAGCAATAAAACCCCGGTTAATTTTAATGCGTGGAAGTTAGCGGTTAAAGCGGATAAAAATTCCGTCCGTGTTTTGGAAAGAGAACAGGAAGAAAAAATAATCGATTTAATTAAGAAAATAAAAAAACGGGGTGATACGTTAGGCGGAACATTTATTACCGTAGCGACCGGCGTACCGGCAGGTTTGGGTTCGTTCGTTCATTTCGATAGACGGCTTGATACGGATATTGCTGCCGCTATGATGTCAATCAATGCCGTGAAAGCGGTTGAAATAGGAAGCGGATTTACTTCGGCGGAGAGTTTCGGCTCGGAGTCGCATGATGAAATTGTTATCAGAAAAGGAAAAATAACAAGAAAGAGCAACCGCGCCGGAGGAATAGAAGGCGGAATATCAAACGGATTACCGATTGTTGTCCGTACGGCGATGAAACCGATTGCAACTCTTATGTCGCCGATAGAAACAATCGATTTGTCAAAATTTAAAAAAGTGAAGGCAAGACGTGAACGTAGCGATTTTGTTGCTGTTCCGGCTTGTGCGGTTATATCCGAATCGATGTTGGCTTGGGTTTTGGCAAAGCATATGTTGACAAAATTCGGTGGCGATTCGATTGAAGAAACCAAAGATAATTTTAAGAATTATGTAAATAAGCTCGATAAAAGAATTCGAAAAAATTTTTATACCGGCAAATGATAAAAATTAAAAAGTTTATATTCAATCCTTTTCAAGAAAACACTTATGTTGTATGGTGTAACGAAACATACGATGCCGCAATCATTGATCCGGGTTGCTTGGAAAGAAGGGAAGAGGAAGAACTTGCCGGCTTTATCGAAAAGGAAAATCTTAACGTTAGATATTTGATAAATACTCATTGCCATATCGATCATATTTTCGGGAATGCATTTGTGAAATTAAAATACGATTGCGAATTTTACGCTCCGGAAAAAGACTTGGAATTATTAAACAATATGAAAGCCCAAGCGGATGCGTTTGGTGTGAAAGTTAAACTTTCACCCAAACCCGATAAACCGATTAAAAACGAAATGGTTTTGAGGTTAGGCGATTCGAAATTGGAATTTATTTTTACCCCCGGACACACGCCCGGCGAATATTCCGTTTATTTGCCCGAGGAAAAAATTTGTTTTACCGGCGATGTTCTTTTTAGAGAAGGTATCGGAAGGACGGATTTATGGGGTGGCGATTATGCTACGTTGATGGATTCGATTAAAAACAAACTGCTGAATCTTCCGGGTGAAACGGTGATTTTTCCCGGACACGGGGAAGAAAGCACAATTGAATACGAGAAAAATCATAATCCTTTTTTGTAAAAATATTCGAAAGCTCGGAATAAATTTTCTATGAGAAGAACCAATAAAAAAGAAATTATAAGAAGACTGAAAATCTCATTCTCGATTATAGTTTCATTTTTGTTTATATATTTTTTAATCTTCGAATTTATCATTCCGTTTCCTAAAATATTTCCGAAACCGACCGAAATATTCGAAGCTTTTCCTTCGTTATGGAAAGATTACGGCTTCCCACAGCGATTCGCTTTAACATTTGCCGCAGTTTATTTTTCACTGTTCGGCAGTTATTTTATGCTTTACATAAGTAAAGTTTCAATAATTAAATTTCATTATATATTTCCTGAATTACTTAAACTCCCGAATATTTTACGGTATTTCCCGTCGTTCTTTTTTATGCTTCTTTTTGCATACTGGTTCGGAGGAAACACGATTGCCGAATTCGCCTTCGGGTTTCTTTATGCATTTGTAATTCTAGTATTCGGGTTATTGAAAGAAATACCGGATGTAAAAAAAGAATATTTGGATTCGGCCAAAAGTCTTAAAATTTCGTACGATTCGTTAATAAAGAATGTGATTTGGAAATACTGTCAACCAGCACTGGCAAAAAGAGCGGAAGATTTACATTACGGTATTTGGGTTGTCATTATGATTTACGAAATATTCGCTCAAGAAAACGGTGTCGGTTCCATTTATTTTGAAGCTTTGAAATATAGAGATCTTTCCGTTATAGTTCTGCTGGGAATTATCGTGAGTATTGTTATACTTATCGGCAAAGTTGTTATTAAACAAATAGAAGAAAAAATTGTTTTTTGGGAAAATTAATGAAGAAAACAAAATTAGAAATAATAAACGTTTCCAAAGAATACAGCGACGAATTCGGTTTTAAAATAAAACTTTTGCAAAACATTTCGTTCGAAATTTCACCTGACAGATGTACCGGCATAATTGCACCGAAAGGTTCCGGGAAAACGTCTTTGCTGAAAATTATCAGCGGATTGGAAAATCCGACGGGCGGCCAAATTATCGCACACAGATTTATGAACATCGTTTTTATTCCCACGCAACCGTCATCGTTCCCGTGGTTTACGGTAATGGAAAACCTGAAATTCGCTTCGAAACTGGAAGACGAAGAACAATTAAAAGATATCGTGAAAATCATAGGTCTTGACGGTTATGAAAATCACATACCGCACAATAAAAGTCTGGGATTCAGATTTCGAATAGCGTTAGGAAGGGCGCTTGCAAATAAAGCGGATTTGATAGTTCTGGATGAACCGTTCAACGAGATGGATATTGTTACGAAAGAAGAAATGTATGATTTGGTACGGAAAATTTTCACTGAGCGAAAAATCCCCGTTTTATTGGGAACCACAAACATAACCGAAGCAATATTCCTTTCGGATAAACTTCACTTAATGAAAAAAAATCCCGGCGAGTTTATTGATGAAATGGATGTGAATTTACCGTGGCAAAGGGAAATAAAACTTATAAGCGATCCGTCGTTTAATGATTTACGGGTAAAAATAGAAAATATTTTCAAGACGAAAGAATCGTATAAATCACTAAACTTTTACATTTAACAGAGAATTATGAAAGAGAAAATCGAAAAATTAAACGAACTCCGCAAGGAAGCCAAACTGGGCGGAGGCGAAAAAAGAATTGAGGCTCAACACAAAAAAGGAAAATTAACCGCACGGGAAAGAATCGAATTGTTGGTTGACAAAGGAAGTTTCGAAGAAATCGATATGTTCGTAAAACATCAAACGAAAGAATTCGGATTGGACAAACAAAGATTTTTAGGCGACGGCGTTATTACCGGATATGCAAAAATCGACGGACGCCCAATTGCGTTGTTTAGTCAAGATTTTACGGTTCTCGGCGGTTCGCTCTCCGAAGCACATGCAAAAAAAATCGTTAAGATAATGGATATGGCGATGAAACTCGGAATACCGGTTATAGGCATTAACGATTCCGGCGGAGCACGGATTCAAGAGGGAGTTGTCAGCTTGGGAGGTTATGCCGATATATTTCTACGGAACACTTTGGCTTCGGGGGTAATTCCGCAAATTTCGGCTGTGATGGGTCCGTGTGCGGGCGGAGCGGTATATTCGCCGGCAATTACCGATTTTATTTTTATGGTAAAAAATTCGAGTTATATGTTCGTTACGGGACCGAACGTAGTTAAAACGGTAACTCACGAAGAGGTAAGTTTCGAAGATTTGGGAGGTGCCGATACGCATTCGACAAAAAGCGGTGTGGCTCATTTCAGTTACGAAAGCGAGATTGAAACTTTCGAAAATATCAGAAAATTGATGAGCTATTTACCGCTGAATTGGCGTGATTTTCCCCCCGAAAAAGAATTCGATTTCAAACAAAACCTTGAACTTCCCGCACTTAACGACGTTGTACCGGACAATCCGAATAAACCTTACGATATGTACAAAATAATCGAGCTTCTGGTTGACAACGGTGAATTTTTGGAAGTTCATAAAAATTTTGCGGAAAATATTATTGTCGGTTTCGGCAGAATAGGCGGAATGTCGGTCGGAATTATTGCAAACCAACCCGCGGTGTTGGCCGGCGTGTTGGATATAAATTCGTCGAACAAAGCCGCGCGTTTTGTACGGTTTTGCGATGCGTTTAATATTCCGCTTCTCGTATTGGAAGACGTGCCGGGATTTTTGCCCGGTACCGATCAGGAATGGAACGGGATAATAAAAAACGGAGCCAAATTGTTATTCGCTTTTGCGGAAGCAACCGTACCGAAAATTACCGTTATTACAAGAAAAGCTTACGGCGGTGCTTACGATGTGATGAATTCGAAACATATTCGCGGTGATTTTAACTTTGCATGGCCGTCGGCGGAAATTGCCGTTATGGGTCCAAAAGGTGCGGTGGAAATAATTTTTAAGCGTGAAATTGAAAGCGCAGAGAATCCGGAAGAAGCGTTAAACGGATTTTTGCAAGAATATATTGAAAAATTTGCCAATCCCTATATTGCCGCGGAAAGAGGCTACATCGACGATGTGATAATCCCGAGCGAAACAAAACTACGTGTCATTAAAGCGCTTCAGTTGTTAAAAACCAAAGTGGATACGAACCCGAAGAAAAAGCATACGAATATTCCGTTGTAATTAATAAACGGATTTAAAACTGTAAGTAGCAGCTTCTTCCGTGTAATAAATATCAAATACTTCAATCAGACTTGTTGCGGAAAACGAAGCCGGAATATTTTGTTCGTCGAGAATTAATTTCAACTTACCTTTATTTGCTTTTAATTTCTTTAATGCGAAGATTAACGCACCGATAAATGTCGAATCGATAAGTTCGATTTTAGATAAATCGACAATTACGTTTTTATATCCCTCGTCAATTTTCCGGACGATGTAATCTTTGAATTTAGGCGCTTCGTGAGACGTAGCGCGTTCGAAATTCAATTTTATTTTCAAGATGCCGTTTGTTAAAACGTCCGAAGTGAAATATTCATAAGCTTGGGATACGAACGGGTTGCCACCTAAGTATATTCCCCCCGAACTGCTGTTTCTTAACAAATAATCTTTCATAGTTGCTCCGGTGTTATTTTTTTAACCGTAATAAATAAAACCGGTGAAAAATTATTGTGCGTTGGAACAACCGTGTGATACGGATCAAATTATATAAGTTTAACTGAAATAAACGTCTTCGGAAATTGTGGCGAGAAAATAAAAAAGCGATTAGAATCGAATCTAATCGCTTTAAATTCCGTTAATTCGAATGTTACTAACCTTTAATTTTTTTCATAAAACCCCAAGTATATGCAAGAGCCATTAAAAACAAAAGAGGAGCGAGAATAGCCATTACAAAATCTTGAGAGAAGAATAAAAATTGTTTACCCGATTTTAGGAATGCGAGAGCAATTCCGCCCAAACCGATTAAAACTCCTCCGATCGTAACCCCGATGAAACCACTCGGAGCTTTATTCGCTTTAATTGCAAGGATGGGAATAAGAAAAATGGATAAACCTGCAACGCTGTGAACAATAATTAATGTTACTACTTGCAAACCGTGCGAAACGTCCGTAAATCTGGTTACAATTATCGCAATCAAACCGAGCAGAGCGAAAATTTTGTAAGGTTTGCTTAATTTTTCGTAAAACTCGCAATACAATCCCACGGAAAGCGCAAGCGGTATGAAGGTAGTAACAACAATTACCAACGGATTCGGCAGAATACCCCAACCCAGAATAATTAATAAAACTCCCGATACCAACAACACAATAAAAGCAACCATATAAGGAATATTGTGTCTGGGTTTTGGCTCTTTGGATTGAAATTCTTGATAGAAACGAAATACCAAATAGGCGGCGGTTAAACCGGTGAGTAATAACATTAAAATGTCAAAGAGATTCATAATGCTTCTCCTTTATTAGTGAAGAGTAAATTTATTCTATTGTCGGAATTCTCTTCTTGTGTCAGGAGTTTTATTCAGATAAAAAAATCCTATTACAAAAATAAGAAAAATCTTATAATTAGACCAAATTATCTGAAATATGAAAATTTTTTCAGAATCGTATTTGAGATTATAAAAATCGGATTAGTTTTTTATCTTAAATCCGGCATACGCTAGGGTGAGCCAACCGCCGACAAAGGCAACACCGCCGATCGGTGTAATGTAACCCATTTTGATTTGGAGAAAAGAGATTATGTAAAGGCTTCCCGAAAAGAATACAATTCCTATTAAAAATAAAACGCCCGCGATATTGAGGAGTTTGGCTTGTTCTTTGAAATAATTGAAGGAAAGGGCTACGGCGAATAATATCAATGCATGATGCATTTGATAACGCACCGCTTTGCCGAATGTGATAACCGCGTTGTTTTGTTCAAGTAGTTTCGCACCGCCGTGCGCACCGTAAGCACCGAATGCAACGGCTAGTCCGCCGAGTATTGCAGCGGATATAAAAAACAATTTTTTCATTTTGCTCCCTCGTTAAAATGATACGACCAATTGTAAAAATCCTTCCGTTGAAGTTTTTTCCGGTAATTTATTAATTACCATTTCAGTTCTTACCGAAATGTTGTCATCGAAATCGTAACCGAGTGTGATGGAATATCTTTTTTGACTGTCGTTTATTTTTTCGTCATTTGAATTACATTCCCAACCGCCTGCTCTCAAAGTAATAAATATAGGAAAGCTTATTAATTTTTCAAATTTGGTTAAAATTTGCAGATAACCTCCGTAATGCATTTCGTCGTTCAATACGTTATCCGGTTTTCCTTCGTAAACTCCTTTCATCCAGAGAAATTCGGATTTAATTTCCACAAAGCCTGTTGAAATTTGCAAATCCGCCCCGCTCAACCAATCGTTTATTTGCTTAAAATCTTTTATATCTGCGGAATAAGAATATCCGATTTCCAAAAACGGGAAAAATTTATATCTGATATTGCCACCCAAACCAATGCCTTCTTTAAAACCGTTGACAGCCCAAACATCGAATTTAATTCTTTCATGGAACATGTGAAAATCTATCCCCACGTCGTTCCAACCGGCAATTGTTTTTTCGATTACCAATGGTTGCGAAATTGTCGGTCTGTCGGGCGATGCATAAGAAAGATAATCCAATCCGAACGGCATATCGAATTTGCCGATTTGAATAGCGGAATGCTCGTAAACTTCTTCCCGCCTGGGATGTTTGCCTCTGCTGTCGTCGAAAGCATAGTGAACAAAAGCCATTGCAAGTTCCATTTGTTCGGAATCGTTATTGTACGCGACGGCGGTACCGACAGAATAATGGGATTTATTTTCGTAGCTTACATCCAGTTCGAATTGATTTATGAAAAATTGCTTGCTTTCGGCTGTAGGTAATTTGTTTATCCCGATGACATCAAAGAATCCGCTTATTTCCATTTGTGCCATTATGTTTCCCGGCACCGGGAAGAACAATAAAAAAGCTATAACGGATATTTTTCGAAAACTCATTTCATTCCGAGTAAATTAATCTCTCTTGACGGAAACTTTGGAAGTTTTATATTGTAACGACCAAAATTCTTTATGATAAACAAAAGCGGCTAAGAATAAAGCCAAACCTATACCTACGTAAACCGGAGCCAAAATGAATTTCGGGATTAACTCCGTTGAACGCATTATCAAACCCATCGACATCATAACCGCAACTAAAATATACATTTGCCATCGTTGGAAAGCGAAAATGCATACTTTATCGGGGTATTGCGATATCCTTACAATGTTTTTCGCCGCCAAATGTCTGAATCCGAACCATGATATTAATAGTCCTAAAACACCTCCCGCCGAATATGTAAAACCGATTTGCCACGGTTCGAATTTTATTAACCATTGCAAGGCAATCGAATTAAGAAAAATTCCAACGCCGGTCCAAATTACACCCGATAGAAAAATTAAATATTTTTTGTTTACCGAAGGCTTTATTTTATTTAACATTATTTCAACAATAAAAATAAATGAAAGAGCCGATTAAACGACTCTTTCATTATCGTAATTACATTCTGTAACTTAATTCAAAGTAAAACATATTAAATTCGGCTTCAATTTTATTCGAAGGTGTTGTATTTGAACTGACTTCGTTATGCAAACCTCTGGTGTAAGAGATAATAGAATACAAGTTGTTATTCCAAGCCTTCACTAAGCCCAATGAAATATGATGTTCGACAACAGCAATAGAACCTAAATTGTTGTTTACATCTTCTTCGTCGATAGGAGTAGCACTGAAAGACCAACCCGTAATGAATTTCATATTTTTATTAGGATTAAATTCGATTCCTACCGAGTAAACCATTATATCTTCCCACCCGAATTTCAACGGGATTATATAACCGCTTGGTGCCGTTAATTCTATTTCTTCCATAACCGCAGATTGGTTAATCCATTTTACATCACTTTCCATAAGAATTTTTTTGTTGGGTTTATATGAAATACCGAAAGCGACTTGTTGCGGACTGTTCATTTCCATTTTGTAAATTCCTTCTCCGCCGCTTGGGGGCAATAAGCTGGTACCGTTAAATTCATATTCCGCAATTTTCATTTCCGATATATAGGACAACCCGAATTGTAAGTTATGAGTTGCTCGAAAAATTAAACCTACGCTACCGCCGAATCCCCATCTTTCGGACTGAGGTAAAATGAAAGCGGGGGATTTAAGTGCCAATGACTGATTGCCGATTTGTAGTGATGCACCTACAACGAAATTATCACTTATTTTATAAGCTATTGTAGGAGTAATTTTCAACAACCCTTTTTTTGTTACAATCGAAACGTTTTCGGGAAACGGTGTAGAAGGATTGTCCATAAGAGTAGTTGCAGGAAAATCCGTACCCAAACCGGATACCCCGCCGGCCGCCATACCCAAAGTAAGCTTCTCATTTAATCTAATTACTACGCCGTTACCCATTCCTAAATAAGCATTTGCTCCGCTTTCCGTTGTTTTTTCCATCGGCGTATTTTGTGCTATTGTTATTTTGCGGGGAGGGTTGATAACACCGAAGCCCATATCGAATTCGATTTTTTCAAAATCTAACATTCCGATTGCGGCGGGGTTGTAAATCATACTTGGGGCATCTACCGGTGATGCAATAATGGAACCGCCTCTGGCAAACTGTAAGGCGGTAACTCCAATCATTTGATCTGCTTTTTGGGCGAACAAAAGCGTAGAAAATAAAATTAAACTAAAGAAAATTATTTTTTTCATTAATAAATTCTCCTGTTAATATTTACTTCGTGTATGCTTTTCATACAAAAGTAAAAACAAAAAAAGTTAATTATCTTCCGTAACAAACATCTGCCTGAAAACGGGTAGTAAGAACATTACCAATAAAATCAACGATAGAATACCGCCGACGAACCATTCGAATGAACTGCGAACGAAATAAACGTAAAAGCCCATCATCGCCGTTGCGAAAGCGGTGGTTAAAACCATGTAATATGCAAATTTTTTCTTCATTGCCAAAAACGGTATTGCAAGAATCATTAAGTACGAGGAAATGTAATTCGCATATCCGCCCAGCAAAAGAGCTAAAGTATTCGGATTATATGTCGGTTTGGAGAATTTGACAACTTGCGGAACAACTTTTAAATCTTTTGTTACAATATCGACAACTTTATCGGGTTGTAAAGAATCGATTTGTGCTTGTGAGATGGTTGTTAAAGCCAGTGCATTATAATAATCCAAATTAGTAAAGTAATTTCCAAGCGGATTAAAATCTCCTGGAGGATTGGCGGTTAAAAGTTCCGGGATAAAGATAAAATATCTTACACCGTGTTGACCGTTCATAAACACCATACCGGCAACAATACCGAGAAAAGTGTAGGGGATTATGCGGAGTATTTTGTTTTTAATCGTGTCTTCGTCTAACAATAAAAATATGTAATAGAAAAGCAAACCGAAAAGCATAACCCATAATACCGGTGCGGCGGCAGAAGTACCGGGAGGAGGCGGCAAAATTCCGGGTACAGGACCTTTGGAATAATCGGATACAACCAACACCATCCAAGGTATCCACATGGTCATACCCGCAACCGACGGTATTGCGGCTAAGCCCAGCATAATACTACGTGCCCATTCGTTTCCTTCATAGATTTTTTTCGCTATAACGATTGCCAAAGCACCTCCTAGCCATAACATTACAAGCCAAATGCTGTATGTTGCACCGAGAATCGGTACTGCTGGATAAAAATCGGGGTCGAACGGTATTAACCTTTCCATCACATTTACAAGCGCCAACTTTAGGGTTTTCATTCCCATTGTCGGCATAACGAACATCATTAAAATACCAGCAATTACGGCGGTTACCGCCATAATTGTTCTTTGTTTCTTTGTTGTTTTGTGCAGCATACCTACCCTCCGTTTTTATGTTAATGATATTCCCTGCGTTAATAAGTAAATACTCACTTATTTTTACGGGAAATTATTTTATCTCACTCCGTTGCTTACACATTAATTTTCATATAATCCGAATACAAATAATACGGTTGTTAAAAAAAGAATTAGGGGGAATTTTCCGTATATTTTTTGTTCTAGATTTACGAATTTATTTATTTTAATTAAACCGAGTAATATACCCGTTGTACCGATTAACAAACCGCCGAAACTGATTGCCAGAATATTGTAACTTGCTTTTCCGCTGAAAAATAAAAACAGAGGAAGCAAAAAAATTACAATGCCCGCCAAAAAATGTATTCCGCCGAGTGAAAGCGCCGAGATTTTATTTTTGCCGGACAGTCTTAACACCATTGCAATAAAAAATCCGATACCGATAACTGCAATGAAAATTTGAGGTTGTTCCAGTTTATCCGTGGCAAGTCCGAGAGAAAGTGTTATCGGAATGAGCGAGGTAATGATTGCCACGTAATTATTTTCCATTATTTCAAAACCCATCAGTAAAAGTAAAATGCACGCAAGCAATAACACACCGAACGAGACCGTATAAAAAGCAGTTGTGATATCGGAGTAATGTTCCATGCCGTTTGCTATTTTATATCCCGCAATTATGCTTGTTGCCAAGTATGTAAGTCGGTTGAGCATGGTCAATTTCTAAAATAAAGTTCCGAAAATGACAAGAAGCATTGAGCCAAGCATATAAAGCGAAGCATATTTAAATAGCCCGAAGTTTATATTTTCGGACGGTTTGAAAACGCTTGCAAATGCCAAACCTATAATTCCTACCGTTAATACTGCGAACAACCGTAAATATCCCCACGATAAACCTATTCCGTAAGCAACCAATGCAATCGAAATTGCCGCACCCAAACTGGATAGGGCAATGATAATTCTTGTTTTGTGTTCTCCGTAGGTAGAAGGGAAAGTCGGGACACCCGCTCTTTTATAATCTTCAAAATATTTTATGCTGAATGTTAGGATGTGTGTCGGTATCCAAAGTAAAATAGCAAGTGCGAATAAAATACCTATCAAATCAATTTCACCCGTTCCGAGCGCTCTGCCTGCAAGAATGGGCATGCCACCCGAAATTCCGCCCCAAACAATCGACCAAGCGGTTTTTCGTTTCAACCAAATAGTATAAACCACTACATCGAAAAATAAACCGGCAAAAACAACTAATCCGAAAATCAACGACATACTTAGTGCCAAACCAACACCTATAGCGGAAATAATTAAACCCACGGTTAATACTTCGTTTGGAGAAACCTTACCGGAGGGAAGGGGGCGGTGTTTTGTTCTGTTCATTTTGGCGTCGATGTCGCGGTCGTACCACATATTTAACAATGTACTTCCGCTGATGCTCAAAAACAGACTTACGGTTAATCCCAGAAATGTCGACCAGTTCATTACCGGACAACGGGCGCTTGCATAGCCCGTTATCCCGGTAATTAATAACAAACCCGTTTGCAGACTTTTGATCAACGGTCTGTAAATTGCCAGACGTTCATTTATTTTTGCAATGGTTTTCATTTGTTATCCGGTTGATTGTTATTTTCTTGTGTTTCAGGTTTAACGTCGCGCGCGCACCGGAACCCGACGTACATACTGTAAAAACTTGGTCCCGCGCTGTTTCTAGCCCAAGTGAATAAATTGTATTCGTAATTTGTTCTGCTGCCGCCGCGCATATATCTGTAATGCATGTTCGGATAATCGTCGCCGCACCATTGCCATACGTTTCCGGCCATGTCGTAAAGTCCGTAAGGACTTCTGTTATCCAGCGTTTGATATCCGTCGTAGTTTTTACCGTTGAAAAACCCGACCGGCGTTGTAGTGATATCCTTGTGGAATATTTTTTCGAATAAAGTATGACTGCTGTTATAATTGGCAATGTTCGGGGAAATCTCTTCGCCCCACGGGAAAGTTCTGCCGTCTTTACCTCGCGCGGCTTTTTCCCATTCGATTTCCGTGGGTAATCGCCATCCGTAAAATTGGGCATAGGCATTAGCGCCGAACCAGCTTACAAATGTAACCGGATGGTTTTCGTAACCTTTTATTACCGAAAATTTATTTCCGTCGTATTTTATTCTAATACCCGGTTCTTTCAAATACATGTACACTTTATCGCCGGCGGTGATTTTAAATTCATGCTTCCATCCGTCGAACGGATCGCCGGGATAGTATCCCATTACCGAATCGTTAACAATCTTAATTTTACCCGCTTCCAAAGCTTCGTTCAGATATTTGGCATATTGTTCGTTTGTTACGTCGGTTACCATTATCTCGTAAGGTTTTTCTACGTTCGTCACGTGACGGTGTTGACCTTTAAGAAATTCGCCTGCGGGAATTTTTACCCATTCGTCGGGATTTACACCAGTATCGATGAATTTTATCGGTTCCAATTCTTTAAATTCTTGCGCTATGCAGGACGATAAAAGAAACAATATTATTAAAAACGAAGGCAAATTTATTCTTCTCATTTTTCCACCTCCACTTCTACATTGGAATCTTTAATCGGTTTGGCAGGAAGAATTCTGTTTGCTTCAAGTTCGGGATTTTCAGCTTCTTTTTTCCACAATGCTTCTTGTTTGAACAAGTCGAATAAACGCCAACCCAAGAATATTGCAAGAACAACCAGAATAATTCCCAAACCGAAGTCCATTGCAAGCATCGTATAATTTACTACGGGCGCTTCGAAGTATTCTTTTACGAATAATCTTTTCATTGAAAATACGGTGGCTGCAGCGAATGCCAAATCGGAGCCGATAATTAAAATCCATCCCGCCCATTTTCTCACTTTGCCTTTTAATCCGGAAATATCCCAGTAATACATAATAATGATTGTAGCTATTAAAGCCGCCAAAATATGCCAGTGACCCGTAAGTGTAATCCGCTCTTCACGTGCCGGCCAAACCCTGAAGATTTTGTCAAGCTTAATCGCCATGAAAATACCGACGCCGCTAACAGTGAAATTCATAAATACCATTTGCCAACCTGGACCGAATTTAATCGGGTCTCTCAGCAAAGCTTTTAATTTATCCATGAAAGTCGGTTTGTCCTTCCCGGCGGTTCCTTCGATAATTAATTTTTTCCAAGAGTAAATAACGAACAACAAAGCCGCCAACATTACACCAACCGAACCGACGTAAATAATTGTATGCGCCCATGGAAGCCAAACTACCGATAAAGCGCCAAGTGTTAAAGTTATTGAGCCGACAATCATTAAATACATTGCCCATTTATGTAATGCACCTTTGAAATCGAGCCATCTGCCAACTATTAAAGTAATTGCAACGGCAACCAGCGACAACATAATATGCAAGTGACCGATTATCGCTTTTTGAAGCGCCGTTTTATGCGGATTTCTGATTAGGTTTTCAGCTAAGAACGTTTCGTGTCCGTTTTTCCAATACGAACCGGTAACGGCGCCCCACATTGCCGAAAGCAAAGTTAAAACCGTCATTGTAAAAAATGCCAAACGCTCCAGATCCACACCCGATTTAGTGTGTGCGTAATCACTATCGGGTGCAAGATAATATTCTTTGTTCCACGGCCAAAGTGCAACAGCAAGCGAAACGCCGGCAAAGAAAATTAATGATTGACCGACCAAAAACAATCCGTGGAAAATATATTCATGACCAAAATAAGCGAACCACAAACCGAAGACCATTGCTGTAATATAGCCAACGGTTATAGTTGCATTTATATTAGTTTGTTGATGTTTTTTCATCGGTACGAGCGATGTTATAAAATAAACTTCAATTGCAAGAACTGCCATTGCAATTGTATGATACAGCATGATTATTCTACCTTCGCGCTCCCAATGGTTTAGTTCCATGCCCAATGTTCGTACGGTGATATCTCGGATACCCCATTCGACCATCGGACCCGAAAGGGTACCCCAAACCGCCGTTACAATGGAAATTAGAGATATGGCTACAAGAACCAAGCCTTTGGTTGAGCGGAACAAGTAGTTGAACCGGCTTAATTTTTCCATAACAGAACCCTTAATTTAGTTTGCTGAAACTTTTTTGTTCTATGCCTTTGTTAAAATATATTTTATTGTATTTAATAACTTTTTGCCTTCTTTCTTAATGTCGCCTTGAAAGTTCGATAATCTCCATTTGGTTACCGTATACCTAATAGAGCCTATAATAATTTTTACAAGTTCTTCCTTTTTAATATTCCCGTTTATTAGTTCACCGGAAGCTTGACCGCTTTCTATAATACAAATTAAAGCATCCTCATGCATTTGGAGCAATTTACGTACTTCTTTCGATAAAGAATGTTTGTTTTGAAAAATTGCTTCGGAAAATATTACCGATGCTACGGACGGTTTTTCGGCAAAAAAATTAAAATGATGATTAAATATTTCCGTGATTTTTTCCATTGCCGAATGGTCTCGGGAACAAGCATCGCTTAATGTTACCGAAGCTTCTTGTTGGAAAATTTTAATGATCCCGAGTAAAATATCTTCTTTACTTTTGAAATGGCGGTAAATGGCTCCATCGGTAAGATTAAGTTTGTTCGCAAGGTTTTTTATCGTAAAGCCTTGAATGCCTTTTTCGGAAATAAGATCGATGGATTTATCGATAATTTTATATTGCATTTCGGTGAATTTCATTCTAAAACTCTACCGTAAGTAAGTAACCACTTACAAAATTAAGACAAAAATGTCTGTTTGTCAAGTAAAAGATAATATGTCTTATTTATTTTTTCCCCGAATTGAAAATTGGAAAATTTGGGTGTTTAATTCCGAATCATGATGCGGATGACATTATTTATACATGTATCTTTATGTTTTAACATAAAGATGTGAAATTTAGAGGAAATTTTACGTGTTACAATGACTTTAAAAAGAATGGAATTAAAACTGTAGGTATTTTCAAGTGCAAAATTTTGCGGCCCGCACCCGAAGATCCTTTCAGATTACAAGGCGAAAAATTACCCATTATTTCACGAATATTGAAAGTCCTTAATGATTTCGATACGTTAATAACCGCCGGCTACACGATAGAAGAAGCATATAAAATAATGCAAAAAGATT
>CAZKKI010000067.1:0-25088 GCA_964553325.1 uncultured Melioribacteraceae bacterium | reverse complement strand
TATAAATACATAATAGATTTGGGCAAGGAGCTCGAACCTTATCCCGAAGAGCATAGAACCGAGAAGTATAAAATCACTGGTTGCCAATCACAAGTTTGGCTTTACCCCGAGTACAAAGACGGTAAACTTTATTTCAAAGGCGATAGTGATGCAATGATAGTTAAGGGATTGGTTGCGCTTTTACTCAGAGTTTATTCCGGACACTCTCCCGAAGAAATTCTTTCAAACCCACCGGAATTTTTAAAGAAAATCGGAATCGAAAAACATCTCTCGCCAACACGCAATAACGGATTAAATTCAATGTTAAAACAGATTCAACTTTACGCTTTAGCATACAAAACCATTTCCCAAAAGAAGCCCGAACAATAGAATGCTTAAAAAGGATGTTATAAAAACTTTAACTTTCGGGATTCTTTTGATTGTTTTTTTTATTGTTAACATTAATGCACAAACCGGAAAGATTAAGAACAAAAGCGCTTTTCTCGAAAAGCTTGCTAAGACAAGAGCAACATTCCAAAAAAAGTTTGTGATTGGCGGGAAGGCGGTTCCTTCAGAAGGAACGGTAAAAGCTTTGTTTATTTTTATTCAGTTCGATGACGATTCGACTACGAAAAGTAAATATTGGCCTTATGATACGATCAATCTGCCCGGTTGGACGAAGCAATTCGTTGAGGTTAAACCTACCACACATTTTAAAGTAAGTAATTTAACCCAATACTTTTATGAAATGTCGAATGGTAAATTGAATTTAATCGGTGACGTATATCCCGAATTGGTGCGACCGGAATTCGATTCGGATCACTACAAGGATATTTCCGAAGTAAACACGGAAATACTGGCAAGGTTAGACAATGAAATCAACTACTCGAAATATGATAATTGGAGCAGAGATAAAAACGGAAAATTCGTAAACCGCCCGGACGGTAAGGTCGATATGATTTTTTTGCTTTATCGTAATTTCCCGAACCGATTATTTTTTAATCGAGGATGGACGGGGATAGCGCATTTGTATTTATCCCAAAAAGAAATTATAACAGACGACGGCGTTGTAATAAAACGCGGAAGTCTTGACAGAGGTTCGGGTATAATTGTTAGAGGAGGAAAACACGGATTTTATTGGTTGAAATACGTTGCGGCTCACGAGTTCGGGCACTTTCTGTTTGGAGCCGGCCATATTGAGGGAGCTACGAATTTAGCTTTAATGGTTGGCGGACCGGTATGGAATGCAAGCCGGGGAATGCATTCGTGGGAACGGGCAAGATTGGGTTGGATGAAGTTCATTGATGTTAATCCCGGGATTGATGCCGAGTTTGTTATAGGTGATTATATGACCACAAACAGCGCTCTGAGATTAAGACTTTCCGACAAAGAGTGGTTTATAATTGAAAACAGACAAAAATTAAGTCGGCATGATAAAGCGGGCGACAAAGGAATTTATATTTATCACGTTACAAATCCGTTTCACTTTGCCCCGCGTGTGTTTGTGGAATGTGCCGACGGGAATTGGAACTTCAAAATAGATACAACAAACAAAAAACTGTCCAAATCATGGCCCAACCCACTCGGAAAAAACGAAATGAACTTCAGTAAATATATTAAAGGGAAAAATTATGCATGCTTCAAACCGGTATATGAAACAAACGCCGCCTGGGGCGACGATAAAGACGCATTTGATTTAATATACAATAATGTTTTTTCACCCGTCAGTAACCCGTCTTCGGCCAATAAAAAGAAAATTGATTTCACAATTGAAATCACGGAAAAAATCGGCACGAATTATAAATTAAAATTTTATTTCGAAAATCCTTATATCGGAAAACCGTCAAAGCCCCAGTTTCTTAAAGCCAAAAAATTGCGCGGCAACAGGCTTTTGTTAACCTGGATACCAAACAAGGAACCGGATATGCGAAGTTACGGAATTTATCGTGTAAGTGGGAAAACATTCAATTATAAAAATTTAAAGAAGTTGTTTGAACTCCCTTTTCTCTCGAGAGGAGAGCCGTTAAGTGAATTTATATTGAACCGTGTTGCACCGAATGCAGGCAATTTTAAGACTTATTATGTAATCACCGCAATAGACGAAGACGGTAACGAATCGGTTTTTTCGGATTATGTTGAAGTTAAATAAATTTTTTGTAGTTTAACAACCAATAATTTTATTTAGTTAATAAATTAATGCCCCACCAAAAAGCAAGATTAATTCTTGAAGACGGCTCGACGTTTGAAGGCTATTCTTTCGGTTTCGAAAAATCTGTTTCGGGGGAAGTCGTTTTCAATACGGCAATGACAGGTTACCCCGAAAGTTTAACCGATCCTTCTTACAAAGGTCAAATTTTAATTTCAACTTATCCGCTCGTGGGAAATTACGGAGTACCCGAATTTATTAAAGAAAACGGGATTGTGAAAAATTTTGAATCCGAAAAAATACAAGTAACGGCATTCGTGATATCGGATTATTCTTTCGATTACAGTCATTGGAGCGCTAAAAAGAGTTTGGGTGAATGGTTGACGGAAAATGAAATTCCGGCCTTGTTCGGAATAGACACCAGAGCATTGACTATAAAACTCCGTGAAAAGGGTACGATGCTCGGTAAAATTATTTTCGGTAACACCGACATTCCTTTTTATAATCCCAATAAAGAAAATCTTGTTGAACAAGTAAGTGTGCAAAAAAAGACTGTGCATGGTAGTGGAAAGCACAAAATTCTACTGGTTGATCTCGGGGTTAAACATAACATCGTGCGATGTTTGGTAAAGCGGGGTGCAACCGTTATAAGAGTTCCGTGGAATTACGATATTGTAAAGGAAGAATATGACGGTCTTGTAATCTCAAACGGACCCGGCGATCCGCAAATGTGCAAGTCCACAATTGCTAATGTACGAAAAGCTTTTGAGAAGGATAAACCGATATTCGGAATTTGCATGGGTAACCAAATAATGTCCATTGCCGCCGGTGCAGATACGTACAAACTTAGGTACGGGCACAGAAGTCATAACCAACCCGTAATTAATGTAGAGACCGATAAATGTTACATAACTTCGCAAAACCACGGTTATGCTGTTGATTCTAAACGGTTGAACGAGGAATGGACGGAATTGTTTGTGAATTTAAATGACGGAACATGCGAGGGGATTAAACATAAAACCAAACCGTTTTTTGCAACACAGTTTCATCCGGAAGCATCGAGCGGACCGACGGATACGGAATTTTTATTTGATGAATTTTTAGATTTGGTTAGACAAAAAAACAACGCAAAATAAATGAAAAACAATATCGGGAAAGTATTACTTCTTGGCTCGGGCGCTCTTAAAATAGGTGAAGCCGGAGAATTCGATTATTCCGGTTCCCAAGCATTAAAAGCGTTGAAGGAAGAAAACATTTATACAATTCTGGTTAATCCGAATATTGCAACGGTTCAAACCTCGGAAGGCGTGGCGGACAAAGTTTACTTTTTGCCGGTTACACCATATTTCGTTGAGAAAATTATCGAAAAAGAGAAACCCGACGGAATTCTGCTTTCATTCGGTGGACAAACGGCATTAAACTGTGGTATGGAACTTTATAAAAGCGGAGTGTTTGAAAAATATAATGTTAAAGTTTTGGGCACGCCTGTACAAACCATAATTGATACCGAAGACAGGGATATCTTTGTAAAAAGGCTAGCCGAAATCAATATCGATACACCTAAGAGTATAGCGGCAACAAACTTGGATGAGGCGATTGAAGCCGCAACGGAATTGGGTTTTCCCGTAATTATACGTTCCGCTTATTCACTCGGCGGTTTGGGAAGCGGTTTTGCAGGAAATGCCGATGAGTTAAAAACCCTCGCTCGTAAATCTCTTTCGTATTCCAAGCAAATTTTAATAGAAGAATCACTTAAAGGTTGGAAGGAAGTGGAATACGAGGTTGTGCGAGACCAATACGATAACTGTATAACGGTTTGCAATATGGAAAATTTGGATCCGCTTGGAATTCATACCGGTGAAAGTATTGTTGTAGCTCCTTCCCAAACGCTTACCAATACGGAATATCATAAATTGCGTGCTATTTCGATAAAGATTATCAGGCATTTGGGAATTGTTGGGGAATTCAACGTACAATTTGCACTGGATCCTAATTCGGAAAATTACCGCGTTATTGAAGTGAATGCCAGACTTTCGAGGTCAAGTGCATTGGCTTCCAAAGCTACAGGTTATCCGTTGGCTTTTGTTGCGGCGAAACTCGGTTTGGGCTATGCTTTGCACGAGCTTAAGAATTCCGTAACAAAAACCACCTCTGCTTTTTTCGAACCGGCGTTGGATTATGTTGTTTGCAAACTTCCGCGTTGGGATTTAAGCAAATTCGAAGGCGTATCGGAGCAAATCGGCAGCAGCATGAAAAGTGTCGGTGAAGTAATGTCGATAGGCCGTTCGTTCGAGGAAGCAATACAAAAAGGGATTAGAATGCTTGGGCAAGGCATGCACGGCTTGGTTGCAAACAGCGAAATTTCATTTAGTGATTTGGAGTATGAACTTCAGAATCCGACGGACCGTAGAATTTTTGCATTGGCGGAAGCTTTCGAAAAAAAATACACCGTGGAAAAGTTATACGAGTTAACTAAAATAGACAAGTGGTTTTTATCGAAACTTAAAGCGATTGTCGATTTAAGTATTAAATTGAAATCCTACGATACGCTTTCTGATCTTCCGCATGATTTATTGCTTAAAGCAAAACAATTCGGTTTTTCCGATTTTCAATTGGCTCGATTGATTTTGAAAAGCTCCGTGCAAAATATCGAAGCGGATTTGTTAAAGGTTAGAAAACACAGAGCGAGCAAAGGAATTAAGCCGGTAGTAAAAAGAATCGATACGTTCGCGGCTGAATTTCCGGCGGAAACAAATTATCTTTATTTAACTTACAACGGAACCGAAAACGATTCGTTACCGGAAGACAAAAGGGAATCGGTAATTGTTCTTGGTTCGGGCGCATACAGAATCGGCAGCAGCGTTGAATTCGATTGGTGTGGAGTTAGTGCGCTCAACACTATTCGCAAAAACGGCTTACAGTCGATTGTAGTTAATTTTAATCCCGAAACCGTAAGCACCGATTACGATATAAGCGATAAGTTATATTTCGAAGAATTAACGTTCGAAAGAGTTTTGGATATTATCGAGTTGGAAAATCCGGCAGGAGTGATCGTTTCGACGGGCGGACAAATTCCGAATAATTTGGCAATAAGGTTAAGCCAGCAAAACGTAAAAATATTGGGCACATCGGCGGAATCAATCGACCGTGCTGAAAACCGCCATAAGTTTTCTCAAATGCTTGACGATTTAAAAATCGATCAACCCAAATGGAAAGAGCTTACAAGCATCGGTGAGATTTATAAGTTTATCGAATCGGTCGGTTATCCGGTTTTGATTAGACCTTCATACGTTCTATCCGGTGCGGCAATGAATGTAGTTTCTAATGACGAAGAGCTCGAGCATTTTTTGGCGTTGGCGCAAAAAGTTTCTAAAAAATATCCGGTAGTCGTTTCTGAATTTATTGAAAATGCAAAGGAAATTGAAATAGACGCGATAGCACAGAATGGTGAAATGGTTGTATATGCGATTAACGAGCATGTTGAATTTGCCGGTGTGCATTCGGGAGATGCCACAATGGTTTTCCCCCCGCAAAAAATTTATTTCGAAACCGTAAGAAGGATAAAAAAAATAAGTCGGCAAATAGCAAAGGAATTGAAAATTACCGGTCCGTTTAATATTCAGTTTTTGGCAAAAGATAACGATGTAAAAGTAATAGAGTGTAACTTACGGGCATCCCGCAGTTTACCTTTCGTATCAAAAGTGTTAAAAACGAATTTCATCGAAATAGCAACCGACATTATGCTGAATAAAAAAGTTGAACCTCCTTCCAAATCATTATTCGAGCTTGACTATATTGGAGTGAAAGCTCCCCAGTTTTCTTTTGCCCGTTTACAAAAAGCCGATCCGATTCTCGGAGTCGATATGTCTTCTACCGGCGAAGTGGGTTGCCTTGGAGACGACTTTTACGAAGCTTTGCTAAAAGCGATGTTGTCAGTCGGATATAAAATTCCCGAGAAAAATGTGTTGTTATCAACCGGTCCCGTGGAAGCTAAAGCCGAATTGTTGGAAAGTGCTCGAATATTGCAAAGTAAAAACTATAATCTTTTCGCAACGGAAGGTACGCATAAGTTTCTTTCGGAGAACGGAATTAGTGCTACGCTTTTGCATTGGCCCTCGGAAAACAAAAAGCCAAATACTTTGGATTATATTCGGGAAAGGAAAATCGATTTGGTGATAAATATTCCTAAAAATCTTTCTAAAAACGAATTGGATAACGATTATACCATTAGACGCAATGCGGTGGATTTTAATATTCCGTTGCTTACGAATGCCCGCTTAGCCCGCGCGTTTGTAACTGCCTTTTGTACCAAAACTTTAAATGATATGGCAATTAAAAGTTGGGATGAATATAATTAGGTGCTAACCTTATTTGCCCTTTACTTCAGCCCTTATTTGAATTTTACCGTTCAGCTTAAATAATATTGTAACTTCGCCCGTATCGCCCGGTCTTAAGTCTTTATTCAAACCGACAAGCATAATGTGATAGCCACCGGGTTTAAACACTAGTTTGGAATGAGCTGGAATAACAACAAAATCAACGTGTCGCATTCCTTTCATGTCGTTACCCTTATTGTAAGTTTCGTGCACCTGAACAACCTTTGCCAAATCCGATTCGGCTGCAAACAATGTATCTTCTTTATCCGTATTGTTGTAAACTTCGAAATACAATGCCGAATTTCTGTTTAATGAACCCGGGCGGAACCAAGGATTATTAATCACCAAACCTTCTTCCGTGTTTGAAATTTCAGGCTTTTCCTTTTCCCCGCAACCGAAAGAAAACACAATCGTAAATAAAATAAGTATTGTCGCCAAGATTTTATTTTGCATTTATAAGTTCCTTTATGTCTGTTGTTATTTCTTTTATGTCGATTTTACTTCCCGGATAATTTTTGCGCAAATTACCTTTCTGATCCAACAGCGAAATTCTATCCGTATGAACGTAGTAATATTGAACTTTATTGTTCGGCAAATAAATCGTATCGGCTTGCACGGCTAAAACGTTGAATTCGTCCAACAATTTTTCGATTGTAGAAGGGGAACCGGTGCACAATTGCCAATTACTTAAATCCAAGTCTCTAACTTCGGCGAACTTTTTTAAAACGGACGGCTTATCGATTTCCGGATCGAAACTGATCGAGAGAAATTGAACATTTTGGTTTATGTTTTCTTTTTTTAATTCTTCTTGAATCAAGTGCATGTTGTTTGTTGTAAGCGGACAAATATCCGGACAGTTGGTAAAAATAAAACCGACAACAAGAATTTTGCTTTTAAAATCTTCTGGGAAAACAACCGTAGTGCTATCTTGATTTATCAATTTGTAGTTGTCTATTTCTTCGTCTAATGGAAGATTCTCGATGCAACCTGCTAAACCGGCAATAAATAGTATAACGTAAAAAATCTTTTTCATTATAAAATATTTTCCTTTCTCCCCCTTAAATATATTGTTTTAATTGGAAACTTTGTTAAAATTGTAATGACAAAAATAGAATGATTCCGGATGAAGACAAAGATTTTAATTTTTTTATCGCTTGTGTTTCTTTGCACGGGTTTATACGCGTCGAACAAAAAATCCGAAATATTAAGGGTAGGAACCAAGATAGCCGAACCTTTCGTAATAAAAACAAACGAAGGAACTTGGGAAGGCATAACAATCGAATTATGGAAAAACATAGCCGATTCCTTGAATTGGCAATTCACTTATAGGGAATATGATTTAAGCGGCCTGATAACTGCAGTGGAAAAAGGAGAAATTGATATTGCCGTCGCTCCTTTAACGATTACAAGTTCGAGGGAAAGTAGGTTCGATTTTTCGCATCCTTATTTTATTACAGGCTTGGGCATTGCAACGCGAATTAAAGAAACGAACGTATTGTTGAAAGTACTCGATAGATTTTTATCGTTTGATTTTTTGCGTGTGGTTTTCGTTTTGTTGGCATTATTGTTTTTAGTCGGTTTTATTACATGGCTATTCGAAAGAAAGAAAAACGCGGAACATTTCGGCGACGGAAAAACAAAAGGGTTAGGTTCCAGCTTTTGGTGGGCTGCCGTAACCATGACGACCGTAGGATATGGCGATAAAGTACCGAAAACATTCGGTGGAAGAATCATCGGTTTAATTTGGATGTTCGCCGGATTGATTGTTATTTCAAGTTTTACTGCGGCCATTGCATCCGCTTTAACCGTTACGCAACTCGAATCGCAAATACAAGGGTTAAATGATCTTTACAAAGTGAAAGTGGGTACGGTTTCGGCTTCGTCCAGCGTAGATTATTTGAATGATAAGAATATACGCCATACGAATTATGAGTCGGTATCCGAAGCTATTGAGGCTCTTTCTTCAAATAAAATTGATGCTGTTGTGTACGACTCACCGATTCTGAAATATGAAATAATTAAAAGTAAGAAATCCGACATGTTGAAAGTTCTACCGGTGACTTTGGATCCGCTTTATTACGGATTTGCAATGCCTCAAAAAAGTGAATTGCGGGAACAAGTAAACAGAGCTTTGTTGAACGAGATTGATTCACAAAAGTGGAAAAACATATTAAAAAATTATTTGGGAGAAATGGAATAGTTGATGAAGAAGGGCGATGTTGTTGAGCTAAGAATAGAATCGTATGCTTTCGAAGGAAAAGGCATTGCACGAATAAACAAATCGGAGTTAAACCACGTAAGTAATGCCGATAATAAAAAGTACGTTATTTTCGTACCGCATGCTTACCCCGGCGATGTTATAAGGGCTAAAATTTTAAAATTAAAGAAAACGTACGGTGAAGCGAAAATTGAGGAAATAATAAAACCTGCCGAAGGTCGCATTGTACCGGAATGCAGATATTTCGGAACATGCGGCGGTTGTAAGCAACAGAATCTCGAATACAATTTACAGCTGAAATATAAAGAAGCTCAGGTTGTCGAGGTTTTTAATCGGCTGGGCGGTTTCAAGAATTATTCGACCGAGCCGATTCTACCTTCCGAAAAAATATTTTATTACCGAAATAAAATGGAGTTTTCATTTTCCGCCAAGCGTTGGTTAACACCTTCAGAGATTCAATCGGGCGAAAAAATCGATGCCGGATTTGCGCTCGGGCTTCACATTCCGCGAATGTACGATAAGGTTTTGGATATAGAGGAGTGTTTTTTACAGTCTTCCGAAAGCAATAAAATACTTAATGCGACGCGAAATTTTTTCAAGCCGAGAAAAACTTCCGTTTATTCCACAAAAACGCATACGGGATATTTACGCAACCTTGTTATTCGAACATCGGCGCATACGCACGATTTAATGGTAAATCTGGTTACTTCGGAAGAGAATGACAATTTAATGCGCGAATATTCGGAAATGTTACGAAAAGAGATTCCGGCAATTACAACAATAATTAACAATATAAACTTAAAAAAATCGCAAGTTGCTGTTGGAGATTACGAGAAAATTTATTTTGGTAGTGGATTTATTTACGATAAAATAGGAAAGTACAAATACAGGATCAGCGCGAATTCTTTTTTCCAAACCAACACGTTTCAAGCTGAAAAATTATATAGTGTGGCAATGGAGTTTGCCGGGTTTTCGGGCGATGAAATTGTTTACGATTTGTATGCCGGAGCCGGAACAATAACGATCTTTGTATCGGAAATGGTTGCTAAAGTTTACGGTTTCGAATCCGTCGAATCGGCTGTAAAAGATGCAAAAGTTAATTGTGAGCTAAACGATGTTAACAATACCGAATTTATAACAGCCGACTTGAACAAATCGTTTTTCCCGAAGGTAAAAGAGTTAGGATTGGAATATCCGGATATAATTATCGCCGATCCGCCAAGAAGCGGCATGAATCCCAAAACGGTGAAAGACATTTTAAAACTTCAACCGCGGAAAATCGTTTATATTAGTTGTAATCCCACAACTCAAGCAAGAGACATAAAATTACTGGCGGAAGGCGGTTACAAGTTAATCAAAATAAGACCGGTGGATATGTTCCCTCATACGTATCACATTGAAAACGTAGCGTTACTGGTTAAATAGCACACGTAGGTTTTAATTTATTCCGTTCCTACTTCGTATGGATAATTGCGTATGTTTTCTTCATAGAAATCATATTTGCTAAATTCCGACGGATAATAGACGGTATCCAAGTTGCCTTTGTCAACAGCGCCGTGTATTTCCCAGCTGATAAAATATTTACTCATCATGCTGTGGGCGCCGAATTTAACAAATTTTGCATCGTATCCGAGTAAGTTCAGATATGCTGTAATGTAAGCGCTTCGCTGGCCATTATAACTGTATATAATTATTTGTTTGTCGGCCGGCAAAGTAAAAAGAAGTCTATCGGAACTGAAGTCGTATTCCGGTTTTTGTCCGTTATAAAGGTATGCTCCCAAAGGTCTAACTGTACGAGATTTTCTCGTTTTATAGTATAAAATAGCGCCTCCTGCCGAGTTGAAAACCGGTGTAGGATAAATGTTGTGGGCGTTGTATAAAAGGGGTTCCCTCGGATTTGCACCGCGTTTCAATTCGTGATCGTAACAAATAATAAACGTATGTTCACCGTATCCGAAGTAATACGGAATCGGATTAAACATGTCATCGAACTTCTCAATTGTGATAACGGAATTATTTTCGAAATTTTTTATTAGCATTTCCACTCTTCTTTTTAGTTTTTTATCGATTGTCTTTGCTTCGTCGTCTAAAAAAGGATTCGGCGTATCATATTTAATAGTTAATTCTTCTTTGTTTGGCCATTCCAACAAATAATATGTGTTGAAATACTTTGAATTTGTTTTTGAGGATATCCATACATCGGCAAATATTTCATTCCAATAACCCATGCCGTAATCGAGAGAATAAATATTATCGTAACCGATTATCCTAAGCAATGAAGTAACATAAGCGGCTTTTTGACCGGAACTACTAACGATAACAACTTTTTGAAAATCGAGAGTTTTCATCGTATCCAGCAAATTGATTATTTGATCCGCAATAATATTAATTGCGCCGGGAATGTGTCCTTTAGCAAAATCGGATTGGTTGCGGATATCTAAAATCAGATAACTGCCAAGTGCGGCTTGTACTTCATCGACGTCTATTAATGCAGGGTTTTCCGGACTGTTAATGAAATCACCGTTGGTTTCCGCATAATTTAATATATCGAGCATATTGTTGAAAGTGATTTCAACTGGTTCGATATTTTCTTCCAAACACCCGGAAAATGTTATTGCTATTAATACAAGAGTAAATATTAATAATTTCATATTTTTAATGTGTAACATTATTAAAAGTCCATTATAACTTTAATGGCATACCCCATAAACAAACCGATGGTATTTTCTCCGTAAACATTCCAGTTTACCAATCCGCCACCTTGCGAGAAAATATCATCGATAGGTTTGTTGTTGTCTTTTGTTTTGAAATAGTCCTTGTAAGCTTTATCCCAAGCGTAAACTTCCACCCCAACTTTTAAATCAGAACCGGTGTTTAAATATTCCGGTGGAATGTCTCCGGTTCTCAATTTAACAATTCCCGCTTTACCATCTCCTTCAACGGAAAAAAAGTTTTTTTCTCTTTTCACGATTCTCGGGTTACCGAGCTGAAAGCCGTCTTGCACAATGTAAATACACGAGTAAACCTCTCCTTCTTTTCCTGAAATTTCGCATTCGATGTAATTCTGAATAATTTTTACGTCGATAACTTCGGGCGGGGAAGGAACCTTGGTTTTTGCATAAACCCTTGTTCCGTTTATGTCGGCATACAGTTCATAAACCGCATTTGCTTTGATTTGCAGTTTTTGAGATTTTGATTTCAAGGGTTGGTAAGAACCATTTCCGATATGTATTAAAGGGATTATTCCTTGAGTATCCGACCAGATATAAGCATTTACATTATCGAGCGCCACTTTTTTAATGTCGAAACTTTCGTTAATCGGAATACTTTTAGTAAAATTAATAGTTGGTGTTTTTTCACCCGGCGATATTTGACCGTCAACTTCGTATAGACTTACAAACGGCAAGTCTTCTTCGATGATTCCGATTTCTTCGCAAGACAATGATAAAAGAAGACTTAAAAATAGGGCTGTTATTTTAATTTTTTTCATGGCACTAAAATTTTATTACAACTCCGAATGTTGGAATAAACGGCATTAAAGTAATTTGTTTTAATTTTGGTGTTGTGCTTTTTTGTCCTGTTTTTTCATCAACATCATAAGCAACATAACGTGCAAAAGCGTTTTTTCTATTATATACGTTCTGTAAATTGAGATAAAACTCGATATTGTAAGTACCCGAAATAAATTTATAATTAGCACTTAAATCGAGTTTATGGTAATCCGGTAATTTGTACCCGTTTCTATTAGTATAATTAAACTGAATTTTCCGTTCGCGCTCGCTGATTACACCAAGGGGAGTAAAAATGTACTGTGAATTGGGCATCGTGTATCCTTGTCCGGTTGCAAAAGTCCATGTTGCACCGAAAGAAAGTTGTTCGTTCAGTTTATATCCGATAACAACCGAAACGTCGTGTCTTCTGTCATAACGAGGATAAAAAATTCTACCGGCGTTAAGATGTTCAAACAATCTTCTGCTCCACGAAAGGGTGTAACCGATCCACCCGGTTAGTTTCCCGGCGCGTTTATTGAAGAAAACCTCAACTCCGTATGCTTCCCCTTCTCCTTGAGTAAAATTTTCTTCTATTGAAATCGTCCGGTCATAATTTAGAACTTCTTTAAACTCATATAAATTTTTCATGGTTCTGTAATAAGCTTCTACCGAAAACAAATATATTCTCTCATCGAAGTAAGTATCGAACCCAAAAACGTATTGTTGCGAATTACTGGGTAAAATATTTTTTGTAGACGGATACCACAAGTCGGTTGGTAAAGTAATGTCGTTTCTGGTAATCAGATGCAAAAACTGGTTTGCAACGGCATATGCCCCTTTGAAGAAAATATTTTCCGTTAAAGCATAAGCAAGTGATAAACGTGGTTCGAATTTAAACGAATCCGAATCTTTGAAGTACGAAGCCCGTATACCCAAATTGGCATTAAGCGTAGGAAAAATTCTCCATTCGTCTTGAAAAAATATCGATGCTTCCGTGGATAATAAATTTTCTTCGTAGTCCGGAGAAACTTCCAGAATCGGGTCATAAAAATTTCTATTCAGCAATGTGTAATAATGGAGTCCCGCTTCGATTCCCGCTTTAATTTTATGATTTTCGTCAAGCGGATATTCCAAATTTGCTTTGATGAAGAAATCGTTCAAGTCGGAAAGGGAAAAGTAATCGTCTGCAAGGGGATCCGAGATATCTTCCAGAGCGGATTTTACTTTATAATTAATATAATTGGCACCAATATTCAGCAGTAAGGATTCTTTTGTTATTTTTAACCAAGAGACAGAAAGTGTGGTGTTTTTCCAACCGATATCGTAAGTAAAATCTTCCGTACCGGGCGGATTATATATATGATCGCTGTTGTAGTTTCCGGTAACAAATAAGATGGAGTTGTCGTTATAGTTGTAACTAATTTTCGAATTTAAATCGATAAAATTATACCGCGGTATTTTACTTTTATTATCGAATTTGGATTGAAAAAAGTCGTAGTACATTACTCTCGAAGAAATCATATATGTAGTGTTTTGAGAAATCGGGCCTTCCAACGTTCCGAATGACATTATTGAACCGAGACCTAAAACAACTTTTTCTTTTTCTTTTGTTCCGCTACGTAATTTTATATCCAAAACACTGGAAAGTCTGCCACCGTATTCGGCTGGATATGCTCCTTTAATAAGTCGAATATTATGTATTGCATCGGAGTTAAACGTGCTGGCAATATTTCCTAAATGAGCCGGGTTGTACATCATAACACCATCGACCAAAACCAATGTTTGATCGGGAGAACCTCCCCTTACATATAAGCCGTTTGACATTTCGCTTGCGGTTTTAACACCCGGTAGCATTTGGAGTGATCTGAACAAATTCAATTCACCCGAGAAAGAAGGGAGCATTTTTAACAGATCCGGTGAAACGTATATGGTACTTAGCCCGACTTTGTCTTCTTTTTTGCCGCGTATTACAATTTCTTTAAGCTCCACTTCTTTGGGTTTCATTTTCACACTTAGTTTTACCGTTCCCTTTTGAAGCTTAATATTTAACACCTCAACAACCGTTTCGAATCCGATGTTCTTAAAAATAATTATGTATTTTCCCTTTGGAACGCTTGGAATGGCATAAAATCCGTATCTGTTTGTAGATGCACCTCTGAAAGGCATTTTTTTTGTTGAAATACTGTCTTTATACAATAATATATTTGTACCGATCAAAGGATCGCCACTTACGGAATCGGTGACAAAACCGGATATGGTTACGTGTTTTTTCTGGGCGAAAGAAAAGGTGCTAAATAATATTAAGACAATGAAAAGGAGGTTAATTCTTTTTAAAACCATATCGCTATTTCTATTTTTGAACGGATTTGAGAATTGAAGTACAATAAAAAATAATTCAATTATTTAACAAGGTAAAAAATAAGTACTTTTTTTAATGTAATGTACTGAAATTCCATAAGATAGAGAATCCGTTATTGCTTCGCTTGCATATCGGGTAAAAAATATTTTATTCTATGGGAATAGAAAACACCGAATAATCTACCGGTTGAATGATCAAACTAACTTCGTTCCTTTCGATGGGAATTTTCCTTCCCGATTTCAAATCCACTAAAAATTCCGTGTCAATAAAAGGAGGCAGAACAAATTCCGCTTTCTCCGGTTCGTTGCTTTTATTAAGTACAACAATAATTCTTTCGTTCATATCCGAACGCATGTAAGCGTATATTTTGTTTGTTGCGGAAAGTGTGTAAAAATCGCCGTAATTAAGTGCGGGATGTTTTCTCCTAAGCTTGATTATGTCCGAAACGGCCTGTAGTGTTTGCTTTTCGTATTTTGTCAGTTGGTCGTCGAATCTCATCATTCTCCGGTTATCCGGATCGGAGGCACCGCTCATTCCGAATTCGCTGCCGTAATAAATAACGGGAATTCCCGGGATCGTGTTCATGTAAGCCATGTATAAAACCAATTTTTTGTAGTTATCGGGATTGTCGACTTTCGGCGGGTTATTCCAACCTTCTTCAACGGCGCTCCACTGACTTACGTCCAAGTCACCGTCCGCATAAGCCATAAATCGGTTTTTATCATGACTATCCATAATATTGCCCATCAAATTGTTGTAGCCGTAAATAGAAAAGGATTTGTGAATTTCTTTATCCAATACGGCGAAGGATACGTCCGGCTTGATAAATGCTGGAAGAGCCACATCGTAAACATTAAAATTAAATTGGGCATCGAGTTGACCGTTATTAACGTAGGAGCTGATTAATTCGTAACTTCCGAACGTTTCTCCGATTTGATAAACTTTCTTTCGGTTGGGAATTTCAATTTGTGCGGTTATTTTTTTGTTTAGTGTTCTCCAGAATTTATTCGGCACATGCTTCACGGCATCGTGGCGGAAACCGTCGGCACCCGTAGTTTTAAGCCACCATACCGCATTATTGGTCATCGTATCCAACGCTTCTTCCGATCCGAGATAATCGAATGAAGGAAGGTACGGCTCGAACCATGTGGTTAGTCGATATTCGTCCCAAAACCGGATATTCAATCTGCCGTCGGGAAGTTCAAGTTTTCCGAACCAATTTCTGTGTTTTTTGAAAAACGGATGATTCTTGTGCACGTGATTTGACACGAAATCGAGCAATACTTTTAATCCGTGCGCATGTGCTTTTGCAATAAGCTCTTTAACTTTTTCGAGTGTCCCGAATTTTTCTTCGACGCGTGTGGAACTGATAGGCCAATAACCGTGATAACCGCTGAACCATCTGTGCGGTGCCGGATATTCCCGATAAGCCTCATTCGGATTATCGTAAACCGGGGAAATCCACAAAGTATTGATGCCGAGCGAATCGAAATATCCCTCTTCTATTTTTTTTATGATTCCTTCCAGATCGCCGCCCATGTAATTAGTCTTCGGCGAAAGTGAATCGTGTTCTACGGGATGATTCCGCGTCGTATCCCCGTCGTAAAATCTATCGATCATCAAAGAGTAAATAATACTTTGATGCCAAGTGAATTTATTGTTCCCCGCCGGTTTTCCTTCAAATAGCTTTACGGTTTGAATATTCGTAACGTTTCCGTTTTTCGAAACCGCAATACGAAACGTGTTTTCGCCTCGAAGTAGTTTGTTTTCTAAATTTACACGTACTTCATTTTTGTGTAACTTTATTTTTCGCTTCGGAACGACCGTGTTATTTAATATGGCGAAAATTTCATCCGGCTTAAGAACATAGTCGCTGCTCTTTGTTTCGAAATTGTATTTTAAAATCAAAGTGTCGTTTTTTATTTCGTAACCGACTACGTGCAAAAACGGTTTTACGGAATCGGATTCGGATATTGTTATAACGGAATTATAATCACCAAATCCGTTCGGTACTTTTTCCGGATTCAGCGGATCAACGATTTCCTTACCGTCCGCGTAAAATTTATATTGATAGACGCCGGGTTCCAAAGGTACTTTCACTTCGTAAATTCCGTCGCCGTCGTTGTCGGTCATGTATAACTGGTATCTGTTCCATCCGTTAAAGCTTCCGAAAAGGGAAATGAAATTGTAACTTGTATCCGGTTTAAATATAAACTTATAAAACTTTTCCTTTTTAACTATTAGAGGAATTGAATATATTTTTCCAGAATAATTGAAATCGATAAAAGACATTCCCTCAAAATTCGAATCGGGCGTGAAATAAATGAAGCCATTGTTCTTGTTGAATTTAACACCGATTTTTGTTCCGGGTAGAAAAGTTAAGTCGTAGTTTTCAGCATAAAACAAATCTTCCACAAAAACGGAATCGGTTTTACCCGATTTAAGTTTTACGGGTTGAATTATATCGCTTATTTGTTGAGCAAAAACCGTGCGACCCGGAAAAACCAATAATGACAATAAAATAACAAGTATTTTTTTCATCCGTATTATCTATATGTTTGTGTCATATCTTCCGGTGTAACCAAAATAAAATCGCCGAGTCCTTTGTTTTCGGTAGCAAGGGAATCCAAATTCTCTTGTTGAACGGAAGAAATTACGAGAATTTTCAAATCGGGGCGTTTTTGTTTTATGTACCAAACGATTCCCTCGTGATAATCGGAATGCTTGGATCCGTCATAATGAATAAACTTTTTACCGTCTTCAAAGTTTTTAAGAATAAAATGAGCCATTGTTGCATCTTTAACCGCTTGAGCTTCGGCAATGTGTGCCAGACCGTGATTCTTCATCATTTCTTTCATTTCTTTTTCGTTGGATTTTTGAAGCGAATCTTTTTCCGCTTGCACCGTTTCTTTCGGTGTATGCATCGATTTAGGATCGGCGGTTGTATCTTTTTTGACCGTTCCCCCGTGTTTGGTTTGATGCGAATTTCCGCCCCCCATCATTTCGGCCAATTCCTTGTAAACTTTCAGACTTGAATCAAATTGAATCGGTAAATCGGCTATGAATTTTTTCGATTCGGAATCCAATGTATCCAGAAACGACAACCCTTTTTTCGCAACACTGGAAGCGTAACGGCGCGGAATGTTTGTGGCTACAAAACGCAATTTATTTTCTTTTGCAAATTCCAAGATGGGTTTGTAATCGGTTTCGTAGTTTTTCCATAATCTGATTTCTTTTTCAAAAGATTTTTTGGAAATGAAATCGTTAAAGTATTCGTCTATTAAAAGTTGACCGTCGGCTTCGAACATTTCCATTCCGACAATCACATTTGTCGAATCGCTTTCGTATAAAGCTTTAAGCAAACGAAATTCGAGCCAATGTCCGATCGGATCGGTATGTTGCTCGCCGAAAAATATTATATCGTAATCTTTTGTTGCTTTCACAATTGCATCGAAATCCGTTTTTTCTCCGTTTCCCGTAAAAATACGATATGAAATCAAGTGAGAATTAATGAATGTTATGCTTAAAGTAAACACAATAAAGGTTATTAATAATTTTGTTTTTCTTGTTATGTTTTGGGCTTTCATTTCCGTTCCTTTTAATTTGTAATACGTTTATTAAAAATTACTAAATTTATGTTAGAAAATTGCAACATAGTAATTAATTTTCGGTTTCTTTTTTACATTAATTTGACGGTTGATAAATGAAAAAGTTATTGATGCATATTTCCGTTTTACTGCTTGCCGGTTCTACGGTTTTTTCGCAGGTTAACATTGAAAAACACAGAAAAACCGAAACGGAAGTGGGATTTTCCGGTTTGGCAAACATCAGCATTTCCGCCAAAACGGGAAATAAGGATATACAGGAAGTGGATTTGGAAGGTCGTGTCGATTATCAAGCCGAAAAATTTTACGCTTTTGCGGTTGCCCAAGGTGAATACGGCTGGCAAGGCGGCAAGGAATTTTCCAATCAGGCTTTATTGCATTTACGCTACGTTCATAATTTAAGCAAGAAAATCAAATTGGAAATTTTCACTCAGATCGATTACAACAAAGCCCGATTATTACTTTTCAGAAGTTTGGGCGGACTTGGTTTAAGGTTTAATATCATAAAATCGAAAGTTTCGTCTTTAAGTTACGGTATCGCGGGAATGACGGAACATGAAAAATATGATTTACCCGAAACCGCCGTTCATCCCGTTACAACATCTGTTTTTCGGTTGAGTAATTATTTGGCATACAGATTAAAGTTAAATGGAAACGCATCAGTTGCATCGGTAATTTATTATCAACCGAAAGCCGATGAGTTCAAAGATTCAAGAATTTTGAGCGAAAACAGTTTGTTTGTTAAAATTTCGAAAAAATTCGGTCTTTCGGTTGAATTTAATTTGAGATACGACAGAAAACCGCCTGACGGTAAAAAATCGCTCGATACAAAAACGAAATTCGGTTTTTCAATTGGTTTTTAATAGAGTTCGAATAATTTTTTTAGCATGCCGAGATATTTTAGTTGAGTTTTAACGGGAGGAATTTTCGCATTTCTTTCGATTTTGATTTCGGGGTCGATTTTTTTGAACAAAACATCGCAAGCATCGAACATATTTACTTCGGGGAGACCGGAATCGCGTAAAAAATGAATTAGTTTCAGGGTTCTGAATCCGTCGAACCACAATTTCTTCTGAAGGTTTATTTGTTTAACGCTTCCGGAGTTTTTTAGAATTTTACTCCAATCCCGCTTGAAATTATTAAAATTTAGAAAATTATATAGCCGTCCGTCGATTTTTTCGGCTTTTTTTAGATAATCGTCCGCTTGTAAAACATCATTGGAATTTAGGATTTCCAGCCATTTTTTTAAGATTTCGAACGATTCGGGATTATAAAGTAAATATTCGTTACGCTGTTCGGTTAAAAATCTGTTTATTCGTTGCCCCGTTCCAAACGGAACCCGCCAAGATTTTCTTGCGGAAGGATAAACGGTCGTCGAGCTAATTCTGCCAATTTGCGTCACTTTTGCCAATTTTTCCATAAAATAAAAATCTTCACCGGCTTTTTTTCTATTCATACCGCCTATTTTTACATAATTTTCAAAATCAACCGTAATTGTGGAGCCGATTGTATGAAATGCGTAGGGGGAATTTGCGTATTTTAATCCCAAAACATAATATCTTAAAAAAATTTCGTAATTAACGATAGCGGCAAATTGTGTTTCGTCGTTTGGAATTTGATGTTCAAATTCAATAAATGCGGCGGTAAAATTTCTTTCGTTATAATTGCGAACTATTTCATGAAAATAGTTGTTTTCTACCATGCAATCGGCATCCAAACACGCCAGAATTTTTTTATTGGGAGAAGAATAATCGAACAAAGTAAGAGCGGTATCCAATCCGATTTTTCTTGCCATCCCAACCCCGGCAAACTTTTCGGGCAGTGCTTTCCCTTTCGAACTTGCATCTATGAAATTCAAATCGAATAAATCGATTTTTTTCGATTCTTCACGCAACATTTCCATTAGCTTCAGGTTATCGGAAATTACATTTTCCCGAGCGTTTTCACCGTTGTTTACAACAAACAAAACTAATGTTTTGGGCGTTTCCCGGTTGTTTTTTAAAGAATTTAACAACTTTCCGGAGTTTTCAAATTCTTCGATCGCCGGCACAACAACGATTAATTCGTAAAGATTTCCGCGGTTTAATTCGGGAGAGTAAAACCATATTGCTTTGCGTTCGAGATATCTCCGCACATTTTCGGGCAGTTGGGCATTATTCTGGTTGATTTTGTGACTCATCTCACTTTGGGAAAATCATTTTGAGACATTTATTATTAAAAATATAATTCAAGTAAAAAATTTAATTGCTGTTATAGTCGATAAAACAATTTTATTTGACGTTCTACTACACTCTAAAGTCATAAAAAACCACACATTTTATTCGGCATAAAAGTTGTTTAAGTGATTCAAATCACAATTTAATAAAAATTAGTGCGTAGAGCCGTGAAAATTTTTCACAATAAAATAATAAACTGAACGATAATAAAATCGATAATCCAATAGTTAGTACTAAAAATTATGAGAACTCCATGCAAAATCAATTGAACTTAGCGTTAAAAAGTAATCATTTGTTTCGTAATGCGGATCTTTCCGAGCATAATCTGAAAGACTTGAAAATCACCCTGAAGACATTTAGGGAGGGCGAAGTAATATTCCGCGAAGGGGATCCGGCCGATTCTATTTATTTGATTCTTAACGGGGAAATTAACTTATTAAAACGAAAAGCATTCGGAAAAACGAATTCGATTATTTTGGGCGAAAACGAGTTTTTCGGTCAAGATGAATTTTTCCTTAAATCCCCGAGAAAGTCTACCGCGGTTGCTCTACGGGATTCATATCTTGCAATTTTAGCCGAACATGAACTCGATACTTTGCTGGAGCATTACAATGTAATTTTCAGCAACATTAAAAAATCTTTAACGGATTTGGACAAATACACCAAAAAGCAGCTCGAGCAGCTTGTAGAACGCGCCAGACAAGAAAAAATTAAAAAACAAAATAAACGGGAAACTCCAATCTACGAGTTGGAAGTTCATCAAAATAAAAAAGACAGCGAAGACAACCTAAAACCGTATTTGGATGAAATCAAATCTCTAAAAAAAGAGCTAAACCAAATTCAATCGGAAAAAGCCGATTACCAAAAATCATTAGAAAATAAGGAGAACGAACTTTATCAGCTCAAAAAAGAATTTGAAGCGTTCAAATTGCACGGAGCAGCAGTTTCCGAGGAGTTCCAAAGTAGATTAACCCGACATGAAGAGGAAATTAAAAATCTACAGAGTGAGAGAAACGAATTAATTGAAAAATTGGAAAACGCTCAAAGAGAAATTGCCGAACGTGAAAGAAAACTTTCCGATTTCGAAAAGGCACAAGAACAATTCAGTTCGAAATTGGATGAAAAGGACAAGGAAATTGAAAATCTGAAGAAGGATTTGGAAGACTTTAAATTGAAAATCGATGAAATAAATGCTGAAAAGATGGAACAGGCGGGGGGAAAAGACGATTCTTTCCGACAAATAATGGACGAACTTGAAAGCCTGCGGTCCGAAAATTCCCGGAAAGACGAAATGGTACGGAATTACGAATCCGAACTTTCAAATTTAAAAAATGAAAAAGAGGAATTATACAATCGGTTGGAAAGTCAAAATTCAGAGTATGAAACGCTAAAAGAACAATTATCTCAAACTCAACAACGTTTTGAGTCGGAGTTAAATGATAAAGTTCGGGAAATCGAATCTCTGAAAAAGAATATTAAAGAACTTAACGGAAAACTTGACGAAGGCGCCGAAAAATACGAAAGTTTCGAAAACCAAATCTCCGAGAAGGATAAATTGCTGGAAAGTTATTCGGCCGAAATATCGTTTTTGAAATCGCAAAATGAAAAATTAGAAGAAGTAATCGATTCGCAAAACTCGAAGTTACGTGCAATCCAAGAAAAAACATCCGTAAATGAAGAAAATCTGAAAAACTACGAAAGGGAAATCGCTACTTATAAAGAAACAATTGAAAGATTAAATAACAATTTGCAAGAAATCAATAATGAATTTGAAAAAGAACTGCTTGAAAAGGATAAATTAATCGAAGGTTTACAAAGAAAACAACAAGAAATTAACGAGGAACTAAACCGATTACGTTCGGAAAAAGAGAATTTTGGGGCTCGCTTGCATGAGTATGAAGAAAAGCTTTTAGCTTACAGTAAATTGGAAGAAAAGAATAAACAGATTGAAAGACAAAAAAACGAATTAATCGGCGAACAAAGTGTAAAAATTTTAGAGCTTGAGGAAAACAAAGAAAACTTGGCGAGTCAAATTAAAAATTTGGAATTCAAATTAAATCAATATGAAAACAAATTTGAAGAATTAGAGGAATTAAACAAAACGTTTGAAACACAACTTTCTCAAAAAGCCGAGTTGATTTCCGAACAAAACAATTTGATAGCAAAGTTGAATGAATCGGAACAAAACTTAACCGGCGAGAAAGAACGGCTCGAACATAAAATTGCCGAACTCGAAAGTCAAATTTCGGCACTTGAATTGGTCAAAATTGAACACGAGAAATCGCTTTCCGAAAAAGAAGATTTAATCAGGCAACTAAGAAATGAAAAGAAAAACTTAGGAAACGATTTAATAGAAAGTGAGTTTCATATTCAAGAGTTGGAAAACAAACTTAAAGAGAAAGAACAAGAAATCTTTAAACTTGATGAAAAAATCAATGTTTTAGAACTCGATAAAGAAAGTTCGTTACAGCGAATTGAACAATTGGAATCCGAGTTAGCTTCGTTACATTTGGACATAGAGCAACACAAAGAAAAACAAAGTGCTCTCGAAACTGAGTTAGGTGCTAAGGATCACGAAATTTCAAACTTGCAAAACGAAAAAACCGATTTACAAAACAAAGTGGAAGCTCTAAGTTCCGAAATTCTGGAACATCGGGATACGATTCGACAATTACGCGACGAAATTAATCTTAAAGATCAATCGATTGAAGAAAAAGAACTTCTGATTAATGAATATACAGCCAAATTAAGCGAACTTGAAAATCTGAAAAACGAACTGGAAAACGAAGTTCAAAAAATCCCGGTATTGATTGAAGAAAACGAAGAAAAATCACAAACGATTAATAGTCTGAAATCAAAAATTCAAGAAAAAACAAAAGAGTTGGAAAGTTATGCCGCACGAGTAAGCGAACTGGAAGAAAGGGAACGAGAACTTGAATTATCGGAAAAAGAGAAAAACGAAATAATAATAAGTCAAACGCACAGGATATCCGAACTTGAAACTGCAATAAACGAACAAAAGCAACTTGAGAAACAAAAAGATAAAGTTCTCGACCAACTAAATTTACAGATTAAGAACTTAATGCAGAAAGTTCAGGAATACGAAAACGTTCAAGAAGAACAAAGCAATTTGATTCAAAAACAAAGCGAAAAACTGGAAACGCTGAAATCGGAAAACGAACGACTAAGAAATGAACTATCGCACAAAGAAGAATCCCTAGCGGAATTCGCTGATAAAATCCGTGTTTTAGAAGAATTGAAAATTTCCAACGAGAAAATCTTAGCGGAAAAAGATGACGAGATTAACCGCAAAGCCGAAGAGGTTTATAGGTTAAACAATTATGTAGAAGAATTACAGCGTTCGGAAAAACAGAAAAACGATTTGATAACCGAGCATATCGCTAAAATTTCGGAATTGGAAAACAAACTGGATGAATTAAAGAAATCGGAAGTTGCCAAAGCACAAGAAATTGAGCATTTAAATAACCGCTTGAACGAATTGAATGATTATAAAGTTGCAAGCGAGAATGAAAAAAACGAACTCAAATCCAAAATTGATGAGTTGAATAATCAAATATCGGAATTGACAATTAATTCGCAAAAACTGAAAAACTATGCGGATGAAAAAGAAAGTTTAGTCCGGCAGCTGGAAGAACAACTTGATAATTTGAATAAAGCTCAAGCGGAATATTTGGAAAAATTGAGTAAACAAACCGAGCAAATCGGTAATTACGAGGCTCAAATTAATGAAATTCAAAATCAACTTAATGCGGCACTGGAAAAAATCAAAGCTAAAAACGAACAACTTTCCATCAAGAATTCCGAGATTTTGAGTCTTAACCAAAAAATAAACGACTTGAACGAAGTAATTGAAACCAAAACAAAATTCATAAGAGAACAAAACGAAAAAATAGCACTGGTAAAAACCCTTGAAAAAGAACTTGAAGAAACAAAAAAACACAAAAACGAGCTGGTTCAAAACCTTAATTCGCAAATAAACGAACTCCGGGCGCAAGTAGAACATTTGCAAAGGGTGGATGAAGAGAAAAACAATGTAATCGAATCGCAAAATAAACGCGTTACCCAACTTGAAAGTAAAGAAAAAGAATTAGCGGAGGCTTTGTTTGAAAAAGAAACCGCTTTGGATGAATTAAATAAGAAAGTAGTTGAATATGAAAGCAATTTACGCGAACATTCCGAAAGATTCGAACAATTAAACGGGGAGCTTCATACGTTACGCGAACAAAAACAAGAGTTCGAAAAAGCCGAAGAAGAATATCTGCAAACAATTGCCGGTTTGAAAAATGAAGTTTCCGAACTCAGACAAAAGATTGAAGAATACAGAGTTCAAATTGAACGCGACAATAAAATAATTGACGATCAAAACAACCGCCTTTCCGAAATGGAAAACAAATTAAACAATCTGCACACGGCGGAAGTTGAAAAAAGTGAAATAATAGAAAAACAGAAGGAGCAATTGAATGAATTATCAATTTATAAGATGGAACTTTCTAAGAGTCTTGAAGAAAAAGAGAAATTCATTGAGGACTTAAATAATAGAATTGCCGACTTCGAACAAAGAATTCAAATGCTTGAAGAAGAAGATCGGGAGAAAAACGAACAAGTAATAAAATTAAGCAACGAATTGAAGCAAGTCCGACAAAGAGAAGAAGATTTGGAAAAAGCCGAAGAAGAATA
>CAZKKI010000066.1:0-18650 GCA_964553325.1 uncultured Melioribacteraceae bacterium | reverse complement strand
CGGCGCTTGTTTTTTGTTTACAAGCGTTGTTACTTCCCGACCCAAAACATCGTAAACGGTTAATTTTACGTTAAGTGTTCTCCCGCTTGTGTTATAAGGAATAGCGTATTTAATTGTTGTCGCCGGATTAAACGGATTCGGATAGTTTTGATGTAAAACGAATTCATCGGGAAGTTTGTTTGGTTTCTCATCCTCTTGGATGCGAGTAATTACATCGTAATCGTAAATGTTTCCGTAAATATCGAAACCCAAATTACCGTCTCTTATGTCGGCCCAGAGGAAAAGAACGTCGTCATTATTAATTGCATAAGTTATATCACGTGTCCATTCCGCCTCATCGGAATTAATTCGGTGATAGCTCGGTTTAGGCAATCCGTCGAATCCGTAAACTTGCCAGTATAAATATTTCCCTTGATTAACTTTATACTCCGAAAATAATACCGCAAATTCGGATTTATCTCCGAGAGGCATAACTTTAGGTTGAGCATCCGGTTCGTTGGGAATTTCGTCTAAATTAAATTCGTCGATTAATGTATCGCCTTCGGCAGATAAGATTATTCCTTTCCACACGATATTGAATGTTTCGTAAGAAGGGTATAATTTCAAAAATCGTTCGTTAGTTAAATATTTGTCACCTTCGTTTTTATAGATTTCACTTAGCGGTTCCAACTTATCGGAAAACAACCTTAGATTATAGCCCCATTTAACCCAGAAAGAATTCTCGTTTTCAACGAAAATATGGTTGAAGTAAGAACCGGTTGTTGTAATGGTTTTTTCCTTCAGTTTGTTCCCGTTAAAATCGTAAGAAGCCAATTTTGTAATTGAAGCGTTTTTGAAAATTACCACGAACAAAGAATCGTTTAGCTTTTTAATATCACTTCCCAACTCGTAAAATAAACCTTTGACTATTGTATCTTTCTTGATTACATTCCAGTTTTCGTCGTATAGTGTAAATCCGATTTCTTTTTGATAGTCTTTATATTCTTTTTCCCAAAAGTTAAAGCACCTGTTTCCCCCGAAAAAAATACAATGTTTTCCTTCAAGTTCAATTCTGTTCTCGTCTTTGCTTCCGTTATTATAAACGTTTACTCCGTAAATGCCGGTTTCGTTTTCCCATGTTACGAAATATGTAGTTTCATTCACCACGGCAACCGAAGGTGCTGTATCGTTACTTCCCGTTTGATCGTCGTTAATTTTTAATGTGTCGGTTTCCTCGAACAAATCGTTTTTGATTAAGTAAACGTCAAGGTCGATTGTTCTCGTTGTTAAGAATTCGGTTTCGGAAAGAATAAAAGGTTTTCCGCCAAAAGATATTTCAACCTTCGACGTATCGTTGTATTTGGTAATTAAATTACCCGTTTTATCGAAAAGAAGAATGTCGCGTTGATAATAATCGTTAAACTTTGTAATGGTGTACAAAATGAATTTATCCGAGCCCAATTGCGACACGTTAAATCTGGTTACAGAGTGATAATCGTCCAAGTTTACAAAATTTGTATCGACCAGGTTAACCTTAATTTCCTCGGAAATCGATGATTGGGTTGCCTTTATAAAACGATAACTTAAAACGAGTGAATCGCTTCTCAGGGTAAAAAGAATAAACGTGGAATCGGATAAATTGAGTGTAATTGTTTGTAACGGCTTTAAGAATAAGTAACTATCTTTAATAATGTAATTTCCTACGAGAACGGAATCGGAAAAAATATTGGATGTATCGTTTTTTATTGAGCAAAGCAAAGAAAGGGTATCGTATTCTGCGAAAGTATTGGCCAAGCCTTTAACCCAAGCAACTAATTTGTAGTTATTTGCATAAGCGAAATCGTAATCGAAAACTTTATTGGAATAAGAATTATGGTTGTAAATAGACCATTCGGAGATTAAGTTTAGTCGGTTGTCCAGTTCCTTAATTGTCAAGTGCCCGTCGTTGCTCAAACCGAATAGATATCCGTTTCCGGCCTTTTTACTTTTAATGAATAATCCTAAATAACCTGTTCCGCACCAAGGGGTTAAAGCCGCGCCCAATAAAGTATCTTCTACCAGAATATTGTTATCACCATCGTAAACACTTCCGTAAAAATATTCGATACCTCCGCCCATGGGCAAATTGAAAAACATTTTGTATACATTGAAAAATTCGTTGTTGTCTCCTTGAACGATTAGTGTGTTGGAGTGCACTTTAAAATTCGCCCCTATTTTATTACCGAGCGAATCGAAGCGTTGAGCAAAGTATGCACGTTTGCCTAATCTGTAATCTTTCCATGCAACAATGAAATCTTTATTTGAATTTGTAAACAGAACTGGGTCGTATTGATGAAACGTAGAAATTGAATTATCGATGCTGATTCTGAAGTCGTTTACCTTAGAGGAGATTTGCGGAAAAACGCTTAATGCTTGTCCCCACAGTAAAACCATCAGAAATGAAATCGATTTTAATTTCATATCTGCTCCGGTTCACTGATTATAATTTTTAAGCAAAATACTTTTAAAATTATAAAAAATCAATACTGATTTCTTTCATATTGATTTAAGGAATAATTTTTTATTGAATTTTATATGCGATAATCGTATCTTAATATAAAATATTTGCTTCATAAATTCGGGGGGAATTATGTCGAACAAAGTAGCCGACCTTGCCGGTCCGGGCATTGGAAACTACGAAGAAATAAAAAAAATTTTACCGACCGATTACAAATCGCTTTTAACACCACGCGAAACGATGATTGCCCTTTACAAAGTGAAAGATTACATCGAGGAAAATTTGTGTAAGGAATTAAATTTGTTCAGGGTACAAGTGCCGTTGATTGTTGATAAATACAGCGGTGTTAACGATTATCTTGATAGAGACGGTTCACGTACGCCGGTCGAGTTTCACATTTCAAACGATAACGATCAACATCCTATCGAAGCGCAAATTGTGCAAGCCGCAACCAAGTGGAAACGCATGGCTCTAAAACAATTCGATTGTAAAGTAGACGAAGGTATTTTAACCGATATGAGGGCGGTAAGAAAAGATTATTTTCTCGATCACGATCATAGTGCGTACGTCGATCAATGGGATTGGGAAAGAGTGATGACATACGAACAACGGAATTTGGAATTTCTGAAAGATATAGTCCGCAGAATATGGAAAGTAATTGTTAATGCAGGGAAATACGCGCAAGAATTATTTCCTCAACTTAAAACGGATAAATACCCCGATTTTCCCGAAGAGCTTACTTTCATTCACGCGGAGGATTTATTGGATATGTATCCCGATATGCCGAGAAAACAAAGGGAAACGGCAATACTTCAAAAATATCCGGCAATTTTCATAATCGGGATAGGATGGATTTTAAAAGACGGTTATCCGCACGAACTTCGCGCCGCCGATTATGACGACTGGGTTACCGAAACCGTATCGGAGGACGGGAGACCCATGCACGGTTTGAACGGCGATATATTGGTGTGGAACCCCGTAACCAAAAGACGGCATGAGTTAACGTCGATGGGAATTCGCGTAACCAAAGAAACGTTGGTTAAGCAATTGGAAATTACGGGTCAACTTGATTTTCTCGAAATGCCTTACCATCAAGCGATTTTAAATGATGAAATTCCTTTGAGTATTGGAGGCGGCATCGGTCAATCCAGAACAATGATGTATTTGTTACGCAAAGCCCATTTGGGCGAAGTAAGTGTTACGGTTTGGCCGAAAATACTGAAAGATATCTGTGCGGAAAAGAATATTTTTGTATTGGAGTAGCACGAAGTTATTGCGGGATTTAATTATTAAATTCATTACGAAGAATACCGTAACGGATTATATCCCAATATCTCCCGTTTGAAAATTGGGCTTCGCGGAGTACGCCTTCTTTTTTGAAACCGAGGGATTCCATCAGCTTTATTGAAGCATGATTGAATTCATACACTTCGGCCTCCAATCTGTGTAAATTCATTTTTTTAAAAGCGAAATCCATCGCCGCTTTTAAGCTTTCTTTTCCGTACCCTTTGTCCCGGAAATCTTTTTTGATGATGATGGTGATTTCCGATTTTCTGTTGAACCATCTCATTCTGGAAAAGACAATTTCACCGATAGTTTCACCTTCGGCTTCTATTGAAAACGTCATTTCGGTCGGCATATTTTCCGGATATAATTTTGTCTCCGACAAATTGTTCCAGTCTTCAGAATCCTCAATTACTTTCATCAAGTCGGGTTCTTTGTTTTTAGTAAGCCGTAACACACTTTTGGAGGTTTTAATTATCATTGTTTAATCCGTTATTTTGAATTTCTTTGTTAAATAATTCTTTTTTTATCAGAGGAATCATTGCGGTAATTATTCCCGAAACGTACAATTCTTTTCTATCCATTACTCCGTTGGTCAAAAAACCGATAGCACCGTGTTTTTGCTTTGTGTTTGTTTGGTTTTGGAGTTCATCCATAACCGGACCCAATTCCTCGCCGTTCAATAGCCGGTCGATTATAAATTGCGGAAGTTCGAATAAAGCCGAAGTTCCGTAACCTTCGTCGCCGGATTTATCGATAACACAAACTCCCCCGAAAGAGAACCATTTTCCGGCAAGTTTTCCTATTCCTCCTTCAATTCCAACAAAAAAATCTGCGTTTATTTTCCGCTCTTTGTTTAATTCGATTAAATTAAGCGCTCTGTTTTTTGCTCCTTCAAAGACTTCTCTTTCCAGCGGTTGTTCGGAAACGCCCGATTGTACGTCAAAACCGGTTACTTCAACGGTCTCGAAAAACCGTTCGAAAGCTGCACGTACGGCGTTTATCTTAACGGGATTTTTAGAACCGACCAGTATTTTCACAACGGTAAAAATTAAGTGAATAAAAAAATAATATAAAAAAAATTTTTGAAATGAGAACGATGTGATGTATTAGAAAATTAAACCTACAGATAAAATTGCCAACGGATTTTCAATTTCATTCGTGAAGAAATGAATTCCGGCACCAAATCCAACACCGATTTTTTTACCGAGCGGTACAATCAAACCTGCATCTCCGCCGAAGTTAAATCCGAATTTCCGTGAAGTTTCGTTAATTAATATTTTCCAGTAGCCCAAGTTTAATCTAAAAAACAAATACTCGTTAACAATTACTTCCGGTCCGAATGAAAAATCAAAAATGAGTTCTCGAAATGTTGTTTTCATGCCGATTTTGTAAGACAAAAAATAAAACGGTAAAACGTTGCTATCGGTTAACTCTATATATTTCCCATGATAACTTAATCCGAGTAAAGCACCGGTAAGTACATCGTTTTTTTCAAAACCCAATGCTATATTGCCTGTCAACTCAATCCGGTTTAGTTTAAGTGCAGTAGCTGATTCCACCGAATCTTTCGGAGCAGGTTTACCGTAAACTTTTGCGGGTAAAACGGAACAAAGTAGTAACAAACCCAAAAAAATATTTTTCATCGGTATTAGTCTAAAAGATTCTAAGCTGATATTATAAATTTATACAATCGCAATAATAAATACAATTTTAAATTCATCGGCTTGCATCTACCATTGTAACAATTTGTTGGGCTTGTTTTTGATTATACTCAAATGCAATGCTACGGTGATTTACCAAATCGATTATCGTACCGATAAGACAAATACCACCTGTGAGTAGGTATAAAATCCCCATGCCGATTTGATCGACTACGAACCTTTGAATGCCCGCAATTCCGAGAAAGCCGACGAGAGTAAGAAGCAAAATGGTTTGAGGGTCTTTTCTTCTTGAACGGTAAACATTTGCAAAAGTTTGTGCAGTTGTTTCGTCCATGTCTTTAATCAATCCCGAAATGTAAATTTGTTCGTCTCCGGTAATTTCAGGTAACAGTCTTAAAACGTCCGCCATTTTTAATCCTCCTTATGATTTTATTTATTGGGTTGGAATTAGAGAGAAGTGTGAAGATTCTAAAACTTATAACGGCTAATGCAAAAATTCCCAACGGATGTGAACGGAAAGAAGAGGTTGGATCCCCGTGTAGAATCATAGAGATGGAATTTCCCAAACCGCATCCCGGACAATTATCGATACCGACAAGTTTGAAAGCACAAAATGTATAATGTTGCGTTTCGTAAGGATTAACTGCAAACAGATAAACCAATGCGCCAATCCACAAAACAGCTTCGGTTTCGGGGGTTTGTATTTTTCTGTATGTTTTAACTAAAGCGTTCCACACTTTAATTCCGGGCAAATTTTTGCAAGTTGATTTAATTTACAAAATTAGACGGTTTGTTTTCAAAAAAGTTTACGAAAATAAAATATCCGGTTTGAAAAATGTGCGGAATGAAGAAGCCCGGGTTTTAGTTCCCGGGCTGAAAACTCAGCTTTTCTTTTCGGGAGTAACGGTTGCGTTTTCGATTATCGCATCGTAACGGTAACCGGCACCGAAGTCTCTATCGGTTGCCAAAACGCCTTCTACTATTACGGTTTCGCCTTCCCGCGTTTCCTGATTGCTGGTAACGGTGATATCAGCATGATTATTGAACGAGGTGCCGTCTTGAATATGAATCCAGTTTCTGCCCATAATGTTTGCGTTGTAACGAGTAACAACCCCTTTTATTTTAACTTTTTTGCCACTGAGCTCTTTCGATTTCTCATAGATTTCTTTAACCGTTACCCCGTCCGGTAGCGGTTCTACTTTTACATCCGTTTTGGTACCGGATTTGACTGTAGTGTGTGCGGAGCTCAGAATATCTTTTTTTGTTTTGGAAACAATGTCGGGAGATTTGGAAACTTCATTTACAAATAAGATTTTTTCGAATGTTTTACCGAGCGATTTGCTGGTGAAATTTTTCATTTCCATCGCTTCCGTAAAGTAAAGCACATCACCTTTTTCAACGGGCATTTGCCTGATTGCAATCCAAAATTCTTTTCCGTTTTCCGATGCCAAAATGTAAGTATACCCCGATGCGTTCGTATACTCAACGACTTTAATTTTGTGAGTTCCTTCCGGAAGTTTAACTTCTTGAGAATTACTTTTCCCGCAAGAGAATAACAGCAGTACGGAAAAGAGCGTAAATAAAAAATATTTTTTCATGTCCGTTTCCTTCGATTGTTTAAAATCCTATTGTAAACATATAAAAGTATTGACCAAAAAATTTGGAAACTTTTTTGACAAATTGTAATGGATTTTAATATATTCAATTTGTCTTCTGTCCGGTTGATATAGTCATGCTTTCATTCAACTAATTAAACGGAGTTTTACATGGACATTGTAACACGCGCGAAAGGAATTTTATTAAACCCGAAATATGAATGGGAAGTTGTTAAGGAAGAATCAACTTCCGTTCAAGAACTTTTCACAAAGTATGCCGTTATATTGGCTGCAATTCCGGCTGTTGCGGGATTTATCGGATTTAGTGTTTTTGGAATGAATATGGGATTTGCTTCGTTTAAAATGCCTATTGGTTCGGGATTCGGTCATGCGGTTTTTACTTATATTTTGGGATTAGCCGGCGTTTATTTGGTAGGTTACATCATCGATTGGTTAGCCCCGACTTTTGGTGCGCAAAAAGATTTATTGCAATCGATGAAAGTAGCCGTTTATTCCTCAACGGCATCTTGGGTCGGTGGAATATTCAAAATAATACCTGCTCTAAGTTTCATTACGATGCTTGCCGGAATTTACGGGTTGTATCTGCTTTATGTCGGATTGAAAACCGTAAAAGATGTTTCTCAAGACAAGATAATCGGCTATTTTGTTTCCGTAATTATCATAACAATAATTGTTTACTTTATTATCGGGGCAATTACTAGTTCCGTTTTTATCGGTTCCCACATGATGCAGCCGGGAATGTAAACGGTTAAAAGTTACCGTAGAGCAATATTTATCCGAGATGTGCAAACCTCCTTTACCGGTGAAGGGGCGATTGTGTTTACCGCCCTAAAATATTCGGAAACCACACACCGAAATTCACATCTAATATCATAAAAAATGTTAAGTTACGTATATGAATAGTGTTTTTGAAATACTTGCCCATGCTTTAATGATCACCGGTTTCGTTTTTACCATGATGCTGCTGGTGGAATATGTTAATGTATTAACCCACGGAAAATGGCAAAAGGAGTTAAGCGACAGTAAATTCGGACAGTATTTATTGGGAGTAATTTTGGGTGCGGTACCCGGTTGTTTGGGGTCGTTTACTGTGGTTTCGCTTTATTCTCACGGAGTCGTTTCTTTTGGTGCGTTGGTTGCTACAATGATTGCTACAAGCGGCGATGAAGCCTATGTAATGTTTTCCATGTTTCCCTTAAAAGCGGTTTATTTAACCGTAATAATTTCGGTAGTTGGATTTATTGCCGGTATGTTGACCGACAAATTTTTCGCAGGCGGTAAAAATCTTTTAACAAGCGAAGTACACGGTTTTGAAATACACGAGGAGGAATACTGTGAATGTTATCCAAATAATAGGATAATTCAACAATTAAAAAATATGACATTTCCTCGGGCGCTTTTAATCGGCGTACTTGTTATTTTTCTGTTTATTTTACTCGCAAACGCATCTGAACATGGCGGTTGGAACTGGGTTAAAATTACACTTCTGATTTCAAATCTGTTTGCTTTGTTTATCGTAACAACTGTTCCCGATCATTTTTTGGAAAAGCACCTTTGGCAACACGTTTTGAAGAAACATTTATTGCGTATTTTTTTATGGACTTTCGGAGCTTTATTGGTTATTCACGTTCTGGAATCTTTTCTCGATTTGGAAGCATGGATACAAACAAACTATATAACGGTTTTGGTTTTAGCCGTGTTAATAGGAATTATACCCGAATCGGGTCCTCATTTGGTCTTTGTTACTTTATTTGCCAATGGTTCGATTCCGTTTAGTATTCTTTTGGCAAGTTCTATCGTTCAAGACGGGCACGGTACACTTCCGTTGTTAGCGGTTTCCAAAAAAAGTTTTGTGATATTAAAAATTATAAATGTTGTAGCTGGTTTAACTTTAGGTTTTGCGGGGTACTTCCTCGGTTTTTGATTTTTGTCCGGAACTTTTATCCCCGTTAATTTTTCCGCCCGTAAACTGTCCCAAGAAAAATGCACCTACTAAAACCGGATAAGTCCACAATTGAAATCCCATACCGGAATAAATTCTGAGAAAAATAACAATCGGGATGGGAAGATGAATTGCCAAAAACCATTTGGGAGATTTTTTAATTTGTTTTGCGCGCCATATACCGAACGGTATATTTACCATATAAACAAGTAGTGCAACTATTGCGATTTTCATTTATACTCTAAACCAATTTTTTCGATTCGGAAAAATAATAAATAATTTTCAGTTAGAAAAAGCAATCCGTTTTATCTTTAAAAACGGGCGGTTGTTTATTCGTCGAAAGCAATTATAAATTTTGTGCCTTTACCTTTTGTGCTTTGTACTTTTATTTCGGCGTTGTTTATTTCACAATATTTTTTCACCAGAGCCAGACCTAATCCGTTTCCTTCGAATTTTCTTGTATAACCTTGTTCTTCTTGTGAAAAAGGAGTAAATAAGTTCGGTAAATATTCTTTGGAAATACCGATTCCCGTATCGCATATTTCCGTTACGAGTTTATTGTTTTTAGCTCTTTTCAGATTAATTGTAATTGTACCTTTTTCCGTGTATTTAACTGCGTTATCGAGTAGGTTGCTGAAAATTTGACTTACCGTGTATTCGTCCGCGAACAAATTGAAAGAACCGTTGGATTTTTTTAATTCCATTTTAACGCCTTTTGCTTTTGCCATTGCCCGGTATTCAAAATACAACGGTTCGATAACGCGTAAATACAAATCGAAATTATTTTTGCTCGGTTCGTATGTGCCGGTTTGGATTTCGGACATATTCAGTATCAAATCGATTGTTCTGGTAATTCGTTTACCTGCCCTTTCCATTAATGAAAAGGATTGACGTAAGTCGTCCGAAACCAAATTATACAATTCGCTTTTTAACAGACTGGAAAAACTCAGAATTGTGTTTATCGGAGTGCGGATTTCATGAGACATTTGCGCTAAGAATTCGGATTTTAGTTTATCCGATTTTTCGGCTCTTTCCTTTGCTTCGATAAGCGTTTTCTCGGCTAATTTTTTTTCGGTTATATCTTCAACAACCCCTTCCAAATATTTGGTTTTTGTGAATTTGTCTTCTACAATGCGACCGTAAACACGGACGTTTATAATTTCGTTATTACGTGTTTTAATTAGAGTTTCAAATCCGTCTATCTCGCCTTTTTCTCTTGCCAACTTGATTAATTTTTTCCTATCGTCGGAATTCACATAAAAATCTTTCGGGATATTAAATTTCGAAATTTCTTCGAAAGAGTTGCAACCGAACATTTTAATAAGGGCGGGATTGGCAAGTAAAAATTTACCGTCAAGCGTGCTGCGATAGATTCCCACTTTGGCATTTTCGTATAAGCTTCTGAATCGTTCCTCGCTTTCCCTTAATTCTTCTTCGATTTTATATCTTTGAAGAGAATTTGCTATTATTTCGCCGAATATTTTAAGTGTCGGAAGTATGCTTTCTTCAATTTGCAGTTCCTTTTCGCTGGTAACAAAACCCATAAATCCGGAAAGTCTGTTTTCCCTTACAATCGGAATGTTTATTAAAGATTTAATATTAAAGTTTTCCAGTTCATCTCGCCACTTTTTCTCGCTTGCCGGTATTTGATTTAGCGACAAAAGTACAACGGGTTCCAATTTTTTAATTTTGTTCCACCACCATTTTCTTTTTTTTATCGAAACATTTTGCAAACGGTTTTCGATTCCCTTAATACCGAATCTGTTCCAATTGGTTTTGCAAGAAAACGATGTGTAATTTTTGTTGAATTCAAACAGAAAACATGCGTCGAAATGAAGTGAGTTTCCTATTTTCTCGAATGCTTTCAATATTTCGTTTTCGAAATTTTCCATGTTAACGTTAACGAAACCTGCGGAGATTGTAGTAAGCAAATTTTCGAGTTCGATTCTTCTTTTTAATTGAAATTCGGCGTTTTTTCTGTCGGAAATATCGCGCACAATTGCCTGTAAAAATTCTCCGGAGTCGAATTTAATCGGTGTAAGATTTACTTCTGTGTAGAACGGTTTACCGTCGGCTGTCGTGTGTACCCATTCGAATATAATATGATTTTTTTTGTATGCGGTTTTAATCAAATTTCTGGCTTTTTCTTTAGAACTTTTCCCGTCGGGTTGAAATTCCGGTGAAAATTCGTCCGGCGAATGATTAATTAATTGATGCTTTTTACACTTGAATAACTCCAATGTTTTCGGGTTACATTCTATAAATTTATTATCTTTTAGTAAAAACAAAGCATCTCCGGCGGAATTGAAGAACTCGCGGTATTTTTCCAAATTTAGAATCGGTTTGTTTTTATTTGGAGTATAAAGGATTGTTTCCTCAAAATTTACGATGTAAAAATCGGTTGTCGAAACCAGTATTTTTAAAACAAATTCCTTTTCTCGCCCGTGTTTATTTTTAAAAGTATAATTTCCGATAATGTTTTTGTTTGCCGCGGTTGTTCCGCTTTTTTCTTTCCATTCCGCCTGAACCTTTTTTCTTAATTTGGAATTACTAATGGTTTTTGTTAAAAAAATGCTTAAATTGGAAACATCCGAAAGTCTATAACCAAAAAATCTTGTAAAAAAGGGATTTACATAAATAATTTGATGGTCCGCGGAACAAATTATTACGGGACTACTTAAGTTCCTTACCGTTTTTTTTATGTCGGTAAAGGAAACTTTTAGGGAACGGGAAGTTTTATAGTTTTTTTTCTTAGTCATTTCTTTCTGTTAAGTATGTAATTCCGATATAATTAAATATTTACATCAAATTACAATTTATATTATCGAAATAACAGAAACATTTTATAATTCCAGTATTTTTTTATTTACATAGAAATATTTAATATTTTACTAAAAATAATATTTTAGAATTATGAACAAATATTTATATCAAATCAAAGTTATAATTATTGCATCTTTAATCATTCCCTTGAATATATTTCCGAAATCACCCAAACCCGTTAAGGCTAAAAGCGGAATGGTTGTAACTGCCAGTCCTCTGGCAAGCGACGTAGGTATTAGTATTTTAAAAGACGGTGGTAATGCTGTGGATGCGGCTGTTGCGGTTGGATTTGCGCTTGCCGTTACGTATCCGTATGCCGGTAATTTGGGCGGCGGAGGATTTATGGTGATTCACTTAAACGACGGACGTAATACAACAATAGATTATCGTGAAAAAGCTCCGTTGAAAGCCTTCCGCGATATGTATTTGGATAAAAAGGGTAACTTTTTACCGGAATTAAGTCAAGAAGGTGTAACTTCTGCCGGTGTACCCGGAAGTGTTGCGGGACTTATTTATGCATTGGAAAAATATGGAAGTCTGCCTCTGGCAAGGGTTATTCAACCCGCAATAGATTTGGCTAAAAACGGTTTTGTATTGGATGAAAGTATGGCTGAATCTTTCAAAAGACATTTGAAGGATTTTAAAAAATATCCCTCTTCATTTAAAAAGTTTTCTAAAAACGGCGAGCCGTACGAACCGGGTGATTTATTTAAACAACCGGATTTAGCTTGGACGCTTGAACAAATACGTGATTTTGGTCGTGACGGATTTTACAAGGGTAAAGTGGCCGAGTTGTTTATTAAACAAATGAACGAAATGGGCGGTTATATTACTCGCGATGATTTGGTGAAATATGATGCGGTCGAAAGAAAACCCATAACTGGAACTTATAGAGGATACGAAATCATATCGATGCCGCCTCCGAGCTCCGGTGGTATAGCATTGGTGGAATTACTAAATATTTTGGAAAATTATAAAATAGAAAAAAACGATTGGGGAAGCAGCAAACATATTCACCGGTTGGTTGAAGCCATGAAATATACTTATGCCGATAGAACGGTTCATTTGGGTGATGAAGACTTTTATCCCGTACCGCGCAACATGCTTCTCTCCAAAAGTTATGCTAAAAAGATATTTAACTCAATTGCAGATACGGCAACACCTTCGAAAAAAATAAAACACGGCAATCCTGCCGATTTTATCGAAAGTACGGAAACAACCCATTATTCCGTTTACGATAAATTTGGAAATGCGGTAAGTGTAACAACAACTATTAATTCTGCATACGGTTCGAAAGTAGTTGTTGAAGGTGCCGGGTTTCTATTAAATAACGAGATGGATGATTTCAGCGCAAAACCCGGTGTGCCTAACCAATTCGGTTTGTTAGGTAGCGAAGCTAATTCCATTCAACCGGAAAAAAGAATGTTGAGCTCAATGACTCCGACCATAGTTTTGAAAGATAATAAACCGTTTATAATTGTAGGATCTCCCGGCGGATCAACAATAATTACAGTGGTTTTACAGGTAATTATGAACGTAATTGACTTCGACATGGATATTCAAGAGGCGATAAACGCCCCGAGAATTCATCATCAATGGTTTCCCGATAAAATTTTTGTGGAACGTTTTGCCGTTGTAAAGGATGTTGAGAAAAATTTAAAGAAAATGGGATACCGGTTTGCGGAAATGTATCCCGCATTCAGAATTATCGGTAGGGTGCAGGGAATACTTGTCGATTCGGAAAGCGGGGTTGTTTACGGTGCAACCGATCCGCGTGGAAATGGTAAAGCCGCGGGATATTAGCAATTAAACATAATTAATTTATTTACTTTCGACTAAAACTTTGGTGGGACTTTTTTCTATTCTTGCGGAACCTGGCATATCATTTGTTAAAAATCCATCGATTGACTAATAACATAAAAAATGTTATCTTAAAAAAAATAGACGCTCTATCTCCTTTGGTTCGCACGAATTGCCGGTCTATTTACCTAGTGAAGTTTTTATAATTCACATAAATCATTCACAAAATAAAGAGGGACCCATGAGTAAAATCCATCTACTTTTTCATCGTATTTTCAATTTAAATACGATTACAATTTCAATCTTTTTACTAGTTTTTTTAACGGTAACTTCTCCCATGCTATCTCAAGAAATGGGAAAAATTAAAGGAACCGTTACGGATGCAAGTACCGGCGATCCACTTCTTGGGGCAAATGTTACGGTAGTCGGGACGCAAATAGGTGCTGCAACAAATACTTCCGGTGAATATTTATTAAAATTAAAACCCGGAAAGTATACTATTCAAGCCAGTTTCGTAAGTTACAAACCTGCAAAAGAAGAAGTAACGGTTTCTGCCGGTAAAACAATTGTGTTGGATTTTAAATTGACTTCCGATTTAATCGGAACAGGTGAAGTTGTTGTTTTGGGTACCAGAAGAACAAACAGAACGGTAATTAATTCACCTGTACCCGTAGATGTATTAACGGAAAAAGCTATTGAACAAACTGGTGCTACTCAAACAACACAATTGCTTAAAATGTTAGTCCCGTCGTTTAACCAACCGCAAAACACAATTACCGACGGTTCCGACGAAGTTCGCCCGGCGGCTATCAGAGGGATGAACCCCGATCACGTTTTGGTTCTCATTAACGGAAAGAGAAGACATCAAAGCGCTCTTATTCACGTTAACGGTTCAATCGGTAGAGGTTCTTCGGGTGTCGATCTGAATGCTATTCCTATCGGTGCAATCGAACGAATCGAAGTATTGAGAGACGGAGCTTCCGCTCAATATGGCTCTGATGCCATTGCCGGCGTAATTAATATTATACTGAAAAAGAAAGTGGGGTTAGACGTTTCCGTAACGGCGGGAGAGTATGTAACTACACAAAAAAGAGGATATGCCGAGGACGAAGGAAATATTGCCGGTGAAGATGCTTCTACATACGATTGGGACGGTAAAGTGGAAGATGTTAATATTACCGACGGTTTTTCAACCGATGTAAATGTTGGTTATGGTCTTAAAGTTGGTGACGACGGTATTCTTTATGTGAGCGGAGTATATGTAAATCACAACGGAACAAACAGAGCCGGATTGGATCCGAGACAACAATATTTTAATATTGACTGGGCAACAACCAATAACACACCGGATCCGAGAGAAGCAACATTTAACAGATTAAACCACCATTGGGGTGATTCAAGAACCATTGATATGGGGGTTTTCTTAAATACGGAAATCCCGATTAAAGAAAATCTTAATTTTTATGCTTTCGGCGGTTATACTTACAGAACAGGTTTTGCCGGCGGATATTATAGAAGATCGCTCGACAATAGAAACGTTAGGGCAATTTATCCCGACGGATTTCTTCCTAAAATATCGCCGAAAATTTATGACGGTTCGATTGTGGCCGGTTTGAAAGGAAATTTCGGTAAATGGTCTTATGACTTCGCACAAACTTACGGTACAAACACATTTAATTTCAATACTTTCAACACACTGAACGCTTCGTTCGGTACAAAAAGCAAAACCAGTTTCGACGACGGAAGCTTGAAAGCATCACAAGCGGTAACAACGGCGGACTTTTTAAGGACATACGATATTGGTACCGCTGAACCGTTAACGGTTGCAGTGGGTGCCGAATTCCGTTGGGAAAACTATCAAATAGTTGCAGGTGAACCGATGTCGTACGAAAACGGTGGTGTCCCGATTTTAGACGGACCGAATGCCGGTCAACCTGCACCGGTCGGTTCCCAGGTATTCCCCGGATTTTCTCCGAAAAACGAACAAAATGAAAGTAGAACCAACTTCGGTTTTTACATTGATTTGGAAAACAACGTCGTAAAAAATTGGACGGTGAGCATAGCCGGAAGATATGAAAATTACAGCGACTTCGGTTCGGCATTTGCGGGGAAATTTGCAACACGATACGAATTTACAAAGGGATTTGCATTCAGAGGCGCAGTAAGTAACGGTTTCCGCGCTCCTTCTTTATCACAAGAATTCTTTTCATCGATTGCAACAAACTTTATCGGCGGTGTGCCGTTTGAAGTTGGTACGTTCCCGGTAAATACTGAAGTTGCAAAAGCCTTGGGAGCCAAACCTTTGAAAGCGGAAACTTCGGTCAATATTAGTGCCGGTTTCACGGTTTCGCAAGAAAATTTCGATTTGACGGTCGACGGATACATGATCACTTTGGCCGATCGTATCGTACTTTCCGAAAACTTCCGCGGGGGAGATATCCCGAATTTCTTGCAAGCAAGAGGAATTAATGCTACCGGCGGAAGATATTTTACAAACGCGGTCGATACGAAAACTCTTGGGGTTGACGTAACCGCAAAATACGGTGTTAGATTGTCTCCGAAATCAAGTCTTAAATTTATTGTGGCAATGAACTTTAACAAAACGGAAATTACAAATAAAGACGATATTCAAACCCCGGAAGAAATCAAACAAATTACTGATATTCCTTTGTTGGGAAGAGTTGAACAAGGCAGAATCGAAAAAGGTCAACCTCTTTCTTCTTGGGATTTTGCCGTTAGTTATGCGTACGATAAATTTAATTCAACTCTTAGAGTTCATAGGTACGGCGAATTTTCGATATTGAATCAAGATGAAACCAGAGATCAAACTTTCGGAACGGTTTGGCACACGAATATAGATTTTGCTTACGAAATTATGCCTCAACTTACTTTGGCGGTAGGCGTCAACAATATTTTTGATGCTTATCCCGATAAAAACCTGAAGAGAAACAGTTTCAACGGAATTTTCCCGTACAGCAACTTCACACCTTCCGGATATAACGGAAGATACATTTATTCACGATTGAAACTTAATCTCTAAAAATTAATCTTTTCCCGGGGGCGTAAGCCCCCTTTTTTATTTTGTTTTTATTATCTTACCGGTGTTTCCCCGACTTGTCGGATACGTTACAATTAATTGATTTAGATATACGCATATTAAGTTATCATTAAAAACAGGAGATAATAGAAATGAAAAATATAAAAATCTTGCCGCTCGTTTTTTTCATAACACTCTCGGTAATTTCCGCTCAAACAAAATGGAAATTCGATAAAGCACATACAAACATCGGTTTCAGCGTAACGCATATGGTTATTACGGATGTGGAAGGGAATTTTAAAAAGTTCGGCGGTACCGTTATTACAAACGGAGAGGATTTTGATAATGCTCAAGTTGAATTTTGGGCTGATGTGAACAGTATCAACACGGAAAACGAAAAACGGGATGAGCATTTGAGATCGGATGATTTTTTCAATGCCGAAAAATTTCCGAAACTTACATTTAAGAGTAAATCGTTTACCAAAATGGGCGAAAAAAAATACAAAATGACGGGTGATTTAACAATTCGTGGTATAACAAAAGAAATCGATTTGGATGTAACTCACAACGGAACGATTAAAGATCCTTGGGGAAATACCCGTGCCGGTTTCAAAATAACCGGTGAAATAAACCGGTTCGATTTCGGATTGAAATGGAATAAATTGATGGAATTGGGCGGCGCGGTTGTAGGTAAAACCGTACGGTTAAATATAAACACGGAATTAAAAAAAGTTGAATAAAACCCTTAAAGCCGAATTTGAAAAAATATTTGAATTATTTGCGAAATGATGTTAAATTTGTAGTTCTAAAAAAATAGAAGGAAAAATAATGGCGCATCACGCATCGGCAAAGAAAAGAATTAGAACAAGCGAAAAAAGAAGACTGAGAAATAAAGCTACGCTTTCCAGAGTTAAAACGGAAATGAAAAAAGTCTTAACGGCTAAAAAAGCCGAAGAGGCGGAAAAGAATTTGAAGACTGCGGTTTCCGTTATCGATAAAGCGGTTAGCAAAGGCAGATTGCATAAAAACACTGCCGCAAGAAAGAAAGCCCAATTAACTAAATTTGTTAATTCGTTAGCGGCTAAAAACTAACAATTTGAAATTTTTCTACTTTTGAAAACGGAGCAAAGTTATTTTGCTCCGTTTTTTTTATTGCAATCTTGCAAACTTTCTATTGCATCGATTCCTGCAGGCATAGGCAAATAAAATCTTATTTTTTGTATCTCACCGTTTTTCTTAATCAGCTTGTCAACCTTTTTCTTTATTAAAACGCTGTGTTCGATAAAAATATCATCGTCCACAATTGTACCGAATAAATAACTTGTCCCTTTTATCGTTACGTTTTTACCGATTCGTAAAGGAAATTCATCTGAACCGGTCATGTTAACACTCGATTCTATTCTCGAATTTTCACCAATAATTATATTTCCTTTTATAATATCTCCCCATAAAATTTCCACATTATCCCCGATAATAAATTTTTGTTCGGGAAAGCATGATAAATGGGCATTTTCCCAAACGGTAACGTTTTTGCCGAAAATTACATTACCTTGAACGCATACGTTTTTTTTGAGAGTTAAATTATAATTCAACTTTACACCTTTACCGATGTAAACGCCTTTACCAACTTTTAAATCGAGGGGTTTCCCTTTTTTATCGGCTTTGATTATTTCTTCGATTACGGATTCGTCGATGAAAAAGTCATCCGGATCGTCTATCTGTACGATGTCCTTAATTTTATCGTACATCATTTTTCGGGCAATGTTTTCCATTTGTTTCAATACGGATTTATTGTTGAAGCCCATAATTACGTATTGTTGTTCGGGACTGACAGCTCTTACAGTTAGACCGTTTTTGTTGAAAACGCTAATCAAGTCCGTTATATAAATTTCTTTTTGAACGTTTTTATTTTCGAGTTTGTTAATTAGTTTTTTCAAGGGTTTATATTTGAATGCAAAAACGCCGGAGTTGAACTCGTTATTGTTTAATAATTCTTCTTTTGTAAATC
>CAZKKI010000065.1:0-19361 GCA_964553325.1 uncultured Melioribacteraceae bacterium | reverse complement strand
TCAACTAATCGGAAGCAAAGGTCTGCTTGTGAACAAAGTTGTTATTGCCCAACCGAGAAAAGAATTGTTAAGCGAAATGATTTGATTTTTCAAACGTGATTTAACTTGTTTACAATATTCGGTTGGCACTTTCCGGTTCGCAGTTTCCAGTTGGTTGTTTGCAAAAAACAATTGAAGAATACAACAATTTAATTATTCAGCAATCGACCAATAACACATAACTTCCCTCAAACCCATTTTTACGGGAAATTAAAAGTTTATTTCTTGTAAATTTTATAACTTTATAAATCTTATAAAAAAAATTGGTAAAACATCAATTGCAAATTCGACCGTTAAATATTCGGCATAAGCTGTTCGATGAAACAATTAGAGCGAAATTAGAATCGGAATTCGGAAAAGATTTCCTTTCAACAGAACTATTCGGTTTTGCGTTAAAGGATATTGATAAGAAAGATCTCGAACAGTTGCGGAATTATTTTGATAAAATAGCAATTAATGTTCATGAAGAAAATAATTCGGTCGAAATTTATACCGGAAAACTAAAGTTAAAACAATATTTCACCGATAAAAAAAGTAAACCGGAATTTGAGATTGCGAGCATGTTGGAAAATGTGTACGCAAATTACGAAAAATATTCATCTTGCTCTTTTTTCGTCGGTAGAAGAAAATACGAAATGAGCAAATTCCACATAATGGGAATTTTGAATGTTACACCCGACTCGTTTTCCGACGGTGGGAAATATTATGAAATCGAAGCGGCTGTTCGGCGCGGTGTGGAAATGTATGACGCCGGCGTCGATTTTATAGACATTGGCGGGGAATCGACACGCCCCGGTGCGGAAATGGTAAGCACCAAGGAAGAAATGAGAAGAGTACTTCCGGTAATCGAAGGAATTTTAAGAGAGCGGCCGGATGCGGTTATTTCCGTCGATACTACGAAATCCGGTATCGCCGCAAGTGCATTGGATTTAGGTGCGAAAATCGTAAACGATATAAGCGGATTAACTTTTGACGAAAAAATGATTGATGTAATTTCGGCCTATGATGCAACCGTTATTATTATGCACATTAAAGGTACGCCGCAAACAATGCAGCTGAATCCGTTTTACGAAGATACAATCGGTGAAATATACGAGTTCCTTTCGCACCAAATGCAAAAAGCAAAGAACGGCGGAATTGAAAATATTATTGTTGATCCCGGTATCGGTTTTGGTAAAAGAGTTAAAGATAATTATGAAATTATTGCCCGGCTGGATGAATTTAAAGGATTGGGAGCGCCGCTGTTAATCGGTCTCTCGCGAAAATCATTTTTGGGCAAGGCATTGGATTTGCCGGTGGAACAAAGGGATTACGCTACTCTTGTGACGGAACAAATAGCTATTGAAAACGGAGCGGTTATTGTACGTACGCATAATTACAAAAAATTGATTGAAGCAAGAAAAATAAACGAGTATATTCAAAATCCTAATAGTTTAGAATTAAATAATGTTTGAAATATTTAAAATAGGTTTCCTCCCGTTTACGTTAGTCGATTTAATCGATATTCTGCTTGTTTCGTTTATTATATACAAGTTGTATCAAGTATTACGCGGAACGTTAGCAGCTAATATATTTGTGGGCTTGATAATTATTTTGTTGTTATCGTTTTTAGCACAAGCGGCAAATTTCCGCACTGTAAGTTGGATGTTGAAGTTGGTAACCGATATCTGGGTTATCGCTTTCATTGTGTTGTTCCAACCCGAGTTGAGGCGTTTACTTACGCTTTTAGGCAGGTATCCTTATTTCAAAAAGTTCGTACGTAGCGATGAAAATTCTGTAGCTAACATTATAACCGATGCAACGTTCGAACTTGCGCAACTTCAACACGGCGCGCTTATGGTTTTTGTAAAGGAGGTTGGAATTAAAGGAATTGTTGAAACCGGTGAAATTTTAAACGCGAAATTAAGTAAAAATTTATTGTTATCCATTTTTTTCCCGCGCAGTCCTTTACACGATGGGGCTGTAATTATCAACAACGATGTTTTGGAAGCCGCCCGATGCACGCTTCCGCTCTCGTCCCAAACATCCATCGACGGAATTCCGCTCGGAATGAGGCACAGAGCCGGATTGGGAATTTCGGAACAAGCCGACGTTCTGAGTATAATTGTTTCGGAGGAAACAGGCGGTATTTCCGTTGCCCAGAACGGAAAACTTCAGCGGGGACTGTCGAAAGATGCACTTAGAAATCTGCTTACCGAAAGTGTTAAAGGCTCAAAAGAAAGAGGTTTCAAAAATATATTTGAATTATTCACCAGAGAAAAATAAAATCTGTGCGATCGTCCCGTTTTACAACGAAGAAAAAACATTGCCGGAAATACTCGAACGAATTTCCGGTTACGTCGACTTGATAATTGCGGTAAACGACGGATCGACCGACAATTCGGCTGCTTATGCGGAAAATTTTGAAAAAGTTATTTTGCTGAATCATGCCGAAAACTCGGGCAAAGGAACGGCATTAAAAACCGGGTTCGAAAAAAGTATTGAACTTGAAACATCCGTAACCGTTACTATCGATGCCGACGGACAACACGAACCGGAGCTGATTCCGGAATTTATCGAGAAGATTAAAACTTACGATATAGTAATCGGAAACCGCTTGCACGATATGAAATCGATGCCGGTTCAAAGAAGAGCGAGTAATCTTATTACATCGAAACTTTTAAGTTTGAAAACGGGTTTAAAAATCCTCGATAGCCAATCGGGGTACAGAGCTTATCGAACGAACATCTTAAGAAAAATAATGCCGTCGTTCAATGGTTTCGAAGCGGAAAGTGAAATCCTCGTTAAAGCGGCCAGAAACAATTTAAAAGTCGGATTTATCAATATTCCAACGGTTTACGGAAATGATAATTCGAAAATGCGACCGTTACAAGCAATATTAGGTTTTATTAAAACTATAATGAGTTGAATATGAAATTCCACGGTAAATACAGAATCGACGATATTGAAAAAGATATGAAATTTTGCAAAGCCGGAAAGGTGATTTTAAGTGAAAAGTTAAAATCGCTCAGGTCTTTGATTGAAAAGTATCTCGAAGAAAATTCCGTAAGAAACTTACACAAAATGCGTATTGCGGTAAGAAGATTCAGATACGTACTCGAAGTCTTCGCACCGTGTTACAAACCCAAACTTTTTAATTACGTTTACAACAAAATGAAATTCTTACAAGACGTTGTTGGCGAGGGAAGGGATTTGGACGTACTCGAAGAGAAAATCCGTAAAGTTTCGGAAGAAAACAATTTGAACGTACCGGAAAAGTTTTTCGAGCAGATACGTAACGAGAAGTCGAAAGTTACGGAGATTATAAAAGAGGAATTAGTTAAATTTATGGAAGATAAATATGTAAATAAGTTCCTCACAACAAAAAAGAGGTGACGTTATGAAACTGAAATATTTTTCACACTCGGCATTTCAAATTACCACGAACGACGGAAAAATCATTTTAATCGACCCATTCTTGGACGGGAATCCGACTTCTCCCGTTAAATCGGACGATGTTACGGCTGATTTTATTGTGTTGACACACGGACACGGCGATCATGTTGGCGATTCATTTAAAATAGCAAAGCGAAGTGATCCGCTCTTTATCTGCGTAAACGAACTTGCGGATTATGTTTCGTCCAAAGGTTTTAAAGCGCACAACATGCACATCGGAGGCGCTTATAATTTCGAATTCGGACGGGTGAAATTCACAATTGCGCATCACGGTTCGATTTCTCCGGAAGGAAATTACACCGGCGAACCTTCGGGAGTTGTACTTACAATCGACGGTAAAAACATTTACCATACCGGCGATACCGGCTTGTTTTTGGATATGAAATTAATAGGTGAATTAAACAAAATCGATTACATGCTTGTACCGATTGGCGATAACTTTACGATGGGAATCGACGATGCTGTTAAGGCGGTCGAGTTTGTAAATCCCGGTGTGGCAATCCCGATGCATTATAACACGTTTCCGGTAATCGAAGCCGATCCGAACGAATTTAAATCGAAAGTTGAAGCGCTCGGTAAAAAATGCATTGTAATGGATTACGGTCAGGAAATTGATTTATAATTTATCCTGAAATTAAACAAAACGGTCGATTTGTAAAACCAAAGCTTAATTTGGTAATTGGATTTTTACAACTTTATGTATAAATTAGGATTTTTAGTAACTGAAATTGGGAATCGGAAAGCGTAAATGTCAAATATTATTGCAATAGCAAATCAGAAAGGCGGAGTTGGAAAAACATCCACATCAATAAACTTGTCGGCATCAATTGCAGCAGCCGAATATAAAACTTTGCTTATCGATATTGATCCGCAGGCGAATTCTTCGTCCGGAATCGGGAGCACGTCGGACGATAAATCCGTTTATCAGGTTTTAATAGGACAAGAAAACATTAAAGATTGTATAGTCAATTCGTACATGCCGTATTTGGATATTTTACCGGCAAATATAAATTTGGTGGGTGCGGAAATCGAATTGGTTTCGATTCCCAATCGTGAAGGTTTGCTTAAAGATGCAATTCAGGAAATCAAGAACGATTACGATTACATAATAATCGATTGTCCGCCGTCGCTTGGTCTTCTTACGCTTAACGCTCTTACCGCAGCCGATCAGGTTATTATTCCTGTGCAATGCGAATATTTTGCGTTGGAAGGATTGGGGCAATTGCTTAATACAATAAATATAGTAAAGAAGCATTTGAACTCGAATTTGAAAATCGGCGGTGTGCTTCTAACCATGTTCGATACAAGATTGAATTTATCGCATCAAGTTGTGGAAGAAGTGAGAAAATATTTCGGCGACAAGGTGTTTAATACGATAATCAACAGAAACGTTAGGATTTCCGAAGCTCCGAGTCATGCCAAACCCGTAATTTTGTACGATGCCGTTTCGAAGGGAGCACGCGATTATATTTCGCTGGCGGCGGAAGTGATAAGCCGGACACAAAACAAGGAACAAAAAGAAGTAGTTTGATATGACGAAAATTAAACCCGGATTGGGCAGGGGTCTCGATGCCTTGATCAAACCCCAATTGAACGAAGAAGGCGAGCAGAAAATCCCGATTTCTTTGGATAAAATTTCTAAGGACGACGGACATTCGTACAATATTCTGGTTAAAATTCCTGTAAACAACATCAAACCGAACCCGTATCAACCGCGCACCGAATTCGATGAGGAAGCGTTACACGAACTAAAAATGTCTATCCTCGAAAACGGTTTGATTCAACCGATAACAGTTCGTAGAACCGGAGAAAATCAATACGAACTGATTTCTGGGGAACGAAGACTGCGTGCTTGCAAGGATATCGGATATAAAGAAATTCCCTCGTATATCATACAAGTCGAAACGAAAGAAGCAATGCTTGCTCTTTCACTTATCGAAAACATACAACGGGAAGAGTTGAATCCGATTGAAGTTGCCGTTGCATACCGGAGGTTAATGACGGAATGTAATATGTCGCAAGACGAAATCGCAAAGCAAGTGGGTAAAAACAGATCGACCGTTACAAACACTATCAGATTGTTAAAACTTCCGCGTGAAATTCAACAAAGCATCATAGAAAATAAAATTTCTGCCGGTCACGCCCGTGCGTTAATAAATTTACCGAATGAACAGCTTCAAATTTCGATTAAGAATCAGATTATCAAGAAAAATTTATCCGTCCGGAATGTCGAAGAGCTTGTTAAAAAAGCTTTAACTTCCGAAAAGAAAGAAACGAAAAGAAAGATTCCGGTTTCTCCAAAAGATTCCGACTCCGTACACATAAACGATTTGGAAGACAAATTAAGGCAGATTTTCGGTACAAAAGTAATTTGCAAACAGAAAAAAGACGGAACGGGGGAAATTGTCATAGAATTTTACTCGAATGACGAACTCGAAAGGTTGTTGGATTTATTTAATTCAATTGGATAATATCAAAATCAAAATATTACCTGTTGTCCTTCTTTTATTTTTAATTACGGAAATATCCGCTCAAAATATAAAAGATACTTCTACCGCGGCGGGCGAATCCGATACGGTTTTCGTAATGCAAAAATCTCCTTGGGGAGCCGTGCTCCGCAGCGCGGTTTTACCCGGTTGGGGACAGTTCTATAACGAATCTTATTGGAAAATTCCGGTTATTTGGGGCGGAACGGCAGCTTTGGTTTTGGGATGGATCGACAGAAATAAATTGACCGTTCAGTACAGAGATTTGTATAATCAAAGTATCGATTCCGGTGCGCCGGACGACAGTTACAAAAGATTGCGCGAATTTTATAAAGATCAAAGGGATTTGTTTGCGGTTTTCATCGGATTGGCATATTTTGTTAATCTCGTGGACGCTTATGTCGACGCACATTTGTTCGATTTCGATGTTTCGGAAAACAAAATGCTCCGTGCTCCCGAACTGAACGTCAAGTTTTATTTCAACAGATTGGGTGATTAAATGAAAAACGTTATCGTATGCGAAAAGTGCAGCGCCGAAAATCCGCTGTATAGGCTAACGTGTAAGGAATGCAATACTTTTCTGCGCGATAGAGTAAACAACATCGAATTTTGGAAAACTTTTTGGTCGATTTTCGATTCACCCGACAAAGCATTTCTCAAAATCATTCACGCAAAAACCAAAAATATGGTGCTTCCGTTACTTGTGTTGTTCGGCGTTAAGGCTTCGTTGGTCGCACTTCAAGCGAAAACGATGTTTTCACCTGAAAATTTTAATATCGATTGGTTGTCATTCATACTAACCGTTAGTGTTTTATCGGTGCTTTTGTTGGCCGGTGCAAGTTATGCAATTACTTCGGTTAATAAAATCGTTGGATTGGAAACAAGATTTAAAGATAATTTGGCAATTTACACTTACGCGTTCATCCCTTTGATAATTACACTGTTTTTATTGCTTCCCGTTGAATTTGCTTTATTCGGCGAATATTGGTATTTGGCAAATCCGTTAGCAACCGAGCTGAACAGTACGGCGGCTCATATTCTTCTTTTCGTGGAAGTTACGATGTTCATTTGGAGTTTTGTATTGCTGATTACCGCAAACTACGTCCAATCGAAAAACACACTATATTCGGTTGTACTTGCAGTTTTGCTGGTTCTTATTGTTTTCGGAATTCCGCTTGCCGTTGCTTGACCTGATACTTTGTGAAAAAGTCGTAACTAAAAGAAAATACAAGGGTTACATAAGATAGTTAAAGTAATTTCTAACTCAAAAGTATGGCTGCGGCTATCACCGTAGTCCATAACCCGTCTTTATTCCCTCGCGCGGATTGTGTAATATTTGTCGTATTTACTATTTTTCCCGACATTTTGAAAACTTGTTCTTTTTCGTTCCACGCTTTATCCGGATCGAAATCGATTCCGAGTGTGGTGGCAAGCATCGAGGCGGCCAAATCTTCCGCATAATCGCCGGAAACTTGTGCGGTTTCACCGAACGGATGGTGTTCCGATAAATAACCGTACATGGTTTTATCTTTTGGTAATGCTATACCTATTGAAGCGGCGATTAGTCTGTTCGGTTCGTTCGTCGCGTTTCGTGCCATTACCGCGTGAACAATTTGTCCGGGTTTTAGTAATTTAATCCCTTGTTCGACCGAAATCTTTTTGCAACCGACGGGATAAATGCTGCTGACAGTAACCAAATTGTATTTCTCTATTTTTGCATTTCTTAACGCCAACTCGAACGATGCCAAATATTCTCTGTGAATTCCCACACCTTTTGTAAAAAATATTTTTGTTGGAACGTACATTAAATTTTCTCCTTCTTAAATAATTTTGGCAAATTTGCGTTTACCTACTTTAAGAATCATTCCGCTTTGAACGGTAATTGCCTTTTTAAAATCCGTTATTTTTTCGCCGTCTATCGAAACGCCTCCTTGCAAAACCAATCTTCGGGCTTCGCTTCTGGAAGGCGCAAAATTAACTTTCAGGATTAAATCCAGAATATTTATCTCATCCGCATCGATTTTGAATTCAGGTATGTCGTCCGGAATACCTTTATTAATAAAAATTTTATCGAATTCTTCTTCGGCGCGCTTGGCGTCTTCTTCCGAATAATACATTGAAACTAATTTCCGGGCCAACATACGTTTCAAGTCGCGTGGGTTCATATTTTTATCTTCTAGTTTTTTCTTTATTACCGAAAGTTCTTCGATCGAAACATCGGTAGCAAGTTCGAAATAGGTATAAATCAAATCATCGGGTATCGATAAAGTTTTACCGTAAATTTCGTTCGGAGGATCTGCAATACCGATGTAATTATTATACGATTTACTCATTTTCTCGACCCCGTCCGTACCAACGAGCAACGGCATGGTCAGAATTACTTGCGGTTCTTGTCCATATTCTCGTTGAATATCTCGACCAACCAGCAAATTAAACGTTTGGTCCGTTCCGCCTAATTCCACGTCGCTTTCGATTTTCACACTGTCCATGGCTTGTGCAAGAGGATAGAGAAATTCGTGGATGCTTATCGGAATTCCGCCTTTATACCGCTTGGAAAAGTCGTCTCGCTCAAGCATTCTGGCAACCGTGAATTTCGATGCAAGTTGAATCACATCGGCAAAAGACATTTTCCCGAGCCATTGTGAGTTATTTACTATTTTGGTTTTTTCTTTATCCAAAATTTTGGAAGCTTGCTCCCAATAACTCTGTGCGTTCTTTTGAGCTTCTTCGAAAGTTAACGGTGGACGCGTGGAATTTCTTCCGGATGGATCGCCGATCATTGCGGTAAAGTCGCCGACAATCAAAATCGCTTGGTGTCCGAGTTGTTGGAATTGCGCAAGTTTGCGCAAAACAACCGAATGCCCGATGTGTAAATCCGGTCGCGTTGGATCGCAACCCAACTTTATATTGAGCGGTTTTTGCAGTTTGATCGAATTCTCCAATTTCTTAACGAGCTCGTCTTCCGGAATAATCTCGGACGTGCCACGTTTAATTAAATCCATTTGTTCGGTAACCGGAGGAAACTTATTGTTTTTCAATATCTTATCGCCTTTTATTTATAGTGAATTTAATATTTGAATTTTCGTTCCATTTCTCTTTGTTGATCGCGTTTTGCAATTGCTTCGCGTTTATCGTATACCTTTTTACCTTTGGCAAGAGCAATTTCCACTTTTACTTTTCCTCTTACAAAATACATTCTGAGCGGAACCAACGTTACACCTTTTTCTTTTACCGCTTTGTCCAATTTTCTTATTTCGCGTTTGTTCAGCAAAAGTTTTCTGTCGCGGTGCGGATCATGGTTGAACCTGTTACCTTGTTCATAATGTCCGATGTATGCTCCGATTAGCCAAACTTCTCCGTTTTTAACACGGGCGTAGCTATCGGTTAAGTTTGCTTTATTTTGCCTGCAAGCTTTAACTTCCGTGCCTTGAAGTGCAATTCCGGCTTCGAAAGTTTGCAGAATATGATATTCGTGCCTTGCCTTACGGTTAACGGTAATATTTTTAACTTGTTCGCTCATCTTTTAATAAATAAACCACAAAGTTATTTTTAATACTAAATAAAATCAAGAATTCAAGTTACTAAAACTTTGGCTACCATTCCGTTTTTTGAAGGGAGTGGGGTTGATTTATCGGAAATAATAAATTAAATAACGTATAAAAAAGTTTCGCAAAGGGAAGGGAGCGGCACGAAGCGGAAGGAATAAATTTTATTGATGTAAGATTATTCAATCCCAAATAATTTGGGTAATTAATTTCTTTTCGACAATCTCGAAATAGTAATTTTCTATTTTCAATTTTGGGTGCGAAAAATCCCAAACCTCCCGGGGGTTTTCCTCTTTGCGATGGAAAGTATTCGAGTTTTTCGCTTTTGATTTATCGGCAAGAACATAAAACGGCGTTTTGTAATACTTGCAGGCAATTGCGAAGAGTTTTGTACCGGTTTTGTTTACTATGTTTCCGTTTTTCAAAATTGCATCGGCTCCGGAGAGAGCAATGTCCGCTTTTTCGATATATTCCGGCATCGCGGCGTCCGTAATTAAATTAACTTGAGTTCCCAAATCGAGAAGGGCTTCGGCTAAAATTCTTCCTTCGTTTTGCGGGCGGGATTCGCAAACAGTTACGGTAAGTTTTTTATTTTTTCGATGCAGTCTGGTTAAAATTTCAAATACCGTACGGCTGTTGGAAATTGTAATTATATTTTTTACGCGTCCGATACTTTTTTCGAAATTCGCAAAAATTTTATCGTAAACTTCCGTCTCGGCGGAGAAAAATTTTCTAACATATTCATACGCTTTATCTCCGCCTTGCATCAAATAAATTTCTTCTATTTCGGTCAGGTAAGAAATAATTGTGTGAAAAGTATAAAACCGTTTTTTCAACCGGAGAAGCAAAGCGGGGAAGTCGTCTATTTGATTAAAATTTTCGTAAAAGAATGAATTTAACTTAACCAATAAATCACGACTTCCCGAAAGATTATCATCGAGAATTTCTTTAAGTTTTTGTTCGGTTAACTGATTCATTAAGTTTTAACTTTTTTGTACACCCGAAAACTTAAACCCTTTAATCGGTTCGCGCAACGTTAGCACCGGACAAGGAGCTTTCCGTACAACTTTTTCCGCCGTACTGCCGAACAACAAATGTTCAACACCCGTGTGTCCGTGCGTTGCTATAATAATCAAATCGGCGTCTATTTCCGATGCGGTATCGTTAATTTCCGCAAACGGTTTGCCGGTTTTGATTATTACTTCATATTCCAACGCTTCACCGATTTCCGATTTTGCAAGATTTTCAAGTTCTTCCCGTGCCCGTTCGTTTAAGTCCAGTTCCGCCGAGGGGAATGTTACTTGTCCCATACTGAAATCGGCGGGATAAATAATCGGCTCGACCACATAAATCAAAAATAATTTTGCATTGAATTGTTTGGCAAAGTCGATTGCATAACGCAATGCCGATTTGGAGTAATCGGAGAAATCGATTGGTACTAAAATTTTTTTTATTGTTACCATTTGTTCCTCCTTTGTTATTTGCATTTTTTCAATAGTTCGATATATTCTTCGTTAAATTTTCGTAAGCGAGTTGAAATTATTTTTGCCAAACCTCTAAGAATGTGAATTCCGACCTTCGGATATTTTTCGATGAACTCATCCAAATCGGGTTTGAAAATAACGCCGACTTTCGTATCGGTAATCGCAATGGCCGAAGCGGAACGCGGTTTTTCGTCAATTGCAGAAAGTTCGCCGAAGAAATCACCTTGTTCCAGTTCGGCTAAAATTTCTTCCTCGCCTTCCTTTAACTCTTTCGTTATGCGAACGTGTCCTTTCTCAATAAAATAAATCCCAAGTCCGGGATCTCCTTCAACAAAAATGTATTCGTTCGGTTGGTAAGAACGTTGATGAACAAGTTTCATCAACATAGATACTTGCTTGTTATTCAATTGCTGGAACGGGGGAAGCGAACATATAATTGTTTGCAAATCGTCTTTTGCGGTTGTGGTTTTAAATAAATTCGACCAAAAACTGTTTGTTTTAATATTGTTTAATGTATCCATTGTTGCTCCGTTTTATAAAATATTCGATTCAGCCACACGCCAAATTTTTTGGCAGGGAAATTTATTTTCGTACAAAGCTCTTCCTACAATTACCGAATCGAGTCCGTGTTCTTGAGCTTCTTGAATATCGAGCAAATCCCGGTAATTTCTTACTCCGCCCGAAACCGTAACTTTTCCGCCGGTTGTTTTTGCAACGTCGACCGACAATTGAATATTCGGACCCATGAGCATTCCGTTTCTTTTTATATCGGTAACGATAAATCTTTCAATTCCTATTTCCGCAAGAGATTTTGCGTATTGTTCGGGGCTCAAACCCGTTTTAATTTTTCTTCCGCTCACCACAACTTCGCCGTCGATTACATCGATTGCAGCGGAAATTTTTTGCGGACCGTAACGTTCGAATATTTTTTTAAACTCCTCAGGATTTTCGTAAGCCAAAGTACCGATAACGATTCTGAACACTCCCAACGCGAATAAAGTTTCGGCTTCTTCGTAAGAGCTGATTCCACCACCCATTTCTACCGGAATGATTACCGAGTTGCAAATTTCTTCGATGATATCGTAGTTTTTGTGCGAATGCTCGTGCGAAGAATCGAAATCGACTATGTGAATTATTTTTGCATTTTCGGAACGCCAAAGAAGCGCCATTTCCACGGGATCGTCGCCGTAGCGCGGGCAATTCAATTCGGGAATACCTTGAACGACTCTAACGGTTTTTCTGTTTTTAATATCGATTGACGGTATTACAAGAATTTGATTCATTAAAGTTTCCAGCGCCCTTTATTTTTCAGTGTTTTTCTACTGATAATTAGTTTTTGAATTTCACTGGTTCCTTCGAATATACGGAGAATCCGCGCATCTCTATAAAATCTTTCTATTGGCAGTTCCCGTGAAAATCCCATTCCACCATGAATTTGTAACGCCATGTCGGCTACTTCGGATACACCTTCGGAGCAAAAAAGTTTCACCATTGCAGCGTCTTCCGTTACGTCATCTCCGTCATCGTATTTTTCCGCGGCACGGTAAAGCATGCTCTCCATTGCGTAAATTTTAGTCGCCATTTCGGCAAGCATAAACTGAATTGCTTGAAAACTGGAAATAGGTTTGCCGAACTGTTTCCGTTGATTTGCGTAATTAACCGAAAGCTCGAGGATTTCTTTCGCTCCACCAACGCTGCAAGCACCGATGCCGATTCTTCCGGAATCCAATGTTTTCATTGCCGTAATAAATCCTCTGCCGTTTTGCCCAATCATATTTTCTTCGGGAACTTCAACGTTATCGAAGTAAATTGCATTTGTTCTGCTGCCGCGGATACCGAGTTTTTTTTCGTCGGGACCTATATTTACGCCCGGAAAATTTCGTTCAACGACGAAACCTGTGATTCCTTTATCCGTTCTGGCAAAAACGGAAAAGACATCTGCAATTGCACCGTTAGTAATCCATATTTTCTCGCCGTTTAAAATCCATTTCCCGTTTTTATATTCCGCTTTGGTTTGAAGATTAAAAGCATCGGAACCCGCTTCGGCTTCGGTTAAAGCAAAAGCGGCAATTCTTTCACCCGAAGTAAGGGAAGGAAGGTATTTCATTTTCAAATCTTCCGATCCGCCTATGTATATTGCGTTTGCGCCTATAGATTGATGCGCTCCGATTAATGCCGCCGTTGAACCGCATGCTTTTGTTACTTCTTCTTGAGCCACACAGAAGCCCACTTCGCCGAACCCGCCGCCTCCGTATTTTTCGGGGAATGCGGTACCGAGCAAACCTACTTCGCCAAGTTTTTTGATGAGTTTTTCGGGAATATTTTCTTCCCGGTCTATTTGAACCGCAAGCGGACGGATTTCCTTATCGACAAATTCTTTTGCCAGATTTCTTAATAACTGAATGTTTTCGGATTTTAGAATTTTCATATAGCCCGTAGTTTGATTAAAAATAAACTGTTTAATAATATACAAAATGAAATAACCAACGCGCAACCGCGCCGGAGATTTATGTTATTTTTTTGTAAAAAGGAATTTTACGTTTGAATTACGCCAACGTTAAATTTGGGTATATCCGGATTATGATTGGCCGCTTCGATAGCCATCGAAATATATTCACGCGTTTTAGCCGGATCGATAATTTCATCGACCCAAAGCCTGGCCGCAGCATAAAGCGCACTGCTTTTTTCTTCGTACGATTGCGTAATTTCTTCCAATAATTTTCTTTGTTGTTCTTCGGTAAATTCTTTACCGCTTTTTTTCATTTGTTTAAGTTTAATATCCAATAAAACGTTGCTTGCCTGCGCTCCGCCCATAACGGATATTTTCATATTCGGGTAAGCGTAAATGAAACGCGGGTCGTAAGCTTTTCCACACATTGCGTAATTTCCCGCTCCGAAACTGTTGCCAACGATAATTGTAATTTTGGGCACAACGGAATTTGCAACGGCGTTAACCATCTTGGCGCCGTCTTTAATTATACCGCCGTGTTCGGCTTTCGTACCGACCATAAACCCGGTAACGTCTTGCAAAAACACCAGAGGTATTTTCCGTTGATTGCAGTTCATAATAAACCGCGTTGCTTTGTCGGCGCTGTCGGAATAAATTACTCCGCCAATCTGCATTTCGCCTTCTTCGGTTTTAACTATTTTCCGTTGGTTGGCAATAATTCCAACCGCCCAACCGTCGATGCGTGCATAAGCGGTAATTAAAGTTTTTCCGTATCCGGCTTTGTATTCGTCAATTTCCGAATTATCAACAATGCGGGCAATCAGTTCGTAGGTATCGTATTGACCGAGCGTATCTTCCGGAAGCAATCCGTAAATTTCTTCAGGAGCGAAAGCCGGTGGCTTGCTTTCGATTCTGTTGAAACCAGCAGTCGGTCTTTCACCGAATTTTTCCGTCAGACTTCTGATGGTTTCGAGGCATTCGTCGTCGTTTTTCATAATGTAATCCGTAACACCGGAAATATTTGTTTGAACGCGTGCACCGCCCAAGCTTTCGTTGTCGGTTTCTTCACCGATTGCGGCTTTAACCAAATGCGCTCCGGCAAGAAAAACCGAACCTTCGCCTTCAACAATCAAAGCTTCGTCGCTCATTATCGGTAAATATGCTCCGCCGGCAACGCAAGGTCCCATTATTGCGGCAATCTGCGGTATTCCCATTGCGGACATTTTAGCATTGTTTCTGAATATTCTTCCGAAATGTTCTTTGTCGGGAAAAATTTCTTCTTGGAGCGGTAAAAAAACACCGGCGCTATCAACCAAATAAATTATTGGCAAATGATTTTCCATTGCAATTTCTTGCGCCCTTAAATTTTTCTTTCCCGTTAAAGGGAACCATGCACCGGCTTTTACCGTTGCGTCGTTTGCCACAATTACGAAATCTTTACCGTGAATTTTCCCGATTCCGTAAACCGTTCCCGCTCCGGGCGCTCCGCCGTATTCTTTGTACATATCGTGGGCGCAAAATGTGTTTAGCTCAATAAATACGGAACCTTCGTCAATCAGTTTCGCGATTCTTTCACGTGCGGTAAGTTTACCTTTTTTATGTTGTCGTTCAATTGCTTTTTCTCCGCCGCCTAATTCTGTTTTAGCGCGGATACCGTTAAGTTTACGGACGAGGTTTTTATAATAATCTTCTCTTTGTAAATAATATTTTTGATTTCGTATGTTGGATCCGATTTTTTTCATCGTCAGTCACCATATTTGGAATAATAAATTAATGATTTTTGTAGTCGGAAATGATTTCTTCCGCAAGTTTATACGGTGAAATTTCTCCTTCAACGATGTTGGTCAGTTTATCGTGCAAATGGGATTTCCTTTCGGCCGACCAAACATCATCTTGCAAAGCTTTTTCAACAATTTCCTTTACTCTTATTGCCGAGTTGTGTTTTCTGTTTTCGATAAATTTGCCAGAGTCGAGTAAATATCTTCTATGTTTTTCGATTTGTTCAGCGATTTTGTCGATTGCTTTATTTTCGGAGGCAACGGCTTGAATTATGGGCGGCATCCAAGTCGAAGCATCGTGCTCGCGTAGCATCAAAATAGTTTCGAGCGCAAGTTTTGCCGAATCCGCACCGGGTCTGTCGCTTTTGTTTAATACGAAAAAGTCAGCAATTTCCATCAACCCGGCTTTCATTGCTTGAATGGAATCGCCCGATTCCGGCACGAGTACAACAATTGTGGTATCGGCGGCTTGCGCAATATCCAACTCCGATTGTCCTACGCCCACAGTTTCGAAAATTATGTAATCGTATCCCGCCGCATCCAAAACGTCGGCGGCGTCAATCGATTTTTTACTTAACCCGCCCAAACTTCCGCGGGTTGCCATACTTCGGATAAAAACTCCGGGATCGTTCCCGATTTCATTCATCCGCACTCTGTCGCCTAACAAGGCTCCGCCGGTAAACGGACTGGTCGGATCGACGGCGATAATCCCGACGGTTTTACCTTGTTTGCGGTACAGTTTCGTTAATTGGTTCGTTAGCGTCGATTTTCCCGCACCGGGAGGTCCCGTTATTCCGATCCGGTAAGCGTTTCCAGTTTTGGAGTATAATGCTTTTAATATTTCAACGGAATCGGAATTTCCTTCTTCAACTTTTGAGATTAATCGTGAAGTTATTCTTTTTTCTTTCGTGCTAAGTTTTTCAATAATATCGATAGTAACCATTTCAATATCTGTATAAATTATGTTCGAAAATATAATTTTTAACCGTTTCTGGGACCAAAAAATCGATTGGTAAATTATTTCTTATTTTTTCCCGGATTTCGGATGCCGAAATTTCAATTGTAGGCGAATCGACGAAAATGGCTTTGCCGAAAAATTTGTTGTACGTTTTCACTTTTTGTTCGAAGTGCCTTTTGAGTACGACCAATTTAGCAAATTCGAGAATCCCGTCCGGATTTTTCCATAAATCGAAGCTCAGTAAATTGTCGAAACCGATAATCAATTCCATTTCTTCGTAAATTTTAGAGAATTCCACAAGCGTATCGTAAGTGTAGGAAATATCGTGTTTGTTTATTTCAAATTCCGAAACTTCGAAAAACGGATGGTCTTGAACCGCCAACCGCACCATGTTCAATCTGTGTTCGGGTGAAGTATAAGACGAAGCGGCTTTGTGCGGTGATATGTAACAAGGAACTAAAATTATTTTTTCCAGTTTTCTTTTTATTAAAACATCTTGTGCCGTAATCAAATGTCCGTGATGAATAGGATCGAACGATCCGCCGAAAATTCCTACTGCCGCCAATTAATCTCCGTTAGAGTTATGATTTTCATAAACCTTTTAGTTTTTCTCTGTACAGTTCAACATCGCCTAAGTATTTTGAACGTTCCCTCGAATCGCTGTAACGGGCTTGATGTTTTCTGAATGCGAGAATAACCGCATTTTTCACCGTATGCGAATCGAATAATTTCTTATCGGTTTTTTTCCGGATTCTGTTATATACATAATCCACAAATCCTTGCGATAAATAATTTTGTTCCACTTCGTCGTTCAATTCTTGTAAAATAATTTTTCTTTCGTTCGATAGCGAAAATATAAAAATTAATGCGAAAATAGTAATTGCAAAGAACATAAAAAGCAATGAAATTAAAACGCCGGCGTTAAACGTAACGCTAATGTTCCAAAATGAATGAATTGACACGGCGAAAATATATCCGAGAAAAACAAACATCGTTTTTTTCTTATCGTAGCTGAATTTGGCAATTGCCAGAAAAACACCGAAGGTTGCGGTCGAAATACAGTGCACCAATCCGGTAAAAGCCGTTCGTAGTATAATCAAAGTGAATAATTGTTCCAAAGTTTCACCGTAAGAAATAAAATACATAAAGTTTTCCGTCATACCGAAACCGAGTCCGATTGCCCCGCCGTAAACCAAACCGTCGGTAATATTGTCGAACGAACGGGTTAAAGCGGTAACAAACAGAAAAATTCCTTTGGTGAATTCTTCGATTAACGGGGCAATGAGAACCGTTTGAAATTCAACGACGTTGGAGGAATGTCCTTTGATTAAATAAAGCGGAACGGATAAAAGCATCGTGCCCAAAATTGCAAAAAATATTGCTCCTACGGCTCCCCAAAGAAAATGAACCAAAACCAAACCGAAAGATTCGCGTTCGTATTTATCCAACCACCAAAGAATAATCAGATAAATAAACATCGGGATAATTGCCGAAAGTAGTGAAATTAAAATTAACATATGTTATATTATAGTTTGGTTTTTGTTCAGTGTCTCTAATTATCTTCCGAAACTTCAAGAAAGTTTACACAATATAATGTTTTTCTTATAATTAGGGTTTCTTGATTAAGAAAAAATCAATATTTATATTTACCGACTAAATTTTATTTGCTGTTACGATGTTTATCAAATATACTAATTATAGTGACGGTATTCATGACATCCGTTTGGTAAAAAAATCAAACGAAGTAGGATTGGAAAAACCCTTTTGGGGAAACGTTATAGTCGAATGCAGAATGGATAAATCGGCAAGCCAAATTATATTGGATTGCAAAATGAGTGTTCATGGAAAATTTGTTTGCGACAGATGTAACGAATTGTTCGATAGGGAATTAAATGCTCGTTTCCAATTGACATATTTGTTTACAAAGTCGCATGCCGTATCGGATGAAGAAAACGTTTTTTATTTGAGTCCCGATGTAGATAAACTCGTAATTACAAACGATGTGAGAGATTACGGTTTGTTATCGGTACCGATGAAAAATTTGTGTTCACCCGACTGTAAAGGTTTATGTCCGCATTGCGGCACGAATTTGAATTACGAAGAATGCAGTTGCGAAAAGGAAAGTATTAATCCCGTATGGGAACCGTTATTGAAGATTAAAAATAAATTAAACTAACTTATTGGGAAAAAGAAATGGCACATCCGAAAAGAAAAATATCGAAAAGTAGAAGAGATAAAAGAAGAACTCACTACAAAGCTACTTTGCCAAGTCTGAGCCACTGTTCCAATTGCGGTGAACTGAAATTAAATCACCGTGCTTGCCCTAATTGCGGTTACTACGCAGGCAGATCGATGTTTGTACCCGAAAGCTAAGTTCGAAAATGAACGAAGTTAACAATTACAAATGCAAAATAGCAGTTGATGCAATGGGGGGCGATTATGCGCCCCTTAACGCAATTGCGGGTGCTATCGATGCGCTTAATGAGAATCGGGATTTCGAGCTTATTCTCGTTGGTAAAAAAGATGAAATTCAAAATGTACTAAGTGAAAACAATCTTTCATTTCCCGAAGAAAATATTGTTCACGCAAATGAAGTAATCGGTATGAAAGATACGCCGACTACAGCATTGAAACAAAAGAAAGATTCTTCCATTGTTGTTGGCGCAACCTTGGTTAAAGAGAAAAAAGCACATGCATTTGTAAGTGCCGGCAATACCGGTGCAATGATGGCGGCTTCCACTTTGATTATGGGAAGAATTCCTGGAGTGGGCAGACCGACAATAGGAGCAACATTACCAACGGCAAAAGGAAATTTCTGTACCGTCTACGATGTAGGCGCAAGCGTCGATTCCAAACCGCAGCATCTATTTGAATACGGAATTATGGGAAGCATTTACGCAAAAGAAATTTTCGGAATAAAAAATCCCACTATCGGCTTACTGAACGTCGGCGAAGAAGAATCGAAGGGGAATAAAGTTGCGCAAGCGGCTCTCGATCTTTTTAAAAACAGCGACTTGAATTTCGTCGGAAACGTCGAAGGACGGGATATCTTGGCCGGAACGGTCGATATCGTTGTGTGCGACGGATTCGTAGGAAATATTATTCTAAAATTCGCCGAAAGCATAATCGGTTTGCTCAAAGCGAAATTTAAAAACTATGCCGAAAGTTCTTTTACGAACAAATTAAA
>CAZKKI010000064.1:0-9447 GCA_964553325.1 uncultured Melioribacteraceae bacterium | reverse complement strand
GTTTTGGATGAGCCGAGTATCGGTTTGCATCCGAGGGATAACAGCAGATTAATTAAAATACTAAAATCTTTACGCGATTTGGGAAACACGGTAGTGGTTGTTGAACATGATGCGGAAATGATTCGCGAAGCCGATTTGATTTTCGATATGGGACCCGCAGCCGGAGTAAACGGCGGTGAAATTGTTGCATCCGGAACAATTGCAGATATTCTGGAATCCGATAAATCGTTAACCGGCAAATATCTTTCCGGTAAATTGGAAATCCCCGTACCACAAAAAAGAAATACAAAGAAAACAAAGTCGATTGTTATAAAAGGTGCGCGCGAACATAACTTGAAAAATCTCGACGTTGAGTTTCCTTTAAATAAATTTGTGGTTATAACCGGAGTTAGCGGCTCGGGGAAAAGTACGCTTGTTCACGATATCCTTTACGGAGGTATCGCGAAAAATTTGGGCTTGGCTCCGAAACGAGTAGGCAAATTCGATTCCATAGACGGAATAAAATATATTTCCGACATTGAAATCGTCGACCAATCCCCGATCGGAAAGTCGCCCCGTTCAAACCCGATAAGCTACGTTAAAGGTTTCGAAGCTATACGTGAAATTTTTGCTTCAACTCCTCAAGCCCGATTGAAAGGATACAAACCCGGATACTTTTCGTTCAACGTTCCCGGCGGCCGATGCGAAACTTGTCAAGGGGAAGGATATGTAAAAATCGAAATGCAATTTTTAGCCGACCTTTATTTGGAATGCGAAGATTGCAAAGGTACAAGATATAAAAAAGATACACGCGAAATAACATACAAAGGCAAAAACATCGTTGATGTTCTTAATTTCACGGTTGACGAAGCAATCGAATTCTTCGACAACAACCCGAACGTTCTGAAATATCTGAAAGTATTAGCCGATGTCGGACTCGGATACATCAAATTGGGTCAACCTTCAAACACACTTTCCGGCGGCGAAGCTCAAAGAATTAAACTTGCGAAGCATTTAATCGTCAAAAAGAAAAAGAAAAATACACTATTTATTTTCGACGAACCCACAACCGGTTTACACTTCGACGATATTAAAAAATTGCTAGCATGTTTTAATACTTTGCTGGAAACCGGAAATTCCGTAGTTATTATCGAACATAACCTCGATGTAATAAAATGTGCGGATTACATAATCGACTTGGGACCCGAAGCGGGAGAAAAAGGAGGCGGACTTGTAGCAACCGGAACACCGGAAGAAGTGGCAAAAAATAAAAAATCGTTTACAGGGAAATACTTACGTAAAGTATTGAATTAACAGTTAAAATTTAAGACGGAATTCTTTTCCGCCTAATAAAATCAATATTTCTTCCGTTTTTTCCTTTTCGCCGATTACCAAAACATTAATCCCTTTTTGAGTGCCGGCTTGTTTGATTAATTCGTACTTCTCCATGGCTTTAGAATAAATTTTCACGTTTTGGTTTCCAGGGGACAAAACAACGATTTTCAATTTACCGTTCTCTCTCAGCAAAAAAGGTTTGACGGATTTTATATCCTCCGCAAATTTTATTAACCGGTAATTATAAATTTCCGCTTGACCTGCGGCGTTTTCCATCGGTTTCCAAACATTATCCAACGGTAAAACTTTCAAACGGTAAACAAGCATGTTGAACTTTTCCGGAGTGATTCCCGCGGAATAATGATTATCGTTCACAACTGCAAGCGGAATATAGCCGTCTTCATTTTTTTCCATCAAAACGAGATAAGCCCGTACATTGTTTTTCAAACTGTCCGGAAACTTCCATTTTAAATTAATCTTTTCACCATGTGCCTGTGCTCCGATAATTTCCAACGGCTGCGTTGCTTTGCCAACCACGGCTGTGGTCCTTCTCGGAGGCAATGCCAATTCGTTAAATTCTTCGAATCTCAATTGTTTAATATTATCATATCTGAAAAATGCCGAACCTGTTCCGTATTTTCCCCGGACTATTTCCAGAATTTTCTCAATCTGGCTTTTCACCTCGTTTTTATAAGCGGCAATACCGGCAACAAGATTAACACCTTTTCCGATTTCCAACCATTGATTCAACACATCTTCAAATTTGGGTACGTTTTCAATATCCCAGTAAATTTGCGGAGCCAAATAATCAACAATACCTTTTGCAACCCATTCCTCCGCATCCTGATAAACTTCGTTATACCCTTCCATTCCTCTTATTGTTAATGTGTTTTTGTTTATACCGATCGGAGTTACACCGACTTCAACCACCGGATTTATTTTTTTTACGTTATAATATATTTCTTCGAGAAGGCGGGTTATGTTATTTCTTCTCCAATTGCCAATTCCCTCATCGCCGAAACTTTCCGTTTTACCGTCATTAATCTGAATATTGGAATAACGAAGAAAATCGAGATGTACCCCATCCACATCGTAATTATTTACCAATTCCGAAATTAATTTTACGATGTACTCACGAACTTCGGTCAATGCCGGATTCATCCAATAAGAAGTAATTCCGTTTTCTACAACTTTGTAAAGCCATTCGGGATGTTTATTAACAAGATGTTGTACCGATTGCGGTTTAGCGTTAAATCTGGTTCCGTATACTTTTAAAACATTAACCCAAGCATGTAATTCCAGACTTCTCTCACGAGCTAATTTTATTGCATATTTCAAGGGATCGTAAACAAAGATATTCGGGTTAATTGCAATACGGGGCGAAAGTTCTTCGTACGAGGAACGAAACAAAACATAACCGTTTCCCCTAACTTGAAAATAGACGGTGTTCAAGTTTTTTGCTTTTATCGAATCGAAAATTTCTTCAAGCGTTTTTTTTTGCTCTGCGGGGTCCGAAGTACGGGGCCAATCCAATCCGTAATTTGTAGTTAACCAAACGGCTCTTGTTTCGTACCGGATTTGTGCGTTAACGGAGACATAAAAAACCAGCAATAATAATAACGGTTTCATCGGATTATGCAAAAAACTCCAGTCCTTTTTTCACTGCTCGCATTACTTGTTTCTTATTGGCTTTTACATCCAATAAAAGTTTTCCGTAGTCACAGAATAAAACAAATCGGATTTCGCTTAATCTGTTTTTCTTATCACGTTTCATCATACCGTACATTCCGGTAGAGTTCGGATTGACAAGGTTTATGTACGGTTTAAATTTTTCCAATAACCGGAAATATTCGGAGGTTCCGTTCTCTTTTAGAACACCCAATTCTTCCGAAAGGTAAAGCGACATTGCGATACCGACGACAACGGCTTGACCGTGCTTTATTTTATGATCGTAAACGGATTCAATCGCATGAGCGAATGTATGTCCCAAATTAAGCACTTTACGAAGACCGTTTTCTTTCTCGTCTTTTTCCACAACACTTTTTTTGAAATTTATCGATTCGCGTACAACTCGGTTTAACTCCCTACTTTTTAACTTTAAAATATTGTTAAAGTTGCGATAAACATAATCAAAAAATTTTTTGTTGGTCAAAAAAGCGTATTTTGCCACTTCGCCCATACCACAAACAATTTCTTCTTCGTCTAATGTTTGTAAGAATTCCAAATCGCAAAAAACGCGCTGCGGTTGATGGAAAGCGCCGATAATATTTTTCGTCGTATCAAGATTGATTCCCGTTTTACCTCCGACCGAACTATCTACCATCGAAAGTAATGTTGTTGGTACTTGAACATAACGTACGCCACGCATATATGTAGCCGCGGCAAACCCGGCAATATCTCCTATAATTCCCCCGCCGAGCGCAATAATTACGCAATCTCTGCCGCAACCCGATTTTATCATCCGGCGGTGAATTTTCATCAAACTTTCGTACGTTTTGTTTTTCTCCGTCGCTTTTAATATAATTTTACTCGACCGGTTTTTAGTTTTCGATAGAACAGTTTTTATTTTAGTCGAATTCCGCTTATACATTTTAGAATCGACTACGAAAAACAACCGGTTTTGTCCGAACTCGGAATTCAAATAAACGGGTAAAGATTTTAACGTATTCCTTCCGACTATTATTTCGTATTGTCTTCCCGGTAAGTCGACCGATATTTTATTCATAAATGTATCTCTTAACAAGTTTGGCTAATTTATCTACCGTTATTCCAATCGGACGGTTGTCCGTATCGAGAATAATATCGGCTTTATTATAATATTTTTCTCTTTTATTCAGCAGCTCCGTAATACGCCGAATAAAATCTTCCGGTTTGTTTTCCGATAAAACCAAATCCCGGAATAATGGTCTGTCGATTTTATTTTTTATTCTTTTATAAATCATTTCCGGTGTAGCTCTTAAATAGATTATTTTTCCCGTTCTTTGCATCAACTCGATATTTTTATCGGAAGCAATTGTTCCGCCCCCCAGTGCAATTATAACTTCGTTCAATCTCGAATATTTCAGTAAAAACTCGTTCTCTATTTTACGGAATTTTTCTTCCCCGAATTCATTAAAAATTTCCACGATCGTTTTGCCGTATTCTTCCTCAATCGATTTATCTAAATCGTAAAAATCCCAACCTAACACATTCGCCAGAATCGGCCCGATTGTACTTTTACCGCTCGTCATAAAGCCGGTTATATAAAACCGTTTCGTCATAGTTTAATTTTACCGAAAATTCTAAAAGTAGTTCGGAATATATAAAAATATTCAGAAAGGTAAATCGAAATTAATTGCCAACCCGAGAGTGAAAGTAACGCCGTTTACGTTTATCCGCGTATCGAAGTTTGTCGCATCCAACTGTAAAAGCAAATCGTTATAGTTTACAATTTCTTTAGAATATTTGCTTGTAACTTCAATTTCCGGGTCTCTGAATCTCATTTCAAATCTGGTCGATAAAAAATCGGTTATCAAGTAATCCAATCCGACTTGTACTTGAATTCCGTAGGCAAACTTCTGACTTACTTTATCCAATGTTGCATTGCCGAATTTTCTTAAATGTTTCCCGAAATAAACTCCTAATCCGCCGCCCATAAAAAATTTAAAATCATCGGTTGAAAAGGGTAAATAATAATAAGCGGAAAGTTCAAGCGGGATTAATTCAAATCCATCTTCCACAATAAATCGCGGATCATCTAGGTTCCTGCCGAATTCGGTTTCCTTCATGTATTCAACCCGTAAACCTAAAATCACGGATTCGGTAGCCGTGTAACGTATTTCACCGGCATAGCTGAAAATATCGTTGAAGGGAACATAAGATTCTCTTAACACGACGCTTGTGGCGTTAGGGTACAAAAACATTTTTGCAACGTTTGTGTAACTATAAGTTAAGGAAACCGAAATATCTTTTAATTTGTTTTGTGCGGATAACTTACCTGAAACTATAATAGTAAAGATTAAAAATATAATAACGCTTATTTTTTTTCGCATGGAATTATTATTTATTGAGCACGGTTAAATATATAAAAGTACATTCGCAATTTCTATGTATAAAAATTTACAAAAAACCCCTCGTAAAGAGGGGTTCGATTTAAGTTCTTTTAAAATTGTTTATCTGTAAAACAAGTAACGGTTGTCTACGATATCCGCTTCTTCTTTAAGTTTTTTAACCCATTCGTTGAAAAACTGGGTTTTCTTTTGACGTAATAAATTATCGCGTAAAAACTTTTTCTGAAGCGAGTACATTGTCGAATCGAATTTGGTTCGCTCCGTAACTTTTATTAAATAACTTCCAACGTTGCTTCTAACCGGATCGGACACCTTACCTATTTCGCCTTTCAACGCATAATTGATAAAAGCGTAATCCCTTCCGATTCCCGGAATCGTGCCCGTTGCTGTAAAATCTTTTACATTACTTACTCTGGCTTTCGGGTAATATGTTTTCACTTTTGTAATATCACCGTTATCGCCACCGATTTTTTGTTTAACGTCGGCGGCTATTTCCATCGTTTTATCTACTTTTTTCTCTTGCTTTAATTTTCTTGTAATCTGAGCCTTTACTTCTTCCAAAGGTCTGTAACCAGCCGGCAAAACTTCCGAAATCATCGCCACTACGTAGCCCGTCGGTACTTTGTAAACATCACTAACATCACCCACGCTGTTTTCAAATGTAAATTTCAAAAGTGCTTTGCTACTTCCGATTCCGGGTATCGATCTGGCATCTTCGTTGAACGGAAGCGTTTCCAGAACCTTGTATTTCATCAGTTCGGCTTCACTTTCAAAATCGTTTTTCTTTGCAAGATACGCGAAATCGTTGGCTGCATTGTAAATTGCATCGAGCGTTGTTGCCGATGGTTTGATCTGGTTTACTATTTTTTCAATTACATATTTCTTATTCGTTTTACCGGTAACTTTAATTACGTGGTAACCGAATTGGGTTCGGACGGGTTTTAGAATTTCCCCAATTCGCCCCTTGAAAGCGACACGTTCAAACTCGGGTACCATCAAACCTTTTGAGAACCAACCCAGATCGCCTCCAACTCTCGATGTACCGTCTTCCGATTTTTCGCGAGCTAATTTTTCAAAATCGGCGCCTTTTTTTAACTCGTTATAAATTTCATAAATTTTCTTTTTAGCTTCGTCTTCATTGTTATCTTTAACTCTAATTAAAATGTGGGAGGCGCGTACAACCACATCTTTACTATTAATTTTTTTAACCAATCTGTAAACAACGTAACCTTCGTCCGTTAAAACAGGACCAACAACCGAACCCGGTTTGGCTTCGTACAAAAGATTAGCTGCATTTTCCGGTAGTTCGTCTAACGCTACTGTTTGTTGTGTATAAGGTTGATCGGAATATATTTCCACATAAGTTTTGAACGTTCCCGTATCACCTTGCAGTTTTTCGACTATGGCTTCCAAATTTTTTCTTATGTACATCGAATCGTCCGCCGAAGGTTGTTTTTTGAAGAGAACATATTTCAATTTTCTTCTTTCTTCCAATTTGTAATCTTCTTTATGCTCATCGTAGTAATTTTCAACTTCTTCGTCGGTAACAGTAACTAAAGAATCGGGGATTGTAAGAAAACTGAATAAAGCCCAATCGGCACTCATTTTAATGTTCTGATCGATAAACTTTCTTTTAATTTCGCCTTCCGAAACAATAACCGACGCCGCGAGATAGTCTTGAAGTTTTTGTTGAAGTAATTGTTGGCGAATCAAATTTTCCGCTTCAATCATTGCTTGTTTATTTTTCGGATCCATTATTGCGGCATCGTAAGCTTCCCTGTTAAAATTTCCCGTGGAGTCTATAAAATATTGTTTTAGTATTTGCGGCGGGTTAGGTCCTTTTATTAATTGCACAATTTCTTCGTCGGTAACGGTTATACCGTACTCTTGCATTTTATCGTCAATTAATTTTTGAGTTACCAAAGCATCCCACACTTGATCGCGGAATGCATCCATTTGATCTTCGCTTATATCTTTACCCGTTTGCGCAACTTGATTTTTTCTATATTGTTCCACCATTTTGGCAAAATCTTGATAGGTAATTTCTTCACCGTTTATTTCACCTATGATATTGCTGTTAGCTCTTGCCAAGGTTGTTATTTTGGAATCGGATAAAACCATAAAAAGAACAAACAATCCGCCAACCGTTAGAATAAACCAAGGAGCTAAACTCCGCATCTTAGCCATCATACCCATATTAAAACGTTCCTCCTGTATTACTTTGTTTCTTTAAAAAGTTTAAGACTCTAAAATTAGATAGACAAAGCGTGAAAATCAATCTATTTTATTATAAACATTACATTTACGTTTTGCAATTCCGGTAAGCATTTTGCGTGAAAAACTTTCGGATTTCTCATAATTAATTTGCAAGTGTGTATTGCGTTACTTAATTTTTAAGTCAATTTAGTGTTACCTTATGCAAAATTAACTAACGGTTTAATTATGCCTTCAATAACTCACACTTGGTTACCTTTAATTTACCTGTACGGCGTAGGCGGAATTTTCTTTTTAATCGGAATGATTATAATTAAAAAAAGCGGCGCCATTAACTTACAAAGAAAACGCCACCGTTATTGGTACAGGGTATTAATTTTCGGCTATTTTTATTTTGTTGTTCTGCACACTTTTTTCACATTAATAGCTTTATATTGGTGATTTTATGGAAACACACGCACAAAACATTCATCAAACTTTTCACAGTATCGGTTCTTCCACCGATTGGATTGTAATGGTTGTATATTTTCTGTTTGTTATGCTTTTCGGAAGTTACTTCGGAAAGTACAACAGAAGCACAAAAGATTTCTTTTTCGGCGGAAGGCGATTTGCATGGTGGTTGATTGCTTTTTCGATTGTTGCCACCGGTGTTGGGAGTCACAGTTTTATAAAATATTCCGCTAAGGGTTTCCAATACGGATTCTCTTCAACAATGACATACATCAACGATTGGTTTTTCATTCCGTTTTTTTTGTTCGGTTGGTTACCGATAATCGTATACACACGCATTCGTTCGATTCCGGAATACTTCGAAAAAAGATTTAGTCCGTCCGCCCGATTTTTAGCAACGATCTTACTTTTATTTTACATGATCGGGTACATCGGAATAGGTTTTCTTACTTTAGGTAAAGCCGCTATGCCCATGCTTCCGAAAAGTTTTTCGTTTTTCGGAATGGAATTTCATACAACGTTGATGGGTGTAATTATTGTTATTGCCGTTATAACCGGTATATACATTACATTCGGCGGACAAACGGCGGTTATTTTTACGGATTTACTACAGGGCTTTATTCTTTTGTTCGCGGGTTTCTTGTTGTTTTTCCTCGGTATTTCTTACCTCGGAGGATTTGATGTATTTTGGAATCTGCTGCCGACAACGTGGAAACTTCCGTTAGCCGATTTCAATAAGCCGCCGGATTTTAATTTCGTAGGAATCTTTTGGCAAGACGGAGTTGCAGGTTCCGTCGGATTTCTTTTTATGAACATGGGCTTAATAATGCGCTTTATGGCAACAAAAAGCGTTGACGAGGGAAGGAAAGCAGCAACCTTTAATATTCTGTTCATGCTTCCTCTTTCGGCGATAGTTGTAGGCAATGCCGGCTGGATAGGGAAAGCGATTTCCGTGGCACAACCCGATGTTGTTCCGCCAAATACATCACCCGATCAAATTTTCGTCGTGGTCGCAAACATTGTTGCCACTCCCGGTGTTTTCGGCTTTATAATGGCGGCTTTAACCGCCGCACTTATGTCGACCGTAGATACTCTGATTAACGCTACGGCTGCAATTTACATAAACGATATTCACCGGCCCGTAAAGCAATTTCTAAAAATCAAAGAAAAAACCCAACGGGAAACCGACAAAAACGAACTAGCCGCTGCTCGATGGTCTTCCATTACAATTACTGCGCTTGGTGTAGTTGCGGTTTTGGCATTTAAAAGTTTTCCCACAGTGTACGAAGCTCACGGTTATTTTCACTCTACGTTAACACCGCCGTTGGTAGTTGCGATATTCTTGGGAATTTTCTGGAAGAGATTTACTCCCGCCGCGGTGATTACCACTTTTATAGGCGGAGTTGCCCTGATGATTCTC
>CAZKKI010000063.1:0-93382 GCA_964553325.1 uncultured Melioribacteraceae bacterium | reverse complement strand
ATGAAAAAATCACTAATTTTGGAATTCTGGGTGCAGTATTAATATTTACCGGTTTGATTATTTCGGAAACCTACGATTATTTAAGAAATGGAAGACAAGAAACTGAGAGCTGAAATTATTGCCAATGGAGTTGTTCAAGGTGTGGGTTTCAGATATTTTGTTTTGAGAAATGCCCAGCAGCTCGGTTTAACTGGGTATACAAAAAATTTATTTACCGGTGAAGTTTTAACCGTTGCGGAAGGTCCGAAATATTTACTGGAAGAACTTATAAAAAAAATCAGAATCGGTCCCTCCCATGCTTACGTTAAAGATGTTAAAGTTAAATGGAGCGAAGCGACGGATGAGTTTGAAAATTTCGAGGTCAGATTTTGAACATGCCCTTTAGAATCGGTTTCGGATATGATGTGCACAAATTTTCGGAGGGGAGAAAACTTATTCTTGGCGGAGTTGAAATTCCCTTTGAGAAAGGTTTGTGCGGGCATTCGGATGCCGATGTTTTATTGCATGCTATTTGCGACGCCATGCTTGGAGCCCTTGCTCTCGGTGATATAGGCAAACATTTTCCCGATACCGAAGAACAATACAAGAATATCGATAGTAAAATCCTTCTCGAAAAAGTTAACCGCTTAATTGAAGAAAAGAATTATAAGGTTGGTAATATTGATGCTACGATTGTGGCGGAAAAACCGAAATTTCAACCGTATATAATCGAAATGCGAAAAATAATATCGCGAATTTTAAAAGTTCAACCGGATTCAATTTCGGTGAAAGCTACAACCTCCGAAAAATTGGGCTTTGTGGGAAAGGAAGAGGGAATAGTAGCTCACGCCGTAGTACTCCTTATTGAAGATCAAAATGATTGAAGAAATTATTGCATATATAAGTTCGTTAGATCCCGTTTGGATATATTTTATTCTCTTTTTCTTTGCTTTTATCGAGAATGTTTTTCCGCCTTCACCCAGCGATGTTGTTGTTGTAATCGGAGCGTCGCTCATCGCAACTACTTCGGTTAACTTTATTCCGGTTTTGTTAATTACCAGTATCGGTAGCGCGCTCGGTTTTATTTTAATGTATTATGTAGGTTATTTTTTAAGCGAAAAGGTATTGAGAACCGGAAAATTAAAATTTATCAGTCAAGACGCTTTAAAGAAAACCGACGAATGGTTTTCCAAATACGGTTACTGGATTGTTTTGGCAAATAGATTTTTACCTGGAACCAGATCGGTTATCAGCTTTTTTTCCGGAGTTCACGAACTTAATGTAACGAAGACTTTTATTTTTGCCTTAATCAGTGCTTTTTTGTGGAATGCTTTAATAATTTTTATGGGGATGCAACTCGGTAGAAACGCCAAGTTAATCGATTATTACCTGACTACTTATTCTCATATAGTTTATGCGCTGACTGCAGTAGTAATTTTATATTTCTTGATAAAATATTTTATCAAAAAGAAAAAAGAAAAAAATTGAAAATCTTCAATTATATCCTTGGTAAAGATTTAACCCCGGAAAAAAGAAAAGCCAGAAAAGGAAAATATATATTCGGTTTTGTTAGTGGAGTTTTACTCGGATTATCGTTTCCGCCGGTTCCCTTGCCGTATTTGGTTTTCGTAGCGTTAATCCCTTATTTAATCCGGTTGGAAAAACTGAGCGGGTTAGGGGAGATTAACAGACTTACGTATTTTACCGCATTTATTTTTAACTTAATCACACTTTATTGGGTTGGTAGTTGGACCCCCGATGCGGATCCGTTTCTTCTCATTGCCGGAACGGTTCTTATGTTTTTCAACCCGCTTCTTTTTCTTATTCCCTCTACGCTATTTTACTTTGCAAAAAAATATTTCCCCGGAAAAATTGCAATGTATTTGTTGCCCGTGTTTTGGGTAACATACGAATATCTTTACAGTGTAACGGAATTCAGATTTCCGTGGCTTACACTTGGAAACAGTTTGCCGTATTTCCGTTCGTTTATTCAAATTGCTGATATTATTGGCGTTTACGGATTGTCTTTGATAATTCTTTACATTAACGTTTTTTTCTTTTATTCAATAAACCGATTTATTGAAAAAAAATATTTTTCTCGCTTCCACATCATTGCCGGTGTTGTTTTACTTATAATCCCCATGGTTTACGGTAATATCGTACTATTTGCCAATCCGGGTTATGACGGTAAAATTAAAGTCGGACTTATTCAACCGAATCTAAATCCTTGGAAAAAATGGGAAGCGGGAAATTTGAATAAACAGTTGAATTTATATTTCGAACTTTCCGAAAAAGCTATCGACCAAGGCGCACAGGTTTTAATTTGGCCTGAAACGGCCTTGCCCGTTTATTTGTTAAGCGGAAGATATGAACGTGAAGTAGCAAGAATTAGGAAGTTTCTTGACTCGAATTCTGTTTCGCTTATAACCGGCATGCCGCACGTTAAATTTTACCACGATGCTTCGAAAGCGCCGGAAGATGCCAAATCTGCAAAAAACAGTAAATTGCTTTATACTTCTTATAATTCGGCGTTGGTATTTAATCCCGGTTCCGAAAGCGTTCAAGCTTACGGCAAAATTAAATTGGTTCCATTCGGGGAGAAAGTTCCTTACGTAGAAAAGTTACCTTTCCTTGGCAAATGGATAAAATGGAACGTTGGAATTTCAAGTTGGAATACGGGCAAAGACACTACTGTTTTTACATTAAATAATAAAAGATTAAATCGACGAATCGGCGTTGCTGCAATAATTTGTATAGAATCGATTTATCCCGATTTCGTTGCTTCTTTCGTTGAAAAGGGCGCAGATTTTATTTCGGTAGTTACGAATGACAGTTGGTACGGAAATTCGAGCGGACCTTATCAACACAAGGAAATTAGTGTTCTGCGCGCCGTTGAAAACCGGAGATACGTAGTAAGAGCCGCAAACGGCGGTATCAGTTGCATAGTCGATGCGTACGGTAGAACTTTGAAATCCAGTAAAATGTTCGAGCGAACGGTTGTTGTTGGTGACGTTTATCTTTCAAACGAACTTACATTTTACACAAGACACCGGTTGTTAATTCCGAACATAGTTTTGTTCTTCACCTTAATTGTTCTGTTGTATGCAATTTTTAATTTATTCAAACAAAAATTTAGGAAGTAAAAATACATGGAAAAATTTATCGATTTACGAAGCGATACGGTAACAAAGCCATCTAAAGAAATGAGAAAAGCCATGTACGAAGCTGAAGTGGGCGACGATGTTTACGGGGAAGATCCAACTGTTAATAAATTGCAAGAGTACGTAGCCGGTTTATTGGGGAAGGAAGCGGCTTTGTTTGTTCCCAGCGGTTTAATGGGAAATCAGATATGTTTAAATGTTTTAACTTCACCCGGCGATGAGGTGATTTGCGAAGCTGATGCCCATATTTTTCAATACGAATCCGGTACCCCGGCTGCAGTAAGCGGTATTCAACTTTATCCCGTTAAAGGAGAAAACGGAATTATTACTCCGCATTCGGTTGAACCGTTAATCAGACCGAAGAGTGCATATTATATGCCGAGGACGAAAGTGATTGAAGTTGAAAATACGCATAACCGGGCGGGTGGAACTATTCAACCGTTAGAAAACATTAAATCGTTAAAAATGTTAGTCGATAAGTATAATCTAAAGTTCCATTTGGACGGAGCGAGACTTTGGAACGCTTCAGTTGCATCGGGCATTGCTCTTTCCGAATATTCTTCTTATTTCGATTCCGTTTCCGTTTGTCTGTCGAAAGGTTTGGGTGCACCGATCGGTTCTGTTATTGCCGGAACTAAAGATTTTATAACGGAAGCATTCCGTATAAGAAAAGCATGGGGCGGAGGTATGAGGCAAGTCGGAGTTATTGCGGCTGCCGGTTTGTACGCTGTACAAAATAATATAGATAGGTTAACGGAAGATCACGAGAAAGCAAAAATTTTAGCCGAGCATATTGAAAGTTTGGAAAATTTTGAAATTAATGTTGAAAATGTGCACACCAATATTCTGATTTTTAAGCCGTTGAACAACTCTGTTGAAGAAATTCTAACCAAAGCAAAAGAAAAAGGATTGTTGTTATCCGTTGGTACCGTTGGTTCTCTCAGAGCCGTTACTCATATGGATGTGAGTTTCGAGGAAATAGAAAAAGCTAAAGATATTCTTGGCAATTTAAATTAAGAATTACGAGCCGCCTAGTTTTTCTATCAATCTGTTTATAGCTGAATCTATTTTTTCTTTTTCCCTTTTTGATTCAACGATTTTTGGCGGGGCAACACGCTCTTTGCAGTCGAATATACTGCAACGTTCGCAAGTATCATGAACTTTTATGGTTTTAATTCCGGGGTCATTCCAAAATTTGATTTTGCTTTTGGTTTTGTCGTCCAATAAAAAACCGACGGTTATGCTTATTAAAGTGTTTTTCAGAAGCGTGCTCGGTCGTGCAACCGATATTGTTAAGAAATATTCATCGGTTTCGAAAAAGTGCGATATTTGAATTCCGGTTATTTTTTCGTCGAAATTTTTACGGGAGATAATTTTTTTCTCCAATTTCCTAAGCACTCCAACCGATATCCATCTACGGCAGTAATGCTCGTTTGTGTTGTGCCCCCCGGGGTTTTGGCGGATGTTTAATCGCATTTCCTTCGAAAGGTGTATTTCGTTCTCCCCGATTTCTTTGTTAAACCGTAAAAAGAAAAAGCCCGCTAAATCCAAATATTTTGAAGCAATGTTAGTTAATCGTTGAAAGAACATTTCCGGGGTTGCATTATGTTTTATCATCAGTTTTAGAAGTAACTTTTCATCCCAGAATTTTTTGTTCAAAAAAGATTTTATATCTTTTACAAAAATATCTTTATCGATAATTAACGAGGTGGCAAAGTACGATGTCCGGTAATTATTCAGCAATTCGTCGAATGAGTTTAAAGGACGCCGTGCATAAATATAAGATCTTTCCTTAATTTCCATAAACAAGTAACCGAGTTCCTTTGCCAAGATAAATAATTTTTGTTCAGGTTTAAGATTCTTGTTAATCAGTAATTTTGCGGGTGAACCGGGAATTACAATAGCGCGAATCGATGTAAGCTCGTTATCTTTTGCCAAAACGGATTCGTCGATTTCGTAAGAATATTTTTCCGTAAGAATTTTTTTTAGTCCGGTGAAATTTATTTGTGATGCTCTGTCGAGATTAAATTCCCGCCTGAAATTTATAACCATTTGTTCGATGTCTTCAAAATAATTTTCGTTTAACTCTTTGTATGTTCGAAGTGCCGTTTTACTGAAATTGTTATTGCTTAACTCCGAACTTCTTGCCATCTCAATGAAAGTGGATATTAATGCATTTAACTGCACGGGAGCGTTGGAAAGAAGAATAATCAGTTTGTGAATGTCAATTCCGTAATGGTCGAGAGGAAGTTGATCCAAAATATTCGATTCAAGCAATTCGCCTATTGGAGCTAACTTCTTGTTCAACTTAAGTGAAACAAGTTTATCGTATGGAACAGAGAGCGCATTTGCCAAAGCCGCAATTTTATCTTGCTTGGGGTATTTTTTTCCGCTTTCTATTTCATTAAGATACGAAACGGATAAATCGGACTTTTTCGCAAGCTCTCCTAATGACAGCTTTTTCTCGAGCCGGTACTGTTTAAGTTTTAATCCGAAAACAAGTTTTATGTATTTTGAAGTCAGTGCCATTATCTATTTAAAATTACAATGCAAATATAAACAAAACTGGAAAATCAGCAAATAGCAAAAATTCATTATTAGCGAAATTTCGCTTGACAATCAAGGTGTATATTTTTATTTTTGGTTGTACAAATCGTAAACAGCCAACGGAAAAAATATGGCACGAACCAAAATAAAAGAAAACCGCTTGTTCGATGTCATTCCGTATCAAATCGAAAATTATTTTAATCAAGATGCACTTTGCGATAAAGTAGGCGGAACCTGGCGAAAATTCAGCTCCACCGAGGTTCAAGAAAATATCGATAAGTTAAGTCTCGGATTACTTGCAAAGGGTTACGAGAAAGACGATAAAATAGCTATTATTTCACATAACAGAGTCGAGTGGAATTTTGCCGATATAGCTTCGTTGCAAATCGGTGCTGTTATTGTACCTCTCTACCCGAATATGAGCGAAGAAAATTATCAATACATTTTTACCGACGCCCATGTTAAATTGGTTTTTGTTGAGAACAAGGAATTGTATGAAAAAGTACAAAGGGTTCTTTCGAATATCGATTGGCAAGTTGATGTTTATACTTTCGATAAGGTTGAGGGAGCAAAAATATGGAAGGAAATAACCGATATTTCCGATGAATCATTTAGACAAAAACTGAATGAAATCAAGAATTCAATAAAATCTAATGACTTGGCAACAATAATTTATACTTCCGGAACAACCGGAGTACCGAAAGGTGTTATGCTTTCTCATTTCAATATTATCTCTAATATCTTATCGCTTATAGATGTTATGCCTATTTCGCATGAACACAGAATTATCAGCTTTTTACCGCTTTGTCATATTTTCGAAAGAACGGCTTCGTATTACTACCTTGGAGTTGGAGCGCAAATTTACTATGCAGAAAGCGTTGATAAAATAGGTGATAATATTAGGGAAGTGAAACCGCATTATTTTACAACGGTTCCCAGACTAATCGAAAAAATTTTCGATAGAATAATGGAAAAAGGAAGAGAACTCTCCGGAATTAAAAAAGCTATTTTCGGTTGGTCGCTTGCTTTGGCAAATTCGTATCACCCGATGGGAAAAAACGGATGGTTTTATAATTTAAAGTTGTCGGTTGCCAGAAAATTAGTATTTGTAAAATGGATGGAAGCGTTGGGCGGAAATGTTAAAGGAATTATTAGCGGTGCTGCGTCGCTGCAACCGCGGTTGGCCAGAATTTTTACAGCTGCCGGTATTCCCATTCGCGAAGGATACGGTTTGACCGAAACCTCGCCGGTATTGACTTGCAACAGATTTACTGAAGACGGATTTTATTTGGGCTCGGTCGGGTTACCTTTACCCGATGTGCAAATTAAACTTTCGGAAAGCGGCGAAATACTTGCTAAAGGTCCTAATGTTATGCTCGGTTATTATAAAAAACCCGAGGAAACCAAAAGAGCGATTGATGAAGATGGCTGGTTTCATACAGGCGATATAGGCGAATTTGTTGAAGGTAAGTTTCTTAAAATAACCGATCGCGTAAAGGAAGTATTTAAAACTTCCGGCGGAAAATTTGTTGCTCCGTTACCAATTGAAAATAAAATGAAAGAATCGAACTTTATAGAACAAATAATGGTTATCGGTGAAAATAGAAAATTTCCAGCCGCCATAATTGTTCCGAATTTTCAATTCGTTTTGAAATGGTGCGAGAAAAAATGTGTTGAGAGAAAAACCCGTGAAGAAATTATTACATCGGAAGTGGTTAAAAACAGAATTTGGGAAGATGTTCAGATGTATAATAAAAGATTCGGTAAAGTACAGCAAATTAAAAAAATTGCATTGGTTCCCGATGACTGGACGGTCGAAACGGGCGAATTAACTCCAACGTTGAAATTAAAAAGAAGAGTATTGTTAAAAAAATATGCTGATTTAATTGAAGCGATTTACGATCCGGAAAAAGAAAGAAATTATAAAAATATCGTATAAATAAATTTTATTAATAAAATATCAAAGTAAAATGAATAGAATAATTAAAGAAGTAGCTGTTCTCGGCTCGGGAGTAATGGGATCCCGTATTGCTTGTCATTTCGCTAATATCGGTTGTAAGGTTTATTTGCTGGATATCGTGCCTCGTGAATTAACCGAAGAGGAAAAAAGCAAAGGACTTACTTTACAAGATTCCGTTGTGAGAAACAGAATAGTAAATGATAATCTGAAAAATGTATTAAAGTCGAAACCTTCTCCGATATATCACAAATCTTTTGCATCGAGAATTCAAACCGGAAATTTTGAAGATAATATGAGTTGGCTTGGTAACGCCGATTGGATTATCGAAGCGGTTATAGAAAATCTCGATATTAAAAGGAAAGTTTTTGCAGAAGTGGAAAATTTCAGAAAACCCGGTACGTTGGTTACCACAAATACTTCGGGTATTCCGGTTCATCAAATTGCCGAAGGTAGAACTGAAGATTTCCAAAAACACTTTTGCGGAACCCACTTTTTCAATCCGCCACGCTATTTGCAGTTGTTGGAACTTATTCCCACTCCGCAAACCGACCAATCCGTAATAGACTTTATTTCCTATTACGGCGATGTGTTTTTGGGTAAAACCGTTGTGCTTTGCAAAGATACTCCGGCTTTCATTGCAAATAGAATTGGTGTGTACAGCATTATGGCTGTGTTCAAACTAATGCAGGAAATGGATTTAACGGTGAAGGAAATCGACGTGCTAACCGGACCGCTAACAGGTAAACCTAAATCGGCTACTTTCCGTACTTCCGATGTAGTCGGGTTGGATACGTTAGTTAAGGTAGCAAATAATCTCTACAATGATTGTCCGGATGATGAAGAACGGGAATTATTCAAGATTCCCGATTTCGTTAATAAAATGGTTGAGAATAAATGGCTTGGCGACAAAACCAAACAAGGGTTTTATAAGAAAACTAAAGACGAACAAGGGCAAAGAGTTATACTCGAGCTTGATATAAAAACGCTTGAGTACAACCCGCCTTCCAAACCGAAATTTGCGTCGGTTGCTGCAGCAAAACCGATTGACGATTTGAGGGAACGCTTAAAATTTTTAGTAACGCAGAAAGATAAAGCCGGTGAATTTTTAAGAAAACTTTGGTTTATGATATTTAGATATGCATCGAATCGCATACCCGAAATAGCCGACGAGCTTTACAAAATTGACGATGCTATGCGTGCCGGTTTCGGGTGGGAGCTCGGGCCATTCGAGCAGTGGGACGTACTCGGTGTTGAAAAAACAGTGCGAAAAATGGAAGAAGCCGACCTGAAACCCGCCGCTTGGGTTTATGATATGCTCGATAACGGAATTACTTCTTTTTACAAAACGGAGAGAGGGGAAAAGAAATATTACGATATTCGGAGTAAAGCGTATAAAACAATTCCGGGCAAAGAAGGATTTATAATATTGGATAATTTCCGCGGTGAGAAACCCGTTTGGGAAAATTCCGGTACCACTTTACATGATATTGGCGACGGAGTTTTGAATTTGGAATTCCATACTAAAATGAACAGCATCGGTACGGAAATATTAGAGGGAATAAATAAAGCGATAGAAATAGCGGAAAAGGATTTTCGCGGGTTGGTTATTGGCAATAACGGTCCGCATTTTTCGGCAGGTGCAAACTTGGCTATGATTTTTATGTTGGCAACGGAGCAGGAATATGACGAGATCGATTTCGCAGTACGCTCGTTTCAAAATACTATGATGCACATCCGTTATTCCGCCGTACCAGTAGTAGCGGCTCCGCATAATCTTGCAATCGGTGGAGGATGCGAACTCTGCTTGCATTCCGATATGATTAACGCTTCGGCAGAAACATACATCGGACTTGTAGAAGTTGGTGTGGGAATCATACCCGCCGGTGGCGGCACAAAAGAAATGGTTCTACGTGCTTCCGATACATATGTGGAAGGAGGAATAGAATTACCTGAACTGCAAAACAGATTTTTAACTATCGGTCAAGCTAAAGTTGCCACGTCCGCCTACGAAGCCTACGATTTGGGATTGTTCAGAAAAGGACTTGATATTTATACGGTCAATCCTAACAGGGTAATTGCCGAAGCTAAAAAATCCGTATTGCGATTGGCTGAAAGAGGTTACACACAACCTGTTCCGAGGAAAGATATCAAAGTATTAGGAAAATCCGCTTTGGCAACTTTGATGCTTGGTGCTTATTCGTTTTATAAGGCAAATTATATTTCCGAACACGATAAAAAAATAGCCGAGAAACTTGCGTATGTAATGTGCGGCGGCGATTTGAGCGAAGGTACGCTGGTGGATGAACAATACTTACTGGATTTGGAAAGGGAAGCGTTTTTAAGTCTCGTAGGCGAAAGAAAAACCCTTGAGCGAATTCAACATACACTAAATACGGGAAAACCGTTAAGAAATTAAAAAATTTAATCATAAAATTATAAGGTAAAATGAAAGAAGCATACATAGTGGCCGGTTACAGATCGGCCGTGGGAAAAGCAAAAAAAGGCGGTTTTAGATTCTACCGACCAGATAATTTGGCGGTGGACGTGATTAATTTTATGCTTGATAAGTTTCCGCAGCTTGAAAGAAAAAGAATCGACGACGTAATCGTCGGTAATGCATTCCCGGAAGCCGAACAAGGTTTGCAGATAGGAAGAATGATTGCATTGCAATGCTTACCTCAAGATGTACCCGGAGTAACAGTAAACCGTTTTTGTGCATCCGGAGTTGAAACTATCTCTATAGGTGTGGCAAAAATTCAAGCTGGAATGGCGGATTGCGTTATCGCCGGAGGTACGGAATCGATGTCTATGGTTCCGATGACGGGCTGGAAATTGGCACCGAATTATGATGTGGTTGTTAATCATCCCGAATATTATTTGGGAATGGGTTTAACCGCTGAAGAAATTGCAAAGGATTTTAAAATCAGCCGGGAAGAACAAGACGAATTTTCTTATAATTCACACATGAAAGCCCTTAGCGCAATTGAAAAAGGTTATTTCAAAGAGCAAATTGTCCCGATAGAAGTTGAACATGTTTTTGTGGAAGACGGAAAAAGAAAAACCAAAAAATTTGTTGTCGATACCGATGAAGGTCCGCGCAAAGATACAACTATGGAAGCGTTGGCTCGACTCAAACCGGCATTTGCCCAAGGGGGAACGGTAACTGCCGGTAATTCTTCTCAAACATCGGACGGTGCGGCTTTCGTGCTTATAATGTCGGAAGAAATGGTTAAAGAGCTAAATATTAAACCTGTTGCACGAATGGTCTCGTATGCTGTCGCCGGCGTCGACCCGAGAATTATGGGAATCGGGCCCGTAGCCGCTGTTCCTAAAGCTTTAAAAAAGGCTGGAATGCAATTGAACGATATCGACTTAATAGAATTGAACGAAGCTTTTGCCGCACAGTCGCTTGCAGTAATTAGGCAGTTGGATTTAAACACCGAAATTCTCAATGTTAACGGTGGTGCAATTGCATTGGGGCATCCGCTTGGTTGTACCGGCGCGAAACTAACCGTGCAAATATTAAATGAATTGGAAAGAAGAAATAAAAGATACGGAATGGTAACAGCATGCGTGGGTGGCGGGCAAGGAGTAGCTTCTATTTTCGAAAAATTATAAATATTAATTTTTATTAACTAATGTGGAATATGTAAAATGGAAAAAGAATTACTTAAAGGCGGTGAATTTTTAATTAAGGAAAGTAAACCGGAATCCGTTTTCATTCCGGAAGATATAACAGAAGAGCAAAAGATGATGGCGGAGATGGTTGGCGAATTTTTGGAAAAAGAGATTTGGCCAAACCTCGACGCTATAGATAAACAAAGTTCCGATCACAATCTTACTATTCAGTTGCTCAATAAAGCCGGAGAACTTGGCTTGCTCGGAACAGCAATCCCAGAAGAATACGGCGGTCTGGGTGAAGATTTTAATACGAATACAATACTTGCAATGGCAATGGGCCCCAGTCATTCATTCGGAGTTTCATTTGCCGCGCATACCGGTATCGGAACATTGCCTATTCTTTATTACGGAACGGAAGAACAAAAGAAAAAGTATTTACCCAAATTGGTAACGGGCGAATGGAAATCCGCTTATTGTCTAACTGAACCTACTTCCGGTTCGGATGCGCTTTCGGCTAAAACTACGGCTACGCTTTCGGATGATGGAAAATATTATATTCTTAACGGTCAGAAAATGTGGATCACGAACGGTGGCTTTGCGGATATATTAATTACATTTGCCCAGGTCGATGGAGATAAATTTACGTGTTTTATTATTCCGACCGACTCCGAAGGCTTTACAAAAGGCGAAGAGGAAAACAAACTGGGAATTAAAGGTTCTTCCACCAGAGCATTATTTTTGGATAACGTTAAAGTTCCTAAAGAAAATATTTTGGGTGAAATAGGAAAAGGACACTATGTTGCATTTAATATATTAAATATCGGAAGATTTAAGCTGGGGGCAATGACAACCGGCGGAGCAAAGAGGTTTATATCGATTGCCGTACAATATGCTAATGAACGTAAACAATTCGGTAAGACTATTGCCAGTTTTGGCGCGATTAAACACAAGCTTGCGGAAATGGCAATTAAAACCTTTGTATCCGAGGCTGCCATTTTAAGAACAAGCGGACTGATTGACGATATGGTGAAAAAACTAATGGACGAGGGAATGTCATACAGTGATGCATTAATTAAAGCTGCGGAAGAATACGCTATAGAATCGTCCATAATGAAAGTGTTCGGTTCGGAAATGTTGGATTTTGTAGTTGATGAAGTGGTACAAGTTTTCGGCGGTTACGGTTATTCGGAAGAATACCCGGCTGCACGGGCTTACCGCGATTCGAGAATTAACAGAATTTTTGAAGGAACAAATGAAATTAACAGATTGTTGATAGTTGACATGATTGTCAAACGTTCGATGAAAGGAAGAATCGATTTAATGGGACCGGCAATGGGTGTTCAAAAAGAATTAATGTCCATTCCTTCTTTCGGGGAAGAACCCCAAGGTGTTTTAGCAAAAGAATTAAAGGCCGTGAATAATGCTAAAAAAGCTATCTTAATGATTGCCGGATCGGCCGTGCAAAAATTTATGCAAAAGCTTGCCGACGAACAAGAAATCATTATGAATATTACCGATATGTTAATAGAAGTTTATGTATCGGAATCGGCAATTTTAAGAACCCAGAAATTAGCCGTGAATGATGAAAATACCGCACAACCTTTTGTGGATATGACAAAGGTTTATGTTAGCGATGCTTTGGAAAGAATAAATAATTACGGCAAACATGCTGTAGCCGCTTTTGCCGAAGGCGATGAATTGAAGATGTTGTTGCTCGGTTTGAAGCGGTTTACAAAGTTTGAGCCTGTTAATACAATTAAGTTAAGAAGAAACATTGCCGATAAAATGATAGAAGCCAACGAATATTGTTTCTGATTATTGATTTGAATTTAAGACTTCGTTTATTTTATTCCATAAGTCTTTCTATTTCTCATCGGATTGGTTATAATTGTAACCGGCCAAGTATAACAATTACCGGAATTAGAAAATGAATGAAAAATTTTATACAAAACCCATGTTGAAAGAAAACTCTTTACAAAATAAAATAATTGTAGTAACCGGCGGGGGTACGGGCTTAGGTAAATCGATGGCAAAATATTTTTCGGAGTTGGGTGCCGGCGTCGTAATTGCAAGCAGAAAATTGGATATATTAAAAAAAACCGCGGAGGAAATATCTTCCGAATCCGGTAACGAAGTCCTTCCGGTAAAATGTGATGTTACATCATACGATGACGTGCAAAATTTGTTGAGGGAGACATTGACTAAGTTCGGAAATGTTGATGCGTTGGTTAATAACGCAGCGGGTAATTTTATAAGTCCAACGGAGCGACTGTCCCACCGTGCATTCGATATAATCGTGAACATTGTTTTACGCGGAACGTATTACGCAACTTTGTGTTTCGGTAAGTATTGGATTAAAGAGAAGCGGAATGCATCCGTTTTAAATATTGTTACAACTTACGCTTGGACGGGATCCGGATACGTTGTCCCTTCAGCCGTATCGAAAGCCGGCGTACTTGCCCTTACCCGTTCATTAGCCGTTGAATGGGCTAAATACGGTATAAGGTTTAATGCTATTGCACCGGGACCTTTTCCTACAAAAGGTGCGTGGGAAAGATTATTCCCTAAAGAGTTGCACAAAAAATTTTCGGTTGAAAAGAAAATCCCGCTTAAAAGAGTTGGAGAACATCAAGAACTTGCAAACCTTGCTGCTTATCTTGTATCCGATTTTTCCGCTTTTATTAACGGTGAGGTTATTACAATCGATGGTGGGGAGTGGTTGAAAGGTGCTGGCGAGTTTAACTTTTTGGAGGAAATCAAACCTGAAATGTGGGATGAAATCGAAAAGATTATCCGCGGGAAAAAGTAAGCATCATTACACATCCATCCTTGATATAAAAGATTTAAAATATTAAATTTCCTACAGTATCATTTTTATTATAACACATTGAAATGAAACGATTGATTTTTGATATCGAAACCGTTGGATATGATTTCGATACATTAACTCCTTCCCAACAAGAATATATTTTGCGTTACGCCGAAAAAGAAAAAGACGAGAAAATCAAACAAGAGAAAATAGACGAATCGAAACGATATTTGAGTTTATATCCGTTTACCGCCAAAGTCGTTGCTATCGGTATGTTAAACGTTGAAAGCGAGGGTTCGATGGTCTTATATGAAGGTGATGAAAATTGGAAAGTTGAAGAGAAAAAAATCGAATATAACGGCGTAACCGAAAAGGAAATGCTTGAGTTGTTTTGGAATTACGTTTCTAAAGTTGACCAGGTAATAACGTTTAACGGTAGAAATTTCGATATTCCGTTTCTTATGCTACGCTCCGCTGTTTTGCAAGTAAAACCTTGTATGAATTTAATTCAGAGTAGATACAGTTTAACGCATCACGTCGATTTGCTTGACCAGTTCACATTTTACGGATTAGTACGGAAGTTCAATTTGGATTTTTATTGCAATGCATTTGGAATCGAGTCGCCGAAAAGCAAAGGGATAACTGGCATGGAAGTTAAAGAATTATACAAAGCCGGTCGGGTTAAGGATATTGCCGTATATTGCGGTGATGATATTAGAGCAACGTATGAATTGTATAAAATATGGAACGAATTTTTGAATATATAAAAACCCGATACCCGTCGGTACCGGGCTTTTCCGAATAATGTTTTTAACCTTCTTTAAGTTTTTTTATTTCTTCAATCATAGCGGGAACAACTTCGAAGACGTCGCCTGTAATACCGTAATCCGCCACTTGGAAGATAGGTGCATCCGGATCTTTATTAACCGCCACAATATATTTCGACGACCTCATTCCGGCTAAATGCTGAATGGCTCCGGAAATACCGAGAGCAATATAAAGATTGGGCGAAACGGTTTTCCCGGTTTGACCAACTTGCTCGCTATGAGGTCGCCAACCGGCATCAACAACCGCACGCGACGCGCCTACCGCGGCACCGAGCAGATCGGCTAATTCTTCAACCAAATGAAAATGTTCAGGTCCCTTCATTCCTCGTCCTCCCGAGACAATTATCGACGCTTCGGCTACGTCAAGTTTACCTTCCGATTTTTTGAGCTCAACAACTTTTACGCTTAAGTTCGGATTGTCAACTTCTTTAACTTCAACTTCGGCTTTAGCGTCGGTGGGTTCGCCAGGATTGAAAACATTGGGTCGCAATGTAAATATTTTCTTTTCGCTTGTCAGTTTTACATCGATCAATGCTTTGCCGGCATATACAGGGCGTGTTGCCACCAATTCCCCGTTTTCAATTTCGAGTGCAATACAATCCATTGCAATTCCGGCGTTTAATTTTACGGCCACTTTCGGAGCCAGGTCTTTTCCCATTGCAGTATTTCCGAAAAATATAATATCGTTACCGGAATTGGTTGCATGCTCAGCCAATATATCTCCGTATGCCGAGGAAGAATAGTTATGTAAATCGGCATTTTTGTAGTAAGTTACCTTACCGATTCCGTATCCGCCGACATTTTCCACACCGTCAATTTCGTTACCGATTACAACCGCTTCAACTTCCGCTCCTAATTTTTCCGCAATGCCGGCTGCAGCTTTTGCTACTTCAAATGAAATTTTCTTGAGTTTTCCGTCTCTTTGTTCCAGTACAGCTAAAATTTTATTTGCCATAATAAAACTCCTTATATTACTTTTGCTTCTTCTCTTAATAAACGAATTAATTCGGGAACGGCACTTGCATCGGAGCCGATAATTTTACCGGGCTGTTTTGGAGCCGGTTTTTTCATTCTTATTATTTCAACATAATTTTCAGCCGGAGCGGCTTCTTTTTCTTCTATGGTTTTCCTTTTAGCCGCCATTATCCCTTTCAAAGAAGCGTATCGGGGTTCGTTCAATCCTTTCTGTGCAGTAATTACAACCGGAAGGGTTGTTTCAACAACTTCGCGTCCGCCTTCAATTTCGCGTTCGGCAATAACTTTATTCCCGTCGATTTTCAAATCAACCACAACACTAACATAATTGTAACCCAATAACTCCGCAGTTAGTTGGCCGGTGATGGAATTATCGTAATCGACCGATTGTTTCCCGAAGAAAACAATTTCCGCACCTTGGTTTTTAATCTCTTCGGCAAGGGCTTTGGCAACTGCGAAGGAGTCCCTTTGCTTATCGTCTTTTAAAAGTACGGCGCTATCGGCACCCATTGCCAATGCTTTTCTAATGGATTCTTTATTGGCATCGGTACCGAGACTTATTACCACAACCTCGCCGCCAAGTTGCTCTTTGGTTTTAAGAGCTTCTTCAATTGCGAATTCGTCATACGGATTAACCACGTACGTAACTCCGGATGGGTCTATCGATTTACCGTCGGAGCCGATTATAACTTTTGTAGCGGTATCGGGTACGTGACTTACGCAAACTGCAATTTTCATCACACCTCCGTTTAGTTTAAAAATTTTAAGTAATATGAAAAATCTTGCGTCTGTAAAATAATATAATTAATGTTACAAATATAATATATTTATACTAAATTATCCTTTTATAATGTCAATAAAATCAAGTATTTACATAAAAATCGAGTATAAAAAATGAAAGATTTCGATTATGATTTTATTGTAATCGGTTCCGGTTTCGGGGGATCGGTTGCGGCACTAAGATTAACCGAAAAGAATTACAATGTGTTGGTTGTTGAAAAAGGTAAGCGGCTGAAACATAATGATTTTCCCGAAACAAATTGGAACTTGAAAAAGTGGATGTGGATACCGGCTTTAAGGTTTTTCGGATTTTTCAAACTATCTTTTTTCAAGCACATTACAGTTCTTTCAGGAGTTGGCGTGGGAGGCGGTTCGCTGGTTTATGCCAATACTTTGGCAATACCGAAAAGCGATTTTTTTACAAGCGGTAGTTGGAAAGGATTGGTTGATTGGGAAAATGAACTTAAACCTTTTTATTCCAGAGCTTTGGAGATGCTGAGTGCGGTGGAAAATCCGAAATTGGAAACGGGAGATTTGGCATTAAGGGAACTTGGAAAAAAGATAGGCAAGGGCGACGAGTTTTTTCCCACAACCGTGGCGGTAAATTTTAAAGACAAGTTCAGTAACAGCGTAGGACTTGAACTTGAGGCTTGCAATTTTTGTGGCGGTTGCATGACGGGTTGCCGATACAATGCGAAAAACACATTGGACAAAAATTACCTTTTCCGTGCCGAACAACTCGGAGCAACAATTTTAGCCGAATCCGAAGTGATTGACGTTGAACCGGTAAATGGCTCAAACGGTGCCGACGGTTATGAGGTTACTATAAAAAGCACGACTTCTTTAGTGAAATTTAAAAAAAGATTTAAAGCAAAGGGAATTGTTTTTGCCGGCGGTGTTTTGGGAACGGTTAAATTATTGTTAAAACTTAAACAAACATCGTTGCCGAATTTATCTCGTATGGTAGGAAACGATGTAAGAACCAACTCCGAAAGCCTGGTTGGAGTTACAACATTCGATAAGAAAAAATCGTTTTCCGACGGTGTAGCTATCGGTTCAATCTTATATACGGGAAACAAAACACATTTGGAACCCGTTCGGTACGGTTCGGGTTCGGGATTCTGGAGAATTTTAATGTCACCTATGGTTTCCGGGAAGTCCGTTTTTCAAAGAGTCGGAAATATTTTGATTGATTTGTTGAAATATCCGATTGAAAATGTTAAAATTTTTACGGTATGGAACTGGGCTAAAAGAACTCAAATTTTACTGTTTATGCAAACAATCGATTCCAAAATAAAATTCACGTTGGGTAAATTCGGATTGAAAACAAAAATGCAAGAAGGGAAAGCCCCGTCGGCATTTGTTCCGCAAGCAAAAGATTTAGCGGAGAAATACGCAAAAATTGTTAACGGTAAACCGATGGTATTGCTGACCGAAACCTTAGGAGGAATCCCCACAACAGCTCACATATTGGGCGGAGCGGTAATTGGCGAAAATGAAAACAAAGGTGTAATCGATTCGGAACATCGGGTATTCGGATATGAAAATATGTGGGTTTGCGACGGTTCGGCGATCTCGGCCAATCCCGGAGTTAATCCATCGCTTACAATTCTGGCCATGAGTGAAAGAGCAATGGATAAAGTTCCGGGTAAAGCCGATTAATCGATGGCAAAAGCGTAAGCTTGTTGTTCTTTTTCCTCTAATGCTTTTCTTTTCTTTCTGTAATCGAAAATATCGATGTCTTCGAAAATGAAATTTTTCGGATTAAGTGCAATACCTTTGTACCTGACTTCATAATGGAGGTGCGGACCCGTAGACAAACTTCCGGAATTACCCGAAATGGCAATTAGGTCACCTCGTTTTACATACTGTCTTCGTTTAACCTTTATTTTTTTAAGATGTGCATACAAAGTTACGTATCCGTAACCGTGATCGATTTTTAATGTTAAACCGTAACCTCCGTTTCTTCCCGCATAAATTACTTTACCGGCGCCCGGAGCATAAACCGGTGTTCCGGTATTTGCGAGGAAATCGACACCCGCATGCATTCTTCTTATTTTCAGAATGGGATGATATCTCATTCCGAATCTATCGCCGTATGATGCTTGTACCGGTTTTATCGCCGGTATGCATTCGTAAAATCTTTCGTTTTCCACAAGTTTCGATTTGACTTCCGAATAACTGTTCAGTTCGTTTTTAACTTTTATATCCAGCTTGTTTGCAAAATCGGAAAGTTGTAACAAAATTCTTTTTTCCTCTTCCGTATTTCGCGGATCCACATTCTCGAATAACGAACCACCAATACCGAATTCCTCTTCGGGTTTTTCTTGAGGCGGCAAGTTTACCGCCAATCTTAGTTCGTTGTTTTTATTGAATAATTTATCAACCTTTTTTTCCAAATCTTTATATTGATTCCCGAGTAATTTTAATTGTGCCACAAGTTGCGCATTTCGAGCTTGAAGTTCGCTTAAATTTTGTTGCGGGTTAATCGATTTACTGATTGTAACATATAGGAAAGTAAAGGTAAAACCGGAAATAAGTACGGTTAATAAAAAAGCGACCAACACTTTTTTGTAAAAGTTTTGAACAGGAACAAACCGTAACTCTTCTTTCGAGTAATAATAAAAATTCTTTTTCATTTGCTCGTTATCAGCTTGCCCGTGAAAGAGTGTTTTTTCTTGTTTTAAGCTCATTGATGATTTTCCGATAAACTTCCCATTCTTTTATCCAATCATCGGGATTTGATGTTCTGAGTTTATATCTCAGATTTTTTACTCTTGTAAATTTTTCCAAATCGTATAGAATTGCTTGTTTTTCAATTCTCTCCAATTTTTTCAATTCCGTACGGAAAAAGTAACTCTTTGTTTTCTCAAGAATCGTTTTACAAATTAGAAGTTGCTCGTCTGATAGGTCGTGTATTGTTTTTACACCCGAAACCGTATCGGTTTTATTCATACAAACCTCCGCCCGCCCTTGGTGAGAAATGTAGTTTGATGGGTCTCTTTTTGAATGTAAGAAAATCATTTATTATGCCATTTGATCTTTATCACAAAAAGTTGTTTTTTTGAATGAAAACTCAATATCAAGATTTTTACTTCAAATGCTACCGATGCAAAAAAAGTTGACGCGGTTCATACGTATTTATGTAACTTATTAATTCTTCGGTATTTATAATTCATCCGGAAACTTAATCAGCAAAAAATATTGCACCGGTTTTCTATGTTGTTTTCATAAACAACTTGTATTATTAACTCAAATTTTGTTCCAGATCACAAATATTTTTATTCGTTTTATTTTTGAAGGAAAATTTCCCTCGGATTTCGAAATGTCTCAATTCAAGTTAAAAAAATGAGACAAATTCTTATTTTATCTTGATTTACGTCTATAATTCCGTGGGGTTTTTCCGATAATTAGTTTGTAAAACTGATTATTCGGAAAAGGGAAAAAACGGAATGGATTCCAACCGCACTTCATCATCAAATTTTTTTGAGTCGATAAACCAATTAATCAACTCGCTAGAAAACTCGGGTTCCGCAAAAAATGAAGAATACAATCCGGCTCTTGTCGGAATTTTCAAAAGGGAACTGGATGCGCTGTGGAATAATCCGGCGTTCGGTGCATTACTTACCGATCTGAGCGGGAGTATTTTAAGAGTTAATAAAACGTTTCTGAAATTCTCGGGTTACGAAGAAAATGAAGTTCTTGATTCCTCATGGAAAGATTTCGGTATTTCCGTTGAGGAAAAAGAATTTGAAGATGAAGTGAAAAAGTTAATTCGAACAAAAGAAGAATTTGTTCAATTTCAATTTCCTTTATTGGCCAAATCATCCAAAGTATCCGTAACAGATTATTTTGTAACAACGGTTTTTAATGAAGAAGGCGAACCGGAAGCCTTATTGCATATTGTAATTCCACGCGATAATTTTTCCCCGGGTGAACCTATACTTAAATATCAAAAAGATTTTCTTCACACATTACTTAATAGCATTCCGAATCCGGTCTATTATAAAAATAACAAAGGAATATTCCTCGGGTGTAATAAAAAATTCGAAGAGCTTTTTAACGAAAAAGTGGATGAAATATTCGGTAAATCGGAGTACGAAATATTTCCCGAAGAATTTGCGGCAAAAGAATATAACACAGACCTTGAAATTGTTCGTTCGCAAAGTAAATTATCGTATTACGTTACGTATGAAAAACCGGATGGTCTGTCGGTTGAACTGGAAATAAACAAATCCGTTTTCCTCGATAAGAACGGAAATATTGCCGGTATAATTGGAATAATTAACGATGTTACGGAACAAAAGAAATTTGAAATAACATTAATCGAGTCGCAAGAAAAATTAAAAGAATCGAATAAGAATAAAGACAAATTATTTTCAGTTATTTCGCATAACTTGAGAAGTCCTTTCACAACAATTCTTGGATTTTCGGATATTTTGGTAGACGAGTTCGATAACTACAGCGACGAAGATAAAAAATCGTTTGCCCGCGAAATACAAAAATCCGCACGGTTTGCTTATTCGCTATTAAATAACCTTTTACTTTGGACGAAATCTCAAATAGGAAACTTGCAACCGAAAGACGAGTTTTTGGATTTAACCGTTTTTGTAGATGAAGTTATTCACGGAATAAAACAAAAAGCGGAAAAAAAGAATATTATTCTGGAAAACCGAATTCCCGAACACTTTAACATTTTTGCTGATAAAACTTTACTAACAAATATTCTCGAAAATATTTTGGATAATGCAATAAAATTTTCTTACGAAAAAAGCCGAGTGGTAATTTCCGCAAATAAAACGGAGGACAGCATATTACTTGAAGTAAAAGACTCGGGCGTTGGAATCAACGAGGAAAATCTTTCCAAAATACTGAACTTTGAAGAGCACATAACAACAAGCTACGGCACCGGAAAAGAAAAAGGAACCGGCTTGGGCTTAATTATTTGCAAAGAATTACTAAGTAAAATGAACGGTGAATTGATAATAAAAAGTCAAAAAGATGTTGGCACAACTGTTACCGTAAAGTTACCGAAGGCTGCTAAGTCGCAAAAAGGAGAATAAACATTATGAATGTATCGATCGATTCAAATAAAACAAAACAAAAATTTCAAAAAATTTATTTGAAAAAGATCGGTCACGATTACATAATTGTTCCGTTTGAAATAGGACTTTACGGTTTTGCGGCGGCATTTACATTAATTATTCTAACAAGATTATTCGCATTTGTCGTTGGAATCTTCGAAACTTTTCAAGTAACAATTAACGATTTCCTCACAGCCGTTTGGGGCTTTGTTTTCATTTCATTCGTTACGGTTATTAAACATTTCCGCGATATGCAAAAGTAAGATCGGTTACTTTTATTCATTTCAAATAATTTCCGTTCCAAATAAATTCGAAAACGCAGTTGAACTGTTTTTACCTTAACTTTTATAGGTGAAGCGAAAATATTATATTTCGTTTTACTAAAAAAACAATAAACGGATGAAAGAACCCGAAGTAACATTAGAATTGGCTCTTGAACACGGTCTTACCGAAGAGGAATACAATAAAATTTGCGAACGGTTAGGCAGAAAACCCAACTATACCGAATTGGGAATTTTCAGTGTAATGTGGAGCGAACATTGCAGTTATAAGAATTCGATTGCGTTAATTAAAACCTTACCCCGAAGCGGAAAGAATTTATTGGTCGGCGCCGGTGAAGAAAATGCCGGTTTGGTTGATATCGGAGACGGTCAAGCAATCGCTTTTAAAATCGAAAGTCATAATCATCCTTCCGCCGTTGAACCTTACCAAGGTGCGGCAACCGGCGTTGGCGGAATTTTAAGGGATATTTTCACTATGGGCGCCAGACCGATTGCAGCGCTGAATTCTTTGCGCTTCGGAACGTTGGATGATGCACGCACACGATATTTGTTCGAAGGTGTTGTAAAAGGAATTGCGGACTACGGAAATTGTTTCGGAGTGCCGACCGTAGGAGGGGAAGTTTATTTCGACGAAGTTTACAAAGATAATCCTCTCGTTAACGCAATGGCAATCGGGATTGTGGATGTGGATAAAGTCGTATCTGCGGTTGCAAAAGGTGAAGGAAACCCGGTAATGATCGTCGGCTCTGCAACGGGTCGCGATGGAATACACGGTGCAACATTCGCGTCCGAAGAAATTTCCGAAGAATCGGAAGCCAAACGGCCTTCGGTTCAAGTAGGCGATCCTTTCACGGAAAAATTGTTACTCGAAGCCACACTCGAAGTAATCGAAAAAGGTCTGGTAATCGGAATTCAAGATATGGGCGCAGCCGGAATTTCTTGCTCTACCTCGGAAATGAGCGATAAGGGCGGTGCGGGAATGAAAATTAATTTGGATAAAGTTCCCCTGCGTGAAAAAGATATGACTGCATACGAAATAATGCTCTCCGAAAGTCAAGAAAGAATGCTTGTTGTGGCAAAAAAAGGTTATGAAAACGAAGTAAAGAAAATTTTCGAAAAATGGGATTTAAGTTGTGAAATTATCGGAGAAGTAACGGAAGGACCTTACATTGAAGTTGAGCATTACGGAACGGATAAAGCGAAAATAGAAGCATTCGATTTAGTACTTGGCGGCGGCGCACCCGTGTATTATCGCGATGCTAAAAAGCCGGAATACATAGACGAAATTAAGCAATTCGATTTTTCCGCTTTACCGGAACCTGAAAATTTCGAAGAAACATTCTTAAAAGTCTTCTCTTCACCGAACATTGCTTCAAAAAGATGGGTTTACCGGCAATACGATTCGATGGTTCAAACCAATACGGTTATCGGTCCTGGTTGCGATTCGGCAGTAATACGAATTAAGAAATACAACAAAGCCGTTGCGGCAAAAACGGATTGTAACGGACGTTATGTGTATTTGAATCCGAGAGAAGGAACGAAAGCCGCAGTTGCCGAAGCGGCGCGCAATATTGTTTGTTCGGGTGGTAAACCTTTGGCTATTACCAATTGTTTAAATTTCGGCAATCCCTATAAACCTGAAATGTATTGGCTGTTCAAAGAATCGATAGCGGGAATGAAAGAAGCATGTGAATATTTTGAAACACCGGTGACGGGAGGAAATGTTAGCTTTTATAACGAAAGTCCGGATAGGGCGGTTTATCCCACACCGGTAATTGGAATGATTGGCATAATTAACGATTTGAAAAATGTAACATCGTGCTATTTTAAGAACGAAGGAGATGTGATATTTGTTTTGGGTGAGGATTTCGAAGAATTGGGTGGTAGCGAGTATGTAAAGGTAATTCACAATTTGGTTAAAGGCGATTCACCGAAACTCAACTTGGAAAGGGAGAGAAATTTGCATTCGTGTTTGCTTGAAATGATTGATAACGGATTTGTAAATTCCGCCCATGATGTTTCCGAAGGTGGAATTCTCTCGGCTCTGGCGGAATGCTGTATTACGAACGAAGAGAACCAAATCGGTTGCGAGGTGGAAATTCCTGTTAAATCGCGTAAGGATTTTTCCTATTTCTCCGAATCCCAGTCGAGAATAATAATTTCGGTTGATTCCCAAAACGAAAAGAAAGTTTTTGAATTTGCGGAAAGATATAACATTCCCGCACAAAAATTAGGCAAAGTAAGCGGAACTTTTTTTAAGGTTAATAACGATTTGGATATTGATATAAATAAATTGTCAGACGTGTATTTCAATACAATAAGTAGAATAATGAATGAGTAAGTTTCGTTTACTAAAATTTATTGCCAAATATTTCTCGCTCGATTCATACAGAAAAGCGGTTGAGTTCTTTCGATATTACGTAATCGGTTTATACCACAGAATAGATGAACATCATATCTTTCTTTCGGGTGGCGGAGTTGCCTTTTCTCTGCTTTTAAGCATAATTCCAATTTTACTTTTGGCTTTTGCGATTTTAGGAAATATTATCAATCCTGTTACTTTGCATAATCAAATAAGTAATTTAATCGATACGATAATTCCTTATCCCGAATATGCCGCTTATACAAAAAAAGTTATTCTTACGCGTCTGCCCGAAGTAATAGAATACAAAACATTAGCGGCTTACCTTGGTGCAATAGGCTTGTTTTTTACTTCAACATGGTTGTTCAGCAGTATGAGAACAATATTGAACAAAGTTTATAAAGTTGAAAAAACAAGAAGTGTTTGGGTCGGATTGTTAAGGGATTTCGGAATGGTGATACTTTTAATTTTTTTAATTTTATTATCCACTTTTATTTTTCCCATAGCAAATGTATTGCTTAATTCTGCCAAGGAAATTGAGTTGTTGAAAATGTTTATCGTTACGGATTTTATCAATTCACTTTTCTCCGTTGCGTCGGTTATAGTGATTTTTACACTTTTTTTTCTTTTTTATATGTTAATCCCTTACGAAAAAATTAACCGGAAAGCTTTATTGGTAAGTGCATTCTGGGCAACATTGCTTTGGGAATTGGCAAGAAAAATTTTTGAGTTTTATATCGCTCATTTTCTTTCGTCGAATAAACTTTACGGAGCTTTCGTATTAATTATTGTCGTGTTGTTTTGGATATTTTATTCGTCGTGCTTATTCATTGTAGGTGCGGAGATAGGACAACTGTACAGAGAAAAACTGTTGAAAAAAAAATCGGATTCCCGCACTGATCGCAAACTTGCTAATCGAGGTTTAACTTAGAATAAGCTTCTTCCAAAGTGGCAAAAGTAGTGAAAATTTTCGCCAAACCCGTTTCTGTAAAAAGGGGAAGTTGTTTTTCGGGATTGTAAACCAAAAATACATTTCCGTTTGTTGATTTTGCTTTTTTCAATGTACCTACCATTACACCGAAAAATGTGGAATCGATAAATTCACAACTATTTAAATCTATAATTAAATTATTTATACCTTCGTTGAGAATTGTGAAAAGATATTTTTTAAAATCTCCCGCTTCGGCTAAAGTAGCTCTATCCAAATTCACCCTTACAACAACAAAGTTGTTCGGTTTAGTTGCGATTATCTGAAAGGGACCTTTTTTGGTTTCACTTTCGGGTAATTTACCGTTTACCCGTGTTACACCGGTAAGTTCCATTTGCTGTTTATCAACCGAAGTTGCCACGTTATACCCCGTTCCGCTTTTTAATTGTTTAAAATACGCCTTATTCATTTCCCCAGACCTAATTTTGTTTTTACTGTAATTAATTATCGTATATTTAGTTATAAGCTTTAATGCTATTATGTGACGTCAATCAAAATCGGGATTAATAATACTTTCGTGCGTTATCATACTCTGAATTATTTTACTCACCTCGTTCCGGTCGTAATCGTTTTCTATTGTATCGGTCATTACGTGTAAAATACATTCGTTTGTAATATTCCCGAATTTATCCCTCTTGTATTGATAAATTTTTGAACGGTGTTTTATTTTATAAATACCGTCTTGTCCTTCTATTAATTTATTCATTTTCAGTTCTCCGGTTAATAATTTTTTCTATCACAAAGGAAATGAAAAATTTCCGTAAGTATGTGATTTGTAACAACTTATAATCGATAAAATCGATTGGTTATTTAATTGATACGGAAAATTAATAAGATTTATATCGGGTTTTCTCGAGAATTGAAAAAAGGTATGCAAGTATAAATCCTGCCGATGCGATAATAAAATCGAAAATTTCTATGTTGAATTCGTATTCGGCTATGAAAAAATACTTAAGAATTTTAATTAGGAGGATTAACATGAAGAAAAGAACAAAACCGGAAATAGCGGATTTCAGCGGGCGAAAAAAATATTTTTTGAGTGAATAAAAGAAACCTCCCGCTTGAGCTTCAATATTTTCCCATCTGTTTTGTTCGAATTCCATAAAAAGTCTATTTTATTAAAGTTAATAGTATTTACAGCATTTAAATGTGACGGAAATCACATTTAAGGGTAATTAGTTCAATTACTTCGACTGTTTGGCGTAAAGTTGAAAAAATCTTATTGCGAAAATATTTCCGAAGCCCAACAAACTGACTAATACTTCATTTATACCGAGTGCAAAATGATCATTTACGAAAAATGCAAGCATGTTAAGTTTTATCAAAAGAAACAATATTAAAGCAAACCACAGCATTGCATCGCTAACAGCTGTTTTAATCGATTTGAACAAATGTGTATTAAACGTTGAAACTGTTGTTGTTTGTTCTAATTCTCTTGTATACAATTTTTTCCTCACTATTAATTAAAATTTCTAACCCCAATAAAATGTATTGTATTACCCAATGCTGTGATGGACAGCAAACGGTGTTAAAAAATAAGTCACCTTAATTGTTTCGTTTTGAAACCGATGATATTGTTGTAAAAAATTTTAATTTTATTATATTATGGAAAGTAAAAAGGTATAGTTAATGGAAATCAGAAAAATTTTAATAATTGACGACAATAAAAACGAACAATTATTTTTAACAAGAGCGCTATCAAGATTATATTCATGCGAAGTTTTAACGGCCGACAACGGTCAACAAGGTTTGGAAAAAATTGTTATGGAAGAACCGGATATCGTTTTTCTCGATGTAATGATGCCGGTAATGGACGGAATACAAATGTTAGAGATTCTTAGAGTGCAACATCCCCAAATTACTACACCCATAATCGCACTTACCGCACGAAGCGACGGTGCAACTTTAAATAAACTTTTAACTCTCGGTGTGGACGAGTATTTACTGAAACCGATAAATTTTGAACAAATTGCTAATAAAATCGATAAAATTAGCGGTAGCACAAATTATTAATCTTTTTTTATATGCTAATCCCGTAAAATTTCAAAAATTATTGAAATCCCTTCATTTTTTTCTTTACATAAAAGCAATAATTTATTATTTTTCAATAGGTTATAAATAAATTTTTTGGTGATATGGCTGAAGTAAAACACATATTTACTTCGGATGATTTGTTCACAACGCTGAATACAACCCGAAACTCCAAGAAAATTTTACAAGTTTTCCTTTTCGGAACAATTCGCGGCGGATTTTACGGTTTTGCACTTCTCTTTACCCTTATTTTAATGATGAAAATTCTGATTTTCGTTTTTTCTTCTACAAGTCAGTTAAACGTAACAATTTACGATGTATTAATTTCTTTCTATGGCTTTTTGATTTCCGCGTTTATTAATTTTTTGTCTCTTGTAAAAAAAATATTGAATCTTTCGCGAAGTAATTGAACGGCGTTTTTACCAGCACGAACAAATTTAACAAGGAAATTCGTTTTCTTAACCGTTATTTTTAATTCCGTTTTGAACTCTCACACTTTTTTTCTAATTTTACATACAAGTTTTACCTTTAAATTTATCCCGTGAGATAAAAAAGGAATGAAAATAATTTTATTAGCCAATTTTAAGGAGACCTCAGCGACGTCAAGTCAATGAGGATTTTTTTTAAATACCATGAAAATAAAAGCCCAAATAATAGATGAAGCCGGTCTGAACCGCACAATTACCCGCTTGGCACATGAAATTCTTGAAAGAAATAAAGGTTCGGAAAATATCGTTTTAATCGGCATGAGAACACGCGGAGAATTTATTGCGAAAAGAATCCACGAAAAAATTAAAGAAATCGATAACAGCAATCCTCCGCTTGGAGTGTTGGATATAACTTTGTACCGCGATGATTTTCGTACGAGGCTAAAACAACCGGAAGTCTCCGTAACAAATATTACGTTCGATATTAACGAAAAAGATATTATTCTGATTGACGATGTGTTGTTTTCCGGTAGAACCGCCCGCGCCGCTTTGGATGCATTGATGGATTTAGGTAGACCGAATACGATTCAGCTTTGTGTTTTAATCGATCGTGGTCACCGGGAAATGCCGATCCGTGCCGATTTTGTAGGGAAAAATATTCCGACTTCAATAAACGAAGAAATCAAGGTGAAAATGAAAGAAGTTGACGGCGAAGATGCCGTTTATTTAATAGATATTTCGGAAGATTAATTTATGTCACTTTCAAGCAAACATTTACTCGGACTTAACGGCGTACCTAAAGAAGATATTCAAACTATATTGGATACCGCAACAACCTTTAGAGAAGTATTGGAAAGACCGATTAAGAAAGTACCGACCCTTCAAGGCAAAACGGTTGTTAACCTTTTTTACGAAAGCTCGACGAGAACCAGAATTTCTTTTGAGTTGGCGCAGAAAAGACTTTCGGCCGATACGGTTAACTTTTCGAAAGCCGGCAGCAGCACAAGTAAAGGCGAAACATTTAAAGATACCGTTAAGAACATCGAAGCGATGAAAATCGATATGATTGTTGTCCGGCACAGTTCGGCTGGTGTACCGTTTTATCTTACAAAAATTACAAATGCGAATATAATTAATGCCGGCGACGGAAGACACGAACACCCGACTCAAGCTTTGTTGGATATGTATTCCATTCGTGAAAAAATGGGAAAATTGGAAGGATTGAAAGTTTGCATCGTCGGAGATATCGCTCACAGCCGCGTTGCTCTTTCAAATATATTCGGACTTAAAACAATGGGTGCGGAAGTGAGCGTGTGCGGTCCCGCCACAATGATTCCCAAAGGAATTGAAAAATTGGGCGTTAAGGTTTTACACAATATAGACAAGGCAATAGCCGAACACGATGTATTGAATGTGTTGCGTATTCAGCTTGAACGTGCCGCCGGCTCTTCGATTCCTTCGTTAAGAGAATATCATAATTTTTTCGGAATAACTTCGGAGAGAGTTGAAAAATATAATAAAGACATTTTGATTTTACATCCCGGTCCGATTAACAGAGGTGTTGAATTATCTTCCGATGTTGCCGATGGACCGTATCAAGTAATTCTCGATCAAGTTACAAACGGTGTGGCAATCAGAATGGCCGTATTATATTTGCTCGGTACAATGAATTAATCGAATAATAAAATAAAAAAGATGAAAATTTTATTAAAAAACGTAAACGTTATCGATCCTTCTGAAAATATTGAAGGAATGAAAGATATTTTAATCGAAGACGGTTTTATCACGGAAGTTGAAGACAACCTCGAGTCAGTTTCGGTCGATAAAACTTTTAACTTATCGGGGAAATATGTTTCACCGGGATTTTACGATATGCATGTTCACTTACGCGAACCCGGAAGGGAAGACGAAGAAACCGTTGTTACCGGCAGTAACTCGGCTGCAGCCGGAGGCTTTACCGGAATTGCGTGTATGCCCAATACCGAACCGGCTATTGATTCCGCGGAAGTAATTAATTTGATAAATCAAAAAGCGGCAAATCATTTGGTAGAAGTAAATCCGATTGGCGCTGTAACGCTTGGTAGAAAAGGAGAAACTCTTGCTCCGATGGCGGAACTTGTGGAAGCCGGTGCCGTTGCTTTTTCGGACGACGGAGTTGCCGTAAAAACCGCTGCAGTTCTTAGAAAAGCACTCGAATATTCCCAAATGTACGATAAACCGATTATCGAACATTGCGAGGACGAATCGCTGGCGGGCGGTTCGATGAACGAAGGTGTTACCTCTACAATGCTCGGTTTGCCCCCCGTTCCTTCGGTAGCGGAAGACTTAACCGTAATGCGGGATATTTTAATGGTTGAATACACCGGTGGTAGAATTCATATTGCGCATATCAGTACAAAAAATGCTGTTGAATTGGTTAGACAAGCAAAGAAAAAAGGATTGAAAGTTACGGCGGAAGTAACTCCGCATCATTTCACTTTAACCGAAGAGCAACTGAAATCGTTCGATACGAATTTTAAAATGAATCCGCCTTTAAGAACCGAGGAAGATGTTAAAGCCGTAATAGAAGGATTGAAAGACGGTACGATAGATTGTATCGCCAGCGATCATGCACCGCATTCGCCGGAGGAAAAAGATATGGAATTTACACTTGCGCCGAACGGTATAATCGGTTTGGAAACCCAACTCGGTTTGGCAATTACCGAATTGGTACATAAAGGTCATCTTTCGCTGAAACAAATTGTAGAAAAGTTCGCAGTAAATCCGAGGAAAATATTAAATTTACCCGTACCGCGAATCAAAAAAGGTGAAAAAGCCAATCTGACGATTTTTGATCCGGACGAAGTATGGACGGTAGACGTTTCCAAATTTAAATCGAAATCGAAAAATTCGCCGTTCGATAAAAGACTACTAACGGGGAAATCCGTTGCAGTAATTAATAACCGTAAGATGTTTTACAACGATGAATTTTTCGAAATATAATTAGGAAAAATCGCCTAAGTTAAAACCTCTGCTTTACCGTTAAACCGGTTCCCAACACGGCTGTTTACTTTAATATACACTGCCAATTTTTCAATAGTACAATTTAGTCCGGTTACCTTTTAATTTTCTCCGTTTTAACCCGTTTTTGTAACTTTTTGATTTGGCACTTCAATTGCATTACCGGATTGAACAAACTTTGAGGTGTAAGATGAAAACCGGAAAAAAAATTAATGGATTTGTAACGGCTTTAATTTTTACGGCGGTTATTTTTTCCGGATGCCAGGAATTCAAAACTTATTACGATAATTCACCGCCGGCACCACCGGAAAACGTGAAAACATTTGTCGGTGATAATCTTGTTGAAATTACTTGGGACTATAACCGCGAAAGCGACATAGCCGGTTATAATGTTTATTATTCCGACAGTTATTGGGGCGAATACATTTTAATCGGTAGTACGGAATTTAACTCTTATGTTGATTACGAGGCGGAGAACGGAGTGCGATATTATTATGCCGTTGCCGCATACGATTTTAACGGGAACGAGAGCGAACTGAGTTACGATGAAGTTTACGGTGTTGCAAGACCCGAGGGTAAGAATCAAAAGATATACGATTATAACGCTTTTCCGGATATTTCAGGGTACGACTTTAGCGAATACGCCGTTGTTCCGTTTGATGAAAATACCGATCAATTTTCAGCCGATATGTTTTTCGAAAATTACGACGGTGTTTTATACATTAATGTTTGGGACGATACCGATATTCAAGATATGGGTCCGACATACGACATTAACGAAATTACGGAAGCGCCTCTTTCCGGATGGGTGCCTCTGAACGAAGGAGAAAATGTAAAGTACGTTGAAGCGATTGCTGGACACACGTATGTAATATGGACTTGGGATAATCATTTTGCGAAAATCAGAATCAAAGATTTAACGAATCAAAGAATGGTGTTCGATTGGGCTTACCAATTGCTTGAAGGCGAACCGCAATTGAAACTTAGAGCCGTTCCCGAAAAACGTGTTGTTCCGCCAAATATAAAAAAGAAAAGATAACCCCGGTGTAAAAAGCATATCGAAAAAACGGTATGCTTTTTTCTTATCTTTTGATTATTTTAATTATTAAAAAGAGAAACAACGATGAAAAAAAATATTGTGAAATTGTTGTTTGTTTTGTCGATTTTTTGCGGAGGATTGAATTTAAACGCCGAAGTGATAATAAATTTGCAACAAACCGAACCAGCTGAAATTTTTGATGATTTTAGAAACGGAGTGATTTATAACGATGTATCCGAGTTTACAAAACATTTTAAAGGTGATGTTTTAATTAAACTGAGAAACGGCGTGGCTGATTATTTTTCGCCTAACCAAGCGTATTTTGTTCTTAAAGATTTTTTTGATTCATACGAAGTTGTAAGCTTCGGATATAAAAATATTTCCGCAGAAGGGAATTTCCCGAGTGCTTCCGGCGAATTGACTTTTAAGCATAACGGAATGAACGGCACGGCGCTTGCATTTATTTCGTTGGAGAAAAAAAACGGTGAGTGGGTAATAGTTCAAATAACTATCAACTAAATTGATGTTTCCTTCCTTAATAAAACGTAACAAGTTACATATAATCCTTATTGGTGTTCTTTTTATTTCCGTTGCGGTTTTGGCACTTTCCAAATCCTTTTTTGTCGAAAATAAGAAAAACAATTGGGAAAACGAATTAAAGAACGAGATTGAACATATAACAAACGAAACCCGGAAAATTTTTTCCGCAAAACAAGATTCACTTCTTTCGGCTTTTCGGTCGGTTAAAAATCAATTGAAGAACCGTCGCAATTCGCAAACCGGATTATTTGCATTCGTAAAAGAAAAACTACCGGAGAGAATTGCTCTTCGGATATCATCGGATGCGGATTCCGAATTTGTTTGGTCGGGTAAATATTTCCCCGAAGTTTTTCAAACGGATTCGGCCACTGCGAGTTTGGGCGAAACCGGTTTTGTTAAATCCGATTTGGTTATTTTACTTTCGTTAACCGATTCCGTAACAAACGGCGAAATAAATTATTTGGTTTCGTTGTTTTTGCCGATAGAAAAAGAATACAGACTTCAGAACCGATTTTTTGAGAATATCAACTTTACCGAAGAGTTAAGAAATAAATTTAACACCGAGTTTAGTGTAGATTATTCCGCTTCCGCCTCAGAGATTAAAGACGGTCGCTATTATTCGTTCGAATTATTAAACAATCGCGGAAATAAAATCGGTGTTGTCTCTTTTAAAAAACCGACTTTGGATGTTTATCTTTCTTCGGTAAGAAAAGAATTTATTTTTGCGGAATATTCTCTTTTAATTTTAATTTATTTGATTATCGGTTTGCTGCTTTGGTTAAACGGTCTGTTCGCAAAAACAAGATTTTCTCGCATCATTGTTTTTGTAGTTTACATTTCGGGTTTACGGGTTTTACTTTTTATTTCGGGTATTTCGGAATTTATATTCCCGGCAGATTTTACTAATCCGGCTTACTTCGCATCTCGATTTGCATACAGCATGGTCAGATCGCCCGCGGAATTGTTTATTACCGCACTTTTTATGGCTTTTATTTTAATGAGGGTATTCAACTTTGTTTTCGAGAATGAAAGCAAAATTTTGATGCCGATTTCCGGCTTCGGTTTGCCTATGAAATTGGCGGTTCTCATTCCGGCGCTTTTTGTTTATTTACTTGTTTACCGTGCTTTCGGTGCAACGATGAAAAGTATAATGTTCGATTCGACGATTATCTATTTTAAAGAATACGTGATTATTCCCGAACCCGTGAAAGGATTTATGCTGGCAAACGTGTTAATAATCGGGTTTGTATTTATTTCCGCCGGTGTGCTTTTGCTGAGTTTACTTTATTTCGCTTTTTACAAAAGAAATAATTCACGAGTGCTTTATACTTTAATAATTTTTACTCTTTTGCAACTTTCCGGTTACTTGTTCGATGTTTTTCAACGCGAACCACAGGCAACACATGCAATAAGATTTTTATTTATTACATTTACTTTATTCTTAACACTACTCGCAACCGATTTGCTTTCCAAAAAATTACTTTATTGGATGTTTACATTATTTGCCGGTTCGGTTTTATCGGTTATGATGATGCTGCACTTCAACGAGCAGCTGGAAAAGGAATCGATAAAAATTTACGCGACCGAACTGATTAAACCTAACGAAAGCTGGTTGAGATTTTTAATTACGGAAACGTTGCTTAGCGATTTCAGTCGGGAAGAATCGGAACGGGCATTGAGCTCGGAAAATTCCAACTTCGATGCTTCTGCGTTTAAAATTTGGACGAAAAGTCCTTTGCAGCGCGAAGCCATTAACTCAAACATAAATATTTTAAATTATAAGAAAGAAATTCTCGGCGGTTTCGGCATTGTAACGGAAGATATAGAATTGAACGGATGGGAAGAAAATCCGGAAGGGATTAACGACGTACGAATATTGCGAAAAGAAATAAATGAAAACGAAGGATTGCTGCTGAAAGGTATATTTCCCGTTAAAGACGATTACTCGCTTCTCGGTTATTTGGAATGTTCAATAGTTTTTGATATTACGAATTTTACGTTTAATGATCTTCCTAAATTTTTAGCTCCTCCGCCGATGAGACAAAAGTTGATTGTTGGATTGGATGAAATAAAAATTCTGGAGTTCGTTAACGGTTCATTAAAAAACGTAATCGGAAATATTAAACTTTCCGACACCGAAGTTTCGGCGATAAAAACCGCAGGGTTAACCGATAAAAAAGAGAAGTGGTTTGAACTTAAAATAAGCGATAGCGATTATCTGTTTTATTCAATAGCGGCAAGGCAAAACTCAAAAACCAAAAATCTGATTTTTGCCGTTGAAAAGAAAAATTTATCCCGGTACTTGTTCGATTTCTTCACGGTAATCTTTTTCCACTCGATTTTAATTTTGGTAATTACCGGTTTAATTCTTCTATACAAGTTTTTACGAAGAGAGAAAATAGTAGTATCGCTCCGTGCAAAGCTATTAATAGCGTTTTTGGTTATATCGATTATCCCGCTGATTTTATTGGCGGTTTATTTTCGCAACCTTACCGAAGAGAAAAACAGGGAAGCGATTTTTTACAAATTGGGCAAACGCGCTTACAGAATAGAATCTTACGTTAATTCGAGATCGGAAGAAACGTATCCCGATTTGTTAAATGTTTTCGATCAAGCGGCAAAGGATTTGAATATAAATTACACGGTTTTCAATCCGAAATATACGACTTACAGTACGGAAAGCTTATTCTATCAAATCGGATTGATTCCTCAAATAATTAATCCCGAAGCTTATTTAAACATAATGAAACACGGCTCGCAAGATTTCATTACCAAAGAGAAGATTGAAAATTACGGACACAATTCATTTTATTATTATACGGAATTGCGCGGAAAAGATTACATTATAAAAGTAAGCGATGCGTTTAATAAAATTCTTTTACCCATGTCGGGAAATGAAGTTGATGCTTTTTTAATTGTTAATTATTCGCTTGCGGTACTTCTCGTACTTTTGCTTAGTACGATTCTGGCAAATCAAATTTCCAAACCGATTAGAAAGTTAACACGAGCAACAAAATCGGTAGCAAGCGGTGATTTAAATATCGAACTGGACGAAAACGTGAAAGGAGAAGTAAAAGGATTGGTTGATGGTTTCAACTACATGGTTAAAGAATTGAAGAAGAATCAGATTTTATTGGCGGAGGTGGAACGCGAAGCGGCATGGAAAGAAATGGCGAAACAAGTGGCACATGAAATAAAAAATCCTTTAACCCCCATGAAACTTGCCACTCAACAATTGATTGCCGCTTATAACGATAAATCGAAAAAGTTTGATGAGATTTTTAAGAAAGTAACAACAACCATAATTTCGCAAATAGAAACATTAGGCAATATCGCATCCGAATTCTCACGGTTTGCAAGAATGCCTGCGGTAAAAGTGGAAAATATTAATCCGGTCGATATTATCGGAGATGCGATTAATTTATTTTCCGATGAAAATGTTGAAATTGAACTGATAAAAAACACCGGCAACGTAACGGTTTCCGCCGATGCCGATCAGTTAAAACGAACAATTATCAATATTATCAGAAACTCGATTCAAGCAAAAGCAACTAAGATTATTGTTTCGACTTCATTGTCGGGAAACAGTTTTGAAATCAGAATATCGGATAACGGTACGGGCATTGACGAATCGGTTGTTGATAAAATATTCGATATGAATTTTACAACCAAAGAACAGGGAACCGGAATCGGGTTAAGCATGGCGAAAAAATTTCTCGAATCAATTGGCGGCTCAATCGAAGTCGAAAAGACCGATTCGAGCGGAACCACGATTTTATTAAGGTTAAAAATTAAATAATGAGCATTTTAACTGAAAATCAAAGAAAGGCATTAGGTTATAACAAGCATATCTCGCTTACGGCAAATGCCGGTCCGGGTAAAACTTTTGTTTTCTCGAAGCGTTATGTGGAAATTGCCCTTAATGAAAATATCGATTTGGATAAAATCGTTGCCATTACATTTACGGAAAAAGCTGCAGCCGAGTTATATTCGAGGATTGCCAAAGAAATTAACGACAGATTAAAAATTGAAACAGAGAAAGAAAAAATTTACCGGCTTGAAAAAATGCGTCAGAATCTTGTATCGGCTAACATTTCCACCATCCATTCTTTTTGTATAAGTATTTTGAAGGAAAATGCACCCGATGCCGGTTTGGACGTTAATTTTATTCCGATAGACGAATCCGTTTCCGCAGAGCTAATTGAAAAAAGCACGGAAGAATTATTTAAGGAATTTGTTCACTCGAAATTGTTGGAAAACGAAATAAAATATTTAATTAGAATTTTCGGTTCCAAATTTACATTGGTAAACGAACTTACTTCCGCGATAAAAAATCGTAAGAACATATTTTTCGTGAAGGAAAATATTTATAAATATTCTCCCGAAACAGTTGCGAAAAATTTCGGTACCGATTTCAAAAGAAAACTCGAAAAGTATTTAGCCGGTGATGTTTCGAAAGTGATTGACTACATACGGGAAATAAACGATTTCGCTTATTCACCCGACAAAGAAAATGAAACCGTCGATTCAATAAACCGCTTATTACTTGAAGTTAAAAAAGCCGAAGTTTTAATTGATAAAATTATAATATTACAAAATATAAGCGAAATTATGCTTACAAAGAGCGGAACCGTAAAGAAACGGGGTTACCTTGCAACAGCCGATTACGAACGGTTTTCCGACAAAATAAATTTTATCCATAATTTTTTTGACTCGATTAAAAATCTGGAGTTGAATGATGATAATTCTTCGGTCGAAAAGCAATTGGCTTTATTCGGATTGAATTTTCTTAAGGTTTTTGAAGAGTTATACGGTATTTATCAAAAGAAAAAATCGGATAACGCCTATCTGGATTACGAAGATATGTTGCTATTTACGGAAGTATTGATTCGGGAACCGCAAATTCAAGAAAAACTCAGAGCAAAGTACGAATACATAATGATCGACGAATACCAAGATACGAATGAAGTGCAATATAATATCTTTATGCCGATACTGGAAAATTTGAGAAAAGGTAATTTGTTTGTGGTTGGCGACGAAAAACAAAGTATTTACATGTTCCGCGGTGCCGAACTTGAGGTTTTTAACAGAACCAAAACGGAAATAAGTCGGGACGGAACACCTCTCGTACTGCCGCACAGTTTCCGTATGGCGCCGAACATCGCCGGTTTTACAAATCATGTATTCGAAAAGCTTTTCGAGTCACCGAATCTGGAATTTAATGAAGTTGAATATGAAAAAATAGTTTGCGCGTATAACAAGGAAGACCAAGGTTACATCGAATTTCTGTTAGCCGATAAGGAAGAAGACGGTCAGACCGAAAGCGAACTTGTCACCGCAAAAATTCTAGAATTGATTCGGACAAACAAAGCCGGCTTCGGGGATATTGCGATCCTTTGTAGAAAACGCTCGGCTTTTGAGGATTTGGAAAAGGAGTTTGTGAAATATGACATTCCTTACATAATTATCGGCGGAAAAGGATTTTACCAAAAACAAATCATTTACGATATAAGTAATTATCTCACTTTTCTTCTTAACCCGCACGACGATAAAGCGTTTGTCGGAATGTTAAGAAGTCCGTTTTATACTTTTTCCGACGCTGAATTGTTCGAAGTTTCTTTATGCGAAGGGGAAACATTTTTTGAGAAATTTAAGAATTACTCATTGCATAACAATAAAGCCGCCGGCATCTTGGATTTGATAAATTCGCATATTCGGGAATCTTCATCTTCGAACTTTGCAAAGTTAATCAGAAAGATTTGTGAGGATACCGGTTATTGGTCTGTTCTCGCTGCAAAAAGAAACTCTGCGCAGGAAATAGCAAATCTGGAAAAAATTATTTCAATTGCTAATGCTTTTTCTAATCAGAGTTTTAATACGTTGTACGATTTTGTTAATTATTTGTCGGAATCGATTGAAAAAACCGACGACGAGGGACAAGCGAAAATTTTGGAGAATACCGATGCGGTCAGTTTAATGACTTTGCATAAAGCCAAAGGGTTGGAATTCAAAGTGGTCTTTCTATTTAAAACAGCCGACAGAACACAGCAAGACCGCACCAAATCCAAATCGGTCAGAATCGATAAAAATTTCGGGATAATGACAAAAGTTCCGTTAAACAGTTTCTTCGAAAGTTACAAAGCCGCACCGATAGTCTGGTTGTCCGATTACGTCCAACACCGAAAGGAAATTGCCGAGACAAAAAGGTTGTTGTACGTCGGAGTAACGAGAGCCGAAAGTTATCTGTTTGTTTCCGCTACGGCAAACAGGGGTAACTTTCCGCGGAATTCATTTGCGGACTTTTTATTCGGAACATTAGAAGCTGATAGGGTGGAAGAAAGTTATCGAATTTCCACCGAACTGACGGTTGCCGGACCCAAAGAAGGAAAATTTGTTGAAAGTAAGATAAATATAAATTTAAATATTCCGATTATTAATGAAGTAAAAGTGAAAAAAAGCGGCGCCTCAACGAAAATTAAAACCGGATTCCCCAAAAAAATTAATACCGGTAAAATTACGGATGTGGAAAAAAACGAAATCGTTTCGGCATCAAAAATCGCGGTGTTTTCACAGTGTCCGGTAAAATACAAACTTACTTACGAACTCGGTTATTCGAAATTGCATTCGTTGAACAGGCGCATAAAAAACACATACGAATTTAATTATAAAGAAGACGATGAAGAAGTGCGGGTTTCGGGAGACGTACAAGGCAGAATTATTCATTCGTTGCTGGAAAAGGAAATTAAAGAAGAAATGTTGCAGACAGAAATTGAAAATTTGCTGAAGGCGGAAGCGGTTGGTAATCCCGGTATAATACACGAACTGGAAAAAATTAAAAACCGGATTTTGAAAAAGGTATTAAATTTTTACCGTTCGGAAGAATTTGGCTTTTTACAAAAATTCCACAATTACAAAAACGAATATGAAATTTACACTGCGGAAGACGATTATTTTCTGTACGGAATTGTGGATAAGTTAATTGTTTTACCCGATAAAATTATTATTGTGGATTATAAAAGCGACGAGGTGAATGATATTTCTCTTGCGAATAAGGTTAACGGATACATCAACCAATTAAAATTTTACGCTTACGTTTTGAGTAAAGCGTATCCGCAAATTGATAATTTCGAACTGCGTTTAATATTCATCGTAAAGCCCGAAAAAACTTACGTTAAAAACATCAAGCGGAAAGAACTGACGGTTTTCGGGCGTAATGTTAAAAAAGTTGTTGAAACGATTAGACGTTACGATTTCAAGCCCGATTTATCTCATTGTAAATTTTGTCATTTTTCCGATGAGGAAGAAAATTGCATATTAAAAGTAACGGAAACCGTTGTTAAATAAAGTTCGAAATTTATTATCTTAAATGTCGGTTTTTTCAAGTTCTCCAATTCTCTTGAAATTTAATTTTGAGGTAATCAAATGAAAAGTCTTATTTCAATAACAAAAAGTTTAGTGAGGATTAAATTGGCAGCATTAATTATAACGTCCGGTTTTTTATTTAACACTGATGTTCTCGCGCAGGAAAAAACTAAAGAAGTTCCGACGCGGGATCAAATTGCGGAAGAATACAAATGGAATCTTGAAGATGTATATAAATCACCCGAAGAATGGGAAAAAGATTTCGAATGGGTAAAAGAAGCAATAGGTAAATACGAAAAATTTGAAGGCAAGCTCGGTTCTTCCGCTGAAAATTTACTTGAATGTTTGAAGTTTAGCGACGAAGTTGAAATTAAGGTCGGTAAACTTTATTTGTACGCTAGTCTGTCGAAAGATTTGGATTTATCGAATCCTGAAAATCAAAGCAGATTCGAGCGAATAATGTCGTTGTATTCACAAGTTTCGGCGGCATCATCCTTTATTCGCCCCGAGATTCTTTCCATTCCCGAAGATAAATTATGGAAGTTTGTTGACGAGGAAAAAGATCTTGCGGTTTATAAACATTTACTTGAAGATTTATTGCGATTGAAACCTCATACACTCTCACCCGGCGAAGAGGAAATTCTTGCTTTGGCCGGACCCGCTACAAGTGTTGCATATTCGACATTCGGAATGTTTAATAATGCCGATATTCAATTTCCGACTGTAGAAGGTGAAGACGGCACACCGATTAAAATTTCTCACGCACGTTATGGGGCGGCAATGTATTCGTTAAACCGCGATTACAGAAAGAGAGTTTACAAGGGATACTACAAACCTTTTATGGAATACAAAAATACTTTGGTCTCTTTATTTAACGGTAATATCAAATCGAATATTTTTTATGCCAAAGCGCGCAAATATAATTCGAACTTGGAAGCGGCGTTAACGCCAAACAACATTCCGGTTTCGGTTTACAATAATTTAATTTCGACGGTTAACGAAAATTTGGAGCCGTTACACCGCTGGGCGAAGATTAAAAAGCAAATGTTGAAAATCGACGAATTACATCCGTACGATACTTATGTAACATTATTTCCGTCGGTAAAGAAAAAATACGATTATGAAGAATCGAAAAAAATCCTGCTCGAAGCTTTGAAACCTTTGGGCGAGGATTACGTCAATAATTTGAAAATGGCTTTTGAAAATAGATGGATAGACGTTTACGAAACAAAAGGGAAACGCAGCGGTGCGTATTCCTCCGGTACAACGTACGGAGTTCATCCTTACGTATTGCTTAATTGGGCTGATGAGTTAGACGATTTGTTTACGCTTGCCCATGAAATGGGGCATAACATGCATTCGTATTACACCGAACGGAATCAACCGTTTCCGTATGCAAATTATTCCATTTTTGTAGCGGAAGTTGCTTCAACAATGAACGAGGCTTTGTTGCTCGATTATTTGATAGACAATGCGGAAACGAAAATGGAAAAGTTGGCTCTAATTGAGAAAAATTTAACGAATATTGTTACAACGTTTTATCGCCAAACAAGATTCGCCGAATTTGAAAAATTGGTAAATGAAAAAACGGAAAAAGGCGACGCATTAACCCCCGATAAACTTTGCAATCTCTACGAAGAAATGTATCAACGTTATTGGGGAGATGCAATGACTGTTGATGAAGAGGAAACTTATACTTGGGCAAGAATTCCACATTTTTATTATAATTTTTATGTTTATCAATATGCTACAAGTTTTGCCGCATCGCAGGCACTAGCCGCCAAGGTAATTAAAGAAGGAAAACCGGCAATCGAGAAATATTTGAATTTTCTTAAATCGGGGAGTTCAAAATATCCGATTGATGTGCTGAAAGAAGCCGGAGTAGATATGACGTCTCCTGAACCCGTAAAAGCCGTTGTAACAAAAATGAATGAATTGCTCGATAAAATGGAAGAATTATTAAACGAATAATTTATTAATATTCTACTTATGAAAATATATTCGAAGGCGGACCTCAACGAATATTCGATGTCGCTTATTTACGACAATATAAGCTCGGTTGCCTGGGAATATTAAACAAGTTCGTTCCTCATTGGATGAAATTTTGAGGGATGAGGCAAATGTAAAAGGAGTTTGTGCGGTCAATAGGTCTAAATACTCCGGATGAACTTATTGAGGAATCGGCTGAAAAAGTTTCTATTATGTGTATCGATACGGCAAACGCAAATAATCTGGAAGTGCTGAAGAAAACGGAACACGTAAAAAATAATTTCGATATATTTCTGATTGTCGGTAACACTGCAAACGGCATCTTTTGCCGTATTGAGCAATAGTTCTTATTTAAAAAGATTACCCAAAAAGTAATGTAGGAAGTACGTGAATGTTTAACAGAATTAACAATATTGCATTAGTAATATTTTTTTTAATGTCATTTCACACGATAAACTTTGCATTCGGAATAATTGACAGTCTTGAAGCCAAACTTGACTCAGTCGACGGTGTCGAACGGGTTAAAATTTTGAATAAACTAGCCGGGGCATATTGGGGAACTTCAACTTCACAAAGTCTGAAGTACGCAAAAGAAGCTCTAGCGGAAGCGGAAAACTTATCCTATAAAACCGGAATGTTTGCAGCGTTGACAAACATAGGCAATATTCTTTGGCTCAAAGCCGAATACGATTCCGCTATTACGATTTACAAACAATCTCTAAAACTGGCGGAAGAATTGGGTGATAGCAGACCATTGGCAGTCGCGTCGTATAATATTGCAATGTTAAATAATGAAATCGGTAATTATGCGGAAGCATTGAAATACTTTCTAAAGAGTTTGGATTATTATGAAAAAGCAAACGATTTCAATGGTGTTGCGGAATCGCAAAACGGTATTGGCAGTGTTTACTGGAACTTAAAAAATTATGAAAAGGCACTGTTTTATTTTAAAAAATCCCTTGCTCAAAAAGAGAAATTAAACGACAGCAGCGGAGTGGTTGTTGCACTTAATAATATCGGATTAATTTATCGGGATTTGGGACAATACGATAAAGCACTAAGAAATTATGAACGGGCATTGGAAATAAAATTGAAACTGGGCAATTTGTATTCGATTGAAACTTCGTATAACAATATCGGGGAATTATTTATTGAAAGGGGCAATGCTGAAAAAGCGATTCCCTACTTAAATAAAGCGCTCAAACTTGCAGAAGAAATTGATGATAAAAACGGGATTGTAACATCTTCCGGAAATTTGGGAAAAGCATACCTTTTACTTAAAGATTACTCGAAAGCCGAAAATTATTTAACCAAATCACTTAATTTGGCGCAACAAATCGGATCCAAAAAATTAATCGGCGACACTTACGAGAATTTTATTTCGTTTTACAAAGAACTCGGGAATTACAAAAAGGCTTTGGAATATTCCGAAAAATTCACGGAAGTTAAAGAACAACTTTTTTCTTCTGAATTCAATAAAAAAGTTGCCGAACTGCAGGTTAAATACGAAACGGCTCAGAAGGAAAACGAAATCAATAAATTGAAGAACGCCAAAAGAATTCAAAACTACGAATTAAACAAAGAAAGAAACTTCAGAAACTTTCTTTTAATCAGTTCGGTACTTTTCATTTTATTCGGATTGGCAATATTTTATGCTTATAAAGTCAAAACCGATGCAAATGAAAAATTAAAATGGCTTAACTCTACAAAAGACGTATTTTTCTCTATTATTTCCCACGATCTTAAAAATCCGTTTCATTCGATTATTGCATTTTCAGATATGATGATTAAGGATTTCGATTCTTTAACGGATGAAGAGAAAATTTTATCGCTGAAGGAAATTAATAAAGCTGCGAGATCATCAAACGAATTACTGGATAATTTGCTTAGTTGGTCGATGTCGCAACGTGGAATGATACCTTTGATTCCTCAAAAAATAAATTTGAGACAGTTGGTTAATAAAACAATCGAGGTTCTTGAAGCGTCGGCCAAAAGAAAAAATATCGTTATTGAAAATAAAGTGCCTCCCGAGTTAAATGTATATGCCGACCAAAATACAATTTCCACCGTAATACGGAATTTGTTAACCAACTCGGTTAAATTTACTCGCGAAAGCGGTAAAGTTGTAGTTTCGGCAAAGAAAAACAACAATCAAATTGAAGTTGATATAAGCGATTCAGGGATTGGAATCAAACAAGAAGAGCTTGATAATTTATTCCGTATTGACGCAATTCAAACCACATACGGAACGGCAAAAGAAAAAGGTACCGGTATCGGGTTGATTTTGTGTAAAGAGTTCATTGATAAAAACGGCGGAAAAATTTGGGCGGAAAGCGAAGTGGGAAAAGGCAGTCATTTTAAATTTGTTCTGCCTTCTGCGTAAATCGATTTTTTATAAGTAAATTATTTTTTTATTTTATATATAAAGTTTAGTGAAATTTTATTATTTGAGAGGACACAATGGGAATATTTAACAAACTGCTACACAAAAAGGAAATAGAAGAATTATTAAACAACGGAAGCATAGCGTTAGAAAACGAAGAATATTCGACTGCATTGGAAAACTATGAAAAGGCATTAAAATATGATGCCAAAAATATAAACGCTCTTTACGGGCGTGGAATATCGGAATATTACCTAGGGAACCACACCGCTGCCGAAAAAGATTTTTTAAACGTTGCAAAGTTAGATCCCCATTTTTCGCCGTATACGTTTTACTTTCTAAGTAATATCGCTTTAATTCAAAAGAAATTTGAAGAGGCGAATAATTACATCGACAAATTTATTTCCGGAAGCAATGACAGAGCTGAAGGATTTTTTATTAAAGGGGAAATAAAATACATAGAAAGAAAATATGACGATGCTCTCAATTTTGTTCACAAGTCTTTGGAAATTTCTCCCGATAATGTTGATACGCTGACTTTATTGGCGCGGATAAAGATAAAACTAAATGAATTTGAAGAAGCCGAACAGATTATTAAAAACTTACTTGAAACCAATCCGGATTCGCCTGAACTTTATAACATATTGGGATTTGTACAGTACAAGCACGGTAATTACGAAGAAGCCGAAAAAATGTTTAACAAAGCGGTTGAAATTTATCCCGAATATTCAAGCGCAATTTACAATATTGCTTTTATAAACTATCTTAAAGGAGATCTTCAACATTCTTTGGATGCCTTGATTGCAATTACGGAAATCAATAAGGAATTTGTTAAACCGTATTTGTTGCTTGCGGAAATTTACAAAGAACAAAATCAATTGGACAAAGCCATAGAACAGCTTGACAAGGTAAAAGATTTAACCGAAGACACAAACGATATTTATCTCATCACCGCCGGCTTGAAACTGAAATTGGGCGACGTGGAAGGATCTTCCGAAGAACTTAAAGAATTAAAAAAACGAAACAACAAAACTATTGAACAGTTATATATTTTAGCGGTTTACGAATACAACAATGATAACTTGGAAGAGGCTCTTTCCCTTGTAAATAAAGCAATTGAAATGAACGATGCGGTAGAAAAGTTACATCTTTTACGCGGTTTGATTAACCTTAAACTGGGATTAACCGACGGGGCAATTTTAAGTTTTACTAATCTGATTGAGTTGAACGGTAATAATCCGCAATATTATTATTTAAGAGCCGTTGCTTACGAAAAAAACAACGAATTAACCAAAACCGTTGAAGACTTGAACAAAGTACTTGAACTGCAACAAGATTATTACGATGCGCTTGTAAAAAGAGCAACAATTTTATTTAAAGAAAATGATTTCGAAAGAGGACTTGAAGATATTTCGAAAGCAGTACAACTTAAGCCGGAAGAGAGTAAAAATTATTTTATAAGAGCAAACTTTTTACATAAACTGGAAAGGGATCAAGAAGCATTATACGATTTGGAAAAAGCAATAGAATTAAGTAATCACTTCAAAGATGCCATAGCTTTACACGGCTATTTGGGATTACGATTAAAAAATTACAAAAGAGCACTTGAAGATTTCAACAGAATTAAAGAAATCGACGAGAATTACAGTAAAGAAATAAACAAACTTTACGAATACGCTTCTTCTAAAACCGAACTAGACAAGTAGAATATTAAAGGCAAACAAACTTTGGATTGATGTAACTTTTTATAAGACTTAAAGTTACATCAATTCTACCGTTTGATTTGTTCGAAAAAATTCATATCTTTTACAGCTTTGATAAAAATTTTTCATACAATGAAGGAGTAATAATGACGAAAGCCGACATAGTTGAAAAAATTGCTTCCGGTACCGGTTTAACAAAAATTGAAACCGAAGCGATTATCGAGGGATTCCTAAATACTGTTATCCAAGCGTTGAGAGAAGGAAACGGAATTGAAATTAGAGGATTCGGTAGTTATAAGGTAAAAAAGAAAAATGCTCGTTATGCTCGAAATCCCAGGACCGGCGAAAAAGTTTATGTACCCGAACATTATGTTCCGGTGTTTAAATTTTCAAAGGATTTTAAAGCCACGGTTGACCGTGGAATGAAAGAAAAAAACAAAGAATTGTAAAACGGGGAACGGAATTTAGTGACTAAAAATAAAACGATTGTTTGTTCTGTTTGCGGAAAGGAAAACGATTACAATAATAAATTCTGTAGCGAATGCGGCACCAAATTGCAAAAGCAATCCGATGTTAAAACCGGGCAGAAGCCAAAAAACTCCGGTAACATTCGCGGTAAAGCAAATGCAACTCGCCCCAAAGTGATTTCATCCGTGCAGTTGTTCGGAATTATTGTTTTTCTTCTCGCGGTCAGCGGGTTTCTACTTGTAATTTCCGAACAGTTTGATACGCCTAAGGTTACAACTCCGGTAAATCAAAATACCCAAGTGCAAGACAATTCGTTTGCCGAAAGTCACGGAGGAGCGGATCTTAAAACTTTACAGCAGATTAAAGATCTCGAAGATATTGTTAAAGAAAATCCTGAAGATTTGGAATCGACCGTCAAGTTGGCTCATTTGTTAAATGATAACGGGTTTTATAAAAAAGCTCTTACATACTACGAAAAATACTTGGCAAAAAAACCTAAAGATGTTGATGTGTTAATTGATATGGGCGTTTGCTATTTCGAATTGGAAAACTATGATAAAGCGATTGAAATAATGGAGAAAGCGGTTTCCATAAATCCGAAACATCAAATAGGAAATTTTAATTTGGGAATAGTTAATTACTCCGCCAATAATCCCGAAAAAGCAAAATATTGGTGGAAAAAAGCAATTGAAATTGACCCGAATTCGCGAATTGGTCAAAAAGCAAAAGAATTACTTGAAAATAATAATTAGGAGAACTTTCTATGCCCTGCGGACGAAAGAGAAAACGCCACAAAATGGCAACGCATAAGAGAAAAAAACGATTAAGAAAAAACAGACACAAAAAGAAATTAAGATAAGTTTCTTTTAAGCCATCTTAGCTCAGTTGGTAGAGCAGCTCACTCGTAATGAGCAGGTCAGCGGTTCGAGTCCGCTAGATGGCTCTAAAAAAAATCATTTTAAAGAAAAATCGGAACCGTCTTCCCGTAATTTGGAGTAAAATCGTGCGGTTCCGTTTTTTTATTCCCGAAAATACGTAAATTCTCTGTCCGTAAGTCATATTTTCCACTTTAACCGCTTTTAACACAACAACTTAAATGCTTGTCACATTATTTATCAAATATAATAATTTTAAAAAAAATACTTGACTTTCCCCAAAAAAAACAGTTATTTTGGTATCCCGTGGGGAATTGTGTTGAATTATCCCAAAAAATGTCAAACTATGTTTATAGGAAGTTTTAAATATTCGATTGATTCAAAAGGAAGGGTTAGCATTCCTGCTAAACTGCGCAAGTTTATTAACCCCGAAGCGAACGATTCCTTTGTAATGACCAGAGGTACCGCGCAATGTATCGATTTGTATCCGTTGGATCAGTGGAAAGAACTTGTGGTTAATAAACTAAACCAACTAAACACTTTCGATCCGAAAGAGGCAATGTTTTTAAGGATGTTTTTACAAGAAGCTGCGGAAGATAAACTCGATTCGCAATCGAGAATTCTTATACCGAAATCCTTAATCGAATTTGCAGGAATAGAAAAAGAAGTGCTCATACTCGGAGCAATTAAAAAAATAGAAATTTGGAATCCCAAAATTTACGATAAGTATATTCAAGAAAACAAAGTTCCGTATTCGGAGATTGCGCGTGAAGTAATGAAAATTAGAGAACAATGAGTCTGCACGTTCCGGTTCTTCTGAATGAAAGTTTGGAATATTTAATCACCGATAAGTCCGGAAATTATTTTGATGCAACAATAGGATACGGAGGTCACGCTTCTGAAATACTTAAAAGATTAAATAGCAATGCTACCTTGGTCGGCACCGACAAGGATGAAAAAGCATATAAGCATTGCAAAGAAAAGTTCAAAGGTGATTCCAGAGTAAAAGTATTCAACACTGGTTTTACTGAAATTAAAAGAGTATCCATGATTCAATTTATTAATGCTTATGATGGAATTTTCGCCGACCTCGGGGTTTCATCGGTTCAGCTCGATGACGATTCTCTCGGGTTTACTTACAGAACCGATAGCCCGCTCGATCTTCGAATGGATAAATCCAAAGGCAAACCGGCATCGTACATTATTAACAATTATCCTCTTGAAAAACTGATCGAAATCTTAAAAAGTTACGGTGAGCTAAAAAACGCCGGTAGAATTGCACGTAAAATTGTTGAAACGAGAGCCCATAAAAAAATCAATACCACTTTGCAATTGAGGGAAACCGTTGAGGCGGTTATTCCGAAATATAGATCATTTAAAATTTTATCTCAAGTATTTCAAGCCTTTAGAATTTATGTTAATAACGAACTCGAAGAATTGAAATCATTTTTAACAGATGCCGTTGATATGCTGAAACCCGGCGGGAGATTAGTTGTAATTTCATGTCACTCGCTCGAAGACCGGATAGTAAAAGAAACTTTTAAGTATGAAGCTTTATCGTGTATTTGTCCCCCTGAAGCGCCGATATGTGTATGCGATAAGCAGCAAAGAGTGAAAATAATTACAAAAAAACCGGTAGTTCCGGCAGAGGAAGAAATTAAAAATAATAAACGTGCCAGAAGTGCCAAACTTAGAGTAGCGGAGAAAATATAGGTGAAACAAAACAACAAAGCATTTTTGAAAAAATTACTCATTGCCGTTCTCACGATTACGCCGTTATTATTTGTTCATTTATACTCAATTAACGAAATAGAAAAGCTTAACTCGTTGAAAAATGAAAAACAATTTTTATTGAACGATTTAAATGATCGTTTGGAAGCAAAACAAGTTGAAGTTCAAAAATTATCTTCGGAAGAAGTGATCATTCCCAAGGCATTTAAGTTGGGACTTGTTAAAATAAACAATTTAAATAAAATCAATATTAACGAAAGTAAAGTCGAACTGATTAAAGAAATTGTAGAAAAGAAGTATGATTAATAACCGTGCGCTATTTCTTACCGGTTTTGTAATTGTTTTGTTCGGACTGCTCGTAGCCCGACTTTTTATTATTCAAATTTCGGGGCATCAAAAATATAAATCGCAAGCAGATAAGCAACAAAATAAAATAATTACACTTAAGGCCGAAAGGGGAATTATACTTGATAGAAACGGTGAAATTTTAGCATACACGAAACAAGACAATACTTTGTACGCCGATTGCAGAATGTTGAACGGAAGATATAAAAAGGACAGAAAAAAAATAGCGAATAAATTATCGAAATTATTTGGCAAAAAACCCTCGTATTATATAAACAAAATTAAACGGGGTAAAGGAAATATAATTTTGGAGAGAAAAGTTAGTCAAGAAAAAGCCAGACTTTTGGAAGATTTCGTTGCTAACGGATTTTATAAAATTCAGGATTATACGCGGATTTATCCATACGAAAATATTACCGCACACATTATCGGAGCGGTTGATAGACAACTAAAAGGTATAGACGGAATTGAAAAATTATATAACAAATATCTTTTGGGTAAAGACGGATATTTGGTAACCGAGCAAGATGCAAGAGGGAAGAAAGTAACTGTTTTGTATGAGCAGTCGTTAGATCCGCAATCGGGGTATGAAGTTGTTCTTACGGTTAATAAAAGTTATCAGAAAATATTGAGAGAGGAATTAGCAAAGGGTTTGAAAAAGTATAAGGGAAAAGCGGGAGTTGGAATTATAATTAATCCGAATACTGGTGAAATATTGTCGCTTGTAAATTTGCCCGATTTTCATCCTTCGAAATATGGAAAGTACCCGGAGAAAAACAGACGTAACCGCGCAATAAGCGACACTTACGAGCCCGGCTCAACAATGAAACCGATTGTTGTTGCATTGCTTTTGGAACACGGGTTGGCAAAACCTTATGAAACAATCAATACCGAAAACGGAAAATATCGAATCAAAGGAGCAACCATTCACGATACACATAAATATAAAAAGTTAACGGTTTCGGAAATTATTGAACATTCGAGTAATATCGGGATTGTCAAATTAAGTGATAGAATTAATAACAGGCTTTTTTACAAGGGTCTAAGAGACTTCGGATTCGGAAACTTCACGGAAGTCGATTTACCGGGTGAAGCCAAAGGAATGCTCAAAAAGCCAATGTCATACTCGGCAATATCCAAAGCATTCATCGCTCACGGTTATGAAATTTCGGTAACTCCCGTTCAAATGGTGATGGCTTATTCCGCTTTGGTAAATGGTGGATACTTGCTCCGCCCCTTTACGGTAAAAAAAATAATTGATGACGAGGGAAGAACGGTTTTTTCAAACGGCAAAAAGGAAATAAGAAAAGTTATTAGCGAAAACACTTCCGAACAAATTAAAAATATGCTTGTAGGTGTTGTGGAAAACGGTACTGCGCAGTTGGCGCAATTGGATAATGTTCTTGTAGGTGGAAAAACCGGAACGTCGCAAAAATTAATAAACGGAAGATATTCGAACAGATTGTATAATTCTTCGTTTATAGGATTTCTTCCGGCGGACAATCCCAAATTGCTCTGTTTGATTTTGGTCGATTCACCAGAAATTGGCCGTTACGGAGGTCAAGTAGCCGCACCGATATTTAAAAACGTTATGAAAAGAATTGTTGATATTGATTTGAACTTAGAGTTTGAAAAGAAAGAAATAAGACGGAGTAAAACCAAAATTACAAAGTTAATTGCCGATACGGAAAAAGAAAATAAATACGAAGGGTTCTTGAATCCGGGTGCGGAAAGGAAAATTTCACATAATTCGAAACTTGAAAAATTAAACTTAAATGAAATGCCCGATTTAAAAAACAAATCGATGAGGGAAGCAATAGCAATTTTAAGCAAGCTGAAAATAAAGTATAAGATTATAGGCAACGGTAAAGTGGTTGATCAAAGCATTAAAGCCGGTACAAAAATAAACGGAAAAATGACTTGCGTTTTAAAATGTAAAATGGACAACGTGCCGGACGGAGTGATTATAAACTAATGAAACTGAGCGATTTGCTAAATAATATCAAGGTAATTCAAGTAACCGGAATGATTGACACGGAAATTAAAAATATTGTAATCGATTCGAGGGAAGCAAATAAAAACTCGATGTTTGTGGCAATTAAGGGTTTTAAAACGGACGGGCATAAATTTATCGGGAATGCTATTTCCAATGGTGCCACCGCCGTTGTAATAGAAGATAAGGAAGCGATTCCGGAAGGATTTGCCGAAAGACACAACTTTGCCCGGATTATTGTAGAAAACAGCAGAGCGGCACTTGCCGAAATTTCTCACGTGTTTTATAACCGTCCGTCCGAAAAATTGAAATTGATCGGTATTACCGGTACAAAAGGGAAAACAACAACTTCTTATTTCGTCAAAAGTGTTTTGGACAAGTTGGAAATTAAAAGCGGATTGATTGGAACAAACAAATATATCGTAGGCGATAAAGAATATTCATCTAAACTTACTACTCCCGAAGCTAATAAAATTAACTACTTGATGAACGAGATGGTTAAAGTTGGGTGTGAATATTGTATTATGGAAGTTTCATCACATTCAATTGCTCTTCATCGAATCGATTATTTGGATTTTGATTTCGGAGTGTTTACAAATATCACGTCCGATCACATGGATTTTCACAAAACTTTTGAAGATTATTTTGAAACTAAAAAGTCGTTCTTCACGTTTTTGAAATCCGATGCTACTGCTGTTGTTAACGCGGATGATGAAAATTGGAAACGGATGATTGAAGAAACAAATGCGTCCGTAAAAACTTACGGTACAAGCAACAATGCCGACTTTCAAATGAAAGACATAGAATATGATTTAAGCGGGACAAAGTTAACGGTGTCGTTTGATCGAAAATCTTTTTCCGTCGAAACGAAATTAATCGGAAAATTTAATGCATATAATGCGACTGCAGCTCTGGCCACTTTAATACTGGCGGGATTTGATGCCGGAAAAGTAATAGAAGGAATAAATCAAACACCGCAAGTGCCCGGTAGATTCGAAGTAATTGGAAAAGGAGAAAAGAAAATTATAATTGACTATTCACATACTGCCGACAGTTTAAAAGAAGCGCTTTTGGCAATTCGACATATAGTGAAAGATGAAAGAAAAGTTTATACGGTATTTGGTTGCGGGGGAGATCGCGATAGACAAAAACGGCCGGTAATGGGAAAAATTGCCGAAGAATTAAGCGATTTCGTAATTATCACCTCCGATAATCCTCGCTCTGAAGATCCGATGACGATTATCGAGGAAATTAAAAGCGGAATGAAGAAAGAAAACCATAAAGTTATTGAAGACAGAGAGCAAGCAATACGGGATGCGGTGATTAACTCACCCGAAAATGCCGTCGTTCTGGTTGCCGGTAAAGGACACGAAAACTACCAGGAAATTAAAGGCGAAAGAAAATATTTTTCCGATAAAGATACAGTATTAAAATATTTAAGTTGAAATTTGAGATTAACGATTAACGACATATTCGAAGTGGAGACAGCCGAAATTTTTAATCCGGATGAATTTAAGCCGGTAAGCAAGGTAACAATAGATTCAAGAAAGGTAAAAAAAGGTTCAATGTTTGTAGCTATCAAAGGAAACAGATTCGATGGACACGATTTCGTTCGGGAGGCCGTAAAGAACGGCGCCGGTGCAGTGGTTGTTAACAGAAAAAAACTTAATGAATTCGAAGATTTGGAAATCCCGGTCGTCGCGGTAAAAAATACCCTTAAGGCTTACGGCAATATAGCTCTTTTATGGAGAAGAAAGTTAAAAGGAAAGGTCGTTTCGATAACCGGCAGCAACGGAAAAACAACCACAAAAGAAATACTTGCGGTTTTGTTGGGTGAAAGATACAAAGTAACGAAAACGATTAGCAACAACAACAATCAGATTGGTGTTCCGTTAACAATTCTGTCCGCAAATGAAAAAACGGAAGTTTTGGTTTTGGAGCACGGTACAAATCATTTCGGGGAAATAGAATACACTGCGAAAATTGCCGAACCCGGATTTTCGACAATTACGAATATTGGTGAGTCACATATAAAATATCTGAAAAACAAAAGCGGGGTTTTCAAAGAAAAATCGGCTTTGCTGGAAATTACCGATAAATTAAACGGAACCGTGTTTATTAATGTTGATGATCCCGTTTTATCTAAACGGAAAAACAAGTATGGAAATATCATTACGTACGGATTTTCAAACTCCCCGGATGTGAAAGGTAAAATTACCGGTTATACGAAAGAAGGGAAACCTGAAGTTAATGTAAAGGGTTTGGGTAAAAGCATATCGGTTGAACTCCCTCTGCTCGGTTCTTCGAATGCAAAGAATTACTTAGCCGCTGTTGCCATTGCTTTGAAGTTGGGAGTAAGGAAAAATGAAATATTGAGCGGAACGAAAAAAATAAAACCCGTTAAAAGCAGACTTAATTTAATAGTAAAGAAAAACTATGCGCTGATTGACGATACGTACAATTCCAATCCTCAATCGGTTAAGGAAGCTTTGGACGTACTGAAAATAATTAGTCTGTACGAAAACAAAATAGTCGTTTTGGGTGATATGCTGGAGTTGGGTGAGAAAAGTGTTGAACTTCACAAAAAACTAAAATCGCATATTATAAAAACGAAACCGGCATTGGTACTTACGATCGGAAAGTTTATGAAATATTTAGCGGGGGAATTGTCGAAAAGTAGAACCGATGTTTTGCATTTCAGAACCAGAAAGTCTCTGAAAAAATATTTGGGAGAATTTAACGTAAACAATTCCGTTATATTGGTTAAGGGCTCCCGCGGAATGAGAATGGAGGAATTTGTCGAACAAATTTTGGAAAGAACTAACTGATGTTTTACTATTTATTCGATTACATAAATAAAGTATTTAATCCACCTGGATTCGACGTTTTTAGATTTTTATCGTTTCGTTCCGCCCTTTCGGCTATTACGGCAATGTTTATCTCGTTTTATATCGGTCCAAAAATAATTGCGTATTTAAAAAGAAAGCAAATTGGAGAAACCATACGTGAAGTTGGACCTCGAACACATAAAGTAAAAGCCGGTACCCCCACGATGGGCGGAATAATAATAATTCTCTCGGTTGTAGTACCCGTATTGTTGTGGAGCGATATAAAAAGTACTTATATAATTTTAGTTTTAGCCGGAACAATTTGGTTGAGCTTTGTAGGATTTGTGGATGATTATTTGAAAGTCGTTAAAAAATATTCGAAAGGATTAATTGCCAGATATAAATTAATGGGACAAGTTCTAATAGGATTAATAGTCGGATTAACAATTTACTATTTACCGGAATTTGCCCCGTATAATACTCAAACAACTTTACCGTTCTTTAAAAATTTGAATTGGGATTTTTCATACTTATATGTTCCTGCAGTGATTTTTATAATTACGGCTACTTCGAACGCCGTAAATTTAACGGACGGCTTGGATGGTTTGGCAATTGGTTCGATGTTGATTGTAATGTTGACTCTGGCGGTAATTGCTTATGTATCCGGAAATAAAATTTATGCTGATTATCTCAACGTAATGTATTTACCCGGCTCAGGAGAATTAACGATTTATATCGCTGCATTTATCGGTGCCGGTTTGGGATTTTTATGGTTCAATTTTTATCCCGCGGAAATATTTATGGGGGATACGGGTTCGTTAGCACTTGGCGGCGCATTCGGAATAATAACTATTCTAATTAAAAAAGAATTGCTTATTCCGATTTTGGGCGGAATTTTTTTCGTTGAAGCACTGTCGGTTATTATTCAAAGAATGTATTTCAAATACACTAAGAAAAAGTACGGAGAAGGCAAACGTGTTTTTAAAATGGCGCCGATACATCATCACTTCGAATTGATGGGATGGGCGGAACCCAAAATCGTTGTCAGGTTTTACATTATTTCAATCATATTTGCAATTATTAGTTTGGCGTCGTTTAAGATCAGATGAAAGATTTACGTGGGAAAAGGATATCGGTACTGGGTGCGGTGAGAAGTGGAATAGGCGCTGCAAAATTGGCAAAAAAAATCGGAGCGATACCGTTCGTAAGCGATATTGCACCTGAAGAAAAATTGAAAGATGTTCTTTACGTATTGAAACAAGAAAACATCGAATATGAAACCGGTGGACATTCCGGAAGAGTTTACAATGCCGATTTTATAGTTACCAGTCCGGGTGTGCCTTCCGATTCAACGGTGTTGCAGTTGGCTAAAGAAAAAAATGTGGAAGTTGTAAGTGAAATAGAATTTGCTTCTTGGTTTTGTAAAGGTTCGATTATAGCAATAACGGGAACGAACGGAAAAACCACTACAACCACATTATGTGCGCACGTGTTGAATTCAAGCGGTAAAACTTGTTACACGGCTGGAAACATAGGAAAAGCTTTTTCCGAAATTGTTCTGGATGTGGGAGAAGATGAATTTGTTGCTCTTGAGGTATCGAGTTTTCAGCTGGATTTTATTAAGGATTTTAAACCTGCGGTGTCGGTGTTGTTGAACATTACTCCGGATCACCTAAATAGATATAACGATGATTTTAATTTATACATTAAATCGAAAATGAGAATTTTTAAGAATCAAACAAATAACGATTATTTGATTTACAATTTTGATGACGAAATTGTAAAGCGGATTGTTGCCGAAAGTAAAACGGAATTGATTCCCTTTTCCATAAAAGAAAATCCGGGATTAGGTGTTTTTTTGGATAAAAACAAGATTGTTTACTCTAACGGCGAAAACCTGGAAGAAATTTGCGATGTAGCCGATTTAAGTTTGAAAGGCGAACATAATTTGATGAACTCAATGGCTGTTGTGGGCATAGCAAAAATTTATGGGATTGAAAATGAATTGATAAAAAAAGCCCTCGGTACTTTTGAAGGGGTTGAACACAGACTGGAATTGGTGAGAGAATTAAACGGAGTAAAATATATAAATGATTCTAAAGCAACGAATATCGATTCCGTTTGGTATGCTTTGAGAAGTTTTGACTCGGATATTTATTTAATTCTCGGCGGATTGGATAAAGGTAATGATTACAACAAAATTAAAGAGCTTGTAGAAGAAAGAGTAAAGAAAATTTATGCGATCGGAAGTTCGGCAGAAAAAATTTATAATTTTTTTAAGGAAATAGTTCCGGTGGAAATTGTTAATACGTTTGATGAATGTTTGGATAAAGCTAAAACAGAAGCAACTGCGGGTAGCGTGGTTTTGCTTTCTCCCGCTTGTGCAAGTTTCGATATGTTTCGGAATTATGAGGAAAGAGGAAAAATTTTCAAAGAAGCGGTTAATAAATTAAAATGAAAATATTAATCAGAACACTTTTGACCATTACACTCGGACTTGTAATCCTTGGCAGCTTTTTAATATTCAGTGCGAAAGGACTGAATGTATTTATGTCCCATTTGTGGAAAGTAATTGCTGCCTTTATAGGATTAATTTTCGCATCGGTAGTACCGTATCGTTACTATAAAGATTATAGCAAAGTGTTTATGATAATTGCGGTATTGTTATTGCTGGCAACTCTAATATTTGCACCGGATATAAAAGGGGCTTCGAGATGGATTAACCTGAAGGTGATTCGTTTTCAACCGTCGGAATTGGCGAAATTATTATTGATAATTCATTTGGCTGTTTTGATTGCCCAAAAAGGTAAGAAGATAGAGGATTATAAAAACGGATTGGTATTTCCCTTGGTTTGGATTTTTGTTATTAGCGTGTTGATACTTATTCAACCGAATGTAAGCACAAGTATGATTGTTTTGTTTACTTCGTTCACCATGCTATTTGTTGGCGGTGCGCGGATTAAACACCTGGCGGGAATCGTAGGTACCGCCGGTTTTGCTGGTGGAACCGTCATGATGATTTTTCCGCATTCGAGAAGCAGAGTATTTGCATATATCGACAGTGTGATAAACGGAAATGTAGGGCACCAATTGAAACAATCGCTTGTTGCTCTGGGTAGCGGCGGAGTTACAGGATTGGGACTGGGACAAAGTAGACAAAGTAATTTGTTTTTACCCGAACCGCATAACGATTTTATTTTTTCGGTATTGGGAGAGGAATTCGGATTTATAGGAACATTGTTAATCCTTTTTGCTTATTTGTCCATTTTTATTATCGGGTTAATAATTGCAAAGAAAACGAAAGACGAATTCGGTCAACTTCTTGCATTCGGTATTTCGTTCATGATTGTTATTAGTGCATTCTTGCATGCAGCGGTTGGAATTGGGATCGTACCGACAACGGGAATAACATTGCCGTTTATTAGTTTCGGAGGTACTTCAATAATTGTGTTTTGTATTTCAATCGGAATTTTAATCAATATCGGGTTACAAAATAAAGATAAAAAACTTCGGTTGGGGAAAACTAAATGACGAAAAGTTCTAATTACAGATTTCTGTTTGCCGGCGGAGGAACCGGAGGTCATTTGTTCCCGGCTATTGCGGTTGCCGAACAAATTAGAATTTTGAAACCCGAATCTAAAATTTTATTTGTGGGGACCAAGGATAAAATTGAAGCGAGGGTTGTTCCGGCAAAAGGATTTGATTTTAAAACAATTTGGGTTAGTGGATTCTCGAGAAAATTTAAATTGGAAAATCTTTTGTTTCCGCTAAAACTTTTAATTGCGATGATACAATCTCTGATTATAAATATTAAATTCAAACCTAAAGTGATGATTGGCTCGGGTGCCTATGTTTCGGGTCCCGTTGCAATCGGCGCTTCAGTGATGGGAGCAAAAATTATTCTGCTCGAGCAGAACAGTTATCCCGGAATTACAAATCGGCTGTTGGAAAAGAAAGCGGAGCAAATACACATTTGTTTTGAGGAAACGAAGAAATATTTCAGAAATCAAGAAAAATTAAAAATAACCGGCAACCCGATTAGAGTTGAGTTACAATCCATCGAAAGGAAAGCCGCGTGTAAAGAATTCGGTTTGGACGAAAATAAAAAAGTGGTGCTGGTCTTAGGCGGAAGCCTCGGTGCGGGGAATGTTAATAAAGCATTAAAAGAAAATTTGGATCAAATCCTGGGGGAAGATATACAGATTATCTGGCAAACGGGTAAAAATTATTATCAAGAATATAAAAATTTAAACAGTGACAAAGTTAAAGTATTTCCGTTTATTGAAAACATGACTGCAGCATATTCCGCTGCCGATTTGGTAATTGCACGCGCGGGCGCAACCACAATAGCGGAAGTAGCCACTTTGGGTTTGCCTGTTGTATTCATTCCTTCGACGGTTGTCGCCGCTAATCATCAATATATGAATGCAAAAGCATTGGAAGAAAGCAATGCGGCAATTATTGTAAAAGACGAAGAAATGGCGGATAAACTGTATGTGGTAATTAAAAATTTAATTAACGACTCAAACAAATTGGCCGAGTTGAAAAAAAATATAAAACAATTTTCAAAACCAAATGCAGCCGTGGAAATTGCACGGGAAGCTATAAAATTGGCGGAAGTAAATTAATGTTTAGACAAGTAATAAAAAAAATTCACTTTGTAGGTATAGGCGGAATCGGAATGAGTGGTCTTGCGGAAATTATGATTAACGAGGGTTTCGACGTTTCCGGATCGGATTTAAATGAAACGGAAATCACTCAACGGTTGCGGGAAATAGGTTGCAAGATTTCAATTGGACATTCGCCGGAAAACCTTAACGATGCGGATGTATTGGTTTATTCTTCGGCGGTCGATACGGACAACCCGGAAGTGAAAGAAGCGCTCGAACGTAAGATTCCGGTTATTAAGCGGGCGGAAATGCTTGCCGAAACTATGAGAATGAAATATGGAATCGGGATTGCCGGTACACACGGTAAAACAACAACTACTTCTATGGTGGGTTTGGTATTAACCGAAGGTGGAATAGATCCGACGATAATAGTCGGTGGTAAATTAAGCGGATTAGGCGGAACAAACGCTCGTCTCGGAAAAAGCGAATATATCGTTGTTGAAGCCGATGAGTTCGATAGAACTTTCCTCCAACTTACTCCTACAATTGCTGCAATTACAACGTTGGAACAAGAGCATTTGGATACTTACAAGGATCTTGACGATATTAAAAATGCTTTCGTTCAGTTTGCTAATAAAGTCCCGTTCTTCGGATTCGTTGTTTTGTGTTTGGACGAACCTGCGCTTCAAGACATTATCCCCTTGATAAATAAGAAAACAATTACTTACGGTTTAACTTCGCAAGCCGATGTAAGAGCGGTTGATGTGGAGTTTAACGAATATCAAAGTTCTTATACCGTTGAGTATAAAGGCGAAGAATTAGGTCGTATTACGCTTCGTTTGCCCGGAATCCATTATGTGAAAAACTCTCTCGTTGCAGTAATTATTGGTAGGGAATTGGGAGTGAAATTCGATGTAATAAAAAGGGCTTTGGAATCTTTTTCCGGTGTTTACAGAAGATTCGAAACAAAATACAGTAACGATATTTTGGTTATAGATGATTATGCGCATCATCCGACGGAAATAAATGCAACTCTTTCCGGTATAAGAAAAGGTTGGAAAAGAAGATTGGTTGTTGTCTTCCAACCGCATTTATATACAAGAACACGAGATTTCTACAAAGAATTCGGAAGAGCGTTTTTGGATTCGGATATTTTTATCTGTACGGACGTTTATCCTGCACGCGAAAAACCTATTGAAAATGTTTCGGGCGAATTAATCGCACAGGTTACAAAAGATTACGGACACAAAAACGTAATCTATGAACCAGATAAAAATAATGTTCCGGAGCTGTTAATGAACATTGTGAAACCCGGTGATATCGTTATTACAATGGGTGCAGGGGATATTTGGAAATTCGGAGAAAAATTTGTTGAACTTTATAAAAATAAATCTAATATAAAATGAATAAATTAATTTCAAATTCAAAGGGATTTGTTTTGTTTGTTTTGTCGTTAATTGCTCTTACGGTGATTTTAGACGGCAATACGGAGAAGAAAATCGGGAAAGTAATATTAAAAAACACAATGCACCTTTCTTCTAAAGATTATTTGAAATTTGCGAAGCTCGACAATACGAATTCATACGAAAACTTAAGCCTGTTGTTGATAAAAGATAAATTGGAAAAACATCCTTACATCGATAAATGTGATGTTCTTTATAAAGGAGAAGGTGTTGTAGAAGTTGAAATCACCGAAGTGCCTTTTTACGCATTATTAATTCAAGGCGAAGATGAAAAGATTCTCACCGACGACGGCAGAATATTACCACTGTTAAGCGGAACTTCATATATAAATTTGCCAGTGGTATTAATTCGTAAAGGTAAACAAAAGGCAAAAAACGAAAATCTGAAAGATGCACTGAAAATATTGAAGGCGGTGGAACTTTATGATTCCGGATTTTACGCAGAAATTTCGAGTGTGGATTTAACGAAAAAGGATAATGTAATTCTTACAATGCTCGATTCGAACTATCCTGTAGTGATAAATAAGAAAAATTTATTGGATAATATTTTAACATTTTGCGATTTGTATGCTTCTCTGAAAAATAAAAGTACTGAAAATATAACTTATATCGATTTGAGATTTAATGATCACGTTTTTATCGGAACGCAAAATGATAATGCAATGGGAGTAAAAGAAATATTATGAGAAGAAATATTTTAGCCGGACTCGATTTAGGCACAACGAAAGTCGGAGCGGTAATTGCCGAGCGACAAGGACACAAACTCAGCATTCTTGGCTTTGGTGTTGCTCCGTCCGAAGGTTTGAATAGAGGGTTGGTTGCAAACATCGGAAAAACGGCGGAGGCGATAAGAAGGGCGATGGAAATTGCATCCAACCGTGCCGATATCGATATTAGAAGCGTTAACGTTGGCGTTGCGGGCGAACATATTACAAGTCTGCGCCACAGAAATTATGTTACTATTAATAATCCCGACCGAGAAATTACTCAATCGGATATCGACAGATTAAAAGCCGATGTAAGAACAATTAGAATACCGTCGGATAGACAAATCCTTCATATAATACCGGAAGAATTTTTTATCGATCATCAAGGCGGTATAGAAAATCCGATCGGGATGAGCGGCTCACGGCTGGAAGCTTTGAATCATGTTGTGCTTGCATCTATTCCTGCAATTCAGAATATCCGGAAATCTGTGGAAAGAGCGGGTTACAGCGTCGAAAATTATATACTTCAACCCATTGCGTCAAGCGTTTCCGTTTTGGATGAACACGAACAGGATTTAGGAGTTGTTCTTATTGATATCGGAGGCGGGACAACCGACATTGCAATTTATCACGATAAAAGCATTAAACATACTAAAGTTATTGGAGTTGCCGGTAATCAAGTAACAAACGATATCCGTGAATCACTTGGAATTGTAACTGCGGAAGCCGAGAAGTTAAAAAAAGAATATGGTTATGCTTCCGAGGAAGCTATAATTAAAGACGAAGACATTTACATCAAAGGAGTAGGTGCAAGGGGCACAATCAAAATTCCCGTTTCCTTGTTAACGCAAATTATTCATGTAAGAATGAAAGAATTGTTTACAATAATTGATAATGAATTACGGCAGACAAACTTCAAACATAAAATTAAAGCCGGTGTTGTTTTAACGGGCGGGGGTTCGCTGTTGCGCGGTATCGTCGATCTTGCCGAAGAGGTTTTCGGATTGCCGACGAGAATAGGCGTTCCTTTGGAATTAGGCAATGGATTGTCGAACGAAATTGAGAGTCCGGAGTTTGCAACGGTTGCCGGTTTAATTAAAGGGATTCCCGGTTCGCCTTCTTCCGAAAATGTTATTTCGATAAAGGCGTCTCGACCGAAAAAGAATTTTAACTTCACAAAGTTTTTTAAAAAAATACAAGAATTTTTTGATGAATTATAAAATACCACAACAAGGAGGACAACATGTCAAAATTCTTTATGCTCGATAAGGAAGAACCGTTAAGAGCCAAACTGAAAGTTATAGGCGTTGGGGGTGGTGGTTGCAATGCCATCGAAAGTATGATGAACAGAGGTTTAACCGGCGTTGAATACGTGGCAATTAATACCGATGCCCAAGTGTTGAGCCTAAATCACGCACACCACAAAATTCAAATCGGTGAAAGTATTACGCGCGGTTTAGGAGCCGGAGCCGACCCTAACGTTGGTAGAAAAGCAATTGAGGAAGATAGAGATAAAATCGCCAAGATATTGGAAGGTACGGATATGGTTTTTGTCACTGCCGGCATGGGCGGTGGAACGGGAACCGGTGCCGCACCGATTGTGGCCGCTATTGCTAAAAGCGTAGGGGCATTAGTAATAGGTATTGTAACCAAACCTTTCAGATGGGAAGGTAAAAAGAGAATGATAAACGCGGAAGAAGGAATTCATGAATTAAAAAGAAACGTCGACAGTTTAATCGTAATTCCCAACGATAGATTGTTGAATATTTTAGATACTAACGCTTCCGCCCAAACGGCGTTCGATAAACCGAACGAAGTTCTTTACGAAGCAACCCGCGGTATTGCCGATATTATTACGGTTCCGGGTGTTATCAATGTCGATTTTGCCGATGTCCGCGCGGTAATGAACTCAAGCGGTGAGGCAATTATGGGATGCGGAGTGGCTTCGGGAGAAAACCGAGCTATAGAAGCGGCACAACATGCAATATCTTCACCGTTACTTGAAGGTGTTAGCATCAAAGGTGCAAAAAATATATTGCTTAACGTTACCAGCTCCAATGATTTGACTATGCAAGAAATTGACGAAGGCAATAGAATTATTTATGAAGCTGCCGGTGAAGAGGCTAACGTTATATTCGGTTGGGTGAACAAGGAAGACATGAACGAATATGTTTCTTACACGGTTATCGCTACGGGTTTCGGGGAAACCGAATCCAAACTCAGAACACAAATTGAAGACGATAAAGAAAAAACCGAACCTACATCTGCCAAAACGTTTTCCGGTTTTAAATTCGATGAGACTCAGAAAAAGGAAACGATTGATTTGGATGAACCGACAATTTTCAGAGTGAAGGGATCAAAAAATATTTTACCCTCGGAAGATCCGGTGCCACCTAGTGGATTTAAGCTTGATCAATTGGATGCTTTTGAAAAAGTTGAAACGAAAAAGAACAATGATTCCAAACGCGACGATGACGAAGGTTCGTCTTTTTTACGTATGATGATGGATTAATTTTCGTATTTATAAAATAGGGCTGCGGAGATTTCTTTCCTTGTTGTGGTACGGCGAAAAATAAGGAATCTTCCGGCCTTTATTTTTATTCCGGTATAAATTTACAATTGAGTTTTATCTTATCGCAAGATTCACTAACTTTCTTTTTTTAAAATAGATTACTTTTATGAAAACGAAAATACTGGTTTTACTATTAGTCGGAATATATTCCGCTTCGTTAGCCCAAGAATCTGGTTCCGTTAAATGGATTGCCAAATTCGGCGCTGCCGGCGGATTTACTTCAAATATTATGTTTCCCGATTTTTCCGGAATAAATTCTACCGTAAATAATTTCGGCATCGGTAATTTTGAAGGTCCGTTAATAACTTGGGGTGGCGGGGGATATGCTTATATAATGCTTATCGATAATTTCAGAATAGGCGGAATCGGTTTCGGGGGCTCACAGACCAAAGATGTTGTTTCTGCCGGTTATAGAAAAGAAGTAAAATATTTCATTGGTGGCGGGGGACTAACACTTGAATATACTTTTCCTTTTATTAAGAACATTGCCGTTTCTGTTGGTGCAATGATCGGTGGCGGAAAGGTGGAAATCGAATTTTATAAAAACAAAGGTGAATTTAATTGGGATAATATTTGGAAGGATTTTGATGATAACAGTTCCACAAATAGGAATGTTTATCATAAATTGAAAAATAACTATTTTTCAATAGCGCCCACTCTAAACGTCGATGTTCCGTTTAACAGATTTCTTGCTTTTAGAATCGGTGCGGGCTATCTTTTTTCCGTTGCGGGTAAGTGGACAGCGGACAACGAACAAATAATTAATAACGTACCCGATAACATTAACGGAGATACATTTTTTATTCAAACGGGTTTGTTTATAGGACTATTTGCTTTTTAGGTGATTATGAAAAATATTTTGGTTACCGGCGGCGCCGGTTTTATCGGAAGTAATTTTATTAATTATATTTTGAAAAACAGAGAAGATGTTAACATAGTTAATATCGATAAATTAACATACGCCGGTAATTTGGAAAATTTGTCACAAGTAGAGGATTTACCGACCTACAAGTTTGTAAAAGGAGATATTTGTAACTCGGAGCTTGTAGATTACATTATAAGAAATTACGGAATCGAATATATAATTAACTTCGCAGCGGAATCGCATGTCGACCGTAGTATTTTAGGTTCGGAAGTGTTCTTTAGAACTAATGTTATCGGAACAAATGTGTTGCTTGAAGCTGCAAAGCGCCATGGAATTAAAAAATTTATTCAAGTTTCAACGGATGAGGTTTACGGTAGTTTGGGAAAAACCGGAAAGTTTACCGAACAAACACCGCTTTCTCCCAACAGTCCGTATTCATCGAGTAAAGCTTCGGCCGATATGATGGCTCTGTCGTTTCATCATACCTACGGTACACCGGTTGTTGTTACCCGATGTTCGAACAATTACGGACCCTACCAATTCCCGGAAAAATTAATTCCGTTGATGATAATAAATACCTTGAACGATAAAAAACTCCCTGTTTACGGAGACGGATTAAACGTTCGGGATTGGATTTATGTATTGGACCATAACAAAGCGATTGAAAAAGTTTTTGATGAAGGAAAGGTCGGTGAAGTTTATAATATCGGTGCGGATCACGAAATGACGAATATTGAAATAGTTAAACTCATCTTAAAAGAACTTAGCAAAGACGAAAGTTTAATAGAATACGTAAAAGACAGACCGGGTCATGATAGACGTTATGCAATAGATTCGAGTAAAATTCAATCCGAATTGGGGTGGAAACCCGAATTCGATTTTGAAGAAGCAATCGTCCAAACGATTGAATGGTATTTGAAGAACAGAAGTTGGTGGGAGAAAATTCTTTCGGAAGAATATTTAAAGTATTATGAAGAACAATACTCCGGTAAATTTAAATAACAAAGTTTGAGTGTGAAATGAAGAAATTCAAAAATATTAGTATTATAATTTTAATATTTAATATTCTAATCTATCCCCAACAAGAAAGAGACACTCAGAATTTTCTTTCGAATAAAAGTTTGCTGAATACAAAATCTTTGCAAGAATATTATCAGAATGTTTTCAAAACAAGCCAACCTGCCGAACAAACAGGTGTTGCACCGGCATTCGATGTAGACAAAGAAGAGATGCTGGCAAAAATGAAGGAAGCGATCCCGTTACAAGGACCGGTTGATGTGGAACAATATCTTGTAGGTCCCGGGGATATTTTTTCAATCGATGTTTGGTCGAGCATTCCTATGAATTTTGTCGTTCCCGTAACTCCAGAAGGAACGTTATTAGTTCCTGGTGTTGGAAAGATCGACGTTAAAAATTTAACTTTATCGGAATTGAAGAATAAAGTAAAAACCGATCTGCGAAAAGATTTTCTAAAAGGGGAAATAACGGTAACATTGCTCTCGCCCCGGATTTTTGTAGTTAATGTAAGTGGCGTTGTCAACAATCCCGGTATGTATTATGCTTCAGCAACTCAAAGGGTGGATGCGGCTGTCTATCAAGCAAATTTAACCTCGAAGCTGCAACAAAATTCAATCGATAAATTTAACCCGCAAGAACAAAGGGATTTGCTTAACCGTTCCGATGTAATAACTTATTTTGGAAGTGATAAATTAACGCAAGAGCCGTTACAAATTTCTTTAAGAAACATTAAAGTTGTACGAAATACCGGTAACGATACGGTTAATGTAGATTTAATCAGATATTATGCTACCGGCAATACCCGTTTTAACCCCTTTTTACAAGACGGAGATAGGATTATTGTTCCGAACTTAAATCTTCGGGGTAATTCTATTACGATTTCTGGTGCGGTTCGTTTAGAGGGCACCTATGAATATCTGGAAGGAGATTCATTAAGCTCGGTGTTTGAGATTGCCCAAGGCCCGCAAGCTTTGGCCGATTTGGAAAATGTGGATTTGTATCGAATGAACCCCAATACCGGAGAAATAACTCACTTTGTAGTTAATTTCAATAAAATTAAAAACGGTGAAGAAAAAGATATTGCGTTACAACCTAACGATCGTATTGTTGTTAGGGAAATTTTCCCCAGACCTTTACCGTTAAGTGTAACAATAAAAGGTGCGGTTAAAAGACCTGGACTTTATCCGATTTTAAAAAACAGAACAACTCTTAGTCAAATAATAAACGATGCCGGTGGTTTCTTACCTGAGGCTTCTCTTGCCGAAGCGAAAGTTATACGAACTAAAGGTGTGTTGGACGCTGCATTCGAAAACCCCGATTACGAACGGTTGGTGAAAATGCGTTTAAGTGATATGGATAAAGAACAAAGGGAATATTATAATTTCGAAGCTGCTATCAAGAGAAAAACAGTTTCGGTAAGTTTTAAAAAACTGTTTATCGATAAAGACGAAGCTCAAGATATTTTTTTGGAAGACGGAGATGTAATTCTTGTACCGGCAAAATCTAACACGGTTTTTGTTTACGGTCAAGTTGCTCAACCGGGTTATTTAAATTTCAAACCCGAAGCTGATTACGAATATTATTTATCAGAAGCCGGTGGAATAACCGATATGGCGGACGAATGTGAAATCAGAGTAATAAAAGCCGGAACCAATCTTTGGCTGGAGCCGGACGATACCGAGCTTGAACCCGGTGATGCGATTTGGGTACCGAGAGTTAAGGAAAGGGACTTTAGCTATTATTTCGATTGGTTTTCTAAAGTTGTTGCAGTCGCCGGTGGTGTGGCAACTATTTATTTATTGATCCAAAAGTAATACGAGGAACAATGACAGATTCAAATCAAAAAGAAGTAAGATTTTCGGATTATTTATATGTTTTATACAAATGGCGTAAATTTTTGATTATTAATTTGCTGGTTGTAATAGTAATAAGTACAATCATTTCTTTTTTAATCCCCAAAACTTATAAAGCCACTGCTACAATCATGATTCCCCCGGGCAATGATATGGGATTAGGTGGTTTAACAAGCCTTTTGTCCGGTAGTAATTCGGCAATGTCGATTGGTGCAAAATTACTTGGTGTAGAGGGTACGAACGAAGATATGTTGCTAGGTTTACTTAATTCCAGAAGAGTGATAACAAAGGTTGTAGATAAATTTAATTTATACGATTACTATGGTGTTGATGATAGAAATTACGATAAACTTATTAAACGTTTGAGTGGTGATTTGATTTTTGACCCGAATGAATATGGATTTTTGGAAGTTAGTGTGATTAACAAAGATCCGGAAATTAGTGCGGCAATGGCAAATTATTTCGTGGAAATTGTTGATAGCTTGAACATTCAATTGAATATTGAACAAGCTAAAAGACAAAGGAAATTTATTGAGAAAAGATTTATGCAAAATCAAGAGGATTTAAGAAAAGCCGAGAATGCATTTGCGGAATTCCAAAAAAAACACGGGGTGTTCGCAATACCTGAACAAATCCAAGTTGCTGTATCCGCTGCGGGTGAGTTGGAGGCTCAGCTTGTAGCACAACAAATTTTAGCCGAAACTATTAAGGAAGATGTTAGTCCCAATTCGCTTTTGTACAAATCTATCCAAGCTAAGATTAATGCTTTGAAAAAACAATTAGGCAAGTTAAATAACAAAACAACCGGAAAAAATGATAATAGTTTATTAATACCTTTCAATAAAGTGCCGGATTTACAAGTTGAATATTTAAGAAGATATCGGGATGTTGAGATTCAAAACAAAATAATGGAATTTCTTTACCCTATGTATGAACAAGCAAAAATAGATGAACAAAAAAGTATACCGACCTTACTTGTTATAGATAAAGCTGAAATTCCTCAACTAAAATACTCGCCCAAAAAGGCGTTTATTATATTAGGTGCTTTTCTATTTTTCGGATTCATATTCATACTTTTTGTTTTCCGGGGTGAAGAGGCAGTAAACAGGAGTGAATTTAATAATCCTTTGGAAGAGAAAGAGAAGAGATTTTTTGAGAGAGTTTTGAAAAGATATAAAATAAAGTACTAAACTATGATTTTTTTGGAATTATTAGTTTTTGCGTTACCAGGTATATTGATTGGCAAATATATTTTTAAGAATTATTTCAACCCTGTAACAATTTATACTGTAATTTGGTTTGGTATGCTAAACTTATATTATTTAAAATTAATCAGATATGATGATTTAAGAACCGAAACGTGGTTGTTTATTAGTGGTGCTTACTTGGCAATCGTAATAGGTAGTTTAACATACTTTATTTCAAATGAGTATCTTAAAAAAAAGGCAGGAATTAAAGTAAATAAATTAAAAGAAATAAAAATTTTTGCTGATGGTGGAACGGTTGTAAAAATTGCTATTATTGTTTTCTCTATTATAGGTTTTATCTCCGCTATACAACATTGGATGGTTTTAATAGATAAGTACGGGAGCCTTATTGGTGTAATTTTAAAAGCTCCGGAAATTTATAGATTAAGAGTTGAAGGAAAAATTCGAGGTGTCATTCCTTATATTCATACATTTACTTATGTTGCTGTTTTTTTAGCTGCAATTTATTCCGCATATAAGAATAAATTCTCATTTTTAACATTTTTACCACTTATTGCCGTTTTAATTAAAGAACTTGCAAATGTTGGAAGATCTAATATTTTGCTTGCTGTTGTATTATTCATATCTACTTATTTTGTATTTAAAAGTTTTTATAGATACCATTTTGGGAAACAGGATAGAAAAATATTTAGAACTTTAATTTCATTAATTCTTGTTCTTTCAATTTTTATAGCTAGTTCAGCATTTATGAGAGCTTTCCGGGGTACGGTTGAAGATTTCTCTGGAACTTCTCGAGCATTGAGTGGCTATAAAGAAAATTTATTAATTTCCCCATCAATTTATCTTTATCTAAGCGCTCATTTAGGCGTTTTTAACAAGTACTTAGAATTGGAATCAGAACATTCCGCTTTTGCGCAATATACTTTTCAACCGGTTTATAATTTATTAACAAAAACTGGTTTTATAAATAAAAAAATGAAATTTTATCACAAAGGTTATTTTATTCCGGTTTGGACTAATTCAGGTACTTACCTTAGAGAAATGCATGCTGATTTTGGTATTTTCGGTATACTATTAGTACCTTACATATTGGGGCTATTATCAACCAGATACTGGTTTAAGTTTTTCGGAAATGGCTCAATACTGAGCTTAATAATTTTAATACAAATATTTACTATAATTTTCTTTTCATTTTTTCTTACAGTCACAAGATTTGGGGTTTGGTATATCTATTTCTTTTTGCTACTTATAATCATACCCGTCTTGGAGAGAATTTCTATATTCAACAAAAGGAACAAATGGTTTTGTTTAAGCTAATTTAGGTTTTAATGGATACTTCCCCCAAAAAAATTTCTAAAAATTTTATATCTATCTCTGTTAGTCAGGCACTTAGTTTATTTTTAAATCTTATAGCTTTCGGATTAATCGCAAGATATTTAACCGTTGAAAATTTCGGAAATTTCTCACTCCTTTTGGCTATAGTTGGTATTTTGTCAAAAATTATAGATCTTGGAATTAGCCCCATAGTTTTTCGTGAGTCTTCAAATAATGTTCAAGACCCAAATTTTCTTCTTACCGCATTAAGCATAAGGTTTTTTGTTTTTCTGATAGTACAAATTATCGCTAACATATTTCTTTTCATTTATAATTATAGTTATAATCAAATCGTCTTATTTAATATTTTAATGATTAGTATTATAATATCCTCTAAAATGGCTAACTTTAGGGATTTATTAGCAATTCCGTTTAAGGTTAATCTAAATATGTTTGTTCCTTCTTTCTTAACGGTTATCGACTCATTAGTTTTTCTTTCCCTAATAATAATTATGCCTTTAGTCAAAGGAGGGTTATTATTTTTAACATTAGCCTATGTGTTTTCTAATTTTCCAAGTTTTATTGTGTTGCTGATTATTTTAAAAAAGAACTATGGATTTCATTTTACTATAACTTTAAACAGGGCGAAATGGTTATTGAAAGAGTCAGTACCCTTGGCGGGGTTTGTTATACTAATGTCAATTTTTCAACAAGTAGATCTACTTTTACTTAAAGAACTAAGTAATAGTTACGCTACGGGAATATATTCATCAGCTATTAGATTAGTATTACCATTAAATTTGATTCCGAATGCATTAGTAACAACCGTATTTCCTATTCTTATTAGAAAAGAAATAGAAAGGGAAGTTTTAACCGAAAGTGTTTATAAGATTTTATTCTTTATTTCCATTACTTTTACGATTGTTTTTGCATTTAAGGCAGAGGAGTTTATAAATATCGTTTTCGGACAAAAATATGTAGCAGCGGAGTTAACATCTATTATTTTATTCGGATCTCAAATTTTTATGTTTCTTAATTTTTTTTCACTTTCGGTTTTTACAGCGGATGGGAAGCAGAAAAGAAACTTTTATTATGCTGTGATTTTGGTTGTGGTTAATATTATGATTGATATATTATTAATACCGAAATATTTATATATGGGTGCTGCGGTTGCTAAGTTAGTTTCGGCCTTTTTAGGATTTTTATATACTCTTTATTTATTAAGAAAAAACAAAGTGCAATTTAAATATTTTAAAATCAGACATTTTATGTGGATTGTTGTATTCTCGCTATCTGTTTATTTATTATCAGATTTAAATCTATTCTTATATTTGTTGGGAACGTTTGTTGTGCTTATAATTTCAACACTTATAACGAAGTTTTTTTCAAAAAAGGAAATTAATTATTTCACACAAATAATTAAATAGTAATGGAGACCATGGAACCTCAACAAAAACTAAAGAAACATGTTGTTATTACTGGTACCGGAAGAGCTGGAACAACATTTTTAATTGAGTTATTAACTCATTTGGGTTTGGATACTGGATTTAGTCCGGATAATCTGAATATAGACAAAACAGCTAGAGCAGGCTTGGAGCTTGATATTCGAGATGAAAATGCTCCTTACATAATTAAAAATCCTTGGTTTCTTGATTATGCGGATGAGGTTTTTGCAAAAAAAAATATAGTAATAGAACATATTTTTATACCCATGAGAGAAATATCAGAAGCAGCAAAAAGTAGAAGTTTTGTGGACAAAAAAGCTAGATCTCAAATGGATATTCTTCGTAGATATTTTAAAAAATCCTCGACAATAAAAGGAGGCTTATGGCATGCTAAAAATCAAAAGGATCAGGAAATAGTTTTATTAAATAAATTATTTAATTTTTTATTAATACTTTCGGAAACATTTATTCCCGTTACTTTTTTAAGGTTTCCTAAAATGGTAAACGATCCGGAATATTTATTCGAAAAATTAAATCCGATTTTAACTAATATCGATTTTGAAAGATTTAGTCTGGTTTTTTCAAAAATAGCACGGCCTGATTTGGTACATAATTTTAATAAAAAATCGACATAAATAGAATTTCATCCCATGAATTTTGATATATCAATTATTATTATCAATTATAACGGTAAAGATTTACTTAAGAATTGTTTATTTAGTCTCTATAAATTCACTAAAGATGTTTCTTTTGAGGTTATTCTAATTGACAACAATTCCAGTGAATCGGTTGAGGATATTATTTCTCCCTATCAAAATTTAGTATTTATTAAAAATGAAAAAAATTTAGGATTTGCAGCAGCTAATAACCAAGGCTTAAAATTAGCCAAAGGAAAATATATTCTTTTTTTAAATAATGATACCGTTTTTATAGAAAATAGTATCAAAAAGGTTTATGATTTTGCGGAATCAATAAATGAAGAAGTATTTATAGGTTGCCAATTGCTTAATTCTGATGGCTCGAAGCAAGAGTCTGTATCACAATTTCCAACTATTTGGAATACATTTACCGAGAGCTTTTTTTTATATAAGATTTTTAAAAAATCAAAATTGTTTAATAAATATTATTTGAATTTCATTGACCTTAAAAAGCCTCTTGAAGTCGATGTGGTTAAAGGCGCCTTTATGTTTTGTAGTGCCAGTGCATTGCGTAAATTAAACGGTTTCGATGAAAGTTTTTTCTTTTATTCTGAAGAAGTTGATTTATGCTATAGATTCAAAAAGAGCGGGGGGAAAATTTACTTTTACCCACAAACAAAGATTTATCATTTTGGAAGTGTTTCCACAAATAATAATCTGAGTTTCCGTTTTATTAATTTATCAAAAGCAAAGATTCAATACTTCAAGAAACATTTTAATAAACTTAACTTCGTTCTAATAGTGCTGTTTCATTATTTGGGAATTATTTTACGAATACCCATTTACTATTTAGGGGGAATAATATTATTTAATAAAGATTACCGAATAAAGGCAAAAAATTATTTTTTACAGCTAAAGTTTTCAATTCAACACATATTTCAAAATAGGTAGTAATTGTTTAAGTGAAGAGAATTTTACAAATTAATTCACAAGTTCCTGTTCCGCCGACAGACGGTGGAAAGTTAAGTGTTTGGGGTATTACAAAAAGTTTATCTAAGCTTGGTTACGATATTGATTTTGTTTGTTATCTTAAACATGATAATTACTCGGAATCGTATAAACTACTTTCAGAATATTGTACACCGCATATCTTGGACGTCAAAACAGATAACAGCTTCGGGGGCGCATTAAAAAATTTGATATCCAAAGTACCTTATAATGCATCCAAATATCACAGAAAAGAACTAAAAACATTTGTACAATCGTTTTTGAAAAAAAACAAAGTAGATATAGTTCAAATTGAACATTTACATATGGGGTGGATAATAGATGAAATACGGAAATTTTCTAACGCAAAAATTGTATTGAGGCAACAAAATTTAGAAACCCTGATAATGAAAAGATATTTTGAAAATCAAAAAAATATTATTCTAAAAAATTATGCAAAGATTCAATATAAAAAATTCATTTCTTATGAACCTGAATTGTGTAGTAAATTTGACATGTGTGTTATGATAAGTGAATCGGATGAAAGTAAGCTTAAGGAAATGAATCCGAATATAAAAACTACGGTAATACCAGCTGGAGTTAACGAAGAGTTATTTAAATACAAAAAAAAAAATATAATACCTTATTCACTGGTGCATATCGGTCAAACTGATTGGTATCCAAATTTAGACGGATTGAATTGGTTTGTGCGTGACGTTTTTCCCGAACTAATAAAACTCGAACCGAAAATAAAACTGTTTATATATGGAGGTGGAAATACAAAAAATTATAAGGTCCCAAAATTCCTTGAAAATAATATTGAAGTAGTAGGATTTGTCGAAAATTTATGGGAACATTTAGAAAATAAAGCGCTTGCTGTAATACCATTAAGAATAGGTGGGGGAATAAGAATAAAGATTTTGGAATTATTAGCCGGTGGTACTAATATTATAACAACTGATATAGGAAAAGAAGGGATAGCAGTAAAAGATAATAGAGAACTTATAATTGCTAATTCTAAAGAGGAATTTGTAAAAAAAATACTTGGATATTTTAATAATGATTATGATTCAAACCAGCTAACGATAAATGGTAGAGAATTTATAAAGAAATATTATACTTGGGATAAAATAGCTCTAGCATTTGATAAAATGTACAAGAGTTTAGTAAATACCGCGTAACGAATAATTATTGCTACCATTAAAAATATTTTTTCTGATAAAAATTATTATGTTAATAAAAATTCTTTCAAGTTTAAGTTACTTTCTTTTTTTTTCACATCCAATTTTATTTCTTTTGCATGTGGGGGATAAGAAGTGAAAAAAATATTTTTTGTATGGATTATTTGGCCGAATTCAAGGATTTAGTCGTATGTCTCAATAAGTAATATCTTATGGGTGATATAATTAGTAATAAGTAATTATTTTTAGATTGAGGTAATTTATTAGAAAAAATTAGGATGGTACAAACAATGTTTTAACTGTTAATTTGCTGATTCTATAAACTTTGTGCCCTAAATCAAATTAAAATATATTCGATACTACTCATTAGTAAAGAAATTTTAAAATATTTCTTGCAAAATGGGAAATTCTTTTACTTTTTGGTACACAAATATTTTTTATTATTGAATGGAGGAGTTTATTAGATGAAAGTCCCTTTTCTTGACTTAAAAGCACAGTATCATTCGATTAAAGAAGAAGTAATGCCGGCAATTCAAAGCGTCCTTGAAAATACGGCGTTTGTTTTGGGTAAATCGGTGTTCGATTTTGAGAAAGCTTTTGCAGATGCGCACGATGTGAAATTTTGTCATGGTGTAAGCGCCGGAACCGACGGGAATCACGTTGTTTTGTGGGGACTGGATGTAGGTCCCGGAGATGAAGTAATAATTCCCGCAAACACATTCATAGCGACCGCCTGGGGAGCAACATTAAACGGCGCAAAACCTGTATTTGTTGATTGCGAACCCGACAGTTACAATATCGATCCCGCAAAAGTAGAAGCTGCAATTACGGAAAAGACGAAAGCCATAGTTGCGGTTCATCTATACGGTCAACCTGCCGATATGGATCCGTTACAAGAAATTGCAAACAAACATAATATTTATTTGGTGGAAGATGCGGCACAAGCTCATCTTGCAGAGTATAAAGGTAAAAAAATCGGAGGACTCGGAAAAGCAGCATCGTTTAGTTTTTATCCGGGAAAAAACCTCGGTGCTTACGGCGAAGGCGGTGCTGTTACTACAAACGATGAGGAACTTGCCAAGAAATTTAAAATGATAAGAGACCACGGTGCCGTTGAAAAATACAACCACGAAATTTTCGGACATAATTATAGAATGGAAGGAATTCAAGGCGCGGTTCTCGGTGTGAAATTAAAATATTTGGATAAGTGGACGGAAGGCAGAAGAAAAGTGGCTGAAAAATATAATGAGTTGTTATCAGATATCGAACAAATCAAACTACCGAAAGAAATGGATTATGCAAAACATGTTTATCATTTGTTCGTAATACAAGTTAAAGGAAACGGTTCGGAAAACAGAAGTGAGAAAAGAAACGAGTTGCAGAAGTTTTTAGGTGAAAACGAAATTGCTTCGGGATTGCATTATCCGATTCCGTTGCATCTTCAACCGTGCTTTAGCGATTTGGGATATAAAAAGGGTGATTTCCCTGTTACGGAGGAATTGGCTGAGCAAGGTTTGTCGCTTCCAATGTTTCCCGAATTGACCGATGAACAAATTCACTATGTATCCGATAAAATTCATGAATTTTTTAATAAATAATTGCTGATTTAATCGAGGTTATTATGAAAGTAGGAGTTATCGGATTAGGTTATTGGGGCCCTAATCTTGTAAGAAATTTCTTAGCCCAACCCGAAGTGGAAAAAGTAATCGGTTGTGATTTGCAAGAATCCAGACTCGAAATGATAAAAAAGAAATTCCCCAGTGCCGAAACAACGAATGATTACAAAGAAATGTTGAAAGGCGACATCGATGCGGTTGTTATTGCCACTCCGGTTGATACTCATTTTAAATTCGCCAAAGAATCTCTCGAGGCAGGTAAGCACATTTGGGTTGAAAAACCTTTTACCGCAACATCGGATCAAGCTAAAGAATTGATTGACATTGCCGAGTCGAAAAACTTGAAAATTTTTGTCGATCATACATTTATTTACACCGGAGCCGTGCGTAAAATTAAAGATCTTATCAGAGCCGGTGAGCTGGGTGAAATAAAATATTTCGATTCGGTAAGAATCAATTTGGGGTTATTTCAACACGACGTAAATGTAATTTGGGATTTGGCACCGCACGATCTTTCCATAATGCAATATCTTTTGGAGAATGAAAAAGTTATAGGTGTTGCGGCAAACGGAATTGCAAATTATTACGATTTGGAAAACGTTGCTCACCTTTCTGTTTATTTTGAAAATAATTGCTTTGCTCATTTTCACGTAAATTGGACTTCCCCGGTAAAAATCCGCAGAATGATTTTGGGTGGGGATAAAAAAATGCTCGTTTTTAACGATATGGAGAACTTTGAAAAAATAAAAGTTTACGATAGTGGAATTGAGATGGAAAGCAAAGAAAAAATTCACGAGGCATTGATTCAGTACCGGATTGGAGATATGTATTCCCCGAAAGTCGTTCAAACCGAAGCGTTGAACTTAGGTGCCAAAGAATTTATCAATTCAATAGTAGAGAATCGCGTGCCTCTAACCAGCGGTTACGACGGATTGAAAGTTGTAAAAATCCTCGAAGCCAGCGACGAATCGATAAAAAACAAAGGCAAATTTATTGAAATTAAGGATTAAAAATAATGGATAACAATATGGAAAAAAAGAATATCAACAACGTTAAACTTGGTAAAGATGTTAAAATATTCGATTTCGTTAATCTGTACGGCTGTTCGATAGATGACGGCACGAAGGTCGGTACTTTTGTGGAAATTCAAAAGGGTGCCTTTATAGGGAAAAATTGCAAAATTTCATCCCACACGTTTATTTGCGAAGGTGTTCATATCGGAAATAATGTGTTTGTTGGTCATAATGTAACGTTTATTAATGATTTATATCCCCGTGCCACAAATCCCGACGGTTCGATGCAAACCGATGATGATTGGGAACTGGTAGAAACTTACGTTAAGGACGGCGCATCCATCGGCTCCTCCGCTACCATACTTGCCGGAGTCACAATCGGCGAAAATGCTATTGTTGGCGCCGGAGCAGTTGTTACGAAAGACGTTCCACCGAACACGGTTGTTGCCGGCGTTCCCGCCAAAATTATTAAGAAATTGGATGAAAAATAAATTTCATTTAATATAAACACCGGGATTTATGTAAATTCCGGTGTTTGTTAATTTCTTTTTTTAGACTTACCTTTGTTTTTCTAATCTGTTATTTAATTTAACTAATGTTTTTGATGGTGATATTATTACTAAAAATTACTTTTTGGAGTTTAGTCTTTTTGACTGTACACTCCTATTTATTTTACCCCCTTATTATTTATGTTATTTCAAAGTTTTGTAAAGAACCTAACAAGTCAAAAGAAAAATATCCATCTGTTTCAATTTTAATTTCGGCTTTTAATGAAGAAAAAGTAATTGAAAACCGAATTAAGAATATTTCCGGACTATCATATGATTTTGATAAAATTGAAGTTTTAGTTGGCTCGGATGGATCAAAAGATCGAACGGCTGAAATACTAAAACAATTAAAGTTAAAATATAATTGGTTAAGTATATATATTTTTGAAGAACAAAGAGGGAAAGCAGCAGTATTAAATGACCTTTTACTAAATGCTAACAATGAAATTATTTTGTTTACGGATGCGAATACCGAGTTCGATAAAGATTCTTTGAAGATACTCGTTCAAAAATTCACAACGGACGATATTGGTGGCGTATGTGGCAGATTGATTTTATCCGACCGGCTTGTCCCATCGAATGAAAGTGTTGAAGAAAAAAAATATTGGGTTTATGAAACATTTATTAAAAATGCAGAAGGCAAATGTGGAGTTTTAATCGGTTCGAATGGCGGTATTTTCGCTATAAGGAAAAAGTATGTTAGTGAAATACCAATAAATAAACCTGTTACGGATGATCTTTATTTAACCTTAAGTGTGCTGAGTCAAGGTAAAAAATTCTTGTACGAATATAATGCCAAAGCTTATGAAGATGTTGGGAAAAATGTATCAATCGAATTTTCGAGAAAAATACGTTTTGCAGCAACAAATTTCCAAATAATTCCTTTTTTTAAGTCTTTATTATTTAATAGAAATCTTTTACTGTCTTATGCTTATTGGTCTCATAAAATAATTAGGTGGTTCTTGCCGGTGTTATTGATATTTATTTTTATCCTTAATTGGTTTATGTATGACTATGGGGAAATTTATCGTATAATTTTCTATTTGCAACTTGCTTTTTATTCTTTTGCATTGATCGGTTTCTTTTTGCACAGAATTAAGGTTCGGATAAATGTTTTTGCCTTACCTTTCTTTTTTGTAATGTCGAATATCGCATTAGCTATTGGATTTATAAAATTTCTACAGAAAAAGCATACGATTATTTGGAACTCTACGGAAAGATGAAAACATTCGATATCACAATAATCGGTGCGGGAATTGTAGGTTTGGCAACAGCTTACCGGCTTCTCCAAAATAATCCCGAACTTAAAATTTTAATTCTCGAAAAAGAAAACGGAATTGCCAAACATCAAACGGGAAATAATAGCGGTGTAATTCATTCCGGTATTTATTATAAGCCCGGAAGTCTAAAAGCCCGTAATTGCCGTAGCGGATACAGAATGTTGCTTGAATTTTGCGATTCGCATAACATAGAATATGAAATTTGCGGTAAACTGATTGTTGCTAAAACTCCCGCCGAAGAAAACATTTTGCAAAATATTTACCGGCGTGGAATTGAAAACGGTCTTGAAAACCTCAGTGTGATTTCGCAGAATGAAATTAAGGATTATGAACCCAACGCTGTCGGGTATAAGGCAATTTATGTCCCTCAAACCGGAATAATCGATTTCAAAACCGTAGCGGAAAAATATGCGGAAATTATTACTCATTCGGGCGGGCAAATAGTTTTTCAACAAACTGTACAGGACATTAAAAATTCTACGAAAGGTGTAGAGGTAATAACACAAAACGCAACTTATTTTAGCTCCAAACTGATTTCATGTGCAGGCTTGTATTCCGATAGAATTGCCCGTTTAACAAATCCGGATCTGAAGATTAGAATCATTCCTTTCAGAGGGGAATATTATAAACTTCGTTCTGAAAAAAGCGGAATGGTAAAAAGTTTGATTTATCCGGTACCCGATGTCCGGTTTCCGTTTCTCGGCGTTCATTTTACAAAATTAATCCATGGCGGTGTGGAAGTAGGCCCGAATGCGGTTTTATCTTTCAAACGCGAAGGATATGAAAAGTTTAGTTTCGATTTTAAAGATTTTATTGAAACTTTCACTTGGCCCGGATTTTACAAGGTTATCGGTAAGTATTGGAAAATGGGTATAGGAGAATTTTACCGCTCATTCAGTAAAAAGGCATTCGTAAAAGAACTGAAAAAATTAGTACCTGCAGTCGATGAAAACGATTTGGAAAAAGGTGGTGCCGGGGTTAGAGCTCAAGCGTGCGATTTGACCGGCGGTTTGATTGACGATTTTTATTTTGCGGAAAACGAAAATGTAATTCATGTTCTCAATGCTCCTTCTCCGGCCGCAACCGCCTCTTTGGCTATTGGAGACTTTATCGCAAAAAAAATATTATCGGCAAAATCTTAAATTTGTATATTGCATTCTCAATTCAAATAAAATTTTCAGAATTTTTACAGAACAGTTTAGTTGAATAAGAAAATAGAAAAAATTTTTGTTCTGGTTGTCGATTTTTTAACCATTAATATAACCTGGTTACTCTACTATTTTATTAGAGTGCAATCCGGTTTATTCGAAATTTTTTCGCAACCCGACTTTTTTATTACCGCAATTGTAATTTATTTCTATTGGCTGATAATTTTTACGTTCGTGGGAATGTACCGCACTTGGTTTGCCCGCTCCCGTTTCGATGAACTTGCATCACTTTTCAAAGCTTCTTTTGTCGGGATTTTCATCCTTTTCTTTCTAATTTTTTACGACGATATGGTTAAAGGCGAATCCGCTACAACCGGCAGATATGTAATTTTTATTTATTGGGCTTTGTTTTTAACTGTTGTTGGAGCGGGAAGACTTTTTGTTAGAAGTTTTCAACGGCGACTTTTAATACAAGGCATTGGCAGAAAAAATGCGATTGTTGTCGGATACAATCCGAAAGCTCAGAATATTCACCAAACAATAAATAAAGCTCGCGGGCTCGGTATAGATGTGGTGGCTTATGTTGCCGTTAAAAAGGAAAATATAGGAAAGGAATACGAAGGAATTCAAGTAGTCGATACTGTTGATAACATTCGCGAAGTTATTCGTCGTTTTGAAGTTTCGGAAATAATCATCGCGCTCGAAAAAAACGAAGACGATATTGTGATGGACGTTCTGAGTAAATGCGAAGGCGAAGAGGTGAACATAAAAATAGTTCCGGATTTGTACGAAATAATTAGCGGGCAAGCCCGAACAAATCAGATTTACGGCTTTCCTTTAATCGACATTATGCCGCAGTTGATGCCCGAATGGGAAAAGAAAATAAAAAGGTTAATGGATATTGTAATTTCTTTTTTAATTTTAACTCTTACTTTTCCCGTAACTTTTTTGGTTGCAATTGCAATCAAGCTCGATAGCAAAGGCCCGGTATTTTTCTTGCAAGAAAGAATGGGATTAAACGGGAAAATTTTCAAAGTAATTAAATTTCGTTCAATGATTGATAATGCCGAAGCTTATTCAGGTCCGGTTTGGTCGACGAAAGACGATCCGCGTATTACGCGCGTCGGTAAATTTATAAGGAAAACGAGAATAGACGAGATTCCTCAAATGATTAATGTATTAAAAGGCGAAATGAGTTTGGTGGGACCCAGACCCGAACGTCCGTTCTTCGTCGAAAAACTTTCAAAAGAAATTCCACTATATAAAAGAAGATTGAAAGTGCGCCCTGGAGTAACCGGCTGGGCACAAGTAAAACATAAATACGACGAAACGATTGAAGATGTAAAAACAAAGTTGCGCTACGATCTTTTCTATATCGAAAATATGTCTCTAAGAATGGATTTGAAAATTTTATTCCGAACTATTTTTGTAGTAATAACCGGAAGAGGTCACTTTGAATAACATCGAACCGACTTACATGAAAGATATTAAAGCGATTGTTATTATTCCCACTTACAACGAACTGAACAACGTACAAAGATTGGTACCTGAATTGCGTCAGCTTTATCCCGATTTGGATATTCTAATTGTTGACGATAATTCTCCCGATGGTACCGGCGATTACATTGAGGAACTCGGTAAAACGGACAACAAAATCCATTTGATTGAAAGAAAAGGTAAATTGGGACTCGGTACGGCATACGTTGCGGGATATAAATATATGCTCGAAAATAATTACGATATCGCTTTCCAAATGGATGCGGACTATTCACACGACCCGCGGGAAATTAAAAATTTTCTGAAGATGATTGATAAATACGACTTAATCATCGGTAGCAGATATTTGAACGGAGTAAACGTAATCAATTGGCCGATGCAAAGATTACTGCTTTCGTATTTTGCAAACAAATACACGAAATTTATTACCGGCTTACCGATTAACGATTGTACCGGCGGATACAAATGTTTCAAAAGGGAAGTGTTGCAAGCCATAAATTTGGATGCTATCAAATCGAACGGTTATGCATTTCAAATTGAGATGAACTTCAAAGCGTGGAAAAAAGGATTTAAACTCGGCGAAATTCCGATTATCTTTTTGGATAGAGTTGAAGGAACTTCCAAAATGTCGAAAAAAATTGTCCGCGAGGCAATTTATAGAGTTTGGGAATTACGCTTGAGAAGTATTTTAGGAATTTTAGATTAATCAAATGATCGATCTCTCAATAATTATCGTTAATTATAATGTAAAGGAATTTCTTCAGAATCTCCTTGAATCCGTTTACAAAGCCGCCGGGAAATTATCTATTGAAATAATTGTTGTGGATAATGCTTCCGACGACGGTAGTCCCGAAATAATCAAGCAACGGTTCCCGGATGTAAAGCTTATAGAAAATAAAGTTAACGTTGGTTTCGGAAAGGCAAATAATCAAGCGCTGGAAATAGCCGGAGGAAAATATATAGTTTTAATTAATCCCGATACGATTGTTAAAGAAGATACTTTTTCAAAATTAATCGATTTTTTTAACAAAACACCCGATGCCGGACTGGCAGGCTGTAAAATATTGAACCCCGACGGATCGCTCCAACTTGCATGCAGAAGAAGCTTTCCCGGTCCGTGGACTTCCTTCACAAAAGTTTTCGGACTTAGTTCATTGTTTCCCAAAAGCAAATTGTTTGCCAAATACAATTTAACTTATCTCGATGAAAATCAAACTTATGAGGTGGATGCAATTTCCGGCGCTTTTATGATGATGAGAAGGGACGTTTATGAAAAAATCGGGGGGTTCGATCCGGCCTTCTTTATGTACGGCGAGGATTTGGATTTTTGTTACCGGACGCAACAAGCGGGGTTTAAAGTTTATTATTTTCACGAAACAGAAGTGATTCATTTTAAAGGGGAAAGTACTAAACGAAGTAAAATTGACGAAACTAAAATATTTTACGATGCAATGCATTTGTTCGTCAAAAAACATTTTTCTTCGTCGTTCGTTGTTTCTTGGATTTTACAGTTTGCAATTATTTTGCGGAAAATAGTTGCGTTTGCTAGTGTGTACAGAATGGTAATTCTGGCAATGTTTTTCGATTTTTTATTTTTTATCGGAGCAATTGTGTTTGCGGAATATCTGTACAAATCCGGGCATTGGTTAGGTTTTCCCGGATTTGTAAAACCGTGGATTTATATTTTGCCCGGAATATTGCAAATTTTAATTTCCGCTTCGTTCGGTGCATATAAAAAAAATTCAATTTCTGTATTGAAGAGTTGGCTGTCGTTACTCTTCGGTTTGGTCTTACTTAGCGCTTTAACATTTTTCCTTAAACAATTTGCTTTTAGTCGCGCCGTTGTTTTAATAACATATTTATTACTTTTCATATTGTATCCGTTGTGGCGGTTGGTTTATAAATTTATCACACGTCAAGGTTTGGGGGAAGGCGCCGGAAGCGTTAGAACGGTTATCGTGGGAACCGGAAATAATGCGGTTGAACTTGCCGCAAAATTAAAATCCGATTTTCAATCCATTCATAACGTATTGGGATTAATTTCACTCGATATGCGTAATCTCGGCGAAGAAAAGAACGGATTTAAAATAATTGGAAGCATCGATAACATTGTGAAAATAATTTCGGCAATGAAAATAGACAAAGTGATTTTTTCGGCGCAAGATATGTCGTTCGAAAAAATGTTTTCGGTTGTTTCGATGTGTCAAGATGAAAACGTGGACTTTCTGGTTTCGGGCAGTAAAGTCGATTATCTCGTCGGAAAATCAATGGCAGGAAAGATTGATGATGTACCCTTATTGAAAGTATTCTATAATATTTCCGTACCTACGCATAAATTTATTAAACGGAGTTTCGATTTATTCTTTTCTTCGGTAATTTTGCTTTTATTATATCCTTTGGTATATTTTATTCACAAAGTAAGCGGGAGTAATACCGATTTCATAAACTTTATTCTCGAAACACCAAAAGTATTTTCGGGAAAGAAAAGTTTCGTCGGACCCAAGTCAAAAAGTTTTTACGAGGATTTGTTTTTAGGTAAACCGGGACTAACGGGATTGTGGTTCATCGAAAATGTTGATGATTCGGATGAAGATGAAATGGTAAAGCTGGATTTATATTATGCGAAAAATCAAAATTTATGGTTGGACCTTGAAATCCTCGGCAGAACTTTCGGAAAAATGTTTTACAGCAAGGAGATAAAATGATTAACAATATTTTGGATTTTGAAAAACCGATTGTTGAATTGGAAAGAAAAATCGAGGAGATGAAAAAGCTCGACGATAACCTCGATATTAAAGATGAAATTAAAAACCTCGAAGAGAAAATCAACCAATTGAAAAAATCGGTCTACCAAAACCTTACACGTTGGCAAAGAGTTCAACTGGCTCGTCATCCGCAAAGACCTTATACTCTCGATTATATTTACAATATGACGGAAGATTTCGTTGAACTTCACGGCGACAGGTTGTTTAAAGATGATAAAGCGATTGTTGGCGGATTGGCTAAATTAGGCGGCGAAAAAGTAATGATTATCGGACACCAAAAAGGAAGGGATACTAAATCTAATTTATACAGGAATTTCGGAATGCCTAATCCCGAAGGTTACCGTAAGGCATTACGATTGATGAAATTGGCGGAGAAGTTTAACATTCCCATAATTACAATGCTCGATACTCCCGGAGCTTATCCGGGTTTGGAAGCCGAGGAACGCGGACAAGCCGAAGCAATTGCCCGGAATCTTTTCGAAATGAGTAAAATGCGGGTTCCGATTATTGTTGTAATCATCGGCGAAGGTGCCAGCGGCGGAGCCCTCGGTATCGGTGTGGGCAACAGAGTATTGATGCTCGAAAATACTTGGTATTCCGTTATTAGTCCCGAATCGTGCTCAAGCATTCTTTGGAGAAGTTGGGAATACAAAGAGCAAGCGGCCGAAGCGCTTAAACTGACCGCAAAAGATTTACTCGAGTTGAAAATAATTGATAGAATAATTCCAGAACCGCTCGGAGGCGCACACAAAAATCAAGAGGAAATGGCAAAAATATTGAAAAAAGTTTTGCTGGAAGAACTCGCCGCATTAAAGAAAATGAAACCCGAAAAACTGGTTCAAGATAGAATTGAGAAATTCGGCGCAATGGGCGTGTTCATCGAATGATTAAAAATTAAAGTGAAAATAAATGATTACGCACACGACCACCGTCAGAGTACGTTATGCCGATACCGACAAAATGGGAATTGTTTATAACGGAAAATACTTGGAATATTTTGAAGTCGGAAGAACCGAATTGCTTAGAAGTACCGGTTTGCCTTACAGCGAATTGGAAAAGAGCGGTTATCAACTTCCGTTAATTCAAGCTCATGTTAATTACAAAAAACCTGCCGTTTACGATGATTTATTGGAAATTAAAGCCGTGGTCAGCGAAATATATTCCGCAAAGGTTCATATCGATTATGTGATTACAAGAAACGGGGAAACCGATTTAATTGCAACGGGTTATACCGATCATATGTTCATTAATGCGGAAAGCAAACGCCCGACGAAACCACCGGAAAAATATATCAAAGCCTTGGAACCGTATTTTAATAAATCCCAACGCACTGCAGAATGATTGAAAAACTTAAAGAACTTTCGAAGGATACCGTAATTTACGGCATTAGTACAATTCTCGGAAGATTTTTAGGTTTTCTTTTGGTACCCTTTTACACTAATGTTTTCCCGACGAATGAATACGGAATTTACACTTATCTTTATACAATCATTGCATTTCTGAATGTAGTGTATATTTACGGAATGGATGCGGCATATATGAAGTTTGCATCTTTGAGCAAAGAAGAAAACAATAAAAATGTATTCTCCACACCCTTTCTTTTTATTTCATTTACGTCAATAGCAATCAGTGTTGTAATTCTAATTTTCAAAACAGGTATAAATAATTTTTTGAATGTTCCGTCGGAATACGGACATTTACTTTATTATATTTTGGGAATTTTATTCCTCGATACAATTGCACTCATTCCGTTTGCCGGACTCCGTTTGGAAAGAAAAGCGTTGAAATTTGCTACAATTAAAATAATTAATATTATAATTAATCTTTCCTTAAATATACTGTTGATATTGTATTACAAAATGGGAATAGAAGCAATATTCATCAGCAATGTGGTTGCTTCCGCTTTTTCGCTGGTAGCCTTGGCGCCGGAAATATTTAAAAAATTAAATTTATCCCTACATTTCAATACCCTGAAAAGAATGATAAAGTTCGGTATTCCGTATTTACCGGCAAGTATGGCGGCAATTATGGTTCAAATGATAGATGTACCAATTTTAAGGGAGCTCACGAATGATTCGACCGTTGGAGTTTACCGTGCAAACTATAAGCTTGGAATTTTTATGCTTTTATTTGTTTCGATGTTTCAATATGCATGGCAACCTTTCTTTTTAAATAACGCTAAAGAGAAAAACGCAAAGGAAATTTTTTCGAAAGTTCTAACATTATTCGTCTTGGTTGCTTCTTTAATTTGGATCATTGTCAGTTTGTTTATCGATAACATTGCGGCAATTGAATTTTTTAACGGTAAATCCCTTATCGGGAAAGACTATTTGGGGGGAATTTACATTGTACCGATTATTTTATTTGCCTATATTTTTCACGGTATGTATGTTAATTTTCAAGCGGGAATTTACATTGAAGAAAAAACCAAATATTTTCCTTACGTAACCGGAACCGGTGCAGTAATAAATATTGCATCGAACTTTTTGCTGATTCCCGTTTGGGGAATGTTCGGTGCGGCAATTTCCACATTTGCAAGTTATTTTGTGATGGCGGTTTTTTTGTATTTCGTTTCGCAAAAATTTTACAAAATTAATTATGAATTCGGAAGAGTAATTCCTAACTTGTTGTTGATTTTGTTTATATCTTTAACGTATTATTATTTATATTTTAACGGAATTCTAACCGTTTTATCTAAAATTATCCTTTTAATTTTATTTATCGGATTGGCATTTCTGTTTGGGATTTTAAGAAAGAAAGAAATTTTCCAAGCTTTGGAAATTATTCAAAGCAAAAGATAAAAATTACTGTTATTTTTGGAGCGCCGTAAATTCACTATCATAATCAAACCGTTTCAGTGGAAAAAGTTTTAGTAAAATTTAAAAGATTAGATAATCAATTTAACGATATACCGTTACCTTCGTATTCAACCGAACATAGTGCCGGAATGGACGTTCGCGCTGCCGTTGGTGAAAGTATTGTTGTTAGACCGGGAGAAATAGTTTTGGTACCGACTAATTTAAGCGTTGAAATTCCCGTAGGTTACGAAATTCAAGTCCGACCCAGAAGCGGCTTGGCAATTAAACACGGAATCGGCATTCTTAACTCTCCGGGCACTATCGATTCGGATTACAGAGGTGAAGTTAAAATTATTCTTTTTAATTTCGGAAAAGAAAAGTTTGTAATTAAAAGAGGAGAAAGAATTGCTCAACTTGTTTTAAGTAAAGTATATCAAGCCCGGTTACTGGAAGTTGAGGAATTAAACGAAACGAAACGGGGAAGCGGTGGTTTCGGGCATACCGGTAAACATTAAATTTTGAAAAGACAATGAACGACTTTATTCACTTACACAATCATTCCCATTATAGTTTGCAAGATGCGGCTTGCACTATAGATGCACTTATTGCTGCTGCGAAAAAAAATGAAATGCAAGCTTTGGCTCTTACCGATCACGGTGTGATGTACGGAATTTCCGAATTTTATAAGAAAGCTAAAAGCGCCGGCATAAAACCGATTATCGGAATGGAAGCTTATATTGTAATGGAAGGAAGCAGGTTCGACCGTGGAAACGGAAATGCCAAACCCGGCGGGCGGAAACAAAGGGATTATAATCATCTTGTTTTATTAGCCAAAAACAAAACCGGCTATAAAAATTTGGTTAAGCTTTCAACTATCGGATTTACGGAAGGATTTTACTATAAACCGCGTATCGATTTGGAAATTCTTAAAGAACTGAGTGAAGGATTAATTTGTACCAGCGCTTGCCTTGCCGGACCCGTTTCGGCGCATCTTCTTAACGGCGATTACGAAAAAGCGAAAGAAAATGCGATTATTCTGAAAGAAATTTTTGATCAAGATTTTTATCTTGAAATTCAAGACCACGGTCTCGAAAAAGATTTACCGATACTCGAGGGAATTCCCAAACTTGCTAAAGAAATAAATACCCCGATTGTTGCTACAAACGATATCCATTATATCGAAAGGGAACATTCGGTTGCGCATAATATTTTGCTTTTACTTTCGGATAAGACCGGTAGGGATTACCGCGATTTGCGTTATCAAACGGACCAGATTTATTTTAAATCCACCGAAGAGATGAAAAAGTTGTTCGGGAAATACAAAGGCGCGATTGAAAGCACTCTTGAAATTGCCGAAAAAACCGATCTCAATTTGGACTTCGAAAAATTTCACTATCCTGTATTTCCCATTCCCGAAGATTCCGAAGCAAAAAATTTGGACGAATATTTCGAAATATTGGCACGTGAAGGTTTAGAGAAAAAAATCGATAAAATTACAAGCGAGGTAGAAGAAAGATTTAAATACGAAGTGGAAATAATTAAGAGTATGGGTTATTCCGGTTATTTTCTGATTACTCAGGATTTTATAAACGCCGCAAAACAACGGGGTGTTCCGGTCGGCCCCGGTCGCGGAAGCGCAGCCGGCAGTTTGGTTGCATACGCTCTTGGAATAACAAACGTAAATCCGCTCGATTACGGTTTGCTCTTCGAAAGGTTTTTAAATCCCGAACGTAAATCCATGCCCGATATCGATGTGGATTTCGCGGACGATCAAAGAAGTGTGGTAATCGATTATGTGAAAGAAAAATACGGGGAAAAATCCGTCAGTCAAATTATTACATTTAACAGACTTTCATCCAAAGCGGTAATCCGCGATGTTGCTCGTGTTTTGAAAATACCTATAGCTACAGTAAATAACATAACAAAATGGATCCCTTCGAAGTTCGGAAAAGTTTACTCCATTGAAAAAGCATTAAACGAAGTCCCGGAATTAAAATGGGTCAGAGATTCGAATGATCCGCAAATACAAGAATTGATAAAGTATTCCAAACTGCTTGAAGGAATGAACCGTAATGCTTCAAAGCATGCGGCGGGTGTTGTAATTACACCGGGACCCGTAAGCGATTACGTCCCGCTGGCGGTTGCGGGAAACAACGGCGACCTGGTAACGCAATACAATATGAAAGAACTCGATTCCGCCGGACTTCTAAAGATGGATTTTTTGGGATTAAGCACGTTGTCGGTTATCCGGAATACGGTTAAGCTTGTGAAGGAAAATCGAGGTGTAGAAATCGACATTGAAAATATTCCCCTCGATGATGAAAAGACATATCAACTTTTTGCAAAAGGACAAACGACGGCGATATTCCAATTCGAATCGGCTCCGATGAGGGAATACCTGAGAAAATTAAAACCGACCAGTATAAAAGATTTGGCCGCAATGAATGCGCTTTACCGTCCGGGACCTATGGATTATATCGATGAATTTATAGCCCGGAAACACGGAAGAAAAACATTCGAATACTTACATCCTTCTCTTGAACCGATTCTTAAAGAAACTTACGGAATAATGGTTTATCAAGAGCAAGTGATTCAAATTGCGAATAAAATTGCGGGTATGACTCTTGCCGAAGCGGATATTTTAAGAAGGGCGATGGGGAAAAAAGACCTCAAAGCGATGAAAGAGCAAAAGAAAAAATTCATTGATGGTGCCGTTAAAAATAAAATTCCCAAAAAAATTGCCGTAGCTATTTTTGAAGATATAGATAAATTTGCTAATTACGGATTCAATAAAAGTCATGCCGTTGCCTACAGTATCGTTGCATATCAAACAGCGTACTTGAAAGCGCATTACCTTCCCGAATTTCTTGCCGCCAACTTGACTGTGGAATTTGAAAAACCCGAGAAGGTAACAACATTGCTTGAGGATTGCAGAAAGTTAAAAGTTAAAGTATTAATGCCCGATGTTAACCGTCCGTCCGTATCGTTTACCGTAAAAGGCAATGAAATAATTTTTGGTATGTCGGCAATTAAAAATGTAGGAGTTAATGCCGTTAAGGAAATTCAACGTGCCCACAAGGCTTTGGGAAGGGATTTTAAAACCATTTATGATTTCTGTCAAAATGTGGATACGAGAGTAGTAAATAAAAGAGCGCTGGAAAGTTTGGTTTGGGCCGGAGCAATGGATTCTTTGGAAGGAAACAGAGCACAAAAATTCAAAGCTATCGAAGAAGCGTTATCGTTTGGCAATAAAGCCCGGGCGGCAATGGCAAACCATTCTGCCAGTCTTTTCGGAGCCGTGGATGAAACAATTGAAATAGAGGAACCGAAACTTCCCGATGTTCCCGCTTGGAAAACCAAAGAACGATTGGCAAAAGAAAGGGAGGTACTCGGGTTTTATCTTTCCGATCATCCGTTAAGAAAATTTATCAACGAATACAATTCGTTTTCCTCGGTGCATCTCGGTGAACCGGCAACCTTCAAAAACTCGGATAACGTGCGGGCTTGCGGAGTTGTAACCGATCTGCGAACGAGGATTGATAAATCCGGTCGTAAAATGGCATTTTTCAAATTGGACGATTTTTCTGGTTCATGCGATGGTATAATGTTCGGAAAAGATTTCCAAGACAAGGAAGACTTGTTAAAAACGGAATCCACGGTGCTGGTGCGGGGAAAGTTGGAAAGCAGCGGAGACGGTATTAAACTTATTGCCGAGAATGTAATGAGTCTGACCGAAGCAAGAGAACAATTGACGAAAAAGTTGGTTATAATAATTCATAAAGACATCCATAAGCCCGAAATAATTGGTGAATTACAAAAAGTATTGAATGATTTTCAAGGTACCGTTCCGGTATATGTGCTTTTGGCGGATAATGGAAACAAAAGAAATTTTTTAACGGGAATAAAAGTAAAATTGGTTGATGAGCTTGTTGAAAAATTGAACGACTTGCTGGGTGAAAATTCCCTTCGCTTCGTTACTTATTAGCGTTTATCGAATTGCCGGTTAGAATATTGATAAAACCACATATATTTTATAATTTGTATCCCAATTTATAAAAAAGAGGACAATAAATGGCAGACAAATGGGCATTAATACTTGGCGCTTCAAGCGGTTTTGGCGGCGCTACGGCAGTAGCCTTGGCGAAAGAAGGCTATAACATTTTCGGAATTCATCTCGATAGACAAAGCACAATGCCGAAAGTGAAAAACGTAATTAAGAAAATTCAACACACCGGTCATAAAGCTGTATTTTTTAATATGAATGCGGCCGACCCGATTAAACGAAACGATACACTTGACGAAATAAAAGAAAGATTTGCTACAAAAGACCATCCTTTTGTTCATGTATTAGTACATTCGCTGGCATTCGGAACTCTAAAACCGTTCATTGCAAAATCCGCTAACGATGCAATAACAAAAGCTCAAATGGAAATGACTCTCGATGTAATGGCTCATTCGCTTGTATATTGGACGCAAGGTCTTATTCAAAGAGATCTTTTTGCAAAGAAAGGTAGAATTTTTGCATTAACAAGCGCCGGTTCTCACACTGTTATTCCTTATTACGGTGCTGTTTCCGCAGCAAAAGCGGCGTTGGAAGCTCATATCCGTCAGCTTTCGGTGGAATTGGGTTCCATGAAAATTACGGCGAATGCAATTATGGCCGGCGTAACCGATACACCAGCATTACGTAAAATTCCGGGTAACGAAAGAATGATTGAAGCGGCAAAGCTAAAAAATCCGATGGGTAAACTGACAACCCCCGAAGAAGTGGCACAAGCGATAGTTTTGCTTTGCAAGAAAGAAGCTGATTGGATTTCGGGTAACGTAATAGGTGTTGACGGTGGTGAATATAATGTAAACTTTACCGGCGAAGTTGTTTGCAGACCGATAAAATAATTTGCGATCGGGATTTGATTATTCTCTAATCAAATATAAATAGGTGGATATATGTTTGAATTTGGTTTTACCGAAGAACAACAAATGCTTCGTGAAATGGTAAGGGATTTTACCAATAACGAAATTAAACCGGTCGCAGCTCAAATTGACGAACAAGAAGCTATACCGGAAGATCTTATTAAACAAATTGGTGAACTTGGTATTTTAGGTGTGGCTTTTCCCGAAAAATACGGAGGCGGTGGATTTGGCGAAGTTGGTTATTGTATTACCCAAGAAGAAATTGCGCGTGGATGCATGTCCACAGCCACTTTTATTGGTGCGCATCAATCAATCGGTGCTAATGCCATTTATATAGGCGGAACGGAAGAGCAAAAAGAAAAGTATTTGGTTCCTTTGGCAAGCGGGGAAAAGATAGCTGCGTTTTGTTTAACCGAAGCCCAAGCAGGTTCGGATTCCTTTCATTTAAAAACACGGGCAAGCCTGGACGGTGACGAATGGGTGTTGAACGGTGAAAAACTTTGGATAACCAACGGTGGAATTGCCCACATTGCTTCTATTTTTGCGAGAACGGAAAAAGGTATTAGTGGATTCATAGTGGAAACCGATTCGGAAGGCTTTCAACCTGGTCCGCCGGAAAAGAAAATGGGCATTAGGGGAAGCAAAACCAACGCCATTACGCTGGATAATGTTAGAGTTCCCAAAGAAAACTTGTTGGGAAGAGACGGAAGAGGTTTCATAATCGCAATGAAAACTTTGGATGCGGGAAGATTAGGACTTGGAGCTGCATGCCTGGGTGCTGCAAAAGAATTACTTGAAATGTCGACACGGTATGCCAAACAAAGGGAACAATTCAATCAAACAATAAGCCATTTTCAAGCTATACAATTTATGCTGGCGGATATGGCAACCATGATTTACAATATGGAATCCATTGTCTACAGAACCGCAGTGGATTATGATAAAGGTAAAAATATTTCCAAACAATCAGCAATGGTTAAATATTATTGTTCGGAAGCTTTGGATAAGATAGCCGATTATGCGGTTCAAATTCACGGCGGAATGGGTTACTCGAAAGAACTTCCGGTCGAAAGGTTTTACCGCGATTCCCGGATTAACAGAATTTTCGAAGGGACAAACGAAATCCAAAGAATAATCATTGCAAAAGATGTTTTAAAAAAGAATGGCGTAATGTAAAATCGAATTAAAGAAACCATGAAAAAACAAAGGAGAAAAAATGAAACCAATTACGATAACAGATGATAACTTTGAAAACGAAGTATTGAAATCGGAACTGCCGGTAATAATAGATTTTTGGGCGGAATGGTGTAGTCCTTGCCGATTAATAGCTCCAATAATAGAAGAGTTAGCTAATGAGTATGAGGGCAAAATCAAAGTCGGTAAACTTGATGTGGACGTAAATCAACAAACCGCAATAAAATACGGAGTAAGAAGTATACCGACCGTGTTAATGTTCAAAGACGGCGAAGTTAAGGATGTAATTATAGGAGCCGTTCCGAAAGCTATGTTTGTAGAAAAAATCGAAAAATTAATTTAAATTATTTAATTCAGCATAATTTAACTTTTTAATTCAGAAAATGATCAAAAAACATTAAAAAGTCGGGCATGTTTTTTTATTTGGTTTAGAATCAAATAACCCTTGACAAAAAAAAATGGTTATGTTAAATTCAAAATGCGATTAGAGGAAACTCTAAACGGATTTGTTAATAATAACTCATGGCATTTTTAACTTGATTTATTAATAAATCTATAGTAATTTTTATCCGTTCAACGGGGAGAACAATTATTTTACGAATAATAATAGTTCGACTTTACATACGAATAAGCAAAATTTTAACAAACTTAATTTCTCAC
>CAZKKI010000062.1:0-22130 GCA_964553325.1 uncultured Melioribacteraceae bacterium | reverse complement strand
ATAATTCTGATATCCACGTGTATGTCTTCGGTTGAGCCCAATCTCCTGAATTTTTTGTTTTCGATTAACCGCAAAAGTTTCGCTTGAAGCGACATGCTCATTTCACCGATTTCGTCAAGGAATAAAGTACCACCGTTGGCTTTTTCCAGCAGACCTTGCTTCTTGCCTTTTGCATCGGTAAAAGCCCCTTTTTCGTAACCGAAAAGTTCGCTTTCAAGCAATGTTTCGGGAATTGAAGCGCAATTGATTTCAACGAATTCTTTGTTTACTCGTGGACTTAAATGATGCAATGCCGAAGCAACAAGTTCTTTCCCCGTGCCGCTTTCACCGGTAATCAAAACGGTTTCGGAATCGTATTTTGCAAATTCGGTAATCTGATTTTTCATATGCTTTATTTCATCGCTCACACCGATTATTTGATCGATAGCAAACGGTCTTTGTGTCTGTTTTTGTAATTCCTTAACCGTTTTTTTCAGTGTTTGCGTTTCTAAAGCCAATCTGGTGATGAGTTTGATCGCATCGGCTTTGAACGGTTTTTTAATGTAATCGTAAGCACCCAATTTTATTGCGTTAACTGCAGATTCAACCGACGCATAACCGGTAATCATTATCACAAGCAAGTCCGGTTGTAGCTCTTTAATCCGTTTCAATACGTCAAGACCGTTAACATCGGGCAAATTAATATCGAGAAGGGCAATATCGATTTTGTCGGTTTTGATTCGTTCGATTGCACCTTTGCCGGTATTTTCCAACAATACGTTATAATCTTCTTCGGAGAAAATTCGTTTAAGATTCAAGCGAATGAATTCTTCGTCGTCTACAACCAGTATATTTCTTTTTTCGTTCATGCTCAAACTCTGTTAGGTGTATTTTCTTTCGATTTTGTTTCCGTAATATATGGAAGATAAATAACAAATGAAGCGCCGCCTTCAAGTTTATTGAAAACCAATATTTTTCCTTGATGTTCGGAAATAATGGTTTGGGTTATCGAAAGTCCCAAACCCGTTCCGCCTTTCTTCGTTGTAAAAAATGGTTCGAAAACTTTCGGGATACTTTCGGGATTAATTCCGGGACCCGTATCCGAGATTGTAATTTTTACAACTTCTCGGAAATCGGAGCTTGAATTTGTACGGTGTAAAAATATATTCTTTTTCAGCAAGCCGGTCGAAATACGCAGCTTGCCGCCGTTTTTCATCGCTTGCATTGCATTTATAAACAAATTCAGAAACGCTTGTTTCAGTTTTTCTTTATCGAATACGAATTTATCCAGATTTTCGTCGAATTCGGTTTCTATTTGTATGTTGTTTTTTTCGAATTGATGATGCACAAGCGTGATGGTGGAATTTATTGTTTCGTGCAAATCCGCAAGTTGAAAAGAACCTTGCGAGGGATTGGCATATTCCAAAAGTTCGTTCACAAGGTTTTCCAACCGTTCCACTTCCGAAAGAGCCAACTCTATCACTTTAGAAATTTCTTTATCGTGAACAACCTTATCGTGCAGATCGTCCATAAACAAGCTTATTCCGGTTAAAGGATTGCGGATTTCGTGCGCAATTCCGGCGGCAAATTTACCGAGGAGAACCAATCTCTCCATTTCCTGCATGTGTTCTTCGCGTTGCGTTTTTTCGGTGATATCGGCAACAATGAGAATAAAACCGGAGTTTTTACCCGACTCGGAATAAATATCCGATGTTTTAATTTCGAGAATTTTTTCGGAGTCGTTAATTTTTTGTTTGATTGCAAAAAAGAGACTGCCGCTTCCATCGGAAAGAAACCTTTTCAATTCATCCACGAAAGGATGAAATTCCGTAAATGCTTTGTCCAGCTTTTGCCCGATAATTGCGGAGTTATCGATTTCGAATATATCTTTTACCGTATCGTTAGCACTTAGAATTGTTCCGTCGGCATCGATTGTTAAAACCGCGTTCGGCATAAATTTAAGTATGTTTTCCACAAAGTTTCGCTGGCGAATTAATTCTTGATAAAGCTTTGTGTTTTCAATTACTCGTGAAGCCTGATTGGCTAAAATTTGAAGGGAATTAATATCCAACTCGGTAATTTTACCTTTGGAAAGGGATTTATCGGCTCCCATTATCCCGATAATTTCTTCTTTCGCTTTGAGGGGAACGAAAATGAAAGAGTTGCTTTTTCCGATTTCTCTAATCTTTTTATCCACTTCGGTAGCGTCTTTGTATTTATCGAAATCCTCAACGTAAATTATTTCGCCGGTACGTGCAACTTTCGTTTCGATGCAATCGCAATGTTGTATGTTATATTTGGATTTAATAACCCTCTCGGCATCTTCCGGTGAAAACCCCCATATTTCCTTGCATTCCAAATACTCGCCGGTTTCATCTTTTAAATAAAGAATGGCTCTGTCGAACCCGATACTTTGTACGCAGTTTTTGAGAATGATTTTAAGAATTGTGTTCATTTCGAATGTTTTGCCGAGAATATTGCTGATTCGTTGAATGCTACGGAAAATTTTCAGCTGGTATTCCAAATCCTTGGCATAACTTTCGATTTTGTTTTTACTTAATTCCAAATATTCAAGGGATTCCAGTAGTTCCGATTTGCTTTTTTCGAGTTCGTAAGCCATAAAGTTGAAGGAGTTTGCGAGTGCACCGATTTCGTCATCGCGATCAATAAAAATCCGTTCGCTTAAATTGCCTTCCGCCAAACGTTGCGAAGTTTTGGTCAATTCGATTATCGGTTTGGTGAAATTACGGGAGACGAAAAACGACGTTATGCTTGCGGCTAAAAATGTAAACAGGGAAAACCATAAAATATTTTTACGGAAAAGATCGGTTACTACGTTCATTTCATCGGCTACCGCTTGCACTCCGCTTTGGAATTTTTCCAACTGCGTTCCTATTGTTATTCCGCCGAAAACGCCGAAATTTTTATAGTCGCCTGTATTGTAAAGAATCGGTGCGTAAGCCATAATTTTTTTGATTCCGCCGACGTTTGTGGTTATTACCGTACCGGAACTTTTCCGGCGAATTTCTTCGGCTACGAAAGGATAGTTGGGATGAATAAAATCGGCATCAAAAAGGTTGAAAGGTATTTTACCTTCTTTGATAAGATTTTCCGGCGTAACGGAAGTATAAGCTTTTACCCAATTGCCGTTTTTGTCAACTCCCCGGATATCCCAAAGTTTAGGATGCGTAATTATCCAACCTTCATCGTCGAACATAAAAGCGTAATCGCCGGAATTATAATCGGGAAAAACCGTTTCCTCTTTTTTAAGCGGTAGAACATGCTGCGTAAATTCCATCAGATGACGATGGTCGAGTGCCAACATAACAATGCCGGCAAATCTTCCGGCGGAATAAATCGGAGTGGCAAAGCGAACAACGCCGTCGTAAAATTTTCCCGGCGGGGCGTTCGATATATTACCGGCGCCTTGCAATTGTTCGTTCCTTGAAATATAAAAACCCGTAACGTGCGAAACGTAAATTTCACCGGGTTTCAGTTTTTTCGTTTTGTTGAAATAATCTTCGCATTTATACGTCGTGTTTTCGGGTTTTGAAACGTTTTTTAGTAAATGCGGAGGCACAACTTTTCCGTTTTTTACGGATATAACCTCGTTTCCGGCGGCATCGATAAAAGCAATTTCTTTGTAAAGCGGAATCAGCTCACGTTTCTCGGTTTTAACGGAATCGTTACCGCTCAAATACCAAATTTCGGAAACATGCTTTTGCGAAAACATTAAATAATTTTTAGGTGTGGGTCGAATACTGACAAGGGAAAACAAATCATATTCTCTTTGTTTAAGAAATCTTTGAATCGAGCGCGCGATGTAAATCGCTTGCAGTTCAATCGATTCGAGGGTTTTTTCGTTTATGGCATCTTTAATTTTTCCGGTTAAATTTTTGTCGATGTTGTCGAGCGTGAAAGTGGTATAATATCCGAAAATTAAAATTGGAATAATTGAAATTAATAAGAACGAAGTTATTAAACGTCTGAAAATTCCAAGATGAGGCTTCGGCAAATATTTGCTTATTTGAGGTCTTCGATCGTCATTATTTACTTTGTCCGGCGCCACTCAAACATTCCAAGTTTAATCGAAACTGAAATTCAATATAAATAATACAATAGTTTTTTGCTTACAATTCTAATTCGTGTTATAGCAAGCGACTGCGGTCATTCGCATTTAAGGTTTTTATAAAACCAAAGGGAAGAAAAAATAATTACACTGGACGTAATGAAAATGGGAATGTAACCGATAGATGAAATAAAGTAACCGACAATTAAAGGGAAAAGCGCAATGGTTAAGCTCAACGCACCGAAAACCCCGCTGTATAACGCTCTGTTTTCATCCGTCGATATTTCGAGCAGTACACCTTCAAAAGCTATTTTATGTGCGCTTAAAGCCGTGCCGATAAGAAAAAATAATACCGTGAAATATTCTAATGTGCCGAAGTAAGCCAAAACTATGGCAAACAAGGGAATTAACCCTTCCAAAATTATATCGAAAAACAATACACCTTTGAATGCCTTTTTCTTTACTACTTTCGACCAAAACCAATTCGATGCAATCATTCCGATTATTTGGAGAAGAAGCAAATTCCCGATTATCGATTTATCGAGATGGAATTTATCTTTTACTAAGGAGAGATAAAAAGGAATAAGCGAAATTGAAAAACCGATTAAGTTCGAAATGATAACGATGTTTTTCAAATTATTATCTTTACGGATTACAGAAGGTATCGATTTTATTAAAGTTAAAAGGGAAGTTTGTTCGTGCGAAATTTCCGTGGGCTTTTCTTTGATGGCAATAAAACCAAGCGAAGCGATGAACAAAAGGGCGAAGGCAAATTCGAACGCAATTACGTAATTTTGGGGATAATCGAACGATTGAAGAATTTGACGCACGGCTAATGCAGAAATTAAAACACCTATGCTGCTCAAAAATTGCCGTACCACGAGGAAGCTTTTTCTCAAATCTCCTTTGATGCTTTTCCCCAAAACGTCGGTATACGAAACACCGGCAAAAGCGCCGCTTATTGTAAAAAGCAACATCCAAACGTAAACGAGAAGGATTACGGTGGAAGATGAAAAATTAGAATGAAGCGAAAGAGTCCATGCAACGCCTCCGAATGCGAACACTCTAAGATAAATTCCGAGCAAAAGGAAATTTTTTTTCAATCTTTTTTGGGAAAGGTAAGCGGCAAAAAGCAATTGAGAAAAAACGGGTAAACCGATTAAGATTGCGGTTAAAATTCCGAGGTGCGTTTGAGTTCCGCCAACCAATAAAATCAAGCCGGGTAAAACCGTGTTTCTATCGGCAAAAGTTTGAGCAAGCGCAAGCCAAACGGCGTGCCAAACGAACGCCCAGAAATTTCTTTTTTCGTATGAGTTTTTATTCTTTTCGGTAGCCGGAAAATTCATTCGTTCAAGCTAAGTTTAAAATTTCTCCGAAATATAGCGAATTTAGCAATCACAATTTCCCCGGCGTTTTACAAATCGACATAAAAAAAGCCCGGCAGAACCGGGCATTATTAAATAGTTACATCTTAAATGTTTTTATTTCGACTTTTTCTTTTCTCCCAACATTACGCGGCGTTCGAGTATGTTATCAATCAAATTATAATCTTTTGCCTCTTGGGCGGAAAGAAAATAATCGCGATCGCAATCTTTTGCAATTTGCTCGAGCGGTTTGCCCGTATGCTCGTGTAAAATCTGGTAAAGAGTATCTCTTGTTTTAACCATTTCCCGCGCATGAATTTCGATGTCGGTTGTTTGTCCTTGCAAACCGCCTACCCACGGTTGATGAATCATTATTTTTGCGTGCGGTAAAGCCGAACGTTTTCCTTTTGCCCCGCCCGTAAGAAGAATTGCACCCATACTGGCGGCCATCCCAACGCAAATTGTTGCAACATCCGGTTTGATGTATTTCATAGTATCGTAAATTGCTAACCCCGCCGAAACGCTTCCACCGGGCGAATTGATGTAGAGATAAATATCTTTTTCCGGATCTTCCGCTTCGAGGAACAATAACTGTGCGATTATTAAACTGGCTATGTGGTCATCAATTGCCGTACCCAAAAAAATAATTCGCTCGCGAAGAAGGCGTGAAAAAATATCCATTCCTCTTTCGCCGCGACCTGTTTGCTCTATTACGTAAGGCACCAATTGGTTGTAAATTTCTGCTGACATTTAAATCCTCGTTATTTTGTTTTTTCTTTTTTATCGGATTGTTTTTCACTTTCTTTAGCTTTTTCCGCGGGATCGTATTCTTTGGCAATGTTGTTTTTCTTAAGAAACTCAACAACTTTTTCTTCCAGCATCATTTCGGCTTTGTTCGAATCTTTGTAATATTTAAACAATTTGTCTTCCGAAATTCCGGTTTTGGCCGCTTCTTCCTTGGCTAATTCTTTTAATTCTTCGTCGGTAACTTTTATATTTTCTTTTTCCGCAATGTTGGTAAGAATAACTTGCCATTTTGCGTTCCATTCAGCTCTTGGTTTAATTTGCTCAAGTATTTTTTGTTCGTCGATGTTTTTATATCCGTAAGCTTTCGCATTTTCCAATTCCGATTGTAACATACGTTTTTCCAATAATTCTACGTATCCGCGCGGAACTTTGAAATCGTTGTTCTCAACAACTTTATTCAGCAGGGAATTGAGGAAAATATCCTCCGATTGCTTTTCAAGATAATCTTTAAATTCTTTACGCAATTGCTCTCTGAATTCATCGAGAGTTTTTGCTTTTTTATTGGAAATTTTTTGAACAAATTCTTCCGTAATTTCCGGGGGAACGATTTTTTCTATTTTTTTGATTGTTGCTTCGTAGTTATATTCTTCCTTGTGAACTTCATCGCCGTGTTTGTGTTCGTCCGTGAAAGTAAAAGTAAATGTGTCGCCAACTTTTTTCCCGATAGCATTTTTGGCGATTTCGGGATTTACTTTTGGATCGCTTAAATCGACCGTAACGTCTTCACTTTTTGTTCCGTCGATATCCTTGTTGTCTTTATCCTTACGTACCAAATCCAGAACAACGCGGTAATTTTCGTCTTCAATTTTTTCCGCTTCTTCAAATTTCGAGTGTGCTTTCAAAATGTTTTTTATTTCCGCTTCAACGTCTTCGTCTTTAACTTTAAATACGGGTTTTTCTATTTCCAAACCGGTGTAATTTTTAAGTTCGAGCTTGGGCTTTACATCGTATTTTACTTTAAATTTAAGTTGTTTGCCGATTTCAAAATCCAAATCGGATAATTGGGGTGTTGAGATGGGCTCGAGTTTCTGACTATCGACAATTTCCCAGAATTTTTTATTTGCAATGTCTTCGCTGGCTTTGTACTCAATCATTTCGCCGTAAATTTTTTTCAACATGGGAATCGGAACTTTCCCTTTTCTAAAGCCGGGTAAACTTATCGATTTTCGTTCTTTTTTATATGCTTCTTCAATTTCATTTTTAATTTCGTCGTAATCGAGCGTTACTTCAAGCTCGTGTTCGGATTCAGATAAAACATTGATTTTCGTTTCCATTTCTCTCCTGTTTTTGTTTTGTGCGAGAGGGGGGACTCGAACCCCCACATCCTACGGATACTAGATCCTAAATCTAGCGCGTCTACCAATTCCGCCACTCTCGCAAAATTGTGGCTTTTTCTAATAAAACAGAACTATAAATATATCTGTTTATAAAAAGTATTCCAAATATTTTTGATATGAAGTGATATCGTAAAAAAAAGCCTGACTCGGAAGAATTTCACTTAATACGGATATGGAGATTTCGTAAACGGTAAAAGTAAATATTGGGATGGTTGATAATGGTTATTGGTCAATTGGTTAAATTGTCATTTGCCAACTGCCAACTGAATATTGCAAACTGCACACTGCCAACCGTTACATTGTTTTAAGGCAAACTAACGAGTGGAACCGGGTTTTGCGTCCTTTCTCAAATTTTCCGGTGAATTTGAAAATATTACGTTTCCGGCTAAATTGATTTTTATCTTTACCGAAAATAAATTGATTGAAGAAATTATGATTTTGGGAACTTTTTTTGCTTAGTTAAGTAAATTATAAGAAGTTGATGGGATTAGTTAATATTTTTATTTAACTTAACGTTTGCAAATAACGATAATTAATAAATCTTTTACGGTGAATATCTATTCGCTTGATTAGATAACAGACAATCTATATATTGTAATTGTTTCAAAAAACATTTTAATAATAAATTTCATTTAAGGGTTGAAAAAATGGAAGGAAATTTTTCGGAAAGAGTACAAGAGGTTATTAGGTTAAGCAGGGAAGAGGCAATCCGCCTTGGACACGATTCTATTGGAACCGAACATCTTCTTTTGGGAATCATAAGGGAAAATCACGGAGTAGCGGTAAAAATTCTCCGCAACCTCGGTGTTGATTTGGATAAATTGAAAAAAACAATCGAAGATACGGTGCGTCCTTCGGGCGGTACGATGACCATTGGAAACATTCCGCTAACCAAACAAGCGGAAAAAGTATTAAAGATCACACAAATTGAGTCTAAAATATACAAGTCGGATGTAATTGGGACGGAACACATTCTGTTATCGATTCTCCGCGATGAAGAAAACATTGCCACGCAAATATTGCATCAGTTTAACGTTACGTATGAAAGCGCACGGGCTGAATTAAGCAATATTTTAAGTAGTAGAAGCGGAAGCGGTGAAAAATCGACCGTCTTGCCTCCAACGACCAAGAAAACGGAAAAAGTTAAAACTCCCGTTCTCGATAATTTCGGAAGGGATTTAACCAAACTGGCGATGGAAGATAAACTCGATCCCGTTGTAGGACGGGAAATGGAAATCGAACGCGTCGCACAAATTTTAAGTCGGAGAAAGAAAAACAACCCCGTTTTAATCGGTGAGCCCGGAGTTGGTAAAACGGCTATTGCCGAAGGTTTGGCACTGAGAATCGTTCAAAGGAAAGTGCCAAGAATATTACAAGACAAACGGGTTGTTACGTTGGATTTGGCCGGACTTGTAGCCGGAACTAAATATCGTGGTCAATTTGAAGAGAGAATGAAAGCGTTAATGAACGAATTGGAAAAGGCGGACGATGTAATTTTATTTATCGACGAGTTGCACACTATTGTAGGCGCCGGAGGTGCATCCGGTTCGTTGGATGCTTCCAATATGTTCAAACCCGCATTGGCTCGCGGTGATATACAATGCATCGGGGCAACTACACTTGATGAATACCGCAAGTTTATCGAAACGGACGGAGCATTGGACAGAAGATTTCAAAAAGTAATGATTGAACCTCCGTCGGTTGAGGAAACAATCGAAATTTTGGAAAACATCAAATTTAAATACGAAGAGCATCATCACGTAAAATATTCCAAAGAAGCCATTGAAGCGGCTGTGAAATTAAGCGACAGATACATTACTGATAGATTTTTACCCGATAAAGCCATAGACGTGTTGGACGAAGCAGGCTCGCGCGTTCACATGGGCAACTTTAATGTTTCGGAAGAAATACTTGAACTGGAAGAAAAAATCGAAAAGATAAAACAACAAAAAGTTGCCGTTGTGAAACAACAAGATTACGAAGAAGCGGCAAGATTAAGGGACCAAGAGCGTACTTTGCAACACGAACTGGAAATTGCAAAAGCCGAATGGGAAGCTAAGATGAAAGACGAAGTGTACGACGTAACCGAAGACGATATCGCAACGGTCGTTTCGATGATGACTGGTATTCCCGTAACGCGCGTTGTTCAAGCGGAAACAGAAAAATTGATGAAAATGGAAGAAGTCCTTAAATCCAGAATTGTAGGTCAAGATGAAGCCGTAACAAAATTGACTAAAGCAATAAGAAGAACGCGTGCCGGTTTGAAACGTCAAAATAAACCGATCGGCAGCTTTATTTTCTTAGGACCGACCGGCGTGGGTAAAACACAATTGGCGAAGGAACTTGCTAAATATTTGTTCGACAGCGAAGATGCGTTAATCCGAATCGATATGAGCGAATATATGGAAAAATATGCGGTATCGAGATTAGTAGGAGCGCCTCCGGGATATGTAGGCTACGAGGAAGGCGGACAATTAACCGAAAGGGTGAGAAGAAAACCGTATTCGGTTGTTTTGTTCGATGAAATAGAGAAAGCTCATCCCGACGTGTTTAACATTCTTTTGCAAGTTTTGGACGACGGTGTGTTAACCGATAGTTTGGGAAGAAAAGTTGATTTCAAAAATACGATAATTATTATGACATCCAACGTCGGTACTAAAAATATCCGGGATACCGGAGGATTCGGATTCGGAACGGAAGATGCGGCGGACAAATACGAACATCTTAAAAATACGGTTGAAGAAGCGATGAGAAATCTTTTCAATCCTGAATTCTTAAACCGTGTGGACGAAACGATTGTATTTAGAAATCTCGATAAGGAAGATATAAAGAAAATTATCGAAATTGAGATGAAAGAGCTGGTTGAGAATATTAGAGAAAACAAGATGGAAATCGAACTTGATAAATCCGCAATCGATTTTCTGGCGGAAAAAGGTTACGATCCGAAATTCGGTGCGAGACCGTTAAAACGAGCAATCCAAAAATACATTGAAGATCCGTTAGCCGAAGAATTATTGATGAAACAATTCAAAGAAGGCGATAAAATAGTTGTTAAACATAAAAAGAATACCGACGGATTATACTTCGTTGCGAAAAAAATGAAAAATAACTCTGCGGACAAAGATGTTAACGCGTCGGCGAAAGGCGAAGATTCGAAAAACCCGGAAAGCAAATCCGCCGAAGAGGAAAAGGATAATCCGGAAACCGAAGAGATCGGATAATATTGATGGCGCTTTTGACGCATGATGAAATTATAACCGAATTGGAAAAATTAAACGGTTGGGAATTTGAAAACAATTCCGTTTTAAGAAAATTTCAATTAAAAGATTTCAAAAGCGCCGTAACTTTTGTTGTTAAAATCGGGATGGCAGCCGAAATTGCAAATCACCATCCCGATATTTTTTTTACACGAATGGAATAAAGTATCGGTTACGCAAAGTACACATAGCGAAAACGGAATTACACAAAAGGATATTAACCCGGCGAAAGAAATTAATAAACTTTACGGTGAATAAAATTGACGAAAGAAAAAATTTTGGAAATTTTCGAAAAAACCGATGCCCTTTTGAACGGGCATTTTTTATTAACATCCGGAAAGCACAGTAACCGGTATTTTCAATGCGCAAAAGTATTGCAATATCCCGAATATGCCGAATCGCTTTGTAAAATTATTGCCGATTATTTCAAACCTTTTGAAATCGATACGGTAATTGCACCCGCAATCGGCGGTATTGTTGTTGGACAAGAAGTAGCTCGCCAATTAAATAAAAAATCTATTTTTGCCGAACGGGTTAACGGTAAATTAACATTACGCCGCGGTTTTGAAATCCGTGAAGGTGAGAAAGTGCTTGTATGTGAAGATGTTGTTACAACCGGCGGGTCCGTGTTCGAAGTTATCGATATTGTTAAAGAATACGGAGGCGTGCTGGTTGGAGTTGGAATGATTGTGGACAGAAGTAACGGCAAAGTGAATTTCGGAGTTCCGCAAATAAGCGCTTTGCAAATGGAAGTAGTTACTTACGAACCTGTGGATTGTCCGTTGTGTAAAGAAGGGATACCGCCAATAAAACCCGGTTCGAGAAATAATTGATAAAATATTCTTTTTATTATTATTACAAAAAACGACTGGTAAATTGAGAAAAGCTGATTTAAGAAGCTTCGTTACCGTTGCGAAATTCCATATTTGATAATTCTTTGATAAAGAAAAGTAAGTTTTTCAAATATTCATTTTAATTTTCTGCATTTATTGTAAAAGTTTTATGTATTCTAAATATTGAAATAAATAAGTTTAAAGTAATATCGGCTCTCAATTCGATTAATAATAACCCCATCATTTATTTAATTTTAATTTTGTTTTATAAAAAAAAATATATAAATTAAAATTATCGTAAGGTATTGACTTACCGTTTTAAGACTATTTTTTATTTTTTCTCCATAATTAATTATTCAATATTGAATACAAAAACCGAAATAGTCGATTTATTTGAAGAAATTCGTAATGATAACGAATATGCTTTCAAAGAACTGTTTGTCGAATATTTTCAACTAATGGTTAATTATTCTGTTAAATTCGTTGAGGACAAACAAGTTGCGGAAAATATCGTAGCGGATATTTTTGTAAAGATTTGGGTCAACAGAAAAAAAATATTTATAAAAAGCAGTATAAAAAGTTATTTATATAAAGCCACAAAAAACAGCTCCCTTAATCATCTGAAGCATGTACAAGCTAAGCAAGAAGCGCTCAAAGAACTCGAAAAAAAAACTACCCGAAGTAATTCCCCATACGAAGAATTTATCGTTAAAGAGTTTGCAATGGAAATTCAAAAAGCTATTGACGAACTACCGGAAAAAGCCGGTAAGGTTTTCAAGATGCATAGATATGAAAATCTAAAATATTCGGAAATAGCCCAAAAATTGGATATTTCTATAGTTACCGTTGAAACTCACATGGTAAGAGCATTAAAATATTTGCGTCAACGACTTTCTCATCTCCTCCCGCTTAATTCAACCAACTAACCATACATTCCGATTTTTCATATTTTCAAAAAAAATTTTTGTTTGTACAGGGATTTCGTTTTTGAATTGTCTTATTAATAAATATACTATACGGGAAAATATGGATAAAAAGAAACTTCAAGAATTACTTTTACGTCATTTCCTTGGTGAAACTACAGCCGAAGAAGAGAAAGTTTTAGGCCGGTGGTTGGAAGAAAATCCTCAACACAAAAAAATTTTTGAAAAATTGGCAAATTCCGAAAATAATCCTCGAAAGAATTTGGATACAGCCGATTTATCGAAAATATGGGAACAAATAGCTCAACGTACGGGAATTACAATTCCATTTGAAGAAACTCGCCAACCGAGGCATGTTGCTTATAATTATAAATTCAGAAATACCGCCAATATGTTTTCCAAAAGATTTAGTTATGCTTTGGTAATAGTTTTTATAATAGCATCATTAATGTTTATATTTTTAAAAAACAACACACAAACAAAGAAAATAGAAAATATCAAAACGGAATATGCAACTATTGAAGTAGAACTCGGGCGTAAAAAACAAATTACTTTGCCCGATAAGTCCGTAATTATACTTGATGCCGGAAGTAAAATAAAATATCCGAAAAATTTCAATGGGAATACTCGGGAAATATATTTAACCGGCGAAGGATATTTTAAGATAACTCATAATTCTCAAAAGCCGTTTATTGTTCATGCGAATAACGCCCGTATTAAGGTTTTAGGAACAAAATTTAATGTTAGTGCATGGCCAAAATTCAAGCAAGTAAAAGTAACGGTTGTGGAAGGTAAAGTTGCTTTCTATAATGAAGAGAAAGATAATGCGCCGCATGTAATTTTAACAAAAGGTCAATCAAGCAAAATATTGAGAAACGGAGTTCCCACAAAACCGGTAATCAGCAATATAGATAAACAACTCGGGTGGTTGAATCAAGAATTATACTTGGATAACACCCCGCTGGGTTTGGTAATCGACAAACTGACACGCTGGTACAAATTGGAAATCAAGTTGCCTGATCCCATCTACAAAAAAACGAGAGTAACCGGAAATTTCAAGAAGAGAAATGTAGATGAAATATTAAAAACCATTGCACTTATGATAGATTTAAAAGTTAAACGTACCAAAAACAAAGTCGAATTTTATTAATAACCAGAATAACAAAACCATAGGAGGTAGTATGTTGCAAAGATTCTTTGTGAAACTTTTCCCGATTATTTTGCTGGTTTTGATTCTAGATGTATCTTTATTTGCGCAGGTATTCGCAAATAATACATCTTCTCAAAGCCTGCAAAAACGAATATCGGTCAATGCTGAAAACGTTCCGCTCAGCAAAGTAATAAAAGAAATCGCTAAAAAGGCGAATATCCAAATTGTTTACAGCGATTCTTTTATTCCCAAAGGAAGAATAGTAACAACAAAACTTATCAATGTTCCGGTTTTTAGAGCCTTGGAAGAAGTGCTATCCCAGACAGCTACAGATTATATTGTTAAAAGTACGGGGGAAGTGATTTTGATTCCTGCAAGGTCCAAAGCAACGGCGATTGTTGAAAAAGAAAAAAACGGAACAATTACGGGAACAGTAGTGGATGCTGAAACCAACGAACCGCTTCCCGGAGCCAATGTTATGATTAACGAAACCAGTCAAGGGTCGTCAACCGATCTCAACGGAAATTTCAAAATCGAAAATGTTGCACCCGGTTCGTATACGTTGACAATCTCATTCGTAGGCTACAAAAAAGAAGTCAGAAAAATTACCGTAAAAGAAAATGAAACGTTGAATATTTTAATACCGTTGAGAGTTTCTGCACTTAACTTGGATGAACTGGTTGTAATAGGTTCAACAATTAGAGCAACAAGGAAAGAGCTTGGAAACACCGTAACAACGATTAAAGCAAAAGATATCGAACAATCCGGAAAACTTATTTCGGGAATGCAAGGTAGAATTCCCGGAGCGCAAGTTACCCAAAACTCAGGTGATCCCGCCGGTGGTTTTTCGATTGTATTAAGAGGCGCGTCTTCGATTTACGGTTCTTCGGATCCGTTATATGTTCTTGACGGTGTGGTGATCAGTAATCAATCCAAAAACGTTACCCAGCTTAATGTTTCGGCTCCCGGCGCCGTAATCGGGCAAAACAGATTAGCGGATATAAATCCCGAAGATATTGAAAGCATCGAAGTTATTCCAGGTGGCGCAGCGGCCGCAATCTACGGTTCGAGAGCTGCTAACGGTGTGGTATTAATTACCTCCAAAAAAGGAACCATAGGCGCACCGAAATATACTTATACCGTTGGTTTTAACATTAATCAATTAAGAAAGAAAGTTTATACTAACTTGCGTGGAGAACAATTCGGAAGCGCAACACAACGTTTATATCCGATAGCCGGTGTCGATCCGGTAACCGGAGCGTTAACCGTCGGTAGAAATTTATCTACGAAAAAAGTACCGGTAACACGTTATGATTATCAAGATCAAGTTTTTCAAACGGGAACAGGACTCAGCAATCATCTTTCGGTTGCCGGTGGAACGGAAAACACTCAATATTTCGCTTCGTTATCCAGATCGGCGAATGAAGGTATAGTAAGAAATACTTCATTTGTTAGAAACAGCGTAAAATTAAGACTTCATCAGGAAATAACCGATTGGCTTAACGCGGATCTCGGTGTTACGTACATAAATTCTTATTCCGATGAAAAACCGGATGGAAATGTTTTTTGGAGTCCGGTAAACTCAATTAATATTACAAACAATATTTACGATATAACACGGAGAGATGAATTCGGTAATTTACAATCCGTAGAACCGACCCGCGTAAACCCGCTTTCAATTATCGAAACATTCGACATCGGACAAAAAGTAAACCGTGTGATAGCAGACGGACAAATTCACTTGACTCCACTTGAAGGGTTAACGGTTGATTATATATTCGGAGTTGATACGTACGGACAAGCCGGACATATTTTTATTCCTCCTTATCCATATTCTCCGGTGAATCCGAGTTATTACGACGACGGTTATGCAAGCGAAGCCCAAAACAATGTTCTCCAAATCAATAACGATTTAAACTTGAGATATCAATACAAATTAACGGATAAAATAAACCTTACGACTTACGCCGGATTTAACGCTCAATTGACAAGAGAACATTTTCAAACAAGTCAAGGAAGAGCCTTAGCGGCGTTCGTACAGAACATATCCGGAGCAAGTAATTTTTTGGGTGCAACAGCATTGGATGCCAAAACAAATATTTGGGGTTATTACTTGCAAGAAACATTTGATTACAACAAAACGCTTTACTTGACGGTTGCGGGTAGAGTCGACGCATCTACCGCTTTCGGAGAAGATAACCGTTCTAATTTTTATCCTAAGGTAAGCGCAAGTTATTTTGTTTCCGAAGAAGATTATTGGGCCGACTTGGGAATAGCTAATGTAGTAAGCAGTTTGCGTTTGCGTACCTCTTGGGGTCAATCAGGTAACCTTACCGCTATCGGTCCGTTCACCAGGTTCACACAATACAATCCCGGCGAATTAACCGGCGCAACAATTTTTAATATTAGAAATCAAAAAGGAAACGAAGATATTAAACCTGAAAGAAGCGAGGAATTGGAGTTCGGTATTGACGTTGGATTCCTTGAAGATAGAATTAACTTAATCGGTACGGTTTATAATGCGAATATAAAAGATTTAATTGTTCCGCGAACTCTTGCCGCTTCCGAAGGCGCTTTATCGATTGTTGAGAATATTGGTAAATTGGAAAACAAAGGTTTCGAATTACTGATTTCGGCAACTCCTTATAAAACATCGACAATGGAAGTGAATGTTTTTGCCAATTATTCCCAAAACCGTAATAAAGTTGTTGAAGCTTTTGACGGACTTATTAAAGTTGATGCTCCCGGTTGGGTTCCCGCATATATTCAAAACGGTGAACCTTTGGGATTCTTCTATGGTTTTTATGCTGCAAGAGACGAAAACGGAAATTATCTGTTAACCGAAGACGGCGTTTTGCAACGCGAACGCGGAGATCTTGCAACCGGAAAACCGATGAGAGACGCTAACGGTCAACCGACCGGAGATTTTCTGAAGAAAAAGATTGGTGACCCCAATCCCGATTATATTTTCTCGGTCGGAGCTAACTTCAGATATAAAAACTTCTCCTTGAATATTTTGGTTGACGGAATGCAAGGATTCGATGTTTTCGATGCCGACAAAAGAACACGTCAAGGAGTCGGTATAGGGGAATATGCGGAAAAAGAACTAACCGGCGAATTACCTCGCGGTTGGGTCTGGTCGATCTATCCAATTGAAGAATGGCGTGTTGAAGACGGTTCATTCGTTAAAATCAGAGAAGTTAGTCTTTCATATAAATTTTCAGACTTCCTTAATATGTTTGACAACGCTACGTTAACGGTAAGCGGTAGAAATTTGTATTCTTTCGATAATTTCTTTAGCTACGATCCGGAAGTTAACTCTGCCGGTCAAGCTTCTTATTTACGATATAATTTTGGAACGGTTCCGATTCCTCGAAGCTATTCAATAGCATTAACTCTAAATTTTTAGGAGGTTGAAAATGATAGATTACACCCTTAAAAAAGGAAAAATTATGATAAAATTAATTAGCATATTAGTGATAATCTCTACGCTTGTTTTTACTTCATGTTCCGAAGAATTCTTGGATCCGTCTAATCCGGTTAGTTCACAAGTAGAAGAAAGCGTAGAAGGACTTACGGGTTTGGCTGCGGGCTTGCAATACCGTTGGAGTGTGGGAAGACAAAGTCCCGTTTATAACTTTATCACCGGACCCGGTTTTACGACAAATGAACTTCGATTGATAAATCCCGGTAACGTTGATGAAAACGAAGTTGATTTAGGTGGCGACGAATTAACGAATACGAACAGAATAATTAGTAATCTTTGGGAACAAGCGCTATTAACACGCGCCGAAGCTCAAATTATTTTGGATAAAGTTGATGCGGTTGTTTCCAATAAAGGGATAAGAGCCGGATTAATTGCAACGGCTAGTTTATATAAAGCTCTTGCTTTGGGAACACTTATTCAGTGCTTCGAACAAGTTCCGTTAACCGTTGAAAAAAATGCTCCGTTTCATAACAGAACGGAAGTTTTGGATGAAGCCATTCAAACTTTGTTGAACGGAAAAGCCGTGGCAAATTCCATTTCAAGCGAGTTTCTGGCTACAACTACCGGTACAATCGATATTCCCAATTCAATTAACGCTTTGTTGGCTCGATATTATTTAATGGCGGGAAATTACAGCGAAGCATTGGCTGCGGCAAACGAGGTAAATCTTAATGTTGCATCCAGATTCGCTTATGATGACGTTAATCCTAACCCGATTGCGTTTGTATCGACAAAAACCAACAACGTTTTTCAGCCGCTTAATTTAACATTGGGATTACCCGATGAATTAAAACCTGATACAACCGATAAACGTTTGGCTTTTTACTTTGCAGATGTAAACCCGCCGAACGAAGATTACAGAGCTGGTGGATTTTTGGATGAAAACAGCGACGGAATACCGTTGTATTTGCCCGGCGAAATGATTCTGATTAAAGCCGAAGCGTATGCCAGAACCAATGATCTTACAAACGCAATTGCCGCTTTGGATCAGATTCTAACCAAAGATCCGGCTTCCGATCCGTTTGGTATTGGCGCCGGCTTTGCTACAGGTTATTCGGGACCGCAAACCCAAGAAGCCGTACTCACCGAAATATATAGACAAAGATGCATTGAGCTTTATATGTCGGGACTCAGATTTGAAGATAGTCGTAGATTCAACAGACCCGGCCCGGGTGAACCTGGTGAAGAAAGAAATAGAAACTGGTATCCGTATCCGTCTTCGGAAAGGATAAATAATACGAATACACCTCCTGATCCTGCGAACTGATAGCTTCGGTTGGTAGCATTCGGATCAAAAAGCCCGACTTTGAAATTTCAAGTCGGGCTTTTTTTGTTTTATACGGAATCGAGAAAACATTTGATTTGAAACTTAAAAACTTTTTCAGTAAAACATCTATATCCTAAAAAACGCTTTATGGTTTTGGTGAATCTTACTCGCTCCTAAACGAAAATACAGGGTAAAATAATTCCCGTACGGTGGCTTAGTCTCAAATAATGAAATGGTTATTTGTCTTGTATTTTATAAACAAAAATATTATTGAAAGGTTATAAGGGATAAAACTTCGACTCTGTTTTTTAGCCGTAATTTTTTTTATTCAGTGGTGATTTCGGAAGTGCACGTTCCCTGTTAGGTTGTCTTCAATTTTTTATTATTGGCGAAAATGAAAAAGGACTGAGAAAATGAAAGGTGAGTAGAGAATTGGCAAGTAGCATAACCCCAAATAAATTCCCCAATATTTATTCCTTTCTTCTTATATTTCATATTAATTTTATTCGGAAATCTACATAAAATATCCGAGAAGCTAATTTCGAATTATGGAACAGAAAAAATTACTACGCACAATTGAAACCGTAGCCTCTAAAAATTTCAAATCGATAGAGGAAATGCTTGAAGAAGTACTTAATCAAGTTGTGGAGAACGAAGAAACGCATGTAACCGGCGGCCGCGTTTGGAAATTGGACCCCGATAAAAAATCATATAAATTATTGTTTCAAAAAGGAAACGTACAAAAAATCGATCCCCAATTCGAACTTCCGTTAAAAGAAAACCCGATTTTTAAAGTTGTAACCAAAGAGCGAACAATTCTTTCCGATGAAACTAATCAAACTCTTATTGAAAAAGGGATATTCAAATACTCTGCATCCGGAATCGGTTCGAAAATCAGAATAGGCGACGATAAATATTACGAATACTTGCTTGCGGTAAACAGTGACAAGATTGACGAAAATTTGCGGTACGAACTTAATATTATCGCCACGGTGCTTACTTCCAAAATACGGGAAAAAAGACTTTCCGCAACACGGAAAAAATTAATTTCGGATATCGACAAAGCAAAACAACTGCAAAAAAGTATTTTACCCGAGCACAAACTTATATTTCACAATTATGAAATATTCGGTACAACGGTTCCGGCGGAAATTATAGGAGGGGATTTTTACGATTATCTTCACATCGGTTACGATGAAGAACGCTTGGGAATTGTAGTGGGTGATGCGGCATCAAAAGGATTGAGCGCAGCAGCCGAGGCTATGTACATTTCGGGAGCAATTCGGATGGCCGCTACGTTCCAGTTGAAAATCTCACCTATGATGTTCAGAATGAACGAATTGGTTAATAAAATTTTCAGCGACGACAGATTCACGACTCTTTTTTACGGCGAAATATCTAACGATTCGAGAGGTCTGTTCCTTTATGCCAATGCCGGCCATAATCCGCCAATATTTATCGATGCGAAAAGTAAAGAATTGATTTATCTTAAGCCGACCGGTCCACTTCTGGGTCCGGCACCTAAAGCCAAATATGAAACGGATAGTTTGAATTTTAACATCGGAGATGTTATGGTAATTTATACCGACGGAATAGTTGAAGCGGCAAACCAGAATTTTGAATTTTACGAAGAAAAAAGATTGCAAAAAGTTATTTTAGATAATTTGGAAAAATCACCGGAAGAAATTGTTTATACGATTTTGGACGACGTGTTGAAATTTTCCACTGCGGAAAGCAAATACCAAGACGATAAAACCATTGTTGTAATTAAACGGATAAAGTAAAATGGATCTTCCCGAAAAAATATTTTTGGCCGGAGTGGTAGGTGCCGGCGGTGCGGGCTTCCCGGCGCATGTAAAAGCGAAATCCGCCGTCGAATATATGATTGCCAACGGTGCCGAATGCGAACCGCTTATACACAAAGATTACGAAATTATGCTTCATTATGCGACCGAAATCGTAAACGGATTTGAATTGATGATGGAACAAACCGGTGCGAAGAAAGGTGTTTTCGGGATTAAAGCGAAGAACGCAAAAGCAATTGAAGCGATAGAAAAATCTTACTCGAACGGAAAAATCAGAACTTTGGAACTCGGTGATTTTTATCCTACCGGCGACGAGTACGAACTTGTTTACGAAGCAACCGGAAGACTGATCCCGCCGCACGGAATTCCTTTGGACATCGGAGCGGTTGTCAATAACGTGGAAACCTTATACAACATTTCCCGCGCGGCACAAGATATTCCCGTTACCGAAAAATTTGTTTGTGTAACTGGCGAGGTAAAAAATCCTTCCACTTTTTTTGCGCCTATCGGGATTTCTTTCCGTGAATTAATCGAACATTGCGGCGGTACGACGATTGAAGAATACGGTATTTTTATTGGCGGATTGTTAATGGGTACGTTAACGTTCGATTTGGATGAAGTGGTAACTAAAACAACGACAGGTATTATCGTTTTACCCAAAGATCATTATTTAATTCAACGTATGAACCGCTCGATTGACGATATGAACAGGATCGGAAAATCGGCTTGCGACCAATGCAGTTATTGCACCGAGTTTTGTCCGAGATACTTGCTCGGTTACGATGTTCAACCGCATAAGGTTATGCGTTCGTTGGAATTTACGAAATCGGGTAATGCCGTATGGAACCAATATGCCGATTTGTGTAGTTCTTGCGGACTGTGTTCATTGTATTCTTGTCCGGAAGATTTGTATCCCCGTGAAGCATGCAACCAAAGCAAAAACGAATTGAAGCTTCAAGGAATTAAACACGAACAAGTAAAACCGGTTAAGATTCACCCGATAAGAGACGGGAGAAAAGTGCCGTTAAAGCAGTTGATGAAAAAGTTAAATGTTACTCGTTATAATGTACCGACACCTTTTAGAAACGAAGAAATACAAACCCGGCGTGTAAAAATCCCGTTGAAACAGCACATAGGCGCACCGGCGGAAGCGATTGTAAAAACGGGTGAGAAAGTTAACAAAGGCGATTTAATCGGGAAAGTGTCCCCAAAAAATTTGGGCGCGAACATTCATGCATCCATCGACGGTATCGTGAAAGAAGCGAATGATGAGTTTGTAGTGATAATAAGGGAATGATTAATATTCGTTGTTATTCTAACGTTGAACGGAACTATAACTTTTGATTGTAATTTAAATTTACGGATTAAAACGGGAATTGAAAATGAAAATGAATTCTATCGGTTTGGTTGAACTTTCAAGTATTGCAGCCGGAATGCAAGCTGCGGATAAAATGCTGAAAACTTCGGAAGTGGAATTGTTGTTGTCGCGGAGCATTTGTTCCGGTAAATATATGGTAATGGTAGGCGGAGATGTAGCGGAAGTTCAAACATCGGTCGATGCGGTTGCGGAATCGCTTGATTACGCAATAATAGATACATTTGTTATACCGAACGTACACCGGGATATTTTTCCCGCAATCTCCGGTCACTCATCGGTCGAAAAACTTGAAGCGCTCGGAATTCTCGAAGCGTTTTCGGTAGCCTCATTGATTGAGGGAGCCGATGCCGCGGTAAAAGCCGCAAATGTAAAATTGATTGAAATCAGATTGGCGATGGCATTGGGCGGCAAAGCGTTCTGCACGCTAACGGGTGAAGTTGCAGCTGTAACAAGCGCGGTGGAATCCGGCGCTCA
>CAZKKI010000061.1:0-36877 GCA_964553325.1 uncultured Melioribacteraceae bacterium | reverse complement strand
GTGATTCTCTCTTGCAATTCGCCCATTTCCGATGCCAAATTAGGTTGATAACCTACTGCTGAAGGCATTCTACCTAAGAGCGCACTCACTTCCGAACCGGCTTGAGTAAAACGGAAAATGTTATCTATAAATAAAAGAACGTCCCTTCCTTCTTCGTCACGGAAATATTCGGCTATCGTCAATCCGGTTAACCCCACGCGAAGACGTGCACCGGGAGGTTCGTTCATTTGTCCGAATACCAAAGCGGTTTTATCCAAAACGCCGGATTCTTTCATTTCGAGCCAAAGATCGTTTCCTTCTCTCGTTCTTTCACCAACACCGGTGAAAACCGAATAACCGCCGTGTTGCATTGCGATGTTATGAATCAATTCTTGTATAATAACCGTTTTTCCAACGCCCGCGCCACCGAAAAGTCCGGTTTTACCACCTTTCGAATAAGGCTCGAGCAAATCTATCACTTTAATTCCGGTTTCGAACATTTCTTGAGAAGTACTAAGATTCTCGAACTTAGGTGCATGATGATGAATCGGGGATCTTTTACCGCTTTTAATCTGTTCGCCACCGTCTATCGTTTGGCCGATAACGTTAATCAAACGCCCCAGCGTTTCGGGTCCGACGGGTACGGAAATCGGTTCACCGGTATCAATTGCTTTCATTCCTCTTACCAATCCGTCGGTTGAATCCATTGCAACGCTTCTGACCCGGTTTTCACCTAAATGCTGTTGAACTTCAACAATTAATTCTTCTTCTGCACCATCCAGATTTGTTCGTGGAATTTTAATAGCATTATAAATTTGAGGGAGATGACCGTCTTCGAAATCGATATCGACGACAGGTCCGATAACTTGTACAATTACACCTTCTTTGTTAGCCATTTTTACCCTAAATTAAATTAAATGAATTTTCAAATTTAATTATATTCGGCTCTACAATCAAATATTATTTTGCGAAAACACATTTTTGACTACAAATTAGCGTAAAATAAAACCATATTATTAGAATTTATGACCACTTCATTCAGTTAAAAGCGCCTTTCCCGTTTGACTTTGCGCGGTTGTAAGTTTATTACAATTAGGCTTTTACCTCTCCGGTTTCGATATCAAAAATCAATCGGTTCGGTGCGAAATTCTATCTCAATAAAATCATTTTTTTTGTCTTAATAAAATTTCCCACTTGCAGTTTGTAAAAGTACACACCGCTCGGCAAAGCGCTTTCAGCCGAATAAGCATTAAAGGTTACTTCGTAAATTCCGGCGGGCTGTTCTTCGTTTACCAGTGTTGCAACTTCACGACCCAAAACATCGTAAACATTCAATTGCACGTGCGCATTTCCCGATTGCCCGGATGTAGCACTTCCCCGCAACGGGACAGTATATTTTATTTTTGTAGAAGGATTAAACGGATTTGGATAATTTTGATATAAAATAAAATCCATGGCAATTTCATGATTGCCTCTTTCCACCGAAACCAACGGATTCATATAAAAATCGGCGTAAACGGGAAGGTGGTCGGATGCGTAATATAAAGCGTTTGCAATATCTTGACTAACCGCCGAATTGGAACCGTCATTTATAGATTTATTAAAATGATTGCCGTCGTTACCGTACACCGTGTAACTTCCGGGAATGTAAAATATTCCGGCAGAATCTTTCACGGCTTCCGAATAAAGAATCATATCGAACCGGTCGTCCAAACCACCGGTAGAACCGTCGTCGGAGAGACTTGTGGTTCTAGTCGATTGAGTATGAATTGCAGCATAAAAAGAATTGTTATGCCAATTACCGGCTTGTACGGGGTCGAGAAAATATCCGGATTCCGATTTATCGATTAATTTTTGATATGCCGGCTCCGAAGCCGAATAAATATTAAAGTCACCCAAAACAACATAATCGGTATTCGGCGGAAGCGCATCCGAATCTTTACGCAATTCAATTACTTCGTTCAATCTCTTTTGTTCGTTATCCGTGCCGGAGCTTGCTTTCAAGTGCACGGAATACACAATCAAAGTATCGTTTGTATTTTTATAAACCAAAGTAAACTTGGAAATATCCCTTAGCGCAGTATGAATTGCAACGTTCGAAACAAATTGAAAAAGCGAATCCCGGAAATACATTGCATTATCGGTATCGTAACCGTCTATAAAAGTGGCTTTTTTGTAAGTCGAATCGAGAACGTTGTTATAAAACTTGTTTACGTAATACGAACCGTCGATTTCTTGAATCACCAGAATATCGGGGTTAACCGAAGAAATTATTTTATTTAAATTAGAATCTTTCGTAGGATTCGAGGTTGAATGATAATTCAAAACATTGTACGTCATCAAGCGAATTTTTTGCTGACCGTACACGGTAACGGTAAAAAACAATAGCAGTAAAATTAATTTGTATTTCAACATTGGAATTTCCTTATTCTACTTCGGTAGATAAAATAAATCTGAGAATTCTGTTATTTCCCGTATCCAAAACATAAACCGTTTTATCGTGATATGCAACCGCGTGCGGACTGTTCAGAAGATCGGAACCGCCAAAAGATTGCAACTCATCGCCGAACGAACTGAATTTGAAAACGCTGTCTTTCGCGGCATCGGCTACGAAAATATTGTTTGCACCGTCAAGCGCAACATCTTCCGGTTTTCCGAATTTCCCGACTTGCATTAAATCGTTCGAGAAAGCGTCGAATCGCGGTTGATAACCGGAGAAATCGGGAGTTTGTACATATTTTAACCATTGAACCTTAAAGCTATTGTTTCCCGTTAGAGTTAAAATAACATCCAAATTTCTTTTATTAAACGACGTAAGCGAACTTATACGGTTAGCCGACATTAAACCCGTCCCTTCGGGTTCCAACAGCGGAACTTTTCCGAGAATAAGCGAATCTTTTCCTTCATTTGTTTTTACGAACTTTAAGGTTAATATAGCATTATCCCGATCGATCGGATTTGAATTGTTGGGACCTTTTCTCGAAACGTAAATCGAATTATCGTAAAAAACACAAACACCTGTATATTCACGGTCGGGTCTGGTAAAAGCGAAAGGATCATCTTTCGGATCTTGCGGTAAAATTCTCTCAAGTTTCGTATTACCGATTTGATGATTAACCGCTACCAAGTTTAATCTGTAAACCGCGCTGAACGTTACGGATACATCGTTTATAACCGTATCGAATTCGGCACAAACTATTAAGTTCAACTTATAATCTTGTGCAAGCGCTACCGGATGTTTAACCGTTCGCGTACCCAGAACCTTTCCGGCTATATCGAGCATAACAATCCTGTCGTTATCGGTATCGGCAACATAAATGAAGGGTTCGCGACCTACAATCATATCTTGCGGGTTATTATAACCCGTCCACTCCGGCGATTGTTGAATGTAAAGTGTATCGCTGAAATTAACGGGACCTTTTCCCAGTTCATTCAGCTCGGTAAGATCGAGTTTATCTTCGCAAGCCGAAAAAAGAATTATCAGCAACGGAATTATTTTAGTTAAGATTTTCATTTTAATATAACTCAAATAATAATGAAAAACGATGCGCCGAACCTAAACGCTCGAAATTTGCAAATCCGTAATCGAACGTTACCCTCGCTATTCCCAACGGAACCGCTATTCCCGTTCCGAATGAAAAATTTTGTTCGTCCACGTTAAATTTATACCCCGCACGTGCGTAAAAAATTTCTTTCCACGAATATTCTATTCCGGTCGATACGTTCTCGCTGTTGTCGTTTGGATGATTCAGTTGTATCGATGTTGTAATTCTGTGAATTTCCGTTTGGTACGGTTCGAACGCAAAACCCATTCTAAATAAAATTGGCGGTGAAAACGATTGCCAGTCGGATTTTTCCCGTTTCCCCCAAAGTAAAACTTTACCGTCGGGGGCAAATTCATTTCCGAAGTTCGTAATTGCAACGGCAAATCTCGTCGTTCCCAAACCCGTCCAGTACAACGTTCCCAAGTCCAATACAAATCCGCGCATTTTCAATTTGTCCAATGTTTCCTCTACATATCTTATCGTCGCTCCGAAACTAAATTGTTCCGTCATTTGTCTCGAATAAGTTACACCGATAGCGAAATCGCTGAACGTGAAATATTCACCCGTTCCGAAAGGCATAAACTCGGTTGTTACGGGCATATCATCCATATTTAACGAAGTAAAAGAAAGACCTATTGCATCGTTCGGGGAAAAATGATAAATACCGCCGATAAATTGGTGATTAATATCCGCCACCCAATTATTATGCGAAATTAACACTTCATTGCTTTCGGTTTGCACCGCACCGGCCGGATTCCAATACAATGATGAAGCATCGTTTGCAATTGCCACAAACGCATCACCAAGCGAAGAAGCTCTGCCACCGACGCCGATTTTCAAAAATTGCACCGCCGATATTCCAGCCCGCTGCCCCCCAAGCGTGGGGAAAAGTTGTGCAAACAAATTGCTCAAAGGGAAAATGAGTAATATGATAAATATCTTCTTCATAAACGTTTCATATAGAGCATGTTAAGAAATTTTAACATCCAAACATCAAATTGGAAATATTTTAAGTCTTCTATTGTAAATTTTCCACAACCTTTAATTAAACACTAACTTGTTTCGCTAAGCATTAAGTTAACTGCTTATTTTAATTAAAATTTAAAACTCACTCCGAACTTTACATTTCTCCTTGTCAAGTACCTTGCCGGATTATACGGATACGGGGAAATCGGAGCTTGAAGATCCGGATAAAGCGGATCGTTCCACGAAGAAGGTGTAGGATCGCCGTATTCATACGCCCTGCCCGTAACCGGATTAATAATATTCGAATTTTTCGTATCCAACAAGTTATTAATCTCGGCAAACACCGAGAATTGCAATCCGCCGATTTCAAAATATTTTTCTATATTCATATCAATGTAAAACCAATTGTCTCCGATTGCTCCGTAAATATTTTTCCTGTCGCGAATGTATTCCGGTCTTCCGTCCAAATCGTAATTACCCGTAAAAACATACGGCGTGTATCTTTTACCCGACTGAAAAAACGCACGGACATACAAATTAATATCGTCTAAAATTCCCGTTCCGAAATCGAATAAAGGTTCGTCTTTCGGAATATAAAAACTCGCACTTGCAGAAACAGTTAACGGTCTATCCCATGCAACGTAATCTTCTTTTACCGAAGCGTCCAAATCTCCACGGAGAATCAGAACCCCTTCATCCGCAGACGAGGATTTACCCGTAACAATTGCGTAGGAAACCGAGACCTTACCGTTAAACCATTTCCCAATACGTTTTTTATATTCAAATTCCAACCCCCGCGATCTTGCATAATCCAGATTCGCATAAGTAATAAACGAACGCGTTGCAAAGCGGGCGGATTTAATTTTCGCCGTCCGGGTTCTAACGTAGTCGAATATATCTTTGTAATATGCCGTAATCGTAAGCACATCGTTTTGAGTAAATTGTGTTTTCAATCCGAGCTCGTAAGCAACGGTTGTTTCCGGATTCAAGTTTGGATTGCCGAATTTTTGAAATGAAGATTGAGCCGTGGCCGGATTCAACTTTGCATAAACAAATTGCGGTTTCGGCCATTTGCTGAAATGCCCGTAAGAGAAAAATAAAATTTGATTATCCGTAACCGGATGCGAAATTCCCAATCTCGGACTGAGTCGTGCTTTAAACCTTCTGTTGCCGAACCACTTAAACGAATCCTCTTTGTACCGGACTCTTATTTCATCGGGTATCGTTACAACATCGGGATTATCCACCGCATCGTCTACGAATTTTCCCGGGAACCAGTAATCCAGTCTTAATCCGAAATTCAAGATCATTCCGCTGAAATTGATATTATCCTGAGCGTAGAACGAACCTACCGCCGGGTAAACTTTATAGATATCGTTATTCAAGCCTAATTCACCAATCCACGGTTTATAAATATCTACCACTTGCATTTCCTGAAATCTCAAATTAAATCCGGCTTTAAATTTATTTTTCTCGTCGAAGAAGCTGGTTATATCACCTTTAATCGAATACTCTTCGATGTAATGGTCGTGCCAAGTAAAGGGATTTCCAACATCCCAAAATCCGTCGCCAGGAATCACACCGATTGTATCACGGTCGAGATTATAATATTCAATAGGAAAAGTTACAATGTCTTTCGGTTCTTCGTATTCGTACCAATACTTGCCGTTTGCATCCGCACGTAAATTTGAGAAGAATTTATTTAATTTAAGTTCGTAGAATGTTTTCGAATTCAGTGTGTGAGTCCAACTTAAAGTATGATATTTGTTGTTATGCGTAAACACGTTTGCGTTATCCAATATTTTTTGAAATTTATATTGATAACCCGGACTCGGTTGAACGTATTCCAAATTGGATTGAAGCGACTGCGAGTTCTGGTTAATGTTAACAGATTGGCTGTACGAATAAATCAGTTTCATAGTCGGACTGATTTTATAGCTGATTTTTCCTAACCAGAACCAGCTGTTTTCTGCACGAGGTGCAAACCGTGTTCCGTAAAACGTAGAGGAATAAAGTTGCTTTGCCGTAGGTTTATAGTAACCTTGCGTTATACCGTCGCTCAATCCCATATAAAAACTACCGAACAAGAAAATTTTTCCGGGTATTTCAATTCCCAACGCCGGAAGAAGTTTGCCGGTAATCGGTTCGGGACCGCTTGCGTTTGCTTCGACAATATCGATATTAAAAACATGGGGGGAACTCAAATTACCGAAATTATCTCTTTTGTAAGATAAGTAACCGGAATATTTATCACCGCCTTCACGGGTTTTTACATTTACAACTCCCGATGTAGCCTGACCGTATTCGGCGTTAAATCCACCGGTAATAATTTCCACCTCTTCAATGGAATTAGCGCTTAATTGCAATCCGAACCCCGTACCGGATAACGGATCTTGTACCGAAACCCCGTCGAGCAGAAAAGCATTCTCGTACGACCTACCGCCTCTAATGTGAATTTCGTTATTCGATTCCACTATTCCCGCTTGTTGTGTAACAATATCTTTAATATTTTCAACAACTGCCGTTTCTATTTCTTCTTTTGAAACGGTACGAACACTTTGTGTTTCCTCAACGTCAACAAGCGGTTTGTCGCCTACAATTACTACGTCTTGCTCCAACGTAAGCACGGTCTCTTCAAGTTTAACGTCGATTTGCAAATTTTTATTGGGTTCAACTTTCAAACCGGTATATTCCATCGTTTTATAACCGATTAAAGAAACTTGCATTGTGTAAACACCCGGATTAATACCGTTAATCACATATTTTCCGTTGAAATCCGTAGCTGCTCCGTAATAAGTACCCTTAAGCAAAATATTCACGCCGGGCAAAGGATCGTTTGTTTTCGCATCGACTACAGTGCCGGAAATTTTACCTTTTCCTTGAGCAAACAGACTCACGCTGAAAATTAATATTAATGGAATTAATTTTTTCATAAGCCGAATCCGAATTCACCGTAAAACAATTGTTCCAAAAATACCGCAACGTTATTATTTCCGTTGCATTGATTAAGTGGTAAACCGATAAAAAACAAATTTTTCGTATTCGTTATCAAAGCGATATTTCCGTTGAGTTGTGAACTTTGCAAATCGTATACGGGCGTTGCAGCAATTTGATTCGGATAATACGTCCGTACAAAACCGATTGTCGTTTCCACTTTAAGTTCCGGCATATTTTCAAAACCCGCTTGCGGTATTACTTTTGCTCCGGGTAACAAAAACGGTAAAGATTTTTCTTGTCCCAAACTATCAACCGGCAGAAAATTTTGCAGCGTAGCCAAATCGAATTGAAAACTATTCGATGAATCTTGAAACGTCATAGAGAAAGCAATTTTACCACCGTCTTGCAAATAGTTTTGAGTTACCGAATTTATTACTTCCAACGACGGGCTAGCATCCGAATACCAAAAAATATAATCGAAAAGCTTAATTGTTTCCAACAGTGTGATGTTTTGGTACGGTAAGTCCGTTTTTTCCAAATCTATTATGTCATACTTTCCGTTAAGTTCCCCGTTTTTTATCGAGTTGAATTGATTGCTATAAAAATCTTGAATATCACTTGCCGAGGAATAGTCATCGACGATTAAAAGCTCACCTTTCGGTTTTTTGACGAACCAGTGAGATGTTGTATCGGGAAGACGAATAATTTGGGATTCGGCGCCCGAAATATCTTTGGCTTTTAAATAAATTACATTGTCCGCATCGAGTTTTAAATTCGAAAGTTTATTATCCGATTTTTTGTTTGGACTTCCGTCGATAAATATATTAAAAGCCGGCTCGGTAGAGTTAACATCCTCGATAATTAATGTAACAAGTCGAACATTGCCGTTAAGTTCAACGAAATCGGTAGTATCGTTCAAAGCAAGATAAATATTCACAATCGATTCGTCCCCGTCCAAATCGGTAGCTTTCCATCCGAAGGTCATAACCGGAAACGATTCCGCCGGCAATGTTGAAAGCTCGCTCCATTCGACTACCGGTGCGGAATTTTTAATCGGGAATTTTTGTTCAGCCGGTGTTGAATCGATTGCACCGATATCGAAGTAAGTTTCGCCCGGATCGAAAACGCCGTTACCGTTTTTATCGATAAACGGTTCGGGTCCGAAATCAATGTTATTCCTAACAATCCGGTCGTCGTATTTACCGTTACCGGAATTATCCGCCGCTGCTATTTTAAAAGTATAATTCGTATCTACCGTACCGATAGGCAAAGAAAAAACGGAATCGTTTTTCGTGGTGAAATGCCATTCGGTATCGAGACCTTCCCACATAAAATAAAAGCCAACAATCAAACCGTCCGGATCGTCTCCCCACCAATGAACTTGCAATCTGCTTTTTTGTTGACTGATCGTACTATCGGGGAACAGGAATAAGTGCGTCTCCGGCGGTTTATTCCCGACCGGTGTATCGGTTAAATTCTCTTTACAAGAAAAGACCGATACACCGATTAAAATTAAAATTATTATATTTTTAATACTTTGAGTCATTAATTATTTCATCAAAATCATTTTTTTAACCGAAACAAAATCGCCGGTAGTTAACCGGTAAAAATAAATCCCCGAAGCCAAATTGTTCGCATTAAACACAACTTGGTAATTACCGGGTTTTTGTTTTTGATTCACCAACGTTGCAACTTCCCTTCCGAGTACATCGTAAACAATTAATTTTACATTCGACGTTCCGCTTTTGTTATTCAAAGGAATCGAATATTTAATTGTTGTAGTAGGGTTGAAAGGATTCGGATAATTTTGCGACAATTCGAATTTTAAGGGCAACTCTTGCAATTCATTAACTCCGGTTACAAACCCGATAAAATCATCGTTGGTTCTCGGTACAAGTTTGAAATTTCCGAACGAATAAAATAATATTCCTCTCAATTCATCGAAATGGTTCCATGTTCTGATTCGTATAGGTTGGTTTTCCAACGCGGCATCCCAAAAATTATGATAATCGTGCGTGCCGTCTTGCAATTCCACACGCATCGAAACACCGGAAGTATCGGCAACCAACATTTCACCGAAATTTCTGTTTCCGCCGGTTCCTTCGTCCGGACCCGCATCACCGTTTGCATTTTCATCAACAACCGTTACATTTTTCAGCGATAATAAAACTCCTTCGTACGATTCCGCCGGAAGTTCACCTGTTCCCGAACCATTAATAACCGCAGTGGAAATTTCATACGGTGCGGGCAGTTCGTTTCCGCTACTGTTAACCGTTACACTTGCACCTGCCGTTAAGTTGCCGATTCTCGTTACACCGAAACTTTCGTTTACAATTCCGGTAACCGTAACGTTATCGCCTCTTTGTAATGAATGCGCTTCTGTTCCGAAAACTTGGATTCCACTCCACGGACCGGTTCCGTTTTGAATGTAAACTTGCGGTCCGATTAAATTGCCGTCGCCTTCGATATCGGAAGTATCGGCGGTTACAATTCCACTGACCGTTACGGTGTAATTATTATATCCGCTAAACCCGCTTCCGAAAGGCGAATATTGAACATCTTGAATTGTAAGCGGACGATTAAGGGTAAAATAGAAATACGGACTTTCCTCGCCGCGAGTCGGATTTGTAGAAACAGCGCTATCAGCATCCATCGCTTCGATATAATAAGAAATCATTGTAGAATCGGGCTGACCCGGAATGATGGCAGACCAAGTCATGGTTGTAGAATCGGTTAAAGTCATTGGTACCGAAACATAAGGCGCACCCGATACACTGTATTTTAATTCGGCGGATACAACGGGCGCAGTGGAATCGGAATCGAATACTCTTGCGGTAACCGTTACGTCTTCGTTAAATCCGACGGTTCCTTTGTCCCTTTGAACATCTGTAATGTTCGGCGGACTGACCGTTCCGTATTGGATATCATCCGGGAAAACCGGATTAATCATAAACCAGTGCGGTGCAATGTTCGTTCGCGTTTCAATATATCCGCGAAGCACGTCTATTTTCGTTCCGGGTAACGGCGCCGGAGTGCGGCGGAAATAATCGGAGTTATTTCCAACTACAATACTTGAATTGTTCTCATCAAAAACCGTAAACGTGTTGAAACCTATTGCACCCGGATCCGATGTAGTTAAATTCCTTATCTCCACGTAAACGCCTTCCCATTTTTCGGCAAGGAAATTAGGAGACGACGTACCTTTTTGCACAAGGGAATCCAAAGTAAGCAAAACCGGTTTCGGTCGCTCTCTTACGCCTATAATGTTCGATGCTTGAAAATCCAAAGTGTTAATTTGTGTTGTAGTGTAATATTCATTTACAACCGCCAAGAACTTTATTACCAGTCCGGTATCGAGTACGGCAAACGATGGCGATGCCGCCGGATCCCTAACTAAAATTCCTGACCACTCGGTTTCGGATGTATCCTGAAGATATATTGCTGGAGCTCCGGCATGCAATGTTCGAACACTATCGGGATTGGCGCCCTCGTACGGAGGGTTCATAACAACGCCGGTAACCCAAACCGTATCTCCGAACAATGGCGGGACGGGTTCCGTCCAACTTGTTCCGTATGCAAGTAAAGAATCGGCCGGAACATATTGAATATCGCGGATTGAAACTTCCGGATAACTTTGAGCAAAAAGATTGAATCCAAAAATTAAAAAAGCAACAAACAGTATTTTTCCTATTCTCATTTCTTACCTCAATTTTACTTTATAATTAAAAATTTTCCAAGTTTAATATTTCCGGTTTTACTGTCTTTAACTGAAAACAAATACAAACCCGTTGCAATAGCTTGGTCGTTATCTGTTACCAAATCCCAAGCATGTTCACCGCCTGTCATAATTTGATTTCCGTCTTTAGAAAAAGTTTCGAACCAACGTAAATCGGAACCGTTGCTTTGCTTGTTATGATAGATTCTTTTAACAACATCGCCGGCAAGGGTATAAATTGTAATTTCGCATTCTTCCGGTAAATTGTAGAAATATATTTTTCTCAGCCGTTCCGAATTTCCATCCCAAAAGGCGGTTCCGTAATACGGATTGGGATAAACACCGATTTCAACTTTTTCATCCGAAGTAGGCGGAGTACCGGGCAAAATGCGCGTTGCTCCGGCCAATAAACTAGACTCCAAGCTTTCGAGTTTGTTTTCCGGATCACCTTCGTCGAATGCAGTAACGGAAAAAACATATTGCCAACCGTTAAGCAAATTCTCGATGGTGAATTTATAATAATATTTTGTTGTGTCGCCCGGAAATTGAACCGGTTCGTCCAATTCGATTTTACCGAAGCCCGTATTGAAACCTATATTGTTATTGGCGCTGTCGAATTCGGCTACTTTAACGAAAGCATCAAGCAGATTTTGAGAAGCGGTTAAATCGAAACCGGTATTCGTTCTGTAAATTCTGTATCCTTCAAAATCTTTTTTTGAAGAAATCGGATCGATGGAATTTTCCGCTCTTTTATCCCAATAAATTTCCGTTTTATTACTTAACGGCACTACTTTCACTTTGGGAGAAATCGGAGGTGCGGGCAGCACATAACGAGTTAAAACCCCGTCTCCGTTTTGGTCTTCACCGGGATCCAATACTCCGTTACCGTTTTTGTCCTCACCGTTATATGCCCTCAAAGCCCAACCGGCATTTATGTATAAGTTTCTTTTTTGCTCTTCCGTATCCAAATCGGGCGGATCTCCGCCGTATTTTTTGGCAGCAACGATAGCAAAAGTAACGTTTACCGAATCGCCGGGCGCAATATGATCGAACGGTCCCGCCGAAATCATAACCGACCGGTTACTGGGTTGCCTAAGTACAGCCGGAGAAACACCGTCGCCGTACCGGTTATCACCGCCGAAGTATCCGTTCATTTTTCTGTACCGGTGAATATCTTCTTGAGGAGCGAAAAAATTGGGGTCGGTCGTATTTCTGAATTGCCACGAGACAAAATTTACGCTGTCGTATTTAGAATCCGAACCTAAAAATTGAATACCTATGTAACTGTCGGTAAATCCCACGTCGCCGGTTGCGTCGAACTCGTACGCTACACGCAAAGAATCGTTATAACCGTTTCCACCTTTGTTATAAAACGCTCCGCCGATTCTCGGGGAAGTAATATTCGTGTTGCGTACAACCGTATCCGTCCATAACCCGATAAAGACACTGTCAATGTAATGGTCGGAAACATTTTTAATCCAGTAGTTCATAATCACAAAAAAATTGGCAAACGGGAAATTCCAAGCATAAGTTTCCTGGTGTACAACAACACCAAGCGGATTATGATTCGGAATAAATTCACCGTTGCTTAGCGTACGACTCGTATCCGCATAATCCATAACAAAATCTTGGTGCGATACGGCGTCCGGACTGAAAAAAGGCGAATCGGAAAGTGAAGAGCGTTCGATTACCCGACTTCCTTTTTCGTTTGTAAATTCGAAACCTCCACCGCGGGAGCTAACAGATGCGGCATCAACGGCTCCGGTTGTTACAAACGGACCGGATTTGTTACTACCAAGAGAATCGTTGCTTATGAAACCGCCGATCCACAGCCCGCCGTCGAATATATGTTCGATACCGCTGCCTAACGGATATTCACACGACGGTTGTTCCGGCCAAAGACTGAAACCGTGACCGTACATTCCGAAATTTGTTACGGTAAGTCCGATGTTACCGACATTGGTAAATTTTGAGTTATCATCATCGAGGGTTTTATTTAATATTGATTGTCCGTTAATCGAAACAGCAACAAGAAGGTAAAATGTACTATATAAAAAGGTCAAAAATTTTTTCGGCATATTCACTTTTGTAAAAAGGTTCTTAAACTTCAATACAACGGGTAACAAGAATAAGGAAATATATACTTAAAAGCCAATCATTTCAATTCAAAACTTGTAATTATCATTCATCCCACAAATCCCTAGCATGTTTATCCGCATGGTAAGAACTTCGAACCAACGGACCCGATTCTACAGCTTTGAATCCCATTTTCAAACCCTCTTCTTTGTACATCCGGAATTCTTCCAGAGTAACATATCTATCGACAGGCAAATGTTGTTTCGTCGGCTGTAAATATTGCCCTATCGTCATTATATCGCACTCGTGTTTTCGAAGATCTTGCATAAGAGAGAGAACCTCGTCCGTTTTTTCTCCTATTCCAACCATAATTCCGCTCTTTGTGCGCAAACCTTTTAGTTTGAACCATCTGATCAATTCAAGACTTCTTTTATAATTCGCTTGCGGACGTACCGCATGGTAGAGACGTTCAACAGTTTCCAGGTTGTGATTTAATATATCGGGCGGATTTTCCATAATAATTTCGAACGCTTTTTCGTCACCCTTAAAATCCGGAATCAATATTTCAATTGTGCATTTGGGTGAAGTTTCCCTTATCAACCTTACGGTTTCTGCAAATATTGCAGCGCCTCCGTCTTTAAGATCGTCTCGGTCAACCGATGTAATAACCGCATGCCGTAAGCCGAGTTCTTTAACAGAATTAGCAACCCGCCGAGGTTCATCCCAATCGATTTTGTTAGGGACTCCGGTTTTCACATTGCAAAAGCCACACGTACGGGTGCAAGTATCGCCAAGAATCATAAAAGTTGCGGTTCGATGATGCCAGCATTCGGCTAAATTCGGGCATCGTGCCTCTTCACAGACCGTGTTTAGTTTAGATTTTCTCATTAATCTGAGAACATCTTGATAATTTTTTCCGCTTGGTAATCGTACTTTTAACCAATCCGGGCGTTTACCCAAATCTTTTTTATCTTTTTCAATAGCTTCTTTATATTTTCTTTGATGTTGATTTATCATTTTTTCCCTTTCGAATGAATTGTTTCACAAAGTTACGCCGAGTTTGCACAAAGTTACACGAAGTAACAACAATTGTTTTTCAGCGTGTCGCTCTAAACCGTTTTTTAATTTATAATTCTCTTTATTCCGTTTTTTAGCAACGATACGTTAAAATTTATCAATAAACCCAATTTATAATTTCCCAGTTTTAAATATGTTAATAATTGAGCAAAATGAACATCAAGCAATGTATCAACGGTTTTAATTTCAACTACTACTTTGTTCTCAACTAATAAATCAATCCGGTATCCGTGATCCAACTTTATTTCTTTATAAACTATAGGCATCGGTTTTTCTTTTTCCACGTTCAATCCGTTGTTTCTCAATTCGTAGTATAAACATTCTTGATATGCGGATTCCAGTAGACCCGGACCAAGACTTTTATGTACTTCGATTGCGAGCCCAATTATCTTATTCGATATTTTGTTTTCTTCTTCCATACCATTTTATTATGAAATATCCTTTGCTTCGTGAAACTCCCTTTTCTTTGTGTTTCTTTGTGATATAAATTTTCACCCTAATTGTTTCACAAAGTTATGCCGAGTTTGCACAAAGTTACACGAAGTAACTGCAATTGTTTTTCAGCGTGACTTATGCAATAATTCTAAAAAAATTTTCCGCCAGTAAAGATATTAATAAAATATGTATATTATAAGTCAAATTCATACAAAGAGAGCAAAATATGGATTGCCCCAAATGTAAAAATCCGTTGATAATTTTAGAATTAGGAGGTATAGAAACAGATTATTGCATGGATTGCGGCGGAATATGGTTTGATGCCGGCGAACTTGAACTTCTGCTGAATAACAAAAAAGCAACGTTGGAATTATTAAATCATTTCAATACAAACAATAATTTGAAAGAAAAACCTATTGCATGTCCTATTTGCAAAAAGAAAATGAACAAAGTTTATGTTTACGGAAACAATCGTATTATAATTGATGAATGTCCCAACGGTCACGGCTTATGGTTCGATAACGGAGAGATTTTACAACTTTTGGGAAACAGCCGACTGAACGTGAAGAACGAGATTGTTAAAGTTTTAACGGAAATATATCATAATAAAATCAAGACAATAACGCCGGAGGAACAATGAGCGCTTTTGCAATTTTTATAATTCTTATAATTCTTGCGGGATTATATTTAGCCGCAAACTATAACGCGCTGGTTCGCTTGAGGAATCAAGTTAAAAATGCGTGGTCGCAAATAGACGTACAACTGAAAAGGCGGCACGATTTAATTCCAAATCTAATCGAAACCGTGAAAGGCTATATGACGCACGAAAGGGAAACATTGGAAAATATCACAAATGCGAGAAGTCAAGCCTTAAAAGCCGGAACCGTAGCCGAAAAAGCGAAAGCCGAATCGGCGTTAAGCGGTGCATTGGGCAAATTTAACGTTGTGGTTGAAAATTATCCCGAGTTAAAAGCGAACCAAAACTTTCTTGCGTTACAAGAGGAATTGACCTCAACGGAAAACAAGATTTCTTTTGCGCGCCAGAATTACAACGACCAAGTGTTAAGTTATAACAATAAAATCGAAATGTTCCCATCCAACATTATTGCCGGAATGTTCAATTTTACAAAAGAAGAATTTTTCGAGATAGAAACAAAAGAAGAACGAGAAGTTCCTAAAGTAGATTTCAAATAATCATGTGGGAAATAATCCGCTCCAACAAACGGAAATCGTTAATATTGTTTTTCGGTTTGGGTTTTGTATTAATTTTTCTCGGTTATTTAATCGGCGGATATTTATTCGGCGCCGACGGAGCACCACTTGGTATTCTGGGCGCTTCGGGATTGTGGCTCGTCCTTTCTTCCATCAGTTATTTTTCCGGAAGTAAAATTATATTGGGAATAAGCAAGGCACGGAAAATAACCAAAAAGGAACATCCGCAATTATTTAACGTTGTGGAAGAAATGACAATTGCCTCCGGTTTACCCCAAATGCCGGATGTTTACATCATTAACGAACCGGCTCCAAATGCATTTGCAACTGGAATTAAACCGGAAAACAGTGCCGTTGCGGTTACAACCGGACTGCTGGCAATTTTAAACAGAGACGAATTGCAAGGTGTAATTGCACACGAGATAGGTCACATTAAAAACCGTGATGTATTATTAATGACTTTTGCCGGTGTTATGCTCGGTAGTATAATTATGATTTCGGAAGTTTTTATCAGAGGTATGTTTTATTCAGGGCACTCAACCGACAGATATCGAAACCGTTCGTCTAAAGAAGGTGGCGGTTCCGCGCAAATTATTTTTCTGTTACTCGCTTTGCTTTTTGCAGTTCTATCGCCCATTTTAGCCCGGCTCCTTTATTTCGCGATATCGAGAAAACGAGAATATCTTGCCGATGCAAGCGCCGCCCGTTTTACAAGGTACCCCGAAGGTTTGGCTTCTGCCCTCGAAAAATTGGCGCAAAATACTTACCCGCTTAAATCGGCTAATAAAGTTACCGCTGCGTTTTTCATTGTTAATCCGCTTGCCCCAAAAGGGAAAAAGTTAACCGATTTAACAAGCACCCATCCGCCGATTTCCGAACGCATTAGAATTTTACGAAACATGATGCACGGCGCAAGTTTTTTAGATTATCAAAAAGCCTATATGAAAGTCAAGAAAAGTAACAAGCGGTTAATACCGAATTCGGTTTTAACAACCGGTGAATTAATTTCCGTACGGAAACCTTCTGAAGAAAAGATTGCAGCGCAAAAAAAATCACAGCGCAGAAACATTGGCAATTTGATGATGACTTTCAATAATTTTACTTTTATTCCGTGTGATTGCGGTTTGAAATTAAAAATACCGCCGGAATACCGAAACAAAGCTATAAAATGTCCGAAATGCGGGATAATACACGATTTACGCAGAACTTAAAAATGTTTAATCATTCTTTTGAAAACTTTCCTTATTAACTTTCTTCGTTCCGAAAATCTTAAATTCAATTCTTCTATTGAAAGCCCTTCCTATTTTTGTAGCATTGCTCCTAATCGGATTTGATTCGCCCATTGCTTTCGTATAAATTCTACGCGGATCAATTCCGTTTTCAACCAAAAATTTCTTCACTTTCTCCGCTCTCCGTTTTGAAAGCCGTAAATTATACAATTCCGTTCCTATACTATCGGTGTATCCCCGTATTTCTACTCTTACGTCGGGATGGGATTTCAGTTCGTTTAAAACATGTTCGAGAATAGGATACGATTCCGGTCTTAATGTAGCTTTATCGAATTCGAAGTTTACACCGAAAAGAACCAATTTTCTTTGATACGGAACCGATTTAACAAAAACCGTGTCGGTTACTTTCTTTTCAACTACAACGGGCACTTCTTTAATTATTTCTTTCACGCCGGTCGGTAATTCTTTGCATAAACCGGATTCTTCCCCTTTTGCAAAATAATAAAGGACGCCTACTCCGAACGTCATGTATGTATCGCCGTTACTGCCCAAAATTCCTTTAATTTCATCCAGATCGGAATTCCCTTCCAAACCGTTATCGTTTACCGTATGATAATTAACTTCCACCCTTATTCCCCAGCTTGAACTAAAATTTAAATTTGCACCCAGTCCCAAATTCATTTGATAATTCGAATGAGAGCCCTCACGGGAAGGTGTAGGCGCATTATCCACAGTAAAAAATGCAGCACCGAAACCCAGCAATGCATAAGGCGTGATAAAACTGCAAGGTAAAAAATGATAAATAAAATCAAAATCGGCTGCAAATAATTGAGTGGTTTCGTTAATCCAATTTGAACGCGGCAAGTTTTTATAACTAAGCGATTTCATTTTAAGAAAACTTGTTTTAAGTCGCAATGAAGTGTATTCGTTGAAATTCCTTTGAAACGAAAGAAAACCTCCGATATTATCGCTTTTTTCCACCGAAGTGGTTGTAATGCTTATAAATTTGGGATAAGTTCCCCCGAAACCGAAAGCCCAACTGTTTTTTGCAGTTTGAGCTAAAAGACCCGAATCAATAAAAATGAAAAAGAACACAAAAAGAAAAACAGTAATTTTTTTTCTCATATTTCTACCTGAGTTAATTCGACACTTAAAGTTAATTATTAATTCATCATTATACAACCTTGTAATTAAATATTTTACGGATTTTTCAAATTATTTTTCCAGGCGGTTAAATTACAAAAGCATGTTAAAACGGATTTGGGATTTTGAATTAAGGAATGATAAAAAATTTTCTATTTGGATTGATTAATTCGGTTTGCTGCCCCGCCAGGGCTCGAACCTGGAGACTTCTGATCCAGAGTCAGACGTGTTGCCAATTACACCACGGGGCAATTGCTCGCCCCAAATATATTACAAGATTACGGAAATATCAATCGGCATTACAGAAAGAGAGCGATTAATGCAGCTAAAAACAATACGAAATAACCAATACCGAAGTAAAATTTAACCATTTCTGTTTTCCTAGCCCGCGCATTAATACTTTCGATAATTTTTTCGTCGATCAGCAAGCTTTCGGTTAATTCCGCTTCTCCTCCGAAATTAAATTCAGCTTCCAATTTTTCGGGATTGGCAATAATCGGTTTAACCGCAAAAATATCTTCAGCGGATAAATTCATTATTTTCGATTGATTTTCTGGCATAATTCCTCGCGGTTTTTGAAAAATTTTTCAAGTATTATGCCAGTGTGATTTATATCAAAATTACAGTTTTTCTGTGATTTCAGACAAAATACGATGTTTTAGGTCGGTTTATTTGACTCTTTTTGGTACAATTTACCTGTAAATCAGAGAAGTTTTATCCGAAAGGATTTTTCTGAAATAATCTATTGTGATTCTCAATCCGGCCTCCCGCGAGTATTTTGGAGTCCAGTTTAGAAGTGTTTTTGCTTTTGTAATATCGGGTTGCCGAACTTTCGGATCGTCTACGGGCAATTCTTTGTAAACGATTTTACTTTTCGAACCCGTAAGTTGCAAAATTTCCTTTGCCAACGTATTTATAGAAATTTCTTCAGGATTTCCGATGTTAACCGGTTCCACTTCATTCGAAAATAATAATTTTACGATTCCGTCGATTTGATCTTCCACAAAACAAAAACTTCTGGTTTGATTGCCGTTTCCGAAAACGGTTATATCCTCATTCCGCAAAGCTTGTGCTATAAACGTAGGTAAAGCCCGTCCGTCTCCCAAACGCATTCTCGGACCGAAAGTATTAAAAATCCTTACAATTCTTGTATCCAAACCGTGGTAACGATGATACGCCATTGTTAACGCTTCGGCAAACCTTTTCGCTTCGTCGTAAACCCCGCGCGGACCAATCGGATTTACGCTTCCCCAGTAATCTTCGCTTTGAGGATGTACTTCCGGATCGCCGTACACTTCGGAGGTGGACGCTAGTAAAAAGACGGCTTTTTTCTCTTTGGCCATCCCCAAAACTTTATGTGTTCCCAAAGAACCGACTTTCAGAGTTTGAATTGGCAATTTCAAATAATCGATCGGGCTTGCCGGGGATGCAAAATGAAGGATGTAATCCACTTTTCCGGGAACGTAAATATAGTTCGTTACATCGTGTTGAAGAAAAACAAAATCTTCACGTCCGAACAAATGTTCTATATTTTTCAAACTACCGGTTAAAAGGTTATCGATACAAATCACTTCCATACCTTCGTTTAAAAATCTATCGCACAAATGGGAACCGAGGAAACCGGCTCCGCCCGTTATTACTATCCTTTCTTTAGCCATGAGTAACCGTTAAATTTTCAAAGTGATTTTACGCGTTGCAAAATAGCTTCCCAACAAACCTAAAATTACACCGATAACAAGAATAAAAACACCGAATAACAATTCGTTATCAATTATTTTTATGCGCTGGTTCACTTCTTGAAGAAATCTTGTAAATGCGATGAAAATTCCGGTAGCAATTAAACCGGAAATTAATCCGATAAACAAACCGTTAAACATTAATGGTAATTTTATCGTGCTCAGTTTGGCGCCCACAAGTTTCATCGTATTGTATAAGTCCATTCGCGATTGAATTGCCAAACGGTTTGTACTGTACACCAAGTACAGTGAAATCAAAACGAGTACAATTGCCGCAATATAAATAAACGACTTAACGGAATTTAAATAATGCAACATTCTCACGGTCAGGGTATAATCGTAAATCACATCGCTAACGCCGTTTATTTTTGCAATCTTTTTTGAGAATTCGTCTATTTTTTCCCCGTTTAATTTTTCGGGTCGCAGCGAAACAACAAACGAGCGCGGTAACGGGTTTGCCTCCAAAATAGAAGAGAAATCACGTCCCGTTCTTTTTATAAAAATCCTTTTCGCTTCTTCCTTACCGATTAATTTAATCGATTTTACAAGCGAATCGGAGTATATCGTTTTTTTCAAATCCGATATTTGTTTCGAAGTTAAAGAATCTTCGAGAAAAACATTAACTTTAATTCTGCTTTTTATTTGTGTATCCAGTTTTTGTGAAAGCAAAATCATAAACACCGAGACAGTTACAAAAAATATTGCTATGCTGGTTGTTATGATTGTGATGAAAGAGGAAAATTTCGTCCTTCGTAAAGAATTAAAAGATTCCGATAAAAGAAACAAAATCATTTTTTACCTTAAAAATTAGATTCGTCCAACCAATTTACAATTTGCCATTTATTTTGTTCGTTCTTTCTTAAATCCAAGTTTACTCTGCCGTCTACAAAAATTATATCGGTCGGGTTAAACGTAACCGTTAAATTAAAACTTCTGATAATGTTCGTGGAATCGCTTGTTACCGAAATTATATTATTCCACACCAAATCAATCCTTTCCGAATTGTTGAATAATCCGTAAGTCACTTTCATTTCTTCGTCTCTCCCCCATGCAACGTCAACTTCCTTGTCGTAATCGCGGTAAACGAAAGTGAAATCATCGCTTAATAATTTTCCGTAAATTGTTGTATCCTTAAAAGTATAAGCATACTGGAAATTTTTGAAAACACCTTCAATCGATGTTTGATCGCTAATCAACGTGCTTTCCGAACCGACGGAATTATCCAATTTCGGTGCAAACGGATTTATACAAGAAGTCAAACCCAATAAAATCAATCCACGTACAAAGTATTTAATTTTTATATGCCTCATTAAATTCTACAAACCGTTTTCTTTCTCAGATTCACAAATTTAAAGTTACCAACCGAATATAATATAATTGTTCCGTTTTATTTTCAATAATGATTATTGTAAGTAAAACCTTCCTTTAAGTTCGCTCCAACTCGGGAAATTTTCTTTCTGTATATCTTGCCATTCGGTAATTACCCATTGGTTGTTCGCATCGAGATTAATTTTGAACTGTGAACTGCCTTGATATTCTTTCGGAATATTATCGTCGTCAACCGGTATGGTTATTCTGTAATCGAATGTATATTGCGCACTATCACCTTGCGGACTGCTTGTTTCATTTTCAAGCGTCAGTATTATCAGTTCGCCTTTCCTCGCTTTTGAAATCAGATTTGTGAAATATTGAATTTCGGCTTGAATATCCCAATCCGCTAAAATATTATATTTTGCAACCGAACCGGCGGATGGGATAAATTTATATTGCCTTTTCAAGAAAGACGTATCGACAAAACAAACTTCGTAGTTTTTAACTATTCTTTCACGAAATGCCGCTTGTAAATTTTGAAACAACTGTTGGGGCGTGGTTGCCAAAACATATTCCGACCGTTCAGATTCGGGGCGTTCCGCTTCTCTTGTTTGAAGCAAGTCGCACGAACTCACGGTTACAATCAACAGAACCGAACAAATATAAAGTATTGTTTTCATTTCCGACCAATAATTATCAATCTTTCCGAACGTTCCGGAATAAATTCGCTGCCGTTGTAATCGCCAAATATATCAACAATTTCGTATCCAATCAATTCCATTCGGTTTATTATGAAATCTTTATCGTATAATTTTACTTTTTCATAATATTCCCGTTTGGCGCGGTTGTTTTCAATTATAATTTTTTTAATCACTCTGTCTTTTTCTATTTTGCGTTCTTCCCGGATTTTGAGATTTTCGAATTCCCTTTCGGAAAATGGAACGAGATTATTTCTTAAATATTTTTCGTTTAAGAAATCAAGCACGAAATATCCTTTTGGTTTTAATAATTTGTATGAAGAATTTATGAATTTGAAATTCTCGTCGTCGCTTTCAAAATATCCGAAACTTGTAAAAGCCAATAAAATCAAGTCGAATTCGGTTTTTAAACAAACTTCCCTTACATCGGCTCGAAACAGCAATATGTTACAACTCTCTTTTTTTATATTGTTGCGCGCAATAGTCAATAATTTCGCACTTAAATCGAAACCAACGACTTTAAATCCTTTCTTTGCAAGTAAAACGGAATATCTGCCGTTTCCGCAAGCTGCATCGAGGATTAAAGAATTCCGGTTCAGACCGATTTTCCCGAGTAACGTGGTTGTTAATTTTTCCGCATCATCGGTATTTCTGTGGTTGTAGACTTTCAGATATTCATCCGACTCGAACCATTCTTTGAACCATTCCGATTTCATAATTTAATTCTGCTCAGAACTGCTCTGCCGATTGTCGCTTCGTCGGCAAATTCAAGGTCTCCGCCCATCGGCAGCCCGCGTGCAATTCTTGTTACTTTAACTCCAAGCGGTTTAATCAACTTCGCCAAATAAAGGGATGTAGCTTCACCTTCGGTATCGGGGTTCAGCGCAAGAATAACTTCGGAAGTATTTTCCTCGTGAATTCTTACAAGAAGTTCTTTGATGTGCAACGATTCGGCGCCGGTTCCCGCCAATGGCGAAAGTACACCGCCCAAAACGTGGTATAATCCGTTGTATTCGTTTGTTTTTTCAATAGCAACTATATCGCTTACTTCCTCAACAACACAAATTGTTTTTTGATCGCGTTTGTCGCTTTTACAAATTTCGCAGTATTCATCCACGGCAATATTAAAACAGCGCTTGCAGATTTTTATTTTACGCTTCAAATCGAGAATGGCATTTGCAAGATTTTCCACATCAACCGGATCGCTTTTAAGTAAATACAAAGCAAGCCGTTGAGCGGTTTTCCTGCCTATCGAGGGTAATTTGCTCAATTCGTCTATTGCGATTTGTAAAGGTTCGGCTAAAATCAAGGTTTGATCTCCGAAATATTAAAAACCCGGAATATTCATTCCTGGAGGAATCATTCCGCGCGTAATGTTCGCCATTTCTTCCTCTGCCATTTTCCCCGCCGATTCCAATGCTTTGTTAACGGCAGCAACAACTAAATCTTCCAACATTTCTTTATCTTCGGCGTTAATTACTTCATCTTCGATTTCAATCGAAATAATTTCCTTTTTCCCGTTTGCAGTGGCTTTTACCATCCCCCCGCCGCTTTCTTCGGTTACAGTTTTATTTGCCAATTCCGCTTGAACTTTTTCCATTTCCGCTTGCATTTTTTGAATTTGTTTCATCATTCCTTGCAAACCGCCTTTCATTTCTCCTCCTTATAATAAAATTTTTATTTCTTGTTCTTTTTTGAAGTTCTAATTTAAAGAAATTATAGGTTATATGAAATTATCCGTATAATGTGTTAAATTATGGTTCACTATTTTTTTCATTGCGGGTTATTACATGATTACAAAATACGGATACGGTACGGTTAGCGTAATTACGGTAATAATATTTATAATTATCGTAATTGCACTTTTTACGAATAACAATATCGTTAAATACGCTCTGCTGGTCTTGGGTATCGGGTTTTTACTGTTTACCTTGTATTTTTTTCGCGATCCCGAAAGAACTCCACCCGCAAAAACCAATGTTGTTGTTGCCCCGGCAGACGGGAAAGTTATCATTTTGAAAAAAACATTCGAAGATAAATTCTTAAAAGAAGAAGCTTGGCAGCTATCGATTTTTATGTCGCCTTTGAATGTGCATGTAAACAGAATTCCTATTAGCGGAAAAATTGATTATCTTAAATATCATAAAGGCGAATATCTGGTAGCTTTTCACGAAAAAGCCGATGAACGGAACGAAAGAAACGAAATCGGCATTCAAAGCGAATACGGAAAGGTTTTATTTACGCAAGTTGCCGGATTTATTGCACGTAGAATAGTCAGCACCCTTTCCGAAGGCGATTCCGTTAAAATGGGCGAACGTTTCGGAATGATAAAATTCGGCAGCCGTTCCGATGTTTTCGTTCCGGCTTCGTGGAAAGTAATGGTAAAAAACGGCGATAATGTAACTGCTGGCGAAACTATTTTATTCGAATACTCGGACGAAGGTAAATAAATGTTTTCTAAATCATATATTCCGAATACCGTTACGGCGTTAAATGCTTTATTCGGATTTTTTTCAATCCTTTCCGCTTTTCAAGGAAATTTTTACGATGCCGCAATTTATATTTACGTGGCAGCCATATTCGATTTAGCCGACGGAATTGTTGCACGGCTTTTAAAAACCAGCAGCGAGTTCGGTGTTCAACTCGATTCACTTGCCGATGTTATTAGCTTCGGTGCGGCTCCTTCGGTCTTGTTGTATGTTTCATATTTATATCAATTCGGTTTTTGGGGACTATTATTGTCATCCTCGATTTTACTTTTCGGAGCTTTCCGACTTGCTCGTTTTAATGTTCAATTGAAAAGCATAGACAAAAAACCCGATTTCAGCGGTTTACCGATTCCCCTTTCGGCCGTAACAATTGCTACTCTTGTTATTTCCTTGACCGAAGGCAACGGTATCAACATTCCGTATAATTATTTTGTTATCCCGTTGGTCGTTATTTTGTCCGTTTTGATGGTTAGTAAAATCAAATACAGCGCATTTAGAATTAATAAAGATTTGCTAAAAGACAAACCGATTTATTTAGGTTTAATTATTTTAGCTTTAATATTGTTGTTTATTACCGGCGGACAAGCTCTGTTTTTTATTTTGTTAGCTATTGTTTTGTTCGGCCCCGCCAGAGCAATTTACATGTTCTTTTTTCATAAAGATTCCGAAGAGATAAAACAAACGGAAACAAATTAGAGAGAATAAATTGTACAAAGCTGTTGTAATAGTAAAAAGGAGACCGACAATTTTGGATCCCGAAGGCAAAGCCGTTGAGCAAGGCGCTAAATTACTTGGCTTCAATAATGTATCGGGAACAAGAATCGGTAAATACATCGAGTTTTACGTCAATTCCGATGATGTGGAAACGGTGGAAAAAGAAATAAAAGAATATGCGGAAAAATTGCTTTCCAATCCGATAATGGAAGATTTCGAATATACATATGAAAAAGTGAAAAATGATTAAGTACGGAATAGTTGTTTTCCCGGGATCGAATTGCGATAACGATGCATTTTATGCCGTTACCGAAAACCTTGGAAACGAAGCCGTTTTCCTTTGGCATAAGGAAACCGATTTACAAAATTCGGATGTGATTATTTTGCCGGGCGGTTTTTCCTACGGCGATTATCTCCGTACCGGTTCAATTGCAAGATTTTCACCGATTATGAACTCCGTAATCGATTTCGCAAAGAAAGGCGGAACCGTAATAGGTATTTGTAACGGGTTTCAAATTCTTCTGGAAGCCGGGTTGCTTCCGGGCATAATGCTCAAAAACGAATCGCTGAAATTCATTTGCAAAGATGTTTATCTGAAAGTGGAAAATAAAAACACAATGTTCACTCACGGCATTCCGAAAGACGTTATTAAATTACCCATAGCTCATGCCGAGGGGAACTACTTTGCCGATGAAAAAACTTTGGCGGAAATTGTTGAAAACAATCAAATAGTATTTAAATATTCTTCAAAGAACGGCGAAGTGAGTGAAGAATTCAATCCCAACGGTTCGCAAATGAATATTGCCGGGTTAATAAACAAGGAAGGGAACGTACTGGGAATGATGCCGCATCCCGAACGAAGTTGCGATTCCGTTTTGGGAAATACGGACGGTTCCTTTATATTTGAATCAATACAAAAAAGTTTAACAACAGTGAGAGGTTAAAATGTTTGGAAACTTAGGTGCAACGGAAATAATTTTAATCATCCTTGTAATATTAATTTTATTCGGAGCCAAAAAAATTCCGGAACTCGCGCAAGGATTGGGCAAAGGAATGAAAGAATTTAAAAAAGCAATCCGAGAAGTTGAAGAGGATATTAAATCCGTTGACGACGACATTAAAGATAAAGAAAACAAATAAGCACAGAAATTCAATTGCAGTACAAAAATTATCGCGAAAAATTCGAATTAATAAATCAAGGGAAACTATCACTTTCCGAAAACGTTAAGGAATTTATCTCGCGTATAGATGCAAAAAAACATCTCAACGCGTTTAATGTTGTTTTCGAAGATGCAATTCAACATGCGGAAAAAGTTGAAAATAAAATCCGCGAAGGTAAAGCCGGTAAAGCTGCCGGTTTGGTTGTTGCCGTAAAAGACAACATTTCCATCGAAAACAAACCTTTAACTTGTTCCTCTAAAATTTTACAAAAATTCGAACCGGTGTACACCGCTACGGCAATCGAAAAATTGCTAAGCGAAGATGCAATAATAATCGGCAAAACAAATTTGGATGAATTCGCAATGGGTTCGTCCAACGAAAATTCGGCTTACGGAGTTGTGTTGAACCCTCACGACGAAACAAGGGTTCCGGGCGGTTCAAGCGGTGGTTCTGCCGTTGCGGTATCTGCAGAGCTTTGCGATGCGGCTCTCGGCAGCGATACCGGAGGCTCCATTCGTCAACCCGCGGCTTTTTGCGGTGTTTTCGGGTTAAAACCTACTTACGGCAGGGTTTCGCGGTACGGATTAACGGCATTTGCATCTTCGTTCGATACAATAGGTCCCTTGGCAAATAACGTTGAAGATTTAACTTTGTTGTTAAACATAATTTCGGGCTACGACGAAAAAGATTCCACTTCCCAACGTTCATCGGAAGTCCTACTTTCCGCAAATGGCACTGGAAGAAAAATTAAAATCGGTTTACCGCATGAATACTTCGGAGAAGGTTTAAATCCCGAAATAAAAATGAAAATAGAATCCGTTATACGATTGCTGCCGGAAGATAAATTTGAAGTAGAAGAAATTTCTCTGCCCCATACCGAATATGCAATTGCAACTTACTATATTCTCACTACAGCCGAAGCTTCATCGAACCTTGCGCGATACGACGGAGTAAGATACGGTTTCCGCAGCGGTAATTCCCGAACTTTAAATGATATGTACGTAAACACAAGAACAGACGGATTCGGGAAAGAAGTTAAAAGAAGAATCATGCTCGGTACTTACGTTCTTTCTTCCGGTTACTACGACGCATATTACAAAAAAGCCCAACAAGTACGAAGGTTATTCAAGGAAGATTTCGATAATGCATTTTCTAAAGTCGATTTAATACTTACGCCCACAACGCCTACTACCGCTTTTAAAATCGGGGAAAAATCTTCCGATCCCCTTGAAATGTACTTGAATGATATTTATACAACATCGGCAAATTTGGCGGGTATTCCCGCGTTAAATATTCCCATCGGTTTCGATGCAAATAATTTACCGGTCGGAATGCAATTAATGGCCGCCCAATTGCAAGAAAACATTTTGTTAAATTCTGCAATTCAAATCAACGAACTTATCAAGGAGAACTTATGAGTAATGAAAATAATTTAAAAATTTGTATCAGTTGCAATAGAGACGAAACAATAATTCCGCTTGTTTCTATAACCTTTGCGCAACAACCCACATGGATTTGCACACAATGTTTACCGACGTTAATCCACGACCCGCAACGTTTAGCGGCTAAATTCGCAAATATGAAAACCGACAATCCACCCGAAAGGGAAATTGAGTAGTTCCGGTTTTTAAAAGAAAAACGGTTAAAAAGAATACGATTACATTTTTCCGGCTATTTGCATTCAATATAACAATAACGAAACAGCTTAATTTATAATATCGTGGAAACCTCTTCAAAATTCTTCTTTTTTATATCGGGTACTTTTACGTCCTCGGCGGGTTTACCGGTAACTAATATTAAGAACGGTTTTTCATTTTCCGGACGTCCGAGAATTTTATTTAAGAAATTCATCGGACTCGGTGTATGAGTTAAAGTAGCCAAACCCGAATAGTGCAAAGCGGCAATTAACATTCCCGTTGCAATTCCCACCGATTCTTTTGTATAATAATACTTTTCCTTATTTCCTTTTTCGTCAATACCGTATTTCTTCTCGAATATTACTATTAGATACGGCGCTTTTTCCAAAAACGGTTTCTCAAAATCGGTGCCGAACGGTTCAAGTGCTTTCAACCATTCTTCCGGCGCCCGGTTTTCGTAAAATTCCCTTTCCTCTTCTTCCGCGGCAGCTCTTATTTTACTTTTTATTTCGGGATTTTTAACAATTACGAAATGCCAAGGCTGTTTGTTGGCACCGCTGGGTGCAGAAGCGGCGGTTTCAACACAACTTTTAATAATTTCCACATCAACCGCTTCTTCCGAAAAATCGCGGACCGTTCTTCTTTTTTTCATATAAGCGGCAAATTCTTTCGATCTTTCTTTCATTTCATCATTACTGAAATGCGGAAAATTTTTCAACGGAATAAACTTTGGAATTTGCATGGTTCCCCAGGAAATAATTTTTAATATTAATCAATTATTTTCGAACAAAATAAAGATATGAAATTTTTTGTGCCCTAACCCCGAAAATTTATTCTCTACTTTCGGATAAATTTTGTTAAGTTTTGAAATAAAATTTTACGGAACTACTAATTCAAAAGGAAAACAAAATGAGTATTCTTCTTGACAAAAAGACAAGAGTTGTAGTACAAGGAATTACGGGAAGCGAAGGATCCTTCCACACAAGTCAGATGCTTGAATACGGAACAAAAGTCGTTGCCGGAGTAACCCCCGGAAAAGGTGGGACGAAACACCTTGGAGTACCGGTATACAATACCGTTGCGGAAGCCGTTGAAAAAGAAAAAGCCAATGCATCGGCTATTTTTGTACCGCCTGCATTTGCGGCCGATGCTATTCTAGAAGCTGCGAACTCCGGCGTAAAACTAATCGTTTGTATTACCGAAGGTATTCCTGCCAAAGATATGGTAAAAGTTTACGATGCGATTCGCGATAAAGACGTTACGTTGATAGGACCGAATTGCCCGGGAATAATCTCGCCCGGGAAAGCAAAAATTGGAATTATGCCGGGCTTTATTCACCGCAAAGGTAAAGTTGGAGTTGTTTCGCGCAGCGGTACGCTAACCTACGAAGCGGTGAAACAATTAACCGATTTGAAAATCGGACAATCGACTTGCATCGGAATCGGTGGCGACCCGGTTATAGGTTCGCAATTTATAGATATTATCAAAATGTTTAACGAAGACCCGAATACCGAAGGAATTGTAATGATTGGTGAAATCGGCGGTTCGGCCGAGGAAGAAGCGGCGGCATATATTAAAAAGTATGTTAAAAAACCCGTAGTAGGATTTATTGCCGGAAGAACCGCACCACCCGGAAGAAGAATGGGGCACGCCGGTGCAATAATTTCCGGCGGAAAAGGAACGGCGGACGAAAAAATCAAAGCTATGAAAAAAGCCGGTATTCACGTTGCCATTAGTCCGGCCGACATAGGCATAACGATGAAAAAAGCTTTGGAAAAAGCTAAAACCGGAACCGCTAAAAAGTCCGGTTCCAAAACCCAAAAGAAAAAAACAAAAAAATAGAAATAAATAAAACGGTTTTTGTATTAATTTTACGGAGAAATGCCGTTGTGCGTTTCCCCGTTTTTATTTATCATTTTAATTAATCTTATTTTAATTAATCAGAAAACGAATGGAGGAAGAAATTGGGTAACAGGACATTAGCTATATTAAAACCCGACTGTGTAGAGAAAAATTTAATCGGTGAAGTAATTTCGAAAATTACCGGCGCCGGATTTAAGGTACTTGGGATGAAAATGGTACGACTTACAAAAGATTCCGCCGGCGGATTTTACGAAATACATAAAGAAAAACCTTTTTTCAACGATTTGCTTGAATATATGACTTCCGGTCCTTGCGTACCGATAGCATTGGAAAAAGAAAACGCCGTAGAAGATTTCAGAAAATTAATCGGCGCAACGAATCCCGAAAATGCAGAAGAAGGAACAATAAGAAAACTATATGCCGAAAGCATCGAAAGAAATATTATTCACGGCTCCGATTCCGATGAAAATGCTGCTAAAGAAATAACTCATTTCTTTACTCGCAAAGAATTGTTGGAAATCAACGGTTTTTAATGTCGGCAAAAAATTGGAAAACACTCGAAAGTAAAACCGTTTTTTCGAATGATCATTGGTCGTATAAACTGAACAAATTTTTACACGAAGACGGAACCGAGGATGAATATCATTACGTTCATACGCTCGGTTCCACAATGGTCATTCCGGTAAACGACGATAATCGTTTTTTACTTGTTTCGCAATTTCGGTATCTTAATCAAAAAGAAAGTATCGAATTTCCTTGCGGCGGTGTTGAAAAAGGTCTTTCTTCCGAAGAAAATGCGATGAAAGAATTGCGCGAAGAAACCGGTTATGCTGCAAAAAAATTAAAATTCATCGGCAGTTTTTCCCCGTTTACAGGCGCTTGCGATGAGATATGCAACGTATATCTTGCTACCGGTTTGTATAAATCGGAATTACCGAAAGATAAATCGGAAGAGGGTATGGAAGTTATCGAAATCGACTACGCGGGATTAAATAAACTTATTTCCGAAAATAAAATTTGGGACGGATTAACGCTTGCGGCGTGGACGCTTGCGCAAAAACACCTTAATAAATTCAAATAAATACATGAAACTTAAAATTTTTATATTTTGGATTTTTCCCTTTTTGTTATTTCCGGCATGCAGTAATACCAACCTGCATAGAAATCCCGCCGTTAAAGTTGGTGCGGAAATTTTACTTTCGGATAAAATTGAAATAATCAAAAATAAAAATATTGGAATTATTACTAACCATTCCGCAATTTTAGCGAACGGAACACATTTAATCGATTCGTTGGTTAAAATAGACGGTATAAATATTAAAGCAATTTTCAGTCCCGAACATGGTTTCCGCGGCGACGTGCCGGACGGCGTTGTGATAGATAAAAGTTTCGATAGAAAAACCGGAATTCCAGTAATTTCACTGTACGGAAAAATTCGTAAACCTACACCGGAGAGTCTTGCCGATATTGATCTTCTGATTTTCGATATTCAAGATATCGGAGCGCGATTTTATACGTACATCTCTACTCTTTTCCTTTCGATGCAATCGGCCGCTGAAAACAATGTTGATTTTATTATTCTGGACAGACCGAATCCGATCGGGGGTATAAAAACGGATGGACCGATAATCGACGATTCTCTTAAATCGTTTGTTGGAATTGCTCCTTTGCCTATTATGCACGGAATGACAATAGCCGAAATCGGTTTGTTTTTCAATCGCCCCGAGATTCTCGGAAAGTCAAAAACGGTTAATCTCGAAATAATAAAAATGGAAAATTGGAATCGCCGTTTTTATTTCGACGAATGCGGACTTCCTTGGGTTAAACCCTCGCCCAACATGGTAAGCGTTGAAGCGGAAATTGTTTACCCCGGAATGTGTTTACTTGAAGCAACAAACGTTTCCGAGGGAAGAGGAACATTCGCTCCGTTTTTAACTTTCGGTGCACCGTTTATTAAGCCTAACGAACTTAAAGCCGAGTTGGAAAAATATAATATTATTGGTTTACATCTCAGCGATACCGTTTTTACTCCCGTCGCAATTCCCGGAATGTCCAATTACCCCAAACATAAAGGCGTTAAATGCTACGGTTTGAGTTTGAATGTTACCAACAGGGAAACGTTTCAACCTGTAAAATTCGGGGTTATTTTGCTTTCCGTTCTTCAAAAACTTTATCCCGAACAGTTTAAGATTAACGAGAAAAGATTAAACAAGCTGTTCGGTAAACCTTATTTGGCTAAAATGCTAAAAACGGGCGTAAGTCCAAAAGAAATCATATCTTTATGGAAAGAAGAATTGGAAACTTTCAAAAAGGAACGACAAAAATTTTTACTTTATTAAGAAGGATTTAAAATGAAATATCTTTGGTTAACTCTTTTCGGTTTGCTAATTATTGTTTCTTGCGGTAAAAAGAAAGAAGAAACGGATATTAAAAAAGTAGGCGAATCCGACACAACGACTGTTTTACCGAATAAAAATAAATCTGAAGAGCTTTATACCTTACGGTATAAATTCAAAAAAGGCGACAAACACAAGTACCGTGTGAAAACTTCTTCGCAAAATATACAGACGGTTATTGCCGATACGACATTGGAAACAAAAATCGAACAGAGCGTTGAATACCATATTAATCTTACTGTACAAAACGTTTCCGACGATAACACTGCCGAAATAAAAGTTTACATCGGTAAAATATTGGCCGATGTTGATTTTAACGGACAAAAAATAAAATACGATTCTAAATTTCTTTACAGCAAAAGGGAACGTCAACAGTTTTTGGAATACGAAGCGTTAAAGAAAACCCCGTTTTATGTTAAAATAGACAACATGGGAAAAGTACTAGGCGCAACCAATATCAACAAATTGTTTAAGAACGTCCTCGAAATTCAACAGGTACCGGATACGTTATCGGAACAAACAAAAGAAAATATGAAAAAGCAATTGGAAAACGTTACCGTTATTCCATTGGTGCAACAGTTATTCAAAATTATTCCCGATTATGAAGTTGGGGTGGATTCTATTTGGCTGTTTTCATATCCATCGACGTTAGGTCCGTTCCAAATAGAAAATATTGCGACATATAAAATCTCGGAGGTTAACAAAGATAATAATTCGACAATCGCAAAAATAGCCGCAACGTTAAACGCAAAATGGAACGGGCAAAATCATATAAATGAAAACGGAATAGATTATACATTTTCCGATCCGGTAATAACAGGCGGCGGAACAATTTGGTTTGACATCGATAAAGGAATGGTGAAAAAAGCGGAAACCGAAACCGGATTTACTATGGAAGTGGTAATGGAAACACAGAACCCGGACAGTGAATTGAAGAAAGGAACAAGAAGAGATTATACATCGACAAAAAATATAATTGAAAGATTATAATATTAATTATTTAACCTTTTCTACAACAATTTTGGAACCTTCAACTTCAACGACTTTTATTTTCGTTCCTTTGTTTAAAAAGTCGCCCGAAGTTACAACATCCAAACGTTTACCGTCAATTAATGCTGTTCCGGAAGGACGGAGAACAGTGAGAGCTTTTCCTTCCTTTCCCACAAGGCTTTCATAATTTTCGTAACTGGTGTAACCCGATTGCGATTCAATATTTTTCTCTAAAATTAAATTTTTCCAAACCCCCGTTTTGGGTAGAAACTTAAGCAACAAAGCAATTACGGCAATACCCAAAACGAATGCGCTTGCCAACTGAATTATTGCAAGAGAAATCATATCGAAATCCACCATCGGGAAATCGGAAAGCAACCCGAGGAACAAACCGGCAATTATTAATAAAACTCCTATTACTCCGAAAATTCCGAAACCCGGAATAACAAAAATTTCCACCAGCAAAAGAACGACTCCGGCTACGAACATCAGAATTTCAATTACGGAAGCCAGCTCCAAAATGTACGCAGAGCCGAAAAACAAAGCCAAAGCTATCAAAGCCGCTGTTCCGGGAAGTCCCCAGCCTGGCGTTTTAATTTCAGCAAACAAACCGACCAACCCGATCATAATCAACAAGGATGAAATTATCGGATTGTTCAGAAACCTTACGAAATCTTCCGCCCAATTGCTTTCAACGGATTTAATTTCCGCATCTTTCAAATTGTAAACGGATAGAATTTCGTTTATACTTTCGAGAACGGTATCGGCAATTCCAAACTGCAATGCTTCTTCGGAAGTTAAAGTTAAAAGTTGCGTGCTGTCAACCAAACCTTCAACAACCACACGTTCGTCGACCATTGCTTCCGCAAGGTCTTTGCGTCTTCCCCTTTTTTCCGCTGTTGCCCGCATCTCCGCACGCATATACGATTGCGCTTTTTCCGACATTTTTTTACCGGACTGATCCACTACGCTCGTTGCACCGATTGAAGAACCCGGAGCCATAACAATTTTCTCGCACGAAAGCGAAATTAAAGCTCCGGCGGAAATTGCGCGTTTATTTACGAACGCAATTGTTAAAACCTTGCTGTTCAGAATTGCATCTTTAATTTGTGTGGCGGCATCAACTCTTCCACCGAAAGTATTAATTTCGAAAATAACCGCATCAGCATTGTTCGCTTCCGCTTCATTAATAACTCTTCGCACGTACGGTGCCAATCCCAAATCGATCATTCCCTCGATTTCGGCTTTATACACAATTTTTTGTTGCCCGTAATTTTGCGCGGTAAAAAGCAATACGGAAAAAATTGCCAACAATAATATGTTCGGAATTTTTTTCACAGGTTATTTTTTAATAAAAGCGTAATTTAAAATTTTGTATACCAATTTAGCCGTTATAAAATTGGACGCTACGTGATGTTTGCTCGGCGCCAATTCAACCACGTCGAAACCGACAATGTTTTTTTCTTTGCCGACAAGCTTTAATAAATCCATTGTTTCGTCCCAAAACAAGCCACCGGGTTCGGGCGTACCGGTTGCAGGAATTACGGAAGGATCGAACCCGTCAACATCAAATGTAATATAAACATTTTTATTCAGTTTGGATAACACTTTCTTTTTCCAATCCCGCCCGAATTTGTTTTGTCTTATGTCCCTTGCGTAAAAGGTTGAAATCTTATTTTTCCGTATAAATTCGGCTTCCTCTTTGGCTTGGGCTCTAATTCCGACCTGAACAATTTTTTTGGTATGCTCGGCAACCCGCGCCATAACGCAAGCATGCGAATATTTCGTACCTTCGTATGTATCGCGTAAATCGGAATGCGCATCTATTTGCAACACGGAAAGATTAGGGAATTTTTCCAAATGAGCTTTAACCGGCGCATAAGATACCGTATGTTCGCCGCCAAGCGTAACAACAAATTTATTATCGGTTAACAGCTCTTTTACGATTCGATATGTTTTATTCAAACACTCGTCGATTCTTATTTTGCTAAAACTTAATTCGTTTAACGTACATATCCCTTTTTCAAAGCACAATTCCCTACCGGTTTCTTCATCATAGAATTCTACATAATGCGAAGCTTTTAAAATTGCCTTCGGAGCGGCGGCGGTTCCTTTGCCGTAGCTTACCGTTTTTTCGAGCGGTGCGGATACAATTACTATTTCGGAATTCGGGTAAGAAGAATATTTGCTTCCGATTCCCAAAAAATTATTGGATTTACTAAGTATTCCAATCAATTATTACTCGATGTTAGTTTTTATCTTTATTCGAAACAACTTGACCGATTGCGGATTTTTCAATTTTAATTTTAGTATTGTTTCCAACATCCAATAAAACGGTTTTATCGTCCATTCCTGCAATTGTACCGTGAATTCCGCCGGTTGTAATTATTTTATCACCTTTTTTCAGTGCATTAATCATTGCTTCGCGTTCTTTGGCTTTTTTCTGTTGAGGTCGTATAATCATGAAATAGAAAATCGCAAAAATTGCGGCAAACATAATTAGAGTGGAAATCATACTTCCACCTTGTTGTTGACCTCCTTGCGGTGCCATTGCTAATAATAATTCCACTTACTCCTCCTTAATTGAATTAATATTGACCTTTAATTTATCTATAATTTTATTCTTCCACAATGAAAAGGTATTTTCAATAATTTTTTCGCGGGCGGTTCTAACCAAGTTTAGGTAGAATGTCAAATTATGAATAGTACCTAATTCCAATGCAAGTATTTCTTTTGCCGTGTAGAGATGCCTTAAATAAGCTCTGCTGAAATTCCGGCAAGTATAACAATCGCAATTCTCATCCAAAGGTTTGAAATCGTCTTTGTACCTTGCATTCCTTATGCTTACAATTCCATCGCTGGTAAACAAATAAGCATTTCTTGCATTCCTTGTAGGCATAACACAATCGAACATATCCACTCCCCGCCCGATTGCTTCAAGAATATTTTCCGGTCTTCCAACACCCATTAAATATCTCGGCTTGTGTTCGGGAAGTATATCTGTTGTAAAATCGACGATTTCATACATTGTTTCCGCCGGTTCCCCAACCGCCAAACCCCCAATCGAATAACCGTCGAAATTCAAATCGATTAAATCATTCGCTGACTTTTCCCGTAATTTTTTATATGTACTTCCTTGCACAATGCCGAACAACGCTTGATTAAATCCGTACAAAGGTTTTGAGTTTTCGAAAGCTTTTTTGTTTAACACAGCCCAACGGGAAGTCAGCTCCGTAGATTTTTTCGCATACTCGTAATCGCACGGATACGGTGTGCATTCATCGAGCGGCATCATTATATCGGAACCGATGATCCTTTGAATTTCTATAACTTTTTCCGGTGTAAAAAAATGTTTGGAACCGTCTAAGTGCGATTTAAATTCAACCCCGTCTTCTTTCAACTTTCTCAATTCGGTCAAACTGAAAATTTGGAATCCTCCGCTATCGGTAAGAATAGCGTTGTTCCAATTCATAAATCTGTGTAACCCTCCGGCTTTTTGAAGAATTTCCGTACCGGGTCGCAGATACAAATGGTAAGTATTTCCAAGAATAACCGGAGCTTTTATTTC
>CAZKKI010000060.1:0-21402 GCA_964553325.1 uncultured Melioribacteraceae bacterium | reverse complement strand
TAATCGGTTAAATTGTCCACCGTTCCGTCTCTGGATGGCAAATTAATAAACGCATTTCCCTTACGTTCCTTTTGAGGGTCGATCCGTGCTGTTGTGGTTTTCCATACTTCCAATTCTTTTATTCTGTATTGCTCTTCTACATCGGGAGTTAAATTTCCGTAATAGCGATTGAATAGATTCAGTCCTGGCTTTGTGGAAGCATAAACGGTATCTACAAAAAAGTGGTTTTGCGAATACTCGTATGCATGGACTTCAAATTCATTTTTTTGTGAGCCCCCGGAAACCGAAACCTCTTCCACCTCGCTCTTTTTTTGCGATGCTATTGTAGTAAGGGTAAGAGGTCCGATTTGCATCTTCGCTTTTATTCCGAACAGCGCTTCGCTACCTCCTACCAACGGTGAAGTTTGAAGCGATACGTTACCAGCTTCGATACTTTGAATTATTTCATCCTCGTAACCGGTGTATTTTAGTTTAAGTTGATTTTCATATTCGAAATCGCGTTCAGTATTCCAATCGGCCGAAATTGTTAATTTATCCCCTATCGTTCCGTTTACATTGATTTGAACTTGCTGTTTGAAATCGGGTTCGTTTCTCGTATTTCCTAAAAGCGACGCCGTAACTCCTTCCGTTGTTTCGTTTCGCCATGCACCCCGAATATCGACGGCACCACTAATTCTAATATTTATCCTCGGCGGTCCGAAAATACTTAAAAACGAAACGCTCGGCAACGGAATATCGATGTTGGTGATATCGGAAAGAAGTTGTCCTAAATCCGTATCGCCTTTTTTCAACTCGTATTTTCGTCCGAGTTGCTCCCACAATTCGGTGTTGACGGTATTCAATCTCAATTCAATATATTGATCGATTGGTATTTTCAGTGGATTTTTAACTTCCTGATTTCCATAAAATTCTTTGATTAAAACAAATTGCCCTGTTGAATCGAGTTGTACTTGCCTTCTGTAAAATCTTTGCGAAGGATAAGCGAACAATCCGTACTTCCTCGGCTCTTTGAATGGAGTGAAAACTCTGTCTTTTAATCTAAATTTAAATTGCTCGATCCGTGCGGTCGAATCGATGTAAGTAGAATCCGTAGCATAAACGTTTTGAAGACTATCTTGCTTTAATGAATCCGGATTGAAAACCGTATTAATCGAGTCATGTAAAACGGGGAGGGAATTATTAGTTACACCCTTTTCAAATTGCAGCAAGTTTTGGGTGCTATTAAATTTCCGTTGATTTTCCTTAGCTTTGCCATCTCTACCGGCGTAAAGCAAAAGCAAACTAAAAATAAAAAAAGAAGGAATCAGATAACGTCCATATTCCTTCAATCCGAATTTTCTCATGAATTTTGAGATGGTTTTTCTCTAAAAATAAATTTTTAATTATAGTAAATTTTCTTCTATATTTCCTCCTTATTATTTTATTCAAAATTATTCAATTCACTTGTTTAATGCAATGCATAAAACCGCTATACCTTATTTTTACCCTCTTCACATTAAATCGTTCATGTTTGTTTTCACACTGAATTGATCCACAACTTTGCTGTTTTCAACGATAACCGCGGAAAGTTTGCGACCTGCAAATGCGCCGGTATCAATATAGAGAGCGTTTGCTCCTTTATCGTAATATACATCTTTTTGCTTAGTGTGCCCGACAATCTGTAATTTACCCAAGTCTAGTAAACGGGAACGGTTCCACATCACCCCATGATCTTCCGGATAATCTTGTTCTATATAGGGTTTCAACATATCCAAATCGTTTCTGAAATCGGGAGGCAAAACCGAATTGTAATAACTTGAAACTCCGGCATGTGAAAGAAAGCAATCGGTTAAATTATAATAAAGTGGTGCTTTTTCAATTACCTCGATATGTTTGAAAACCGCTTCTTCATGTTTTTCGTAAGAAATTAACGTTGGTTCGCTTCCGTTAAAAACCCACGAACGGGCAAAAATGCTTGTAGGTTTCTTAAAAAAATGAGCGAACATGTAATCATGGTTACCGGGCGTAAATTTTATTTTTTCATTTATGATAAATTCAACCGTTTCATAGCTGTTTTTCCCTCTATCGACCAGATCGCCGACGGAATAAATTTGAACATCGGGGTATTTTTTTCTAATCAGCTCAACTAATTCCACCAACGTAAAGAAACAACCGTGAATATCTCCTATTACAGCAACCATCAGATATGATAAACTTCTTTCGCAAATTTAGTCAGCTCATCCCTAAATTTCGGATGAGCAATATTTATTAACGCTTTCGCTCGTTCTTGAATGCTTTTCCCGAAAAGTTGAGCAACACCGTATTCGGTAACAACGTAGTGAACGTCTCCGCGTGTTGTTACAACGCCCGCTCCTTGTTTTAGTGTAGGAACTATTCTTGAAATGCTGAAATCCTTTGTTGTAGAAGGCAATGCAATTATCGGTTTTCCGCCTTCGGAATGAGCCGCTCCGCGAATAAAATCAACTTGTCCTCCTATTCCGCTGTAAAATTTCGTTCCGATCGAATCGGCACAAACTTGACCGGTTAAATCTATTTCAATCGCAGAATTTATCGCAACCATTTTTTTGTTCTGTGCAATAACAAACGGATCGTTAACATATTCTTGCGGATGAAATTCGATAATCGGGTTATTATCTATAAATTCATAAGATTTTTTTGTTCCCAAAACAAAACCCGCTATAATTTTTCCCGGATGAAGCGTTTTTTGTTCGCCGTTTATTACACCCTCTTGAACCAATTCGACAATTCCATCCGAAAACATTTCCGTATGAACACCTAAATCTTTTTTATCGCGCAAATATTTCATTACGGAATCGGGAATGGCTCCGATTCCCATTTGCAATGTCGATCCGTCTTCTATCATTTCGGCAACGTACTGCCCGATTTTATCGTAGACGTTAATAATTTCTGGCGAAGCGTGAGGATCTACTTGCGGTAATTCCATTAAAGGCTCGTCATGCTCTACAATATAATCGATTTTGTTTACGTGAATAAAACTGTTGCCCAAACCGCGCGGCATTTCTTTATTGATTTGAGCAATAACTATTTTGGCTTTTTCCGCCGGAGTTTTAATATTTCCCACATCAATTCCGTAACTGCAAAATCCGTGTTCGTCCGGCGGCGATACGTTTATTAATGCAATATCCGGAGTTAAAATTCCACGTTTGAAAAGCAAAGTCATTTCCGATAAAAAAATGGGGATGAATTCCGCTCTTCCTTCGTTCACGGCTTGACGCGTGTTATGTCCGATAAAAAACGCTTTATGTTTAAAGTGCTTTTCCATTCCGGGTTTTGTATAAGGAAGATCGCCGACTATAAGTATGTGATAAATTTCAACACCAACAAGTTCGTCTTTTTTACGAACCAAAGCTCTTATTAATTCCATCGGCGCGGCACATCCCGGTTGAACGACAATTTTATCACCGGACTTCACAACTTTCATTGCTTCATCGGAAGAACAAAGTTTGGCATTATATTTTTTCAACCAAACCGCCTCTCGCATTTTTCCGGATTTTATTTCATCGAGTGTCATTATAATTTTCTTTAATTATTTGAGAAAAAATGAATTCTTCTGAATTCCAAATTAAACGTATCGGCAATTATTTCATTCGTGCAAGTGCCGTTATGAGTACAGATTCCTTTTGCCAAACCGGTATCGCCCAGTACGGCATTCATTAATCCATTATCGGCAATTTTCAGTATATATTCAATCGATGCATTTGTCAGTCCGAAACTGGCGGTTCTCGAAACCAATGCGGGCAAATTCGGAACACAATAATGAATTACTCCGTGTTTAACAAAAACCGGATCGGAAATTGTTGTAGGGTAACTGGTTTCTACACACCCGCCTTGATCAATTGCAACATCAACTATTACAGCGCCCTTTTTCATGGTCTTAACCATTTCTTCCGTAACAAGGTGAGGAATTTTTTCAACTTTCTCGCCGATAGCTCCGATGAACAAATCGGCAAATTTAACACCCCGAGCAATAGTATACGGGTTTGCAGCTACAGTTGTTATATTTTTTGTTAATGTGTTCTCAATTCTTCTAAGTCTTCTAATATCCTTATCCAACACAATTACTTGGGCACCTCTGCCATAAGCCGCCCGTGCAGCGTTTAATCCGACTATACCAGCACCGAGAATAACAACCGCTGCAGGCGCCACTCCCGAAATTCCACCGAGCAATATTCCCCTTCCTCCCGGAAAATCGCTACCGAGATATTTTTCACCGACTTGCACGGCTAATTGTCCGGCTATCTCACTTACGGAATACAATACGGGATATTGACCGTTTTTCTCGATTAATTCATAGCTAATTGCACTGATTTTCTTCTCCAGTAATTTTTCCATTACTTTTTTTTGCCCCACCCCCAACTGCAAAAATGAAAACAAAATCTGATTTTCTTGAAGATATTCCGTCTCGGTATCGGTTAAGGGTGCTACTTTCGCTATTAGTTCGGCTCTTTGAAAAGCTTCCTCGGCAGTGTAAACAATATTGGCTCCAACTTTCCGGTATTCTTCATCGGTGAAATTACTTCCCAAACCGGCGCCGCTTTGTATAAATACGGTATGACCGGCTTTTACCAGAGCGTCTACACCTGCCGGTGCAAGTGCAATCCTTTTCTCTTCGAACAGTGTTTCTTTTGGTATTCCTATACGCATATAATTTTTTATAATTTTTATTTTAAAACTAAAAAGATATTAAGTGGTTTCAAAGCAATAAAATTCCGCTCGATGTCCGTTGTTTATATAATTAACCTCACACCGCCTAATTCTTCAAGTTTATATGGGAACCGGTCGCCGGGCGATCCGATAAACATAAAGTTAATCGGGATTTTCCATTTTTCCGAGAGTTCGCGTACCAACTTCGGTCCGAACTTTCCTTCCAACGTAACAAACTCTATTTCAATTTCAGGATATTCACGATTTAAAACATCCAGGTCGGTTAAAAAGCTTTCGGGTATCTTTTCACCTTTTCCCAATACGGTAACTATTTTTAATCGATTTGTTTGTTCGTTTTCCTTAATGTAAAGCATAACTTTGTTTAAAGTTGCAATATCATCACCTTTTGTAAAAAACACAAACTCTTGCGAATTTATTTTCTTTATAGTTTCCAATATTTTTTTATTGGTATTTAAAACGAAACGTCTTATCGGTTCGAAAATATATCGTATTAACGAAAGAAGAAATTTTAATATTAAAATTCTTTTAAGCATAACGATTACGACAAGCATAGTAGGAATAAAATATTGAAAAAAGACGATCAAATATTTCGGATTCATTATTGCGTTTCCGACAATAGCGGTTGCAACGGCAATAATTGCAAACATGATTGCAATCCACGAAGCTTTTTCGGGACGTGGTAATTTAGATCTTTTGATTTTCAGTAAAATATTACCTACCGCAAAAAGAATCATTACGGATAAAAATGAAATCGTATAAACGCCAGCAAGCGCACCGAGGTGACCTTCGGTAATAAATAAAACGGAAATGCTGAGCAAAAAGAACATTATAATAATCCGGTAAGAACTTCCACGTTTGTTTTTCTTCAGAAGGAACTGAGGCATAACCCTATCGAGCGTCATTCTTTCAATCAAACCGCTTACGCCAACATACGAGGTTAAAACGGCACCGCTTAAAACTAAAGCGGCATCTACGGAAATAACGGTTGAAAGCCACCCGCCTCCGGCTATATCGCCCATGTAAGAAAGCAACGCTTCTTTGTGATTATGAACATCTTGAATTCTGATAATCGCCAAAGCAAGGAAAGCCATGAGAGGATTAAAAATACTAACAACTATCCACATATTTCTCAAAGTTTTCGGGAAAACCCCGGGTGCTTGTTCTTCCACAAAGTTGGCGGAGCTTTCAAAGCCAGATATTCCCAACATTGCAGCCGAAAAACCAAAGAACAAAGCCGTTAAAATTCCTCCTTCAACGGGCATTTCATAATTAGCAAACAATGTATCCAATCCGTGATTAACGATAAATAATATTGAAACGAGAGCCAAAGTTGTTAACGAAACCAAGTGGAAAATAAAAATTGCTACCGCGAATTTAGAAGATTCGCCGATGCCAAGAATCGTTAATCCCATAAAAAAAGCAAGCAAAACAACCGTTGCAATGATTACTGGAAGCTCATGCCACAGTGCATGAACATAATGCATGGCTTCGCTTGCGGAAATAACCGCCGTTGCCATATACGAAAGCAAGGTTAAAGCCGCAGCAAGAGAAGCGGTTGATTTGCTTGTTGTATTCAGCAAAGCATTATACGCGCCACCGTTTAACGGCAGGGCACCTACAACTTCACCGTAAATTTTTCTGAACAAATAAAGTACTGCCGCAACAACCAACAATGCCAACCACGCATATTGTCCGGCGTAAATAATTGATAATGCAGAAACATACAAACAAGAAGAACTAATATCGTTACCGCAAATTGCGGTTGCCGGAAGTTCCTTAAGTTTCTTTGTAACGATTTTTGTCAACTCTTATTCCTCGATTTTTATTATAAATTTACGGGTGTAATTGGATTTTTACCTTTCAGAACATTGATTATATTTTTGGCGGCCAATTCGGCCATTTTATTTCTCGTTTCTATCGTTGCACTGCCTATGTGCGGAAGCAGAACAACGTTTTTAAGCTTAAAGAGAGATTCGTTTACAACCGGTTCCCCTTCGTAAACATCAAAACCGGCGGCAAATATTTTTTTCTTTCGCAAGAGTTTAATTAAATATTTTTCATCTATCACTTCACCCCGTGCGGTATTCACAATAATTGCTTCCGGTTTCATTAAATCTAATTTTTCTTTATCCAAAAGATGATATGTATCGGGTGTAAGCGGAACGTGCAAAGAAATAACATCGGCTGTTCTCATCAACTTGGAAAGGGAAACTTTTTTGGCACCAAGTTCATTTTCAAAATCCGGTTTTTTACTGCGACTGAAATAAATGATTTTCATCCCGAAAGCTTTAGCTCTTAACGCCGTCGCTTGTCCGATTCTACCTGCTCCGATAATTCCCAATGTTTTATTTTTTAAGCCGGGGCCCAAAAACAAATCGGGTTTCCAACCATTGAATTTACCTTCGCGCATAAAACTATCCGCTTCGCAAAATCTGCGGGAACATGCAAGAATTAATCCCATTGCAATATCCGCCGTCGCATCGGTTAAAATATCCGGTGTATTGGTAACAATTATTCCTTTAGTTTTTGCATACTGAACATCTATGTTATTAAACCCGACGGCATAATTTGCAATTATTTTTAGGTGCGGAATTTTATCTATTACGGATTTATCGATTTTATCGCTCAACAACGTTAACAAACCGTCCGAGTTTTTTCCGAGTTTTATTAATTCGCCTGATGAAATGGGTTTGTTTTTTTTGTAAACAGTTACATCAAAGCCGTGCTTTGTTAACAATTCTTCCGCAACAGAAGGGATTTTTCTAGTAATTAAAACTTTCATCTTAATTTATTATTATTATTATGGAATGCAACTATGAACCGAACAGAAGTTTAACGATAAACAAAGCTCCGAGAATGCCCGCTGCATCGGCAAGTAAACCTGCAACAAGTGCGTGTCTTGTACGCCGAATATTTACTGCGCCGAAATAGACCGCCAAAACATAAAAAGTTGTTTCCGTACTGCCGAAAAACGTTGAGACTAAAATTCCCAAAAAGGAATCGGGGCCGTGCACTTTAATTATTTCAGCCATAATTCCGAGCGAACCGCTGCCCGAAAGCGGACGCATAATAGCCATAGGCAAAGCCTCTGCGGGCATGCCAATAAAATCCGTAAACGGTTTGAGTATCATAACCAAAAAGTCCATTGCCCCGCCCGCACGGAAAATTCCGATTGCGACCAGCATTGCAACAAGATAAGGGATAATCCTGACCGCCACATCAAATCCTTCCTTTGCACCTTCAACAAATTTTTCGTACACCTTTACTTTTTTAAGTGCGCCGTATCCGATGAAAACAAAGATTAACATCGGAATCGCAAGAATGGAAATAATTTGGATAATACTTTTGAAAAAATCGGGCGTAACAAAACCGAAAACGGATGAGAAAATTCCGCTGGAAATTGCAAAAGCCAATGCCGCAAAAACCCCGAACACAACTAAAATGTTCTTAATATTCTCTTTGAAATATCGAATAAAACTAAATCCTTCAATGGAAAATTTTTCCAAAATTTTTGCCGCCGTAATTCCGGTAATAGTTGCGCACGAAGCGCCGAAGATTGAAGTTCCAATAATAATTGCCGGATCGCTGCTACCCGCAGCCGCTCTCACCGCAATTGCGGTAGCCGGTATTAAAGTAAGTCCCGCAGTATTTACGGTTAAGAACGTACACATTGCATTAGTCGCCGTTCCTTTATTCGGATTCAGTTTATCCAATTCTTCCATTGCCTTCAAACCGAACGGCGTAGCGGCATTACCCAAACCGAGCATATTAGCGGAAATATTCATAATCATTGCGCCCATTGCCGGATGATCGGACGGAACATCGGGAAACAGAAATTTAGTAACGGGTCTGACCGCATTTGCTATAATTTTAATTAATCCCGCTTCTTCGGCAACTTTCATTACACCGAGCCACAACGCCATTATGCCGATTAAACCGAGCGAAATATCCACGGCAATCCCGGCGTAATCCAAAGCGGCTTTTGTTACCGCTTTCATTTTGGCGAACCCGATTTTTTCAAACACAACTGCGGCCCGAGCGGTTGTCGAATCGGAAAAACCTAAAAGTTCCACTTCCCCGGTTAAATCGTTTTCTTTTCCGGTAACCTTTGCCATTTCGCGCCAAATTGCGGGTGTATTATCATCCGTATTGAGGAACAAACTTGTCTTTTGATTTTCGGGATTAAACGAAAGCTTTGCCGGCTGGGTGATTGTTCCTTTTTCGTTTGTATCGTAAAATTTGTTAAACGTGTCCCGGTCGATAATTAAGTTTACTTTGTAGGTTTTCGATTCGCTATTATCGAAAGTTTCGGAAAATTCTATTTGAGTATAAAGCGAATCGCCGTTCCGGAATTTATTAGTATTTTCATCAACTATATCGGTTGTAATAGCAAGACCGATTCCCAAAACAAGAAGTGCCAGCCATACATAATTTAACATACAACAGAACCGTTTCTAATCAATGGGAAATCCTTATTAATTGAAATCAAAGTTATAAATTAAAAATAAAAAACGAAAGGAATATCTCGTAATCCTATAAAACTTGACAAAAAGTACTTATTTACCTAATTTTATAAGAGATAAAAAACTCCAATTAATCTATTTTAATTCTCGTTTCATTAAATAGAGGTAAATTCAATGATTTATACGAAAACCGGAGAATATGCTATTAGGGCTATTTTGTTTCTTGCCAGGCAACCAAAAGGTACTTTGGTAATGTCTTCGGATATCGCAGAAAAAGAAGATATTCCCTCTCATTATCTTGCTAAAATTTTACAAAGGATGGCAAAGTTCGGTTACGTTGATTCTTACAAAGGAAGAGGCGGCGGATTTAAGATTACAAATCTGGCAAAGAAAAGCTCCATCCTCGAAATTGTTGAAAGAGTTGAAGGACCCGTTATTAATTTGAAGTGCGTTACCGGACTTAAAGAATGCTCGGACGAATACCCTTGTCCTTTACATGAAGAATGGACGGAATTAAGAAATCGGATTTATAATTTAATTTCAAGCCGTTCGGTTCAAGAAGTTGCTGAAAAATATGCGGAAACTTTAAGGGGTGGTAAATAAGATAAAATTCAGTTAACAACTTTGAAAGCGGCACTTAACGGTGTCGTTTTTCATAATAACTTGCCACAGTTTTTTCATTTCAGTAAAAGCATTTTTTTGGTTACTGTAAAACCAGCGGTTTGAAAACGATAAAAATAAACCCCACTACTCAAGTTTGCGGCATCGAACAAAATTTCGTACTCGCCGGGTGCTTGATCTTTATTCACTAGTGTTTTTATTTCCCTTCCCAAAATATCGTACACCGTCAATTTTACATTTATTCCCTCCCCTTCAACCGAAGGTATTGCATAACGGATTACGGTAAACGAATTAAAAGGATTGGGATAATTTTGGAAAAGTTTAAAATCCACAGGAATCGCAGGTTCGTTTACGAATGTTAAGTTTTTATAAACATTCTCATACCCGCTTTTCCAAAAATAATTACCGGTAACCGGATCCGTATGTTTTACACCCGAGCTATCTTCAAACTCGAACCAAAAATTCATTTCCCCGTTAAAACTGTTAACATTCGCCGTTTGGTAATAAAAGCCGTTCTTAATCATTTGCACGGGGATTATCATATCGGAGTCTTTCGGCCGATAGACAAATGTAACGGATTCGGGTTTTATTTTGAACGAATCAACAAACGCTTTGCGCAAAACATATTGCCCGTTAATTTTCACAATATTGGGAAAAGAAATTGCCTTTGCAGCCGAAATCAATCCGTACCCGCGGTTATTATCGGGATTATGAGAGCTATCGGCAGTTTCCAACAAAATATGCCTTAACTGCCGGTTATTCAACTCGGGATAAGCCGAAAGTAAAAGTCCGGCAACACCGGCGGCAATTGGAGCCGACATCGAAGTTCCGGAAGCTGAATTATATGAATTACTCGTAACCGAAGCGCTGTACACAAATACACCTCGTGCAACCAAATCGGGTTTGATTCTTCCGTCGAAGCTTGGTCCGCGCGAGCTGAACGATGCAATGTTACCGTTCGCGTCCACCGCCCCTATTGCTAACGTATTTATTCCGTCGGCCGGAGCGGTAATGTAACGCCATTTTTTATTTCCTTCGTTACCCGCAGATGTAATTGTTAAAATGCCTTTTGCGAAAGCTTTTTCCGCCGCCTTTGTAACAATTGTTGTTTTCCCGTCCATGTCCGCATAAGTGTATGATGCAACGGAGTCATCAAATTCGCTGTAACCAAGCGACGACGTTGTAATGTCAACACCAATCGAATCCATCCATTCAAGCGCTGCGGCATAATTGTCTTCTTCAACGTGGGTTTCGCTTCTGTTGTCTTCGGTTTTTGCAAGCAGAAACGACGCACCGAAAGCGGGTCCCACTATTTTTCCTTCGTCGAAACCACCAACGATAGAAAAAACCCGAGTACCGTGTGCATCTTGACTGGAAACATCTCCGGGTTCGTTCGCAGTAACAGAATCTTGAAAGATAAAATCATATTCGGCAATTACATTTGCATTCATCGTGGACGGATGAACTTTCCACCTGAAACCGTTATCCAAAATACCTATTGTAACCCCGTTGCCGTTAATTCCCAACTTGTGAACTTGAGGAATTTGCGAAAGTTCATATTGCTCGAACGAAGGACCGTAATCGTAAATAAATTCTTCGGTTTTAATTTTTAGAAATTCCGGAATCTTTTCCGATTTTATATTTTCTTTAACTCCTTTCCGGATTTTAAATTTCCGAACAGGTTTAATTTCCTTTACGAATGGCAAATTCTTAATTTCCCGATATTGTTTTTCGGTGAGATAAGCGCTTACTGCATTAAACCATTTCAGTTTGTTTATTATCTTAATTCCTTTACCACGAACTGCGTTAATATATTTTTCGGAAAGGGGTAGGTCGTCATAAGCGAATAAATTATCTTCGCCTAAAGTTTTAATCCTTCTCTCAATTGCTTTACGCGAAAGATGTTTTTCGGCAATTTTTTTTAATTCAACGGTCTTTAACAGTCCGTTATGAATTTCGAATCCCTTATCGGCAAAAAAAATCAAATATTTCGTTTGGGATTGAATGCCGGAGGCACTCAACAATAAAAACAAAAAACCAATAATTAAGCCGCGCATAAATCTCCGGAATTTATTCGGAAGTAAATTTACGGGAAAACTTCAAAATAAGGAAAGTAAAAATTAATACACTAATTTTGCAATCCTGTTTATCCTAACCGAACCGAGTAATCTGAAAAAGTCGGAAAAAGGAATATTCGGATTCCACGACCAATAAATCATAAAAGCCTGACCGACAATTTTTTCTCTCGGTACAAATCCCCAAAATCTGCTGTCGGCACTATCGTCCCGGTTATCACCCATCATAAAATAATAATCTTGAGGTATTGTGTATGTATCGACCGGTTTGCCTTCGATGTAAACCTTACCGTTTTTAACTTCAACAACTTTTTTGCCGTATGTTCTGTTAATTAAAGTTCTGTAAATTTCTATGTTTTCCGGCGTAAGTTTTACAACGTCTCCTTTTTTCGGAATTACAAGCGGACCGTAATTATCCTCGTTCCATCCGCTGCCTTTCGGGAAAATATCCATACGTGAAACACCTTTGGGAGTTATAATGGGGTCGAGATATTGAATGTGCGGGGGAATGGGTGCACGTTTCCCGTTGATGAAAACCACTTTATTTATTATTTCCAAAGTATCGCCCGGAATCGCAATGCATCGTTTCACGTAGTTACTTATTTCTTTCGGTTTGATCACATCCCTTCCTCCGGGATATTCAAATACAACAATATCGCCTCTTTCCGGCTCGCGAATTGCCGGTAATTGAAAATACGGAAGTGCTATATTCGTAAAAGGAATATTCCGAGGAGAAGACGAACCGTAAATAAATTTATTCACAAATAGAAAATCGCCCACCAAAATGGTTTTTTCCATCGAGCCGGTGGGAACCCTTGAAGTTTCGATTAAAAATGTTTTTATTAATAACGCTGCAATTGCCGCAAAGAATAAATTTTTCAAAAATTCCAAAAACTTTTGAACCGGAGTTTTGGCTACGCTCTTTTTCTTGGTTTTTGTTTTTTCCGATGCCATAAATTTTTTATCTCTGTTTTAGTGTCGTGTATATTTTTTTGTTATATCGTTATACTTTCTATTTCCAAAAAAGTTTTATTTTTAATCCTCAATTTGCAGCACGGCGAGAAAGGCTTCTTGCGGAATTTCCACGTTGCCGACTTGCTTCATACGCTTTTTGCCTTCTTTTTGTTTTTCCAACAATTTTCTTTTTCTCGTAATATCGCCCCCGTAACATTTAGCCAACACGTTTTTTCTTAACGCTTTGATGTTTGTCCGGGCAATCACTTTATTCCCGATTGCCGCTTGAACCGCAATTTCGAACATTTGCCGCGGGATAAGCTCCTTAAGCTTCGAGGTAACTTTTCTTCCCCAATCATATGCTTTGGTTTTATGAACAATAATCGAAAGTGCATCGACCTTTTCCCCGTTAAGCATAATATCCAATTTCACCAAATCGGACGGTTTGTATCCGATAAATTCATAATCGAACGAAGCGTAACCCCGTGAAATGGATTTCAATTTATCGTAAAAATCGAAAATTATTTCTGAGAGCGGGAATTCGTATTGAACGTCGGCTCTTGTAGGATCGAGATAGGTAGTGTTTTTATATACTCCGCGTTTGTCCATTGCCAATTTCATAATGCTCCCGAGATATTCGCTCGGCACAACTATTTGCGCTTTTACAAACGGTTCTTCAATTCTTTCAATTTCACCGACCTCGGGCATTTCTGCGGGATTATCAACAACTACTTTTTCTCCGTCTTTTTTATACACGTAATATTCAACGTTCGGTAATGTTGTAACAATATTTTGATTGTATTCCCTTTCCAACCGCTCTTGTACAATTTCCATGTGAAGCATTCCCAAAAATCCGCAACGAAAACCGAAGCCAAGTGCGGCGGATGTTTCGGGCACAAAAACCAATGCCGAATCGTTCAACTGTAATTTTTCTATTGCATCGCGTAAACTTTCATAATCTTCCGAGTTCGATGGATATAAGCCGCTGTAAACCATCGGCTTGATTTCTTTGTAACCCGGCAAAGGTTCGGAAGCACCGTTTTTCGCATGCGTAATCGTATCGCCCACTCGCGTTTCTTTAACGTCTTTAATTCCGGCAATAACATATCCTACATCGCCCGCACGAAGTTCCTCCGTTTTAATTTTACGCAGCCCGAGAATTCCGATTTCCTCTGCCATATAAACATTTTGATTCGCAAAAAATTTGATTTGGTCTTTTGTTCTTAACACCCCGTTAAAAATACGAATGTATGCAATGGCTCCACGATAAGAATCGAACACGGAATCGAAAATAAGCGCTTGTAACGGTTTCGAATCGTCACCTTCCGGGGGCGGAATCCTTTCAATTATCGCTTCGAGAATTTCTTCGTATCCGATGCGCTGTTTAGCACTTGCCAAAATTATTTCGTCTTCGCTGCAACCAAGCAAGTCGATAATCTGTGATTTAACGGTATCAATCATTGCACTCGGCAAGTCGATTTTGTTAATTACGGGTATTATCTCCAAACCGGCTTCAATTGCCAAGTAAACATTGCTGATTGTTTGAGCCTCCACACCTTGAGCTGCATCAACTACGAGTAGTGCGCCTTCACATGCGGCAAGGGAACGAGAAACTTCATAAGAAAAATCAACATGTCCGGGTGTATCGATTAAATTCAAATCATACTTCTCACCGTCTTTAGCGGTGTAATGCATTTTGATAGCATGCGATTTTATTGTAATCCCGCGTTCACGCTCCAAATCCATATCATCCAACAATTGTGATTTTGCTTCCCGTTCGGTTATTGTTCCGGTTTTTTCGAGAAGCATATCGGCAATTGTAGATTTTCCGTGATCGATGTGAGCTATTATGCTGAAATTTCTTATATTTTTCATTCGTTTAATAAATTATTAGCCCCGAAATATAAATATTGATTTAAGCAATATCAATTTTCTACGAATTATGATTTCCGTATATTGAAAATCATTTTTTCGGTTAACACTATGAAAAAATTAATTTTATCGATTCTGTTAATCTTATTTTGCGAAACCGTACTTTCACAAAATACGGAATTTTTATGGTTGGAAAGCAATTTCGCCAAAACCGGATTTAACTTTACAAAGCATAAAGCGGAATTTGTTTTAATCTCCCGCGTACCGGAAAAAAGTCCGTACGAAACTTTGATTATGGCTTTACCCGATACGGTTCCGCTTATTGTTTTCCCGGATATTTCTTACCGCAATCTTTTAATTGAATCGTATAAAAACGACGAATTTGAACTTCAAAGAAGATTTGCCATCGAAAATAACAATACACTTATTATCGGCATAAACAATAAACTAAACGATAAATACGGCGTATACGGTTTTCTGCCTGAAGATAAACATTGGACTATTGAAACTTTAAGCAACGTAAAAGAGAAAACAAATTTGTATTTCATCACGAGCGCCACATCAATTGCAGAAACACAAAATTTCCTAACCGGCTTACCGGATACGCTGCTGCCGGATAATGTTTATTTTCTTTCAATAGAAAAATTGAAAACGAAAGTCGGGAAAACGCGGATAACATCGGTTTTATTACGGAACGGTAAAGCCGTTTTAACGGATATTTCAAAAAAGAAAATCTCTAAGAAAATTATTCCACTTACAAAATGGAAGAAACAAAACAAGAAAGTTACTTCTGTAAAAAAAGAAAATATTCGTTTCTTAACGGAAACCGACAACAATTTATTTACGCTCACCCGACCGGTTTCGGACAACGGGGTTTATTACTTAACCGGCTCCGAAGGAATTATTAAATCCGTTGATTCAACCGGTAAACAATTGTGGGAATATGATGCGGCGGGAACAATTATTTCGAAACCGGTTATTCTAAATGATTATTTGATTTGTTCCACTCTTGAAGGCGATGTTTTTATTCTTGATAAAAAAGACGGGGAACAACTTGAGTCGATTGGTATCGACGATCCGATTGTTGCCGGACCCACTCTTTTTACATACACTGGCGATAAAGAACTTATGTTCGAAACGCATACCGGTAAAATTCACGCTATAGCCTTTGCAACGGCAACCGGAAATATCTATGCTTATACCGTGCCCACTTTCGAAGAATTATGGATAAACGAAGATTGCAAATTATTGCCCGACAAAGAATTAATTACCGTGCAAAACAAAATCGTATTCTTCGATTCGGACGGAACATTTTACAACATAGCTCCTTCAACAGGTTGGACAATTTGGAAATGGAAAGATAAACGGGAGCCCGGAATTTTAAGTTCCAATATAATTTCAAACGGTAAAGAAATATATTTTACTTTGTCGAACGGAAACCTATACAAAATCGATTTGTTGATTGGAAAACGAATATGGAAAACAAAAGCAGGAATTTCAAGCAACATCGGTTTTGATCAAGTTCGCAACATTGTTGTTCCAAACAACCGTAACATCAAAATCGTTTCCGCAAGAAGCGGTAAAATTCTTAAAAACATCGAAGTAAAGGAAAGCAACTTCGGATTAACCAGCAATATGGTTTTACAAGAAGGAAATATCTTTTTCGGAGACAAGAACGGTAATTTCCATAAATTAATCGGCGAAAAAACCTTGAAAAGTTATTACACCCGATTAAAAGCAATTAATTTCATAAAAGGATTTGAAAACAATAGTTTTATCGTTTTCGACATTTACAATAACTTAAAAACTATAAGCTTAAACAATGAGTAAATTCGAAGGATTTATTTTCGATATCGACGGAACCCTTACTTCCACGAACAAACTAATATTCGCAGCTTTCAATCATGTGACAAAAAAATATTTGGGCAAAACTTTAACGGACGAGGAAGTAATCGCTTTGTTCGGTCCGCCCGAAGATGTTATTCTCAAAGAGTGGTTCGGAGACAATTATGAAAACGCCCGGAAGGATTATTATGAATTTTACGAAACAAAGCATAACGAAATGGCGGAACTCTTTCCCGGTATAAAAGAAATACTCGAAATGATTAAAAACAAAAATCTACCGCTTGCCGTTTTTACTGGTAAAGGAAGAAAAACCACAACGATTACTTTAAAGCAGTTGGGTATTATCGATTACTTCGACTTGATTGTTACGGGAGACGACGTAAAAAATCATAAACCTTCGGCGGAAGGAATAAAAATGATTTTGGAAAAATTTAATTTGCCACCGGAAAAAGTTCTAATGATAGGAGACGCACCATCGGACATTAAAGCTTCACACGAAGCTGGCGTTAAAATCGCTTCGGTTGTTTGGGATAGTTATGCAAAAGACGAGGTGTTAAAAATGCAAAGCGATTATATTTTTCATTCGGTTGATGAACTCGGAAAATTTTTACATCAAATTATGGAATAAAAAAAGCCCGACCGTAAATAGCCGGGCTTTCAAAAGTACAATTTTTACCATTACATATCGAACGGATAAACGAAAGAAACGCGCGGTTCGATTTTCTTTTGCGGCTCGAAATCTATTACGTTATCGCTTTCATCCCTTACAGGCGTAAAAGTCCAATGGTAAACAACCGAAACCAATAAATAAGGCATCGGTTTGTATCCCAGTTCGGCAAACAAATACGAACGGTCGTCCAAAGTAAAAATATCGGTCTCATCTTGAATATTTATTTTGTCGTATCCGGCGCGCGCAACGTACGGGAATCCTTCGGGGGAAATATCCGTTTCCAAATGCAGGATCCCGCTTTTGGGATGTTCGTCCAATCTCTGATACGAGCCCAAAATATCGAAAGTACCAAGAACCCTAACAAGAAGTTCTCCGTAAAAACCGTTACCGACGGAAGTTAATGTTTCAAGTTCTTGCACTTTACTTGTAACCGTTCCGGTTGTTTCGTCAAATTTAAATCTTTCGATTTCATAAAACGAATTAAAGTATGCGGGTAAATAATGATCGCCGTTTAACCTTCTTTCCAATTTGGCTTGAAGATTAACCAAACCCAGTCCGTTCAAACGTAACAATGCACCAACGGTTTGTCCTTCTCCGAAGTCAACAATTTTTGCATAATCAAAATACAAATCCAATCGTGCTAAAGATGATTTTATTATTGGCAATCCCAAATCGAATCCATACGCTTGAACAGCACCGAAATCCCGAGAAGGTTTGAATTCATTTGTCGACGGATCTATGCTTCCGCTTGTAACTCCGGCATAAGGATTAAAATCGGTAATATATGTTGCACCGATTTCAAAATTGCCGATTATCGGAATATCGGCCGCTTCGGTAAATTGAAGGGGTCGAACAAAACCGCGAAAGCCGACAACGCCTTCTTCTCCGAAACTGGAATAAACACCTTCGAATCCGCCGAATCCCAAATCCATGTCCAGTTCCATCCCGATTTTACGGGTATCGTAACTGGGACTGTTATTATATAAATACATTAAACTACCGTGCCCAAGAGTGGCATAATCGAGTGCGCCCAAACGTGCATAAAACGGATCGCCCTTCAAACCATATCGAACATATCTGATAATGCTGAGGTAATCCGAAAACTCGTTAAAATTTTCCGTGCGGATTTGGCCGTTAGCGTCAAATTCAAGATTCAAATCCAATCCGACTCCGAAATTAGCAAAAGCGAATTCGGGGAAAAGGTGGAATGTATAATGAGGTTTATCGTCAATCCAGGTCACACCGAATCCGCCGCCGAAATATCCTTCGTAAGGATTCAGTCTTCTGAATTGAGCTTTCGTAAAAATCGACAATCCGAAAAACAATAAAACAAGAACCGAAATTTTTGTTTTCATTTTATCCTCAATTTTAGTTAGTTATCTTACAATAGCAAGTTTTTGTGTTACTTCTTGGGTTTTACCTTGTGCGTACATAATCACTTTGTAAATATAAACACCATTGGCTAATAAATCACCGTCTTCGTCTCTTCCGTCCCAATATATTCTGTTAAAATCGTAATTCAGTTCTTCACCCGCCAACCGTATTTCTTTTACTAATCTTCCGGCAATAGTATAGACTTTTATATTAATTTCGTCGGGTATCTGAGTTAATTTAAAAGTAAAATACGTATCCGAAGAAAAAGGATTGGGATAATTGTAAAGATTCAGCATTTTCGCTTCGTTATCGACGACAAACGACTTCGAAACACCGGCGGAATCGGCAATATTACCCGAAGCATCTTTTCCGAAAACGGTTAACGTGTATTCACCGTCTTCTAAAGTCGGAGTATAATTAACAACAGCTTTGGGATTTGAATTTGAAAATGTTATACTTAAAATATTTTGATTTTCAGAATAATAAACCGGTTCATCATTAAGAAAAACGGTAATTGCCGAGGTATCGTTAATCGGGACCAAAGAGGGATCGCTGAGTTCTATTTTAATGTGAGGGGTTGCGGAGATATATTCCCCTTCGAAAATGTCTTCACCGTCGAAGGTAATGCTTAACGAAGGTTTGGTTGTATCACCTTTAACATAAAACGGAATTGAATAGAAGTTATTATCCTCGAATAACTCCATTACTTTATCATCGGTATCTATACTGATATTAAATTGTCCTGGACCGCTGTAATTAACCGTATTAAAAACAACATCGAACTTCATTCGTTTTTCGGAACCCAGTGAATCTACCATTGTTTCAAAAATCTGTTCACTAGAGTTATCGGGTCGGACAAGATTCACTTTAACCTTGAAGCTGTCGGCCGATGATTCTCCTACGTTATAAACATAAAACGAAAGGTTTACGTTTTCTCCTTGTTCAACCGAATCCTTATCGATCGAAACAACTTGATAATTAGTCCCAAGTTCAGGCACACCCGTGTATGATACGCCTAGGGATTTTAATATCGGTGAAACCGCATCCGCCGAAGCTTTGAATTCCGCCAAAACTTTTACGTAATTATAATTAAGGGAATTCAAAAAAGAGAGGTCACCTTCACCATTTGAAATCGTTACGTAATTAAGCGTATCATATTCCGAATCCGTTTTTAGCCCTAAAATCCTGTAATCTATCCGACTATTAGCCGGAAGAGAATCGGACACGATAAGTTTTTTCCAATGCGTTGCCGGCCCGATGAGCGAGGTAAGGAGAGAGCCAAATCTATGTATATCCTGAATGATAGTATCTACTTTCACCCTACCGCCAAACGGGTTTGAAAATGCTTCGGGAACCGAGCCCGGGACAGCTCCTTTCTTGCCTATCATTGCCCAAGAACCGCGAAAAACAAGACTATCAATAAAAATACTACCAAATTCTTTAATCTTGGATTTTAATTCATCAGTTAAATTGATTGCTCCTTCATCTTTAACAGCGAAACAAACAATATAGTCCGAAGATAAAGTATCCAAAAAATTTAAATATTCCGTAGCTTTGGCAGTTCCCCCGGCAAGTAAGTCAAATAATTTTGTTTCAACATAATCGTACGTAGAATCCCTAAAAACTGAAACATAATGTCCCCTCAAAGTATTGTCCGGAATAACGTTCTGAGAATTTTTTGAAATTACGGCTGCATTCCCATCGTTGAATCCTGCAGATATAACTTCCAATTTAATATTGTTGGAATCTAAAATTACTTTCTGATTTTCCAAACGAACCAAAGAACGAGAAGAATTTGCAAAACTTATACTATCATTGAGTATAAAACCGTTATTAAGCCCGTTGAAAACTGAAATTGTTTTACTAAATTCATCAGAATTGGAAAGTTTTGCTCGTAACCAGATTCTTTTATTTTTGTAATTAGACGGAATATCATATGTACTATACAATGTACCGAACTTAATCTGTTGAGATTCTTTATTTATAAAATCTGCCGAAGTACTTATCTCAATATCAAACATATCCGTAAAGGGATTTTTAACCGGGTTAAGTATTTTTATTTCGTTTGAGATTTCATTCTCAACTAAATATTGTGTATTAAACTTAATAGACCCGGAGAGCACGTTGAATTCAAAAGCAATGCTATTATCATCTTCATAAATTTCATCGATTTGTTCATTTGAATCAAGAAATATATGTAAGACATGACGCCCTGCTTTATTTTTCACTCCCAATTTAATCTTAAAAGAGTCTTCAAAATTCGGAATTTGTCTTTTTATTTCCCATTGATTTACTATATTGTTTTGATATGTTTGTTCTATTGAAACTATCAAAGAATCATCGGGTACCAAACCGTAGTTATAATACCGAATAATTATCTCTACACTATCCTCAACATCACTGGGAAAATCCGGTTTTAATTTTATGAAAGAATTTTCCAAAACAAAATTCGGCTTAGGCGGCAATTGTAAACTGACAATCGGATCACCAACAAGTTCGTTTGTGAGTACAAACAAATTATTTACTTCCGTATTTCCATAATTATTTATGAGGTCTACTTTAGAAAGCCTGTGGGCATCCCCGATATTATAAATCGAATCTTGTAAAAACTTTTTATAAAATATCTGAGGAAAAGTAGTGGCAGTTGAAAGAAAACCCAACGATGAGTTACCGATATACGAAATAGCTTGTCCGTTTCCTTTTACAGTAAATTTCTCCGAGAAAGACACAACATCCGGTTCGGCATACTTACCTGTAGAACAACCGAAATCCGTAATCATTGGATTTCTGTTCACTTTGTTTTCTAATTGCTCGGATTGACTTATACTATTATCCCATGTTT